>JAWZDV010000047.1:0-6434 GCA_034142505.1 Bacteroides thetaiotaomicron
TACGTACCATTTTCTTTCAATTGTCGCTGGACTAGCCATAAAACTCTTCATTGGTCGACCTCCTAATAAAATCACATTTAAATAAAATAGAACTTATCTAAAAATGCTCTTACCGGGGCTTTGGTCGAGCACTTTCGTCTAACGTCACAGTTATACATTATATAACACCCTGCCACGTGTGTCAACCTCTTTTTCCCATAAAATCGGTATAAAATCAAGGTTGGAGCCTATTTAATTGAGATTATTGATGGCTGGAATGATCAGCATCTTTTAAGATACCTTTCAAATTCCTCTTCATTATAAGTATGCACTTTTTCAAAGCAATACTTTTCAAACATTTTCACTCCAAAATGGACATATTCCTCTTTTGCAAGCTGGCCAAGTTCCTTTGCAAGATAATCAAAGGACAAGGAAGGCTGCACATGTTTGTTTTTACTCTCAATTAAATCAGGATTGTTTTCATTCGCTTTTTTGTTATATACCAGAATATACTCCACACAGGTCCGCATGTCGCTAATCCCAATCGACAAGATGTCCGTAAAAATCAAGGTACTGTCATAAATTTTTTTACGAACAGCAAATTGTTTTGCTCTGTCCATGTAGCCATTTTTGAACTCGACAAATACCAGTTTCCCATTTCCCTTATCCAAAAGAGCATCATTTGATTTGGGCGCATCAGACAATTGTAGATCCTTAATGTAATCATTCTTAACATCATCAAAATTAATAACAGGCAGCTTGGAATCTGTCATATAGGAAATAGTCCCACTATCATGTTCATCCCGAGACGTCTCTTTTAGCGTAACAATGTGATTAAACTGTGGATATTTCGACAAATCAATCATCCCGCCACCTTTCATCTTCCAATTGCTGCAATGGATAAGATAATTTCTTGTATATTTTTTCAATTTCAGATGTCACATCTGAAATAATTGCTTTATCATCTTTTAATGCAGACAAATAGTATTTGCATTGATCTGCAATTTCATACTTGGCAGAATATACCTGTATTGCACGTAAAAAATAAGGACTATGAGTATTTAATAAAATATGCATATGAAATTCTTTTTGAATTAATACAATAAGTTCCGCAAATAATAATTGCCATTCTGGATGCAGATGAATCTCAGGTTCATCAAGAATAATCGTACCGTTTGTCTCGATAATTCCATTTTCCAACAATCTTTTTAAGATAACAAATGTTTTTAACCCTGCTGAAATATTTTTGATATCAAGTATTTTATCTGTGTTTGCTCTTTGATACCCCCAATCACCGCGCCCTTTCTTTACAATATTTCCATTACATATTGTATTTATTTTTTGATAAATTTTTTCTAGTTTATTTGCAGTCACAATTTCATTAACAATATTTCTATCATTTGAAAGAGTAAAAAGTTTACTCTTTAAATGCGCTTTATGGTCAGGATAATAAGAAGAATGAAACCTAATTCTGTTTTGTGCATCTAATACGAACGGATCGTCCAAATACACCGCCTCTGTGTTTAAGTCTATTCGATTCTTTATATTAGTCACTAAATTAGCTGATATTTCAATTGATATTAACTGTTCCTTGATTTGAAGATCAATCTGACCGTCTTGCTCAGAAAAGATATTATTTATTTGTCCATTAAATTCCAAATCTAATTTTTTATTTAAAACCGTTTTAAATACCTCATCATTAGATACCTGCAATACCTCTAAAATACGTTGACTTGCCCCTTGTATCATGTTATTTCCTGAAAACTTTTCAAAATTTTCATCATACTGGCATATTGCATCAAAAATTTCTTTTTCAAGAACTTCTGCATCATATGGATTATTTACACTGTACTCTACAAGTTCTTCCGCAATTTCTCTGGTATCCACCCTGCTGGTAAATCTGTTCGTAACATCACGATACATGATATCCAACAAATCTTCAATACTTTCCACCCGCTCCAACCTGATTTGTTTTTCAGTAACATAGAAACTATTAAAAATAGAATATAACGCTTTTCCAATCGTACTTTTTCCCGTATTATTTTCTCCTGCAATAACTGTGATACCATTTATTTCAACAGTGGCCTCTTCTATTTTGCCAATGTTTTTTAAACACAGTTTCACGCATATACCTCCCTCAATTTAAATAAGTACTCTCAATGCTAAAGTCCATTTTATTATATTTCAATACCGTTCAAATTACAAGGCACCATTTTTTTCCTCCAATCCGGTGCCGAGGCTGTTACATACCAGCCTTCCTGATCCGGGCAGGATTCAAACGTATAATAGCCATATGCTTTTCCCGGAATAATCCGGCATGTCGGTTCTTTAGCTTTCTGGGACTGAGTCTGGGAAATGCCGCCGGCCCCGGTTTCTCTGACGTAAACCCGGAGTGCGCCGTTTCGCACCGCCTGATGTACCACACGCACAAGCAGCCGTTCAAAATCCTCGTCCACGCAGCGCTCAATCTCCAGATACGCCGTCTGCCTGGTCACAATGTCCTCCTGCCGCAGGCGGTATTTCCACTCTTTATTTTCCCCAGTGATCTCCGGCCGAAGCTCCGTCTCATAGTCGAGACTGATCAGTGTCAGCCCTTTCGCCAGTGCCGTCTGCCCGGCGGCCTGCCGGTCTCTGGCGTCTAAAATTTCTTCTACATGCTCCGGCGGATACACTCCCATGCCCACTTTCATCAAAGTTCCTGCAATAATCCTTACCATATTATAGAGGAAACCGCTCCCGCTGATTCGGATCGTGATCATATCCCCGCATTTGTCCACATTCAGGCTGTAAATAGTCCGGACCGTCTCCTCCGCCTGGCCCCGCACCGTGCAGAAGCTTTTGAAATCATGTTCCCCCACCAGATATCCGGCTGCCATTTTCATTTTCTCCACGTCCAGCGGAACATAGCAAAAATGGGAATACAGGCGCAGCGTCGGCATATCAATCTTCCGGTTGAGAATCCGGTATTCGTACGTCTTGGTGCAGTTGCATTTTCTCGGATGCCAGTCAGGCGCCACCTCCTCAGATTTTAAAATCCGGATATCCTGCGGCAGACACTGGTTCAGCGCAAAGCAGATCTTGTCCGCCGGCATCCGGTTCTCCGTGTCAAACACGGCAACATTTCCCTCCGCATGGACACCGGAATCCGTCCGGCTGGCCCCGATTACAACAATTGGCTCTTTCAGAAGATTCGAAAGAGCAATGTTTAGTACTTCTTCTATTGTAATGCCATTGCGCTGAATCTGCCATCCGCAGTAATTCGTACCGTCGTAGGCAACTACCATTCTCACCCGCTTCATCAATCTGTCTCCTAAATTGTCTCCTGTTTCATATCAAGCCCTGGTCACTTCGCAAACACTTCCACCAATACCATCAGCCTACAAAAACCGTGTAACTCCAACCATCACAGCCAGATAAGCCACATAGACCAGATAAGCCAGCCCGTCCCGGCGCGCATATTTTAACGGTTTCATCTTTGTCCGGCCTTCCCCGCCGCGGTAACAGCGCGCCTCCATAGCCATAGCCAGATCCGTGGCCCGGCGGAATGCCGAGATAAACAGCGGCACCAGCAGCGGTACCATGCTCTTCGCCTTCTGAATCAGATTCCCGCTCTCGAAGTCGGCCCCTCTGGCCATCTGCGCCTTCATGATCTTGTCCGTCTCCTCGATGAGAATCGGGATGAACCGCAGTGCAATGGACATCATCATAGAAACCTCATGCACCGGCACCTTAATCTTCTTTAAGAACCCAAGACTTCTCTCCAGTCCGTCCGTCAATTCGTTGGGCGTGGTCGTCAAAGTCATAATCGAGGAACCCACTACCAGATACATTAATCTCAGGCCCATAAAACAGGCCATCCGGATTCCCTCTTTTGTGATCTTCAAAAATCCCAGCTTCACCAGCACTTCCCCGTCCGTCAAAAACAGGTTAAAGCTGACACTGATTAACAGCAGAAACACCACCGCTTTGAGGCCCTTCACCATAAACTTGAACGGCACCTTTGAAAGCTTTATCGCCATCACTAAGAACAGCGTTGCCACTACATAGGCCCAGATATTATTTGCCAAAAACAGCGAAATAATAAACACCATGGTGCCAAACAGCTTCGTCCTCGGGTCCATCTTATGCAGCACCGAATCCACCGGATAATATTGTCCTAATGTAATATCTCTAATCATATACCCTGCTTCCCAAACAGCTTCAGAATCGCTCTGGATGCCTCTTCCACCGTCGTAATATCATCTTCAATCGGAACTCCATGCTCCTTTAACGCATGGGTAATGTATGTCACCTGGGGCGCCGCCAGCCCGATGGCCTCCAGCTCCTTATAGTGCTCAAACACTTCCTTCGGCGTCCCGTCATACGCTTTTTCGCCCTGGTTCATCACCATGATGCGGTCCGCGTATCTGGCGATATCCTCCATACTGTGGGACACCAGAATAATCGTCATATGCTTCTCCCGGTGCAGTTTTGAGATCTGGTCCAGAATCTCGTCTCGGCCTCTCGGGTCCAGCCCCGCTGTTGGTTCATCCAGAATCAGCACCTCCGGCTTCATCGCCAGCACTCCGGCAATCGCCACCCGGCGCTTCTGTCCACCGGACAATTCAAACGGAGACTGCTCCCAGTATTTCTCCTCCAGGCCGACAAGCATTAACGCCTCTTTCGCTCTTTCGTCGATCTCCTCTTTGGAAAGCCCCTGATTTTTCGGCCCAAAACAGACATCCGAGAACACATCCACCTCAAAAAGCTGATGCTCCGGGTACTGGAAGACCAGCCCAACCTTGCTCCGCAGCTCTTTTAAACGGTATCCCTCGCTGTAAATATCCGTCCCGTTATAGTAAATGGTCCCCTCCGTCTGCTTGATCAGCCCGTTCAAATGCTGAATCAGCGTCGACTTCCCAGACCCGGTATGCCCAATCAAACCCACAAACTGTCCGTCCGGAATCTCAAAATTCACGTCCTTTAGCGCATACTGTTCAAACGCGGTACCCTGTCCATAAATATAAGTTAAATGTTCTACTTTAATTGACATGTTTCTCTCCCGTCTCCAAGGTCACCTGCCCAGGGAAACGCTCCGCCAAAAGCGGAAGCAGACTGTTCAGCAATTCCTTCTTCGTCAAAATTCCTGCCGGAATATCCAGTCCTCCCTCCCGCAGCTCATAAGCCAGCTCCGTCACCTGGGGCACATCCATCCGGTACCCTTTTAGCTCCTTCACTCTGGAAAATATCTCCCTCGGCGTCCCGTCCATCACAATTTTCCCGTCATCCATCACGATCACCCGGTCCGCGTGAATCACTTCTTCCATATAATGGGTGATCAAAAGCACGGTGATCCCCTCTTTCCGGTTCAACTGCCGCACCGTCTTGATGACTTCCTTCCGCCCATTTGGGTCCAGCATGGCTGTGGGCTCGTCCAGGATAATGCACTCGGGACGCATCGCCATCACACCCGCGATCGCCACTCTCTGCTTCTGCCCCCCGGAGAGCTTGTTGGGCGACTTGTACCGGTAGGCCGTCATTCCCACCGCTTTCAGACTCTCATCCACCCGCCGCCAGATCTCGTCCGTGGAAACTCCGATGTTCTCCGGCCCAAAGCCCACATCTTCCTCTACCACATTGCCGATGATCTGGTTATCCGGGTTCTGGAACACCATCCCCGCTTTCTTGCGGATCTCCCAGATCTGTTCCTCATCCGACGTATTCATGCCGGACACCCAGACCGTTCCTTCCGTAGGCGTGAGAATCCCATTGATCTGCTTCGCAAATGTAGACTTCCCGGACCCGTTATGTCCCAATATTGCCACAAACGTCCCTTTCTCAATCTCCAGAGTCATCCCGTCAATGGCCCGGTTCACTTCCTCTATATTCTCTTCCTCATCACGTCTCACGTAATCAAAAATCAGCTTACTCGCTTTAATGATACCCATATTCGACCTTTCCGTGCGCACACTTATTATGCTTTACAATTTTAGTTGAAAATACCCCAACAGTCAAGGAAAAACGTCAGAATCAAAATGGAGCCCCTGTGAATGAGTCAAACACAGGAACCCCATTTGTCACTTCTATGTTATTTTCTTTGCTCTAGCCTTGGATTCCCAAGGTCTCAGCGATGCGCTCTTTGGTACGCTCGCATTGGTTACGGCCGTAAATGATGTCGCTGACGGTGGAATTGGCAATGCCTAAGCGGCGGGCCAGTTCCTGCTGCGGGATGTCCTGTTCTACCATGGCGATTTTCATTTTCTTGCCGAAGGGGGTGCATGGGATTCTTGCTGCCATATGGTGATCCTCCTTGTTTTGATTGTACTTGTTTTGACTGCACTTGCTTTAATTATCCTTCTCTAATTGTACTTCTTTCCAGTTGGATAATATGCCGGTTTATGTTTATGGAGTTGTCGTATTTAACGATACGGTAAAGGTTGGGGTGATCGTGAAGCTGTCTCCCGATTTCCAGCCTT
>JAWZDV010000048.1:0-5830 GCA_034142505.1 Bacteroides thetaiotaomicron
AGCATAGCACTTACAGGAGCGATGATTGCAGTATCCCTGACAGGATGCGGCGGCGCGGGTACGGAGAGCGCGGCAAATTCAAATGCAGGGAGTACGCCGGGGACCACGGCGGGAACCACGGCAGGAGATGCCGGCACCACGGCAGCAGCAGGTGATGCGGCTTCCGGGGATACGGTGAAAATCGGTATCCTGACAGACCGTTCCTCCGCAGCGGCGGCCACGGTTGTATGGGCGGAAGCAGGAGCGGAGCTGGCGGTGCAGGAGATCAACGAGGCCGGCGGCATTAACGGCAAGCAGGTGGAGCTGGTTTACCGTGATACCGGTTCCGATTCCGCCAACGTGGCCCAGAAATCCACGGAGTTAGTGGGCGAAGGCGTGGTAGCCATCTTAGGGCCGAAGTCCGATGGCGAAGCCCCAACCGGCGCGCAGTGGGCAGAGACCAACAAGTTCCCTATGGTGACTCCATGTACCATGAACACCCGTGTCACCATTGAAAATGCATCCCGCTATATGTTCTCCTGCGGTTTCAACGCGTGGGCGATCGCCAACATGAATGCAAAATACGCGGAGGAACAGGGCTACAAATCAGCCTATTTCATCGGTAATGACGGTGGCGCGTCCGGGGACAGCCGTGACTTCTTCTATGAGTATCTGGGCGACGGCTATGAGAATATGGGCTCCAGCCAGGTGGCGTCCAGTGCGACGGAATTTTCCAACATCATCAGTTCGATTGTCGGAAAAGACCCGGATGTGATCATCGGCGCGGTTGCAGGACCAAACTTCGTGTCTCTGATCAACCAGGGCCAGCAGTTCGGTCTGTGGGATATGTGTGATTACCTTGGATGGTATACTTGTGATTCCACCAACACCACTTCTCTGGCGGAGGCCGGCAACTATCCCTACGGCAAGGTTCACGGCGTGGACTTATGGCCATTCTGGCTGAGTGATATTGAGGGCAACGACAAGCTGGTGGAGAATTATGGAGCTTTAGGACAGAAGTTATACAAGCAGGATATTCTTCCATCCGACATGGGTTATACCTGGTATATCGGTATTACCGCTATCTGTGAGGCGTTAAAGACCACGGACGACTGGTCGCCTGAGGGGGTTACCACAGCGCTTGAGAACGTGAAATTTGACACGATTTACGGTGAAGGCATCGGATTCCGTGACTTTGACCATGTGATGAACCACGCTTACTACTATGTAACGGCAGTGGAAGACACCACAGGCAAGTGGTCCATCCCGGTTGGCGATGTTTACAAGGTTTATATGGCGGAGGAAGTGCTGCCGACGAAAGAGCAGATGCAGGATTACGCGTCAAAGAACGGTCTGACCTTTACAGATTTGTCTACATTAAAATAGTTTTTAAGACAATGGATGGCAGGAGGGGGGATACCTCTTCCTGCTATTTTCAAGCTTAGAATTCAAGTTTAGAAAAAAAGACAGGAGAAAAGATATGACAGTATCATATTTCTTACAAACACTGGTAACCGGGATTTCCAGCGGGATGGTGTCTTACATGATGGTTGCCGGCATGTCATTGATCATAAGCGGTATGAATATGGTGAACTTCGGACAGGGGGCGTTCTTTGTTCTGGGCACTTATCTGTGTTATACGCTGGTGCCGGTGACGGGATTTATTCCGGCGCTTGTCCTCATTCCGTTTTTTGTTGGTTTCTTGGGTTGGTTTGTGGAGCGGGCGGTGAGACCTCTGTTTGGCAAAAACATGCTGTACATCATGCTGCTGACCTTCGGCGTGGCCTATATTGTGTGTGACGCCATGGTTATGATCTGGGGGTACCAGATCCGGCTGCTGACATTGCCGAAGTTTTTGAACGGCTCTATGGCTATCTTCGGGATTCGGTTCCCGGTATATTATCTGTTTATGATTGTTGTGGGGGCACTGATCGCTTTTGCCTTCTGGTTTATGATCAACAAGACGAAGCTTGGCATGCTGATGCGCGCCATCATCAAGGACCGGGAAATGGTGGCCTGTCTCGGCATCAACGTGAACCGGCTGTTCTCCATCATGTTTATGATCGGTATGGGCATCGCGGGACTGGGCGGTGTGATCAATGCGCCGATCACCGGTATGAGTCCGAAGGAGGGCCTGTCCATTTTCGGAAATATCATGCCGATTCTGATGATTGGCGGTATGAGAAACATGAACGGCTGTCTGCCGGCTGCTCTGCTGGTGGGGCTTGTCAATGCTTTTGGCGCGATCTATTTTCCGCAGTTCTATAACCTGCTTCCGGCGGCGCTTATGGTAATCTGTATGTTTATCAGACCAAACGGTGTATTTTCCAGGAAGGAGGCATAGGGGATGTTAGCAAAATGGAACGCATTATCACAGATGAAGAGGGATGTCGTGTTTGGCTGCGTCACGGTGCTTCTGGTTTCGATCATCTCGTTTTCGGCCACGGACTCGGTGACGGAGTTTCTGTGCCGGACGGTTATTTACATGCTGTTCGCCTCGGCGGTGAACATTATCCTGGGCTTTGGCGGCCTGCGGCCATTGGGGCAGGGCACTTATTTCGGATTTGCGGCTTATGCCTATCTGTTCATGGCGGTTCGTATGAAAATGCCTCTGGGGGCGGCGCTTCCTCTGGCTTTGGTGTGCGTGCTGGTTCTGGCGGCGGTGATGGGAGTGCTGTGCCTGCGGTCCAATGATGACCTGGCGTTTGCATTTATGAATATGGGTCTCAACACGCTGTTGTGGACCATGGTTCAGAAGCTGCAGATTGTGGGCAGCGATACGGGAATCACAGGAGCGGTGAGACTGCCGTTTGCGCTGAGCACGAAGGCCAATTTTTATCTCTGCTTTGCCATCTGTACGGTGTGCATTATCCTGATTTACTTTTTCTTTAAATCACCGTTTGCCACGGTGTTAAAGGGAAGCCGGGAAAATATTGAGCGTCTGACCTTCCTGGGAATCAATACAAGGAATGTGAGACTGGTGGCTTACATGGTATCGGCTTTGTTCTGCGGGATTGCAGGGCTGTGCTACTCTATGAGAAATATGGGAGCGTTTCCGACTATGATTTCCACCAATGCGTCTCTGGACGCGCTGATCATGTGTCTGATCGGCGGTATGTACAGTTTCTTCGGACCGATTCTGGGGGCGGCGATTGTGACGGTGATCAATGTGCAGCTGCCGATTTACACCCAGTATTACCAGGCGTTTGAGGGTGTGATTATCGTGCTCTGCGTGCTGTTTTTACAGGGCGGTCTGTTGACGGACAAGGCGACGAAGGAGTTACAGGAGAGTAAGAAAAATCTGAAACGGAAGGGAGAGGCGGCGTGATGGGAGAGCCTATTTTGAAAGTGGAACATTTGAACCGGTTCTTTGGGGCGCTTCATGCAACCAATGACGTCTCCTTTGAGGTTCCGGACGGGCAGATGAGGGCGGTGATCGGGCCAAACGGCGCGGGAAAAAGCACGCTGATGGATTTGATCTGCAACCGAACCACGCCAAGCAGCGGGAAGGTGATCTTTCAGGGGGAGGATATCACCGGTCTGGCGCCGCACAAGATTGTGCAAAAGGGAATGTGTAAATGTTTTCAGATTACACAGATTTTCTCGAATTTAACGGTTTACGAGAATGTTCAAATTGCAAGAATTAACATGAATAAAAAGGCATTTCATTTTCTGCCGGTGAAGGATACGTATCTGAAGGACGAGGTGATGAAGTATCTCAAGATGGTCGGCATCGAGGACAAGGCGGGGGAGATCGCCGGGTTTATGTCTTACGGGGATCAGAGAAGACTGGATATCGCCATCGCGCTGGCACTGGAGCCGAAGCTGCTGATTCTGGATGAGCCGGCGGCCGGTGTGGCGAGAGAGGAAGCTTACCGGCTGATGGATTTGATTCGGAAGCTGGGGAAGGACCAGAAGATGACGATTATTTTCATCGAGCATGATATGGAGATTGTGTTTAACTACGCGGATGAGATCTCGGTGATGAGCAACGGGGCGCTGATCGCGTCGGATACGCCGGAGAAGATCAGACAGAATGAGTTTGTGCAGCAGGCATATTTGGGAGGTGCAGAATGATTTTACAGTTGGAACATGTCAATTCCTATTATGATAAAAGCCATATCCTCTTTGATTTGAGCCTGGAGGTGGAGGAAGGCCATTCGGTGTGTCTGCTGGGGCGAAATGGTGTGGGGAAATCCACGACCATGAAGAGTATTATGGGGCTGCTGAATCCGAAGGCTCATGCCAGTACCGAAGGAAAGATCCTGTTTAACGGTCAGAATATCTGTGGGATGAGTTCTTACAAGATCGCCCAGGCGGGGATTGCGTATGTGCCACAGGGGCGGCATATTTTCCCTACATTGTCTACGAAGGAAAATCTGCTGATTGCGGAGCGTGTGGGCGTGGACGGGAAGAAGGACTGGACGCTGGAGCGGATCTACGACCTGTTTCCGAGACTGAAGGAGAGGGAAACGTCAAAGGGCGGGAAGTTAAGCGGCGGCGAGCAGCAGATGCTGGCGGTAGCCAGGGGGCTGATGCAGAATCCGAAGCTGCTTTTGCTGGATGAGATCACGGAAGGTCTGGCGCCGATTATTGTGCAGCAATTGGCGGAGATTGTGCAGGAGCTGATCAGGCAGAAGGTGACAATTTTGCTGGCAGAGCAGAGTATCAAGTTTGCGCTGTCGGTCAGTGAGGACTGCTATATTCTGGAGAAAGGGTCCGTGGTTCACCATGAGCCGACGAAGGACTTGACCCAGGAGACGATTCAGAAATATTTGGGGACGTAAGGTCTGGCTGTGCCAGTGTCCCAGAAAAGGAAAGAAGTGAGGTGACAGGTTATGGTACGGCGGAGAGAGGAAGTTGTATCTACATTAAAACCGAGCCCGTTTCAGGGCATCGGGGAGATTACGGTCCGCGACCTTTTAAATGGTCCGGATGAATTGTATGAGAAAGGGCGGGTGTTTGCCCATACCACTGTGTATCCGGGAGCCGGAATTGGTTATCATGTCCATGACAATGAGTCTGAGACGTATTATATACTGAGTGGGAAAGGGACGTTCAATGATAATGGAACCATCGTGGAGGTGGGACCTGGGGATGTGACTTTTACCGGGGACGGGGAAGGTCATAGTATTGAGGCGTCAAATGGGGAGCCGATCGAGATGATCGCGTTGATTTTGTACCATAATATTGCATAATTAGTATAGTAGGAGGAACATTCATGATTGCATCTTCAATTTATGCAAATGATGATTTGAGGAAATATCCGGAGGCGGTCCGGAGGGCGGTGGAGTATGTCATGAGTCATGATTTCATGGTTATGGAACCGGGGGTATATCCGATTGATGGGGATAGAATCTACGCGAAGGTGTTTGATTTGACATCTAAAGAAGTGAAGGATACAAAACCGGAGGTGCATAAAAAGTATATTGATGTGCAGTTCTGGGTGAGCGGGGAAGAGATGATGGGATTCGCACCGAAAAAGGCGGATTACCCGGTGGTGGAAGCTAACGAGGAGCAGGATCTGTATTTCCTGGGGGATGTGAAGGATGAGACGTTTATAAAAGCGGTGCAGGGAGATTATATGATTTTCTTCCCTAATGATATTCACAGGCCGGGAACGGTTGTAGATGGGCCGGTGACTTACCGGAAAGTGGTGGTGAAGGTTTGCGTGGATGTGTTGTGAGAAATAATAAAGTGTGATAATGGGGAGTTTCTGGATGACAGGTTTTTTCTCTAACTTGGGTAGAATGAGGTTGTGGAGGGAAATCACGAGATATGTAGGTTGAATCGTTGGGAAGGCTCCCTGGGCGGGCTCTGGCTGGTCTCATGCTTCCGGGGCTAAGACTGT
>JAWZDV010000049.1:0-5194 GCA_034142505.1 Bacteroides thetaiotaomicron
TGTAAGACAGTCTAAGCCCCTCCAGAAATCGACCAGCCAGAGCCCGCCCAGGGAGTCTTCCCCGCCAGGTATGGAATCTCGTGATTTCCCGGTAACTTTGTTGGCAGAAGGAACAATGCAAGGAACAAAAGGAAGATGAGCGATGCATACGCAGCCTCATTCTTCACATGAACGGATACACCTCACCTCCTGCGTCTTTCCTTCCTTAACTCTCCACTTACCAAAAGTTCAGAAAGAACCTTGTGAAATTGGCGCCCCCGGGAATCTGGATTCCTGGGGGCGCCATGGTTTTATGCTACTAAAAAAGCTTCTACATTTCTGACTCCGTATCGTTTACATTCCGCATGGGTGTTAAAGTAAATGTCAATATGTTTCCCATTCACACCGCTGCCCTCGTCCTCAGCGGTGTAGATCACGCCGTTGATCATCACATGGCTGCCGTATGGAATCACGGCTGGGTCAACGGAGATGGTGCGGCCTGCGGCGGCAATGGTGCCGGTGCTGGTGCGTCCGCCCCAGCCGGAGGAACAGGAGCGGCAGGGACAGTAGGCGGTGGTCTTGAAGGTTCCCAGCGGAATCAGCCCGCCGTTGGATGCGGAGGTGATCTCTCCATTCCGGGTGTAGAGGGAGTTGGTGACGGCCTCGCCGTTTACGGTGCATTCCACCACATAGAGGCTGTTATCCGCGGTGTCCCAGGTTACAGGGACGGTAAAGCCGTAAGTGCCGGTTCCCTTGCCGGCTGTTTTTAAATCTTCCCGGTATTCTTCTGCGGTAAGAGTGGAGTCTTGTACAATTTCTGAGCTGCCATATTTTTTTACAATTACACGTACGGTGGCGGGAGTATCGGGTGTGGAGCTGTTCCAGGCCCATCCCATGATCCTGCCATCCAGCAGGCCGTCCAGCCGCCCCTCGCTGGTGGATGCAAAGGCAGGGAAGCAGCCGAGAATCATCAGTAACAGAGTCAGTAATATTCCGGTTATCAGGTGTTGTTTTTTCTTTGCTATTTTCATAAATAAAATCCTTTCTTTTCTGCTCAATATATTTGAAACAATTTTTAATATATAGTATATATATGTAACAAAAATGTAATATATGAACATTAAGTAAGGATTTTACATCATTTCCAGTATTTGTCAACGAAATAATCAAAAAAATAAGGAATACGTAATAATTCTTACGTATCCCTTTTTAAGGATCAAGTCCAGGGTTTATAAGGCTGTCCGCCGGAGACTGGCGCGTTAATTTATGAATATGCATCTCCAGGGCCGCTTAGTGTTAGCGGGGTTTTTGGCTCTTCTGCGGGAACCTCCGCTTTTTTCTCCTCCGGTTTGGAGATAAAGAATACTTCCGAACTGGATAAGCCGTGGGCTAGTGCTTCCTCGTGGGACGCATAGTAGATGTCGATTTTGTGGCCGTCCACGCCGCCGCCCATATCTTCCACCGTATAGATGATATCATTGATCTTCACCTTCGTGCCAAGGGGCAGGAGGTCTAAATCGGCGGAAATGGTGTGATTAGCCGTTGGTTTGGTGCCGCTGTATGTGAGGCCGCTGCCGTTGGAGCACTTGTCGCAATTGCAGTAGCCCGTGGTTTTGAAGATGCCGAGGGAATCGCCCTCTTTTAATTCAGCAGGTTGTGCAGGTTCTTCCACCTTGGGGACCCCGGGACCTTTGTCCGCACTGTCTGTCTCTGCAAACGCGGTAAATGAAACACATAGGATATACAGAGCCGTCAGCAGGGCTGTTTTGAAACTTTTTTTAAGGATATTACAAATAGTTGTCATGATTTTCCTCGCAATTTGATTATTGTGGTTTATCAGTTACAATTATATTACAAATTTGTTAAAAGTCAAGAAAATCTGTCATTTCCTGGATATTTCTGTCGTTTAGGTGACATAAGTCTGCCTCTATTAGTACTTATATAGAAGAAAAGTTTTTGTAAAAACCTATTGACAAAGATCAGACAAAGGATTATATTAGGAGCATAGATATTAGCACTCAACATCAAGGAGTGCTAACAAGCTAAAAGAAGCAGAAAGGATGGGTGATATGGAACTGGATGACAGGAAGATAACCATATTGAAAGCAATCATCAAGAACTATATGGATACCGGAGAACCGGTCGGCTCCAGGACCATTTCCAAGTACACGGAATCCAAGTGGAGTTCCGCCACCATCCGCAATGAGATGTCTGATTTGGAGGAGATGGGCTACATTGTTCAGCCGCACACCTCCGCAGGAAGAATTCCCTCAGACAAGGGCTACCGTTTCTATGTAGACCAGATTATGGAGGAGAAGGAACTTCAGGTGACCGAGATGAAGGAGCTGATGATTCAGCGGGTGGACCGTCTGGAACTGGTATTAAAGCAGATGGCGAAGCTGCTGGCAGTCAACACCAACTACGCGGCCTTAATCAGCGCTCCCCAGTACCACCACAATAAACTGAAATTCATCCAGCTGTCCCGGGTGGACGCTTATAAGCTGCTGATTGTGACGGTGGTGGAAGGCAACATTATCAAGAACAGCATGGTGACAATTCATGAAGAGATTGAAGAGGAAGAACTGCTGAATTTAAATATTCTGCTCAACAGCAGTCTCAACGGGCTGACCATCGAGGAGATTAATCTGGGTGTGATCAGCAGTTTGAAAGAGCAGGCAGGCAGCCACAGCCAGGTCGTGGATTTGGTGTTGAATGAGGTTGCCGAGGCCATCAAGGCTGATGAGGATGATCTTCAGATCTATACCAGCGGGGCCACCAACATTTTCAAGTATCCGGAACTGAGTGACGGCGGGAAAGCCAGCCAGCTTTTGGGTACTTTGGAGCACACGGAACTTCTGCAGGATTTGATCTCGGATGTGAATGAATCGGAGGAACATTCCGGCATTCAGGTTTACATCGGTGATGAGACTCCGGTACAGACGATGAAGGACTGCAGCGTGGTGACAGCGAATTATGAATTGGGAGAGGGCATCCGTGGGACCATAGGGATTATCGGACCCAAGCGTATGGATTACGAGAAGGTGTTAAAGACGCTAAAGACGTTGATGACCCAGCTGGATGCGACCTTTAAAAAAGACGAAAGGTGACGAAGAAACTGTGAATAGTGAAGAGATGAGAGAAGAAGCAGTGGCATCGGAGGAATTACAGGCAGAGGATGCCAGAGCGCCGGAAGCTGCCGATGGGGCAGAAGAGGTGACAGCGGCAGAGACCGCTGGTTCCGGTAAGGAGACGGACGGAGAGGACGCGGGGCAGACCGAGTCGGAGGATGGACGGGAAGAGACCGGGAAAGGCCAGGAAGGAACCGAGAAGAAAGGGTTTTTTGGCAAGAAGAAAGAGAAGAAAGACCCGAGAGATGCTCAGATTGAAGAGCTGACAGACCGGGTGCGAAGAACCATGGCGGAGTTTGACAATTTCAGAAAGCGGACGGAGAAAGAAAAGTCTGCCATGTATGAGATTGGTGCGAAGGATATTGTGGAGAGAATGCTCCCTGTGGTTGACAATTTTGAGAGAGGATTGGCCGCCATTCCGGAGGATGCAAAGGGTTCGCCGTTTGCGGAGGGGATGGAGATGATATATAAGCAGCTGTTAAAAGCACTGGAGGAAGCCGGTGTGAAGCCAATCGAGGCGGTTGGGCAGGAATTTGACCCCAACTTCCACAATGCGGTGATGCATATTGAAGATGAAAACCTGGGAGAGAACATTGTGGCCCAGGAGCTTCAAAAGGGTTATATGTACCGGGATTCCGTAGTGAGACACAGCATGGTACAGGTGGCCAACTAGTTTTTCACATGAGAGTTAGACATTGACGAACATCAGGAAATAAAAAGAATTTAACTATGAAATCAGGAGGAAGAAACTATGAGCAAGATCATTGGTATTGACTTAGGAACAACCAACAGCTGTGTAGCTGTTATGGAGGGCGGTAAACCGGTCGTGATCGCCAATACAGAGGGGATCAGAACCACACCGTCTGTGGTAGCATTTACAAAGACAGGAGAGAGACTGGTAGGCGAGCCGGCGAAACGCCAGGCGGTAACCAACGCCGACAAGACCATCTCTTCTATTAAGAGACATATGGGAACGGATTATAAAGTGACCATCGATGATAAGAAGTATTCTCCGCAGGAGATTTCCGCAATGATTCTGCAGAAATTAAAAGCAGATGCTGAGAGTTATCTTGGCGAAAAGGTGACGGAAGCGGTTATTACGGTTCCTGCATACTTCAACGACGCACAGCGTCAGGCAACCAAGGACGCGGGCAAGATTGCGGGTCTGGATGTAAAGCGTATTATCAATGAGCCGACAGCCGCGGCGCTGGCATACGGCCTTGACAATGAAAAAGAGCAGAAGATCATGGTATATGACCTTGGCGGCGGTACCTTCGATGTGTCCATCATCGAGATCGGCGACGGTGTCATCGAAGTTCTTTCCACCAACGGCGATACAAAACTGGGCGGCGATGACTTTGATAACCGGATTACCCAGTGGATGATTGATGACTTTAAGAAAGCGGAGGGTGTTGACTTATCCGCAGATAAGATGGCGCTTCAGAGATTGAAAGAAGCGGCTGAGAAGGCGAAAAAAGAGCTGTCCACCGCGACAACCACCAACATTAACCTTCCGTTCATCACTGCTACTGCGGAGGGACCGAAGCATCTGGATATGAATCTGACACGGGCGAAGTTTGATGAACTGACCCATGATTTAGTTGAGAGAACAGCAATTCCGGTACAGAATGCATTGAAGGATGCAGGAATTACTGCTTCCGAACTTGGCAAGGTGCTGTTAGTTGGCGGTTCCACCCGTATGATCGCAGCCCAGGAGAAAGTAAAACAGATGACCGGTCATGAGCCATCCAAGAGCCTGAACCCGGATGAGTGCGTTGCAATCGGTGCGGCGATCCAGGGCGGCAAGCTGGCAGGAGATGCCGGTGCCGGCGATATCCTTCTTCTGGATGTTACCCCGCTTTCCCTGTCCATCGAGACTATGGGCGGTGTGGCAACAAGACTGATTGAGAGAAACACAACGATCCCGACCAAGAAGAGCCAGATCTTCTCCACGGCGGCCGACAACCAGACAGCGGTTGATATCCACGTGGTACAGGGTGAGAGACAGTTTGCAAGAGACAACAAGACTTTAGGACAGTTCCGTCTGGATGGAATTCCGCCTGCAAGAAGAGGTGTTCCGCAGATTG
>JAWZDV010000050.1:0-224614 GCA_034142505.1 Bacteroides thetaiotaomicron
TTGTCAGCAGCCCCCGTTTCGTGGTCTGCGTGTAGTTCCTTGTAAACTGACCTAAGGCTCATTTTAAATATAAACATGCTCTGGCGACGGCGAAAGTCGGGATCGGTGTCAAGTCTGACGGGAGCATGACCATATCCGGGACAAAGGGCTATATCACCGTAAATGCCCCATGGTGGAAAACATCGGAATTTATTATCCACTATGAAAACTCCGGTTCCGTCCAGTCGTATCACAGCAGTTTCCAGGGAGAAGGCCTGCGCTACGAATTAAGCAATTTTGTAAATGCTATCCACAGCGGACTTGATCCAGCGGTAAGTCCTGGGGAATCGGCTGCCATTGCAGGCGTGATAGAGAAATTTATGGAGAAGAGGGGAAGAACAAATGATTAGCGTGATTGGACTTGGATATATTGGATTGCCGACCTCGCTGGCGATAGCCGCGGCGGCTAAATATCAGGTGGTGGGGATTGATATCAATAAAGATGTCGTTTCTTCACTGAAGAAAAACGAATTGACGTTTCAGGAAAACGGGCTGCAGGAATTGTTTGACAAAGCTGTCTCTAATGGAATCCGGTTCGAAACGGAGATCATGGATACCGATACCTATATTATCGCAGTTTCCACACCATATGACAGCATTTCGAAAAAAGTAGATATGAGATACGTTGCCGCCGCGTTTTTGGATGTATTGAGGGTGTGTGCGGATGGCGCGACGGTAGTCATTGAGTCCACGGTATCACCGGGAAGTATTGACCGTTATATCCGGCCATTGATTGCTGAATCGGGAAAACGGATTAACATTGCGCACGCGCCTGAGCGTATTATTCCAGGCTCCATGATCTATGAACTTGAGCATAATTCCAGGGTAATTGGAGTGGACGATCAGGAAACGGGGAAGAAGCTGCAGGAGCTGTACGGTTCGTTCTGCAAGGGTGAGATTGTGCTGACAGATATCCGAACCGCCGAGATGTCAAAAGTGGTGGAAAACACCTTCCGCGATATCAACATCGCTTTTGCCAATGAGCTGGCTAAAATCTGCCGCTGTGATCACATGGATGTGTATGAAATCATCCGCATTGCCAATAAGCACCCAAGGGTGAATATCTTATCACCAGGACCCGGCGTGGGCGGACACTGTATTTCGGTTGACCCGTGGTTTTTGGTTGGAGATTATCCCGGACTTGCCAATATTATTCTCGCAGCCAGGAAGATCAATGATTCTATGCCTGAATTTGTGCTGGAACGCATTTATGACATTATGCGGGAACATCATATGAACGATCTTTCACGGGTGGGGATTTATGGTTTGACCTATAAAGAAAATGTGGATGATGTACGGGAAAGCCCAACACTGCAGCTGCTGGATTGCATGAAAAAGCATCTTGCTCCGCCGCTGTTGTGTTATGACCCATACATTGACACGAAGATTGTGGATAAGCAGGTCTTTGACTTTAATACCTTCGCTGACAGCGTGGATTTGGTTGTCATTATGGTTGGCCACAGGGAAATTGTTGAAAATTTCAGCCTGATAAAAGATAAAATCGTCCTCGACACACGGAAATGTGTTTGCGGAGAAGTATATCACTTGTAGGAGGATTACATCGTAAAATGGATTATTACATCGACCGGGGTGTAAGAAGTGATGTCGTAAATATTGCGGAACAGTGTACAAGAGGCGATTTGTATCTGTGGGATGTGTATTACTATCACATCAGCAGCGATGAAACTAATATTTTCAACCACATATTCGAAGATGATGCGACAACGAAACGAGAATATCTTTTTACCATGGACTATCTGTCTTGTGTCCTAACCGGATATAAGATGTCAGGAAAACATATTTATAAAGAAACATTTGAAACAATCATAGGCCAGTTTTATCAATATCTGAAAACAGATGGACCTTTTTATAGCGACCTGCCTATTTACGGTCAAACCCTGCTTTTCATTAAAGCGCTGGATGTTTTGGGGAGTATTCCACATCAAAAAGAATTTTTTGAGTTGTTAGTGAAGTATGCCAATTGGTTAATGAATGACGATAATCACAACTTTCTTAACAATCATGGCCTGTTTCAAGACCTGGCATTGTTACATATAGGGGTTTTATTGGAAGGGCGGGAAGAATCAAAGATATGGAAGGAACGAGCCATAAGCCGAATCAATCAATTATTTGAAACCGCTTATTATGATGATTTTACCAACAATGAGCATAGTATTACCTATTTTAATTTTAATAATATTATGTATGAGCGGATTGTCAAATTCTGTAACTACTATCATATCAGGGGTATTAAGAAAATAGAAGATAACTTAGACAAATCAAAAGAAACGTTGCTTGTATTTGCACATAAAGATACTTCCTTCCCTGTAATAGGCGACGGAAAAATTTTTAATAGTTTAGAAAGTAACGGACATTCCGCATTATTCCCTGATTTGGGAATGGCGGTCATTAAAGTTGGTGAGGTTTATTTGAGCTTCAAATCTAAAACTGTTAATCAATCGCATGCGCATACGGATCTATCAAGTATAACAGCAAGATATAAAAATATTGATCTTTTAATTGACCCGGGTCAATACAATGATGATCACTTTTCACCGGTTAGCCGGTTTCTGCTTTCTAGTGCAGGTCATTCAGGGGTGTTTCCCATTCATGCAGACAGTATGTTCCAAAAAGATTTTTGTAATTCTGTAAAAAAATCAGGAATTTCTGTATATGAGCATAAGGGTGACAGCGGCCATGTGATAGGAGAATACCAATTGGACGATTTGAAAGTTTCTCGTGAAATTTCTGTTTTTCCTAATGAACTAATCATTAAGGATCGGTGGATTTGTGAGAAACCGGTTGCGATGCGGCAAAGATGTGTTATTCCAAAAGAATTAATAGAGCACAGCAGGTTCACAGCTTCACGGTGTACTCTTGAATCTGAAACAGAAAATGTAAAAATAAAATATGAAATTAAATCTGATTTAGCACAGGCATCAACAACGGTTAACTTTGGCGTGGCAGCGCCTCATTATAATCATTATGAGACAACAATGCTGTTAGATACAATAGTGGAGAATACGTTGTCAGGAGAAATTACTGCAAAAATCAGCTTCTGGGAGGAAGGATCATGAATAAACCAAAATGTATGCTTACGGTTGATGTGGAAGCGCTGCGCCGCAGGGCGGAATCAGACCATGTCAACACTTTGATTTATGGACGTGTTGGCGGCATGGAGTACGGTATTGGCCGTATGATGGATATTGCAGATAAACACCATATTAAAATGACTTTTTTTGTGGATTTTGCAGAGTGTGAAGTATATGGTGATGAAATCATTGAGGTTGGAAAATATGTCATTTCCCGCGGACATGATCTGCAGGTGCACTGTCATTATAATTTTTTGGAGAAAATTGTAGGAAAACCTTCTTTTGTGAGTATCAGCGAAAATTATTATTCGTGGTATAAAAATATGGATGACTCAAAAGTCATGATCGATTATGTCACGAATAAATTTTACGAATGTACTGGAAAAATGCCCATTGCATATCGTGGCGGTGAATACCGCTTTGGAATCGGCGTATTGGAGGCATTAAAAGAAAAAGGCTATCAGGCTGATTTGAGTTACAATTATTTGAGGCCAGAGATATTGCCTGTAAACAGACAGTTTTGTTATGAAAATGGATTGTTAGAGCTGCCTATCGGCATTTTACCAAACAAAAAGCCTCTCAATTTTAATTATGCTTCCTTGATACCAGAAACGAAAAATGATTTTGAACGTATTATTTTAGAGTATCAATCGTTGTTTGATAGTTATTATGAATATTATGGAAGTGAAGCCATCGCAACGGTGTTAATGCATAGCTGGTCTTTTATGCAGTGTCAGGATCGATATCAACAGACTGGTTATTTTGACAGACCTAATGATTTGATGGTTCAGTTTTTTGATTCCCTGATTGAAGCTTTACAAAAAAAGATAGAATTTATTACTGTAACGGATGCAATAGACGCGGTTGATAAGAGAAATTTAAAAATAGCAGACTTTCATTCAATATTCCCCATGGATTCTTCCTTTTCAATCAGCAATTTGGTGAAAATCAGCAATTTTATTAAAGGTAAGGCACGGGGCAGACAAATCGTAATCTGGGGCAAAGGATGGATGGAGTCTAACATCTTCCAGACGGTTAATTTTCATAAGGAACTGAATACGGCATATTACATTTCAAATGACGCTGACAGGCTGCCTGTATGGCGGGACAAACCGGTTTACAAATTTGCAGACGTAAACATTTCTCCGGAAGAATGCTTTGTATTTGTAGTGGCGCAGGCAACTTTTTCAGAGATCCGGTCTACGCTGCGGGAATTAGGTTTTAAAGAATTTGAGGATTACTATGACATCCAAAAGAAGGTGCCGGTGATAGGGTCGAGCGGTGTAAAAAAGGAAGTACAGCATACCTGCCCGATCTGCGGATCTCATGAGTTTGAAACCTTTCAGTCGGAAAAGGCACGCAGATGTTCAAATTGTGGATCAATAGAACGGACCCGCACAATTCCAAAACTGCTCAGCGAAAATATACCTATAGACTTTTCTTCGACCAGGATTCTGCATATCTCGCCATCAAATCCGGAGCGCAGATTCTTCAAAAGCGCAGGGGCTGATGTTACGACCATAGATATCCGGCCAGAGTGCAGGGTGGATATTGTTGCGGATATCTGTAACATGCCGGAGGTGGAATCAGAATCCTTTGACTTGGTTTTTGCAAACTGTGTGCTGAATCATGTCTATGATGATGAAAAAGCTTTGAGTGAGATAAAAAGAGTACTCCGGCCGGGTGGTATGGCTTTGATCTGGGTAACGGACAGTAAAACATTAAAAACAGTTCCATGCGAGAATCCAACAGGTTGGTACGGGCAAGAAACTTATGAAAAATATAGAGTTGGCACATACCGGTATTATGGTGAAGTTGACTTTACAGATCAGCTGCGCAGGCATTTTCCTGATGTGCAGTGCTTTGAAAAATATGATGACGTCACAGACAGTTCATGTAAATGGTATAGGTGTGTAAAATAATATGGTGTATAAAGATGGAAGAAAATTAAAAATGGCTGTTATTATGGATGAGTTCACATTAGGCTGCTATTCGCCGGAGTGTGATACGGTCCAAATTACGCCTCAGGGATTTCAGCAGGAAATAGAAGCCTTTCAGCCGGACTTTTTGTTTATTGAATCTGTGTGGAGAGGAAAGGATAATTTATGGCGGTATAAATTAAATGATGATACCCGTGAATTTTATGCGTTAATTGAATTCTGCCATAAGAGAGGAGTGCCGGTTGTTTTTTGGTCCAAGGAGGACCCGGTTCATTTTGGTGTGTTTTTAAAGGTTGCACAGGCCGCCGATTTTGTGTTTACCACAGACGCGGACTGTGTAGGACTTTACAAGACCTGTGTGGGGCATGACCGGGTTTATTACCTGCCCTTTGCCGCGCAGCCGAAAATACATAATCCGCTGGAAGAATATGAGCGTCAGGATAAATTCTGTTTTGCCGGTTCATTCTACGTGCGTTACCAGGAACGCTCCAGCGTGTTTATGAAACTTATCCCCTTTATGAAAACAGTGGGGATTGATATCTATGACAGGAATTTCAAAAAAGGCAGTGATGACGGGGTGTCTGTTGCAAGCCCCATGGCGGAGAATTACTATTTTCCTGAGGAACTGAAAGAGAATATTCTCGGCAGTCTGCCATATTCGGAAATATCCAAAGCATATAAGGGCTATCGATATGGTGTGAATATGACATCCATGGTGTATTCCAGTACGATGTTTGCGCGCCGGGTGTTTGAACTGCTGGCCTGCAACACGCCGTCCATCAGCAATTACAGCAGGGGAATCAAGCTGCTGATGGGAGATTTGCTGGTATGTTCTGATCACGAAGAGGAAATAGAACGGTTATTTAACCATAATTGCTCTGCTGAAAATTATCGGAAGTTTCGATTGGCGGGACTGCGTCATGTCCTTAGTGAGCATTTATATGAAGACCGGTTAAACAGGATTGTCAGTAAGGTATTCGGTTGTGAACAACGGATCAGACTGCCGAAAATTCTTGTGCTTTGTTTTGGCGGAAATGATAAGGTGCAGAGCATGTTTGACCATCAGACGTATGAGAATAAGCATCTGCTTTTTTGGGAGAAAGGCAGTGATGTATTATTGTCCCTGGAAACCTTTGATTATGTAACGGTATTTTCGCCTGATCATTATTATGGAAGAAATTATCTCAAGGATTTCGCCCTGGCTACGAGATTTGCTCCTGATGAACGGGTCATTGGAAAAGTGGACGGCAGACAGTATATAAGAGTCAGACAACAGGTTCAGCTTGACAGGCAGATGATGAATACTACGGTTTTCCAGGGTAATATCACGGCGGAGTCAGTCAGGGATTATTGCTGTATTCATCAAATATTAGCACTTGATGAATTTAATTTCAAAGAAAATTCCGATTGTATTTATGAAAATGACGAAGTGGATGACATGGATATTTTTACAGGGCGGCCCCTGGAACAAATATATTCGTTTACAGACAGTCTGAAACCGATTGAGTTTCATGAGACATGTGACATTCCGCTTTGTGAACTTTTTTATGAGACAACAATATCACCCGGGGATAAGACGATAAAGAGCTGGGACAACGGCTGCTTTACATTAAAGCGGGATGTGGATGACGATGAAATCGTATGGCTGAGGACTGATAAGAATTACGCCATATCGGATTATACAATCGGCAGTCGTATCGGATTTAAAACCGAGATAGCCGGCAAAACAGGTAATGTGCGCTGCCAAATTGAATATTACGATGAAAATGGGAAAAAACTGCAGTTTTTAAATTTTGCCCTTGGCGGGTTCAGTCTGCTTCGGATCAGTGACAGAGCGAAAACTTTTAAGCTGGTTTTCCGCATGCGTGGAAAATCCGGCGTTACCTTTAAAAGATTCAGCGCCGCTTCTCCCAATTCGTATTTTTCAGCGCCATTGTTGCTTGGCGATATAGTGTTCATCACAGAGGGCGGGTATGATAGCCTGCTGGATTCTGTCAGAGAGAAACATATTGATATATTAAGGGTGGATGAAAAATCTCTGTATCTGCCATATTCAGAGGATCATGGAGTAAATATCATTTCATGCGAATATGGGGCCATAGAGGAATTTGTGACACCGGATATTAAAAATGTTTTGCTACATCATCCATCAAAAAATTTACTGAAGATAATAGAAAATATGTCCGTGAATTATGAATTCATATAAGGAGGATGAGTATGGTTCTGTTATATGGTGAGGGCGCAGGAGGAGGGAACGATATATGAAAAAGATATTGCTGATCTTCGGTACGCGCCCTGAAGCAATCAAGATGTGTCCTCTTGTACTGGAGCTTAAGTCACGTCCGTGTTTCGAGGTAAAAGTCTGTGTAACGGGCCAGCACCGTGAAATGCTCGACAGTGTTTTGGCAGTGTTTGGAGTATTACCTGATTATGATTTGGATATCATGAAATCAGGGCAGACGTTGTTTGATATCACAGACTCGGTGCTGGATCAGATGAAGCCGCTGCTTCTGGCGGAAAAGCCCGATGTGGTATTGGTCCATGGCGACACGTCAACCGCGTTTGTGTCCGCGCTGGCATGCTTTTATCTGCAAATACCTGTGGGACATGTGGAAGCTGGACTCAGGACGTATGATATGATGTCGCCATACCCCGAAGAGTTTAACCGCCAGGCAATTGACATTGTCTCCCGATATTGTTTTGCACCGACTGAGATGGCAAAAGAAAATTTGCTGAAAGAGGGGAAGTCGCCGGATACGATTTATGTAACTGGAAATACAGGTATCGATGCACTGCGTTACACTGTTAAAGCCGATTATACGAATCAACATTTAGAGTGGGCGGGAGATTCAAAACTGATCCTGATTACAGCCCACCGGCGGGAGAACCTGGGTGAGCCGATGCGGAATATGTTTGGGGCGATTAAGCGGGTTCTTGATGAGCACGCGGATGTCAAAGCCATCTATCCGATTCATTTGAATCCGCAGGTCCGCAGCGCGGCAAATGAGATATTGTCAGACTCGGACCGTATTCAGTTGATCGAGCCGCTTAACGTGGTTGACTTCCATAATTTCATGTCGAGGTCGTACCTGATTCTGACTGACAGTGGCGGGATACAGGAAGAAGCGCCGTATCTTGGGAAGCCTGTCCTCGTTATGCGGACCACAACGGAACGTCCCGAAGGAATTGCTGCAGGAACACTGAAGCTGGTCGGTGTGGAGCAGGAGAACATTTACCGGGAATTTACTGCACTGATTGAAAACAAAGCGGAGTACGCCAGGATGAGTAAGGCGGCCAATCCATATGGCGACGGGTTTGCATGCAGGCGGATTGCGGATATATTGGAGAATGAGTAGACTAACTGTCTCGAAAAGAAGGGTGGTGGTTATATGCCATTAAAAAAAGACACCGCGGCAATCTTTGGAGCGGGTTGCTTTGCAGAAAAAGTAATTGATCAACTGAAACAGCGTTTTGAGATTTCATTTGCTGTTGATAACAATGTTGAAAAACAAGGGACATACTTCCAGGGATATCCTGTCCTCTCCCCTGAAGCATTGTTAGAGGAAACCAATGTTACGATTATTATCTGCATTCGATTTCCGGCAGAGGTCATCGGGCAGTTAGAAAAAATGAACGTACCTAATCCGATTTATGCTATTGGTCCACAATATACAACTGATATCAAATTAATAAAGATTCAAGACTTTGACTATGCAATGGATGACCTTTTTGACTATTATTACAGTAACGACCACGAATATCATGTACCACTGTCCCAGTGGAAGCAGCCAAAGTTATATTTTGTTGCAGCCGATATAATTTCAAAACAACCTCGCAAGAAGATGTTACCAATTCTTGAGATTGGCTGTGGATCAGGACAATTTGCGAACTTATTGTTTGAACGAGGCTATATAAATTATACAGGCATTGATATTTCGTCCAAAGCCATAAAGCTTGCCAGAAATATGAATCCTAATCACATGGACAAGTTTTTAGCAGGCAATATATTTGATAATATTGTCATGCTTGATGATTACGATTTAATTATCAGCTTTGAAGTGTTAGAACATTTAAAAAATGATTTAGAACTCGTGAAAAGCATACCATGCGGAAAAAGGTTTTTATTTAGTGTCCCGGATTTTTGGAGCTTTAATCATCTTCGAGTCTTTAAGTCAACAGATGATATTAAGGATAGATATGGTGCGTTATTGAAGATAACTTCAGTTCAGGAAATTGTCTATGACAAGGCTGTATATTTTTTAGTGGATTCTGTAAGGAGGAATAGTCATGAATCATTTTGCTAAACTAAACGCTATCTATACACGTTTGCAAGACACAGAATCACAATTGATTTTTGATGCCAGTATTGAGTACCGGATGGCAAACAATTTTGATGTATTGATAAAACGACTTGGTGGAATCGAGGATTTTGCCAACTATTATGGCAAGGATTATATTGAAAATGAGCCAATTCATAAAGTGATTTTTGGAGCAGGTAAAGTCGGATTGCGTTTTCTGGAAAAAAGTGGTGTTCATCAGTATTTGGGAATTGATTGTTTTATTGACAATTATCCGAATAAGCTGCAATTGCCATTGAAGTGCTTACACCCAGATGAATATTTTAAAACAGAAATTGCTATAAAAAATACGTTGGTATTCATATCGCCGTATGACCAGGAGATATCAAATGTGATTTTAAAACAATTGCTTCAAATTGGCGTACCTAAGCCGCACATTGTCTTATTACGAACATTTTATAATGCTACGAGTGTGATGACTGCAAAACAATATTTTAGTTATGATTTTTTGGAGAAATATCGTTCGAAAAACGAAAGCTTTGTCGATTGCGGTGCTTATGATGGCTCGGATATTGCTTCCTTTTTGCGTTGGACGAACGGTCAATATGAGGCTGTTTACAGTTATGAACCAAGCCTGAGCAACTTCAAAAAATGCAATAGTTTTAGCACAGAGCCAAATGTGTTTTGTTATAATGCGGGATTGTGGAGTGGCAATAGGCGTTTAAATTTTACCGAAAATAACGGACCATCTGAAAGCGGGAAAATGATATCTGATGATGGTGATGGTGTAATACAGGTTTATTCTTTAGATGAGCATTTAAGCGGTAAAAATGTTTCGTACATCAAAATGGATATTGAAGGTGCGGAAATGCAGGCGTTAGAGGGCGCCGCAGAAATTATCAAACATCAAAAACCGAAGCTGGCAATCTGTCTCTATCATCACCCTTCTGACTTTTATGAGATACCAACCTATATTTTAAAGTTAAATCCAGATTATAAGTTTTATATCCGGCTGCACTTTCGCTATGGTCAATGCGTGTTGTACGCAATGTAATGAAGTTTTTAATCGGGAGCTTTTTGTATCTATATTTTTTGTCATAGAGGCGTGCTGTTTGATCCAGTTCCCATGAAAAACGTAGCCGGATGGTACGGATACTTCCCGTCATGACTGGCTGTGCCAGTTTACACAAGGACAGCACCAGTTTGTTGATCAGGCTCAGGTTTTGGAAAGCCCGTTTGTCCATGGTTGTCTGACTGTCTTTATCCTGACAAAGTGTCTCCATCAAAATTCACACCATAGACGAATACTTATCGTTATGTTATAATATAAGCACGTGTGAACTTTGCTCTTTAGATAAGGAGACGTATATGAAAGAAAAGATAAAAGTAAAAGGACAGCTGGGACTCTATCTTCAGTGGCCGCTGGTTTTGTCCGTTTTGCTTGTCATCATGAATCTGATTATCGGTGCGGTGAATTTGACGGCCGGTCTGGTTATGTGCGGGCTGACGCTGGTTTATGTTCTGATTGCACTGTGGATTTATGTGTACAGGCGCAGACGTCTCATGGCGGGGCTTGTGGAGTTTTCTGCGGAGTATGCCTGGGTTCAGAAGAAGCTGCTGGCGGATTTGAATCTGCCTTACGCGGTTGCGGATGAGACAGGGCGGTTTTTGTGGATGAACCAGGAGTTCCGGCGTATTTCCAAGGAGGAGAAGGGGGCAGGCAGGAATCTGATGTCGCTTTTCCCTGAGGTTGCGAAAGAGACACTGGCGGAACTAAAGGAAGCTGTCAGCGTGCACAGTGAATATGGAGAGAGTAAGTACCGGATTGACTTGAAGCCGGTGACCATGGAGGAGGACGGCGGGGAGGCGAAAGATGCCCTGGGGTCCGAGGCCGACAGGCAGAAGCTGATTGCTATTTACTTATTCGATGAGACTGAAATTTTAAAAAGCAGGCAGGAGATCAACGACCAGAAGATGGTGGCCGGCCTCATTTACTTAGACAACTATGAAGAGGCCCTGGAGAGCGTGGAGGAAGTGAGACGCTCCCTGCTGATGGCGCTGATTGACCGCAAAATCAGCAAATATATTGCCGGCATGAACGGCGTGGTAAAGAAGCTGGAGAAGGATAAATATTTCTTCACCATCAAGCAGCAGTATGTGAAAGAACTGCAGGATAACCGGTTCTCCATTCTGGAAGAGGTGAAGACTGTCAATATCGGCAACGAGATGGCGGTGACACTGAGTATCGGTATGGGAATGAACGGGGAGACATACAGCCAGAACTATGATTTTGCCCGCGTGGCGATTGACATGGCTTTGGGCCGCGGCGGTGACCAGGCGGTGGTAAAAGACGCTGAGAAGATTCAGTACTACGGCGGCAAATCCCAGCAGCTGGAGAAGACCACCCGGGTGAAGGCCCGCGTAAAGGCCCATGCACTCCGGGAATTGATGGAGACCAAGGACAGGCTCTTGATTATGGGGCACAAGATGTCGGATATCGATTCTTTCGGCGCGGCTGTGGGCATTTTCCGGATTGCCACCTCTTTGAACAAAAAGGCCAATATTGTCATCAATGAAGTGACGTCATCGGTGCGGCCGATGATGGAGCGGTTTATGAATAATCCGGATTACCCGGAAGATTTGTTCCTGACAGGGGACCAGGCGGCGGAGCGGGTGGACGCCAATACCATATTGGTGGTAGTGGATGTAAACCGGCCAAGTATTACCGATGCGCCGGCATTGCTTCGTATGGTGAAGACCATCGTGGTGCTCGACCATCACAGACAGAGCAGTGAGATCATCGACAACGCAGTCTTATCTTATGTGGAGCCATATGCGTCATCGGCCTGTGAGATGGTGGCGGAGATTTTACAGTACATCGCGGACGGCATCAAGATTAAATCGCCGGAGGCGGATGCCATGTATGCCGGTATCGTCATTGATACCAATAACTTTACCAATCAGACCGGGGTGAGGACCTTTGAGGCGGCGGCTTATTTAAGAAGAAGCGGCGCCGATATCACAAGAGTCCGCAAGCTGTTCAGGGACGATATGAGTGACTATAAGGCCAAGGCCGAGGCGGTGCGGATGGCAGAGGTGTTTGAAGGCGCTTTTGCAATCAGCGTGTGTCCGTCGGAAGGGGTGGAGAATCCCACTATCGTAGCGGCCCAGGCGGCCAATGAACTGCTTGGCATCAACGGTATGAAGGCGTCCATTGTGCTGTCGCAGTACAACGGCACCATCTATTTAAGCGCCCGATCCATCGACGAAGTCAATGTACAGGTCATGATGGAGAAGTTAGGCGGAGGCGGCCACAGGACGATCGCAGGAGCGCAGCTCCCGGGTATCACCATTGAGGAAGCCATTGAACGGCTGAAAGTCGTGATTATAGAAATGCTTGAGAAGGGAGACATATCATAACATGGAAGTTGTATTACTGGAAGATGTAAAATCATTAGGAAAAAAGGGCCAGATTGTGAAGGTGAATGAGGGGTATGCAAGAAACTTTATTCTGCCTAAAAAACTGGGTGTGGAGGCGACTCCGAAGAACTTGAATGACTTAAAACTGCAGAAAGCCAATGCGGACAGGATTGCGGCGGAGCAGCTGGCGGCCGCGAAAGCGCTGGGCGAACAGCTGGAGAAATCCACCGTGACTCTGTCCATCAAGGCCGGAGACAACGGCAAGGCCTTCGGTTCCGTTTCCAGCAAGGAGATTGGGAAAGCAATCACCGATCAGCTGGGCTTAGAGATTGACAAGAAGAAACTGGTTCTGCCGGAACCGCTTAAAACCTTCGGAACCCACGAGGTGCCGGTGAAACTGCACAAGGATGTCACAGCCAAACTGTCTGTGAAGGTTGTAGAGGCATAGGAGGCTTGAACATATGGATGAAGCCCTGTTAAAAAGGGTGCTTCCTCACAGCATTGAGGCAGAGCAGTCGGTGATCGGCTCCATGCTGATGGACAAAGAAGCCATTATCTCGGCTTCGGAGATTGTGACTGCCGATGATTTTTACCAGCATCAGTATGGTGTGATGTTTGAATCGATGGTGGAATTATTCAATGAAGGGAAACCGGTTGATCTGGTTACCCTTCAAAATCGTTTAAAGGAGAAGGATGTGCCCCCGGAGGTCAGCAGTCTGGAATTTGTCCGGGATATTATCACCACGGTGCCCACCTCCGCAAACGTGAAGTCCTACGCCAATATTGTGCGTGAGAAAGCGGTCTTAAGAAGACTGATTAAAGTAAATGAAGAGATTGCCAACACCTGTTATGTAGGAAAGGATAAGCTGGAGGATATCCTGGCTCACACGGAGAAGACCATCTTTGACCTGCTCCAGAGCCGGACCTCCGGAGAGTTTGTTCCCATCCGCCGGGTAGCGCTCAATGTATTGGAGAACATTGAACGGGCGTCCAAGAATAAGGATACGGTAACGGGTGTTCCTTCCGGGTTTATTGATCTGGATTATAAGACGTCAGGATTCCAGCCGTCGGACTTTGTTCTGATTGCGGCCCGTCCTTCCATGGGGAAAACCGCGTTTGTCCTGAACGTGGTGGATAATGTAGCTGTGAAAAAGGGTCTGCCCTGCATGGTATTCAGTCTGGAGATGTCCAAGGAGCAGCTGGTAAACCGTATGCTCTCTATGGAGTCCAACGTGGATTCCCAGAAGCTGCGTGTGGGTTCTCTGACGGATTCCGACTGGGATGCCGTTGTGGAGGGAATCGGCGTCATCGGCAATTCCAAACTGATTATTGATGATACCCCTGGTATCTCCATCACGGAGCTGCGCTCCAAATGCCGGAAGATGAAGCTGGAATACGGCTTAAGCCTGGTGATTATCGATTATCTCCAGTTGATGAGCGGCAGCAGCAAGGGGGGCGGAGACAACCGACAGCAGGAGATTTCCGAGATTTCCCGTTCCTTGAAGGCTCTTGCCAGAGAGATGCAGGCACCGGTGATTGCGCTGTCTCAGTTGAGCCGTGCCTGTGAGACGAGACAGGACCACCGGCCTATGCTTTCCGACCTTCGAGAGTCGGGGGCCATCGAGCAGGATGCCGACGTGGTGATGTTCCTGTACCGTGACGATTATTATAACAAAGATACCGAAGATAAAGATATTGCTGAGGTAATCATAGCCAAGCAGCGTAACGGCCCTATCGGTACCGTCAATCTGGTATGGATGCCGCAGTACACCAAATTTGCCAATGCGGTACGCCAGCCTTATGAACAGTAGATACGTAATATCTTTTATGAAAAAGAGGACTTGAAAAAGTCTTCTTTTTTTATTTTTTAATCATAATCCTGATTATCAAGGCATAGACTTAAATAAAGTACAAATATTGTGAATCAAAGGAGAGGATACTGATATGGCTGAAATACATTATTTAATATCGGATGCGTCAAAAAAAGTGGATGTAGAATCCCACGTCCTGCGATATTGGGAAGAGGAATTGGAACTGGAGATTCCGAGAAATGAGATGGGGCACCGCTATTATACGGAGTTTCATATCCGTCTTTTCCGGCAAATAAAAGAGTTGAAGGAGAAGGGATATCAATTGAAGGCAATTAAGAATGCCCTGGACAAGATGACAGGGGTAATGGGGGACATTGTGGTATCGGAGGATATCATGGAGGAGGACATGAAGACTGCGTGGAAGGACAGTGAGAAGGAGCCGGAGAGCAAAGAGACGGGAATCCGGAAAGTGGAGCCGGCCACGGCGCAGATTGTGATCAACGAGGAGAAGATGGAGCAGTTTCAGACGATCATGAACCACGTGATCGGACAAGCCCTGGAGGCCAACCGGGAGCAGCTGAGCAATGATGTGGGGGAGATCGTGACCGACAAGGTCATGAAGGAATTTGAATATCTGATGCGGGTCAATGATGAGAAAGAGGAGGAGCGGTTCAAGCAGCTGGACGAGACCATCCGTTCCTACCAGAAGAACACCAAGGGCCGGGCAGAGGCAGCGGCCACCAAGGTGCCGTTCTTTAAGAAGAAAAAATTTGGACGCAGTGGAAAGAAGATCAATTAAATGTTATAGAATTTGTGGACAGGCCGCAGCCGGAGGAGAATAATCTCCGGGCCGCGGCCTGTTTTAGAAAACACTTTACATTTTTACCCATTTTATATATACTAAAATTAAATGTTCGACTTGCCGCAGCTATTACCATGTAATAGTAAGGAGAACAGCATGAGCAGTAAAAAACCAAATATTGTTTTTATATTATCTGACGATCAGGGCGCGTGGGCGTTGGGATGTTCTGGCAACAGCGAGATTATCACGCCTAATATAGACAGACTTGCCCGTGAAGGAATGCGTTTTGAGAACTTTTTTTGCGCCTCTCCGGTGTGTTCACCGGCCAGAGCGTCCCTCTTGACAGGGCGGATACCTTCCCAGCATGGGGTACATGACTGGCTTCGGGATGATAATAAAAAGCAGGAGGATATAGAATACCTGGAAGGGCAGACCGCCTATACCGATATCCTGAGCAGCAATGGATATGTATGTGGTTTGTCCGGTAAATGGCACCTGGGAAAAAGTTCTGTACCTCAAAAGAATTTTAAGCACTGGTTTGCGCACAAGTCTGGCGGAGGCCCTTATTATGGTGCGCCTTTTTATAAAGAAGGCCAGTTCGTATTGGAATCTGGCTATGTCACTGATGTCATCACAGACGATGCCATATCTTTTATGAAAGAGTATGCCGGAAAGCAGCCTTTCTATCTTCAGGTAGGCTATACGGCGCCTCACGCGCCGTGGCTGAACAACCATCCCCAAGAATATACGGAACTTTATGAAAACTGTCCTTTTGAGTCCTGCCCCATGGAGTCAGTGCACCCTGACAGTATCTATCTGACGAAGGAGGTACTGAAGGATATGAAGGCGAACCAGATCGGTTATTATGCGGCGGTCACCGCAATGGACAGCAATATCGGACGGATCATGGAGCAGATCGAACAGCTGGGAATCCGGGAGGAGACGCTGGTGATCTTCTCCAGCGACAATGGATTCAGCTGTGGGCAGCATGGCTTCTGGGGAAAAGGAAACGGGACCTTCCCCATCAATATGTATGAGTCGTCCGTAAAGGTTCCATTTATCGCCAGCCAGCCAGGGGTTATTCCAAAAGGGATTGTGAGTGAAGCTCTGGTCTCGGCTTATGATTTTATGCCGACGCTTTTAGAGTATGCAGGGGCGGAATTTGCGGCTTCGATCCCTCTGCCCGGAAGAAGTTTTCTGCCCGCATTGCTCGGAGAGAAGTTTGAGCAGGATGAGCATGTGGTTGTCATGGATGAATACGGCCCGAACCGCATGATCAGGGAAAGAAGGTATAAATATATCAAGCGGTATCCCTATGGCCCGGATGAACTCTATGATCTGGCAGAGGACCCGATGGAACGGCGCAACTTGCTGCTCTTGGGGGATGATAGCAGCATGGATATCAAAAACAGAATGAATTATGAGCTGGAACAATGGTTCTTAACGTATGTAAATCCTGAGATTGACGGGGCGAAAGAGGCAGTCTATGGCTCCGGCCAGATCAACCTGGCCGGGGTATGGAGCCGCGGTGAGGCCTCCCACAGCTGTGATGATTACATTCGGGAGAAATTAGGACAAACAAAAGTGGGTGAATGAGATTAAAACAATCGTTGGAAGGATAAAAAAGTCATTTGGAAAACTGAAGGTCCAGCTCTATCTGGGGTATGCGGTCACTTTTACAGTCATATCGGTATTAGTTTTTTCCGTGATGTTTTTCGGCGTCAGAAAGATGATGGCCGCTCAGATTGGACAGAGCCGTCTGGATGTGTTGAAGCAGATTTCGGAACGGTCCAATACCATAAAATACAGCACGATCACCCTATCCAACCTGTACCGCTATGATCAGACGGTGTACAGCTGTCTGAAGAGAAGGGATGGGGACGGGGACGCCCGCGGCTATTTGGACAGCTTAAAAAACAATTATGACAGAGTGTTTCATGATGTGGGATTATCGTATGATGTGATCATCATAGGGGAGAATGGTTTTCAATATTCCTCCAGCGGCATGGATTCCTATGACTTTGAAGGGCTGAGGAACCAGCTGTGGTACAGAAACGGTTATGATGCCCAGGGCGATATCGTGTTTATCAGCAGCTTTTTGGAGAAATTTGACCGGACCAGCCAGGAAAAACGTTATGTGTTCAGTGCCTTCAGCCAGGTGATGGATGGTGAGGAGGAGCTTGGCACTATCTTGATTAACGTGGATGAAAAATATTTGAGTGATTTGTACGTACTGCCGGGAGAAAAAAGCAATATCTACATCTTTGACAGTAAGGGGAATATTGTTTCCAGCCATGACAAGTCGCTGCTTGGCAAAAACTTTATCGGAGTTGAAAATTTCAGGAAACTGTATGGGGAAAATGAGAGCCATATCATCAAAAAGCTGGGAAAGGATTACCTGTTATCCAACTACTATGATGCGCAGACCGGATGGACGATTGTGGAGGAGATGCCGGGATCGGTCATCATGAGGCCCTTGAACCGCTTTATGATGATTCTGATGGCGGTTTTGGCAGGCTGTCTGATGGCAGGAGCCGGGATGTCCTACTATGTGGCGGAGCGGATGGCCAAGCCGGTGCTGAAGCTTTGCAGTTCCATGAACCAGGTGCGCCAGGGTGATTTTGATGTGATCAGTGACGTGGGCGGCTATGAAGAAGTGACACAGTTAAAAGACAGCTTCAATGATATGGCTGGGGAAATCCGGAATCTGATGGAGAGCGTGCAGCAGAAGGAGATCAAGAAGCGCAAGTCGGAGATGGATTTCCTGCGGGCTCAGATCAATCCCCATTTTCTTTACAATACGCTGTTCTCCATTCAATGTATGACGGAGCTTGGCAAGAATGACCAGGCGGTGCTGATGATGGCGGCCTTCATTGATCTGTTAAAAAAGACGCTGTCCGTGGATGAGGATTTTATCACGCTGAAGGAAGAGTTTGAAAGCACGGAGAAATATCTGGTGCTTCAGCAGATCCGGTATGGGGACAAGATCCATTTTGAGTGTGATATGGAGATGGATACCAAAGACTGTCTGGTTCCGGCGCTGATTATTCAGCCAATTGTCGAAAATGCCATCTTCCACGGCATTGAAGCGAAGGAGGAACCGGGGCTGATCGTTGTGGAGTCGTCTAGGATGGATGAAGCGCTTTTTATCACCGTATCGGATGATGGGATCGGCATGGATGAACAGGAACTGAAACAGCTTTACCAGCGATTTGACAACAGAGAGTACCAGAGTGGAAAATCCATAGGGATCATGAATGTACAAAACCGCATCAGGATCAATTTTGGCGGGGAGTATGGACTGACCGTGGAGAGTGAAGCAGGAATTGGGACCTCCGTCACGATGAAACTTCCTGTGATGGAGAAGACAGGCAGGGGAAAAGGCTATGAAGATATTGGTGGTAGATGATGAGAGAATGATATGCGAATGGCTTCAATTCTGTATCCAGAATAATCCGGGCTGCGAGCTGGTGGGATGCGCCCACAATGGGGAGCAGGCGCTGGCTCTGTTCAAACAGACGGAAGTGGATGTGGTATTTACGGATATTAAAATGCCGGTGATGGGGGGACTGGAACTCTTAAAGAGGATTAAAGAGCTGTCTCCCAAAACAATTGTGGTTATGCTGACGGCATTTGCAGAGTTTGACCTTGCCAGGGAGGCGGTCCGCCAGGGCGGAGATGACTATCTGCTGAAAACGGAGATGAACAACCAGACCTTTCGTGAAGTGCTGGACCGGCTGGAAAAACATCTGTCGGAAAACGTCAGTTACGGCAAAGGGGAGACGGAGAGCACCGGACAGCAGCATTCCATCGTCAGTGAGATCTTAAAGAGAGGCGGAGTGCTGGGGGATGAGGAGATTAAAAAGCTTCGTGACTGTCAGATCCGCTGGAGAGATGACGGCCTGTTTGCGGTGGCAGTGTGGAAACAGGAGCTGCTGAAGGGATTTGAACTGCCGGAGAATTCCATGATACACCATGTGGTTGGAATTGAATATGACAGCCGGACCTATGTGGTGGTGGGAAATCTGGTGCGGAATTTATCGGAGTTAAAAAAGATTCAGCTGCTTCACGATTATGTGTCCGCAATTGTGGCGAAGAACCAGTGCATGGCGGGAGTGAGCACGATTACGGACAGCCTTTCCCATGTGACCTTTCTCATCGCGGAAGCGGTGTATGGGCTGAACTGCGGCTATTATTCCGGCAGAATCAAGGCCTGGGGATCACCGCTGCCGGGAGACAGGGTCCGGGCGGTCTGCGAACAGTGGGGAGAATTTTTCAGAAAGAAATGCCGGGAGCTGTATGAGTTGGACGGGTCCGCATTTTACAAAAGGGTGGAGGAAGTGCTGGAGATGTCGGGGACGGAAGGCACGGTGCCGGTTCAGGAACTGATGAATTTCTGCTGTGAGGCGATGGAGATTGCTTATGTGCGATTCGGACATGAGGATGCCAAGTTGATGAATCACATGATGACGGAGATCAGGAAGGAAGCGCAGCAGTCTTCGGATTTTCAGGATATCAAGGAAAAAATCCTGGATTTTGTGAGAAATATTCTCTCAGACCAGGATATTGATGAAAGAAAGCTGTCCAAGGGAGTGGCCGCGGCCGTTGACTATGTGAGGAAACATTACAGCGAGTCTATTAGTTTGGAGCAGGTATCTTTCGAAGTTCATCTGAACAGTGAGTACCTGTCCCGCATTTTTAAAGAAGAGGTTGGCTGTACGTACAGCGCGTACTTGTCGGAGACCAGATTGAAGACGGCGGCCTATCTGTTGTCCCATACCTCAGAGCGGGTAAAGACCATCGCGGAGCAGGTGGGGTACCCGAATGTCAGTTATTTTTCCACCATATTTAAAAAACGGTATGGGGTGAACCCGTATGAATATCGGAGAGGGGAATAGGAAACGATGAGAGTGATTATGATTATGTACGATTCGCTGAATCGGAATATGCTGGAACCATATGGGGGAAGTGGTGTGAGTACTCCCAATTTCAAAAGGCTGGCGGAGCATACGGTAACCTTTGACCGCTGTTATGCAGGCAGTCTGCCGTGTATGCCCGCCAGGCGGGAGCTGCACACGGGAAGGTACAATTTTTTACATAGAAGCTGGGGACCCATAGAGCCCTTTGACGATTCCATGCCGGAGATCCTGAACAAGAACGGGATACACTCCCATCTGGTGACGGATCATTACCACTATTTTGAGGACGGCGGGGCCACGTATCATACCAGATACCGCACGTGGGAGGGCTTCCGGGGGCAGGAGGGCGACGCGTGGAAAGGGGTTGTGGATGGGAAGGAACGCCTGCCTGTCTACAAAAACCGCTGTGACGGGATCGATGATAACTGGTTCCACAACTGGGTGCCCCAGGATTTTATCAATCGTTCTTATATGAAAGAAGAATCGAGGCAGCCTCAGAGCGAGACGTTTGAGGCGGGGAAAGAGTTCATCAGAACGAATCACAATGCCGATCAGTGGTTTGTCCAGATCGAGACGTTTGATCCCCATGAACCGTTTTTCTCCCAGGAGAAGTTTAAGAAACTGTTCCCCCATCCTTATGAGGGGGCGGTTTACGACTGGCCGGATTACAGGAAGGTGGATGAGAGAGACACACCGGAGGAGATCCGGCATCTGAGGGCCGAGTACGCGGCCCTTCTGACCATGTGTGATGAGAAACTGGGTGAGGTTCTGGACTTGATGGACGAGTACGATATGTGGAAAGATACCATGCTGATCGTCAACACGGACCATGGCTTTTTGCTTTCGGAGCATGGACAGTGGGCCAAGTGCCACTGCCCGTTTTACAATGAGGTGGCCCGGATTCCGCTGTTTATCTGGGACCCGGTCTGCGGGGAAATGGGAAAACATGTGAAGAGCCTGGTGCAGACCATCGATCTGCCTGCCACCATATTAGCCCAGTTTGGCCTGGACCTGCCGGAGTCGATGGAAGGGATACCGCTTCAGAACGTATTAAAGGAAGATGTGCCGGTCAGGGAAGCGGCTCTTTTTGGTCTCTTTGGCGGGCAGATCAATTGTACCGACGGGCGCTATGTCTATATGAGAAGCCCGGTCTGTGAGGAACAGGAGATCTGCCAGTATACGCTGATGCCTACCCGCCACGGCGGCCGCCGGGCATTTATAGACAATGAGGAGCTGGAGAACATGACTCTTTCCGAAGGTTTTTCTTTTACGAAAGGTCTGCCGGTCTTAAAGATACCATTTCGGAAACTGCCGGGTCAGGCGGATTATCCGTCCATGCTGTTTGATCTGGAGCAGGACCCCGCCCAGGAGACGCTGTGCCATGAGGAAGACGCCAAAAAACGGATGGAACAGCTGATGAGGAACCGGATGATAGAAAATGATTGTCCGCCGGAACTGCTGGTCCGATATGGCCTGTAAGAATGAAAAGTCAAAATATCAAAACAAAAGTGGGATCTGTGAAACCCTGAAAAATAAAATATCGTAAATACCATCGCAAAGAAAAAGAAAAGTAAAAAAATGGAAAAATTTTGATTCCAAAACCGTTTTATAATCAACTCATGAGCGGAAAACACAAGGAGCGTTAAGTTGGCTGCGGCAAGTCGAAGGTTTTAGTGTTTTTCCGAAGTTCACAACATATAACCATTGGAGGAGGAGTCAAGATGAGAAAGGGAATGAAGATACTGAGATCCGTGGCGGCAGTCAGCCTGGCGTTTGCGCTGGCCGGCTGTGGGGCATCCGCGGGGTCAAGCCAGACTACGGCGCCACAGGGAGGAAATGGAAAAACAGAGGCTTCCGGCACGGAAGATCTGCCAACGCTCCGGGTTGCCATGATGCCGTTTATCACCAGTCTGCCCACAGAATATATCAAGCAGAATAAGCTGGATGAAAAGGCGGGATTTAAGATGGAGACCATCATGTTTGCCACAGGCGCGCCCATGAATGAGGCTCTGGCGGCCGATCTGTGGGATGTGGGCGCTATGGGAGCTGCCGCGGTAACCGGCGTGGCGAACTATGACATGATGATTATCGGCGAGGTTTTGGAATCCACAGATGGCCTTGGAGTCTTTGTAAAACCGGATTCAGCCATCGCACAGGCAAAGGGCTATAATCCGTCCTATCCGAATGTACTGGGAGACCCGGAATCAGTCAAAGGTTCCACCATTCTCCTTCCCATCGGCACGGCCCAGCATTTTACTACCTTAAAATGGCTGGAAAAACTGGGACTCGGAATTACGGATGTGAACATTGTCAATATGGATACGGCCCAGGCTTATCAGGCACTGCAGGCCAACCAGTGTGACGCGGTGGCCTTGAATGTGCCAACTTTCTTCGAGGCAGTGGACGACGGCATGGTACAGGTGGGCAACCTGGCTGATCTGGGAACCCGCTATGTGGACATGGTAGTAGCCAACCGAAAAGCGGTGGAAGGAAAACCGGAATTGGTTCAGAAATATATCGACTGTGTCAAGGAAGCATGTAAAGCACTAAATGACGACCCGGATATGGCGGCTGATCTGATGGTGGATTTCTTGAAAGAGGCCGGCGCGGAAGCGACCAGGGAGAGCTGTGTCAGTGATCTGGGCCGTGTGGAGTTTATCACCGCGGAGGATTGGAAAGACCGTGAATTAGGTAATTTTGCAAGAGAACTGGGAGAATTTTATATCAGTCTTGGACAGTTGGAGCCGGAACTGATCGACAAGTTCAACAGCAACATTGTTGATGAATTTGTAAAGAGCGGAAATTAACCAGGAGGAACGTCATATGAAAGAGATTCTTGCAAAATACAAGTACCGACTGATATCGGTATGTTCTGTTGTGGCAGTATTAGTGATCTGGGAAATGGCAACTGATGTTTTGCACCTGATATCTCCTATGATGCTTCCAAGTCCGGCAAAAGTATTGGATACGTTTATCTATAAACTGACAGGAGGGGTCAATCCGGATGGAGCGACCCTTCTCCAGCATATAGCGGCCAGTATGAAGATTGCCCTTGGAGGTTACATCGTAGGTGTGGTAATCGGAGTTCCGTTAGGGATTGCCATGGCCTGGAGCCGGAAGTTTGAGATGTTTGCGAAACCGTTGTTTGACGTGATCCGGCCGATTCCGGCTCTTGCCTGGATTCCGCTGATGATTCTGTGGCTGGGGATCGGTTACTGGTCAAAGGTGGGCATTATCTTCTTTGCCGCGTTTATCAGCGCTACCATCAACTCCTATGCCGGCATCAAACGTACCACCCAGGTTCACTTATGGGTAGCCAGAACCTTCGGCGCGTCCAACCGTCAGATGCTGTTCAAAGTGGCGATACCAACGGCTCTCCCCATGATCTTTACCGGTCTTCGGCTGGCCCTCGGTTCTTCCTGGGTGGCACTGGTGGCGGCGGAGCTTCTGGCGGCGACCAGAGGTCTGGGCTATATGATCCAGGTTGCCAGAATGCTGGGGCGCCCGGATGTGATTTTGGTGGGTATGATTACCATCGGAGTGATCGGTTATCTGCTGTCGGCTGTTCTTGAAAAGCTTCAGGCAAAATACGTGAAGGGAGGACGATAATATGGAGAGTAAAGCAGGCCGGTTTGTCCATAAAAATATGGCAGCATTTATGACTGTGATTGCCTTTGCGTCCCTGCTTATCATCTGGGAGCTTGTGGCTCGTTTTACCAATGCAAAAATGTTTCTCCCCCCTGCATCGGAAATTATAATCAAATTCATCAGCAGCTTTACGGTTCCCATTGGAAAATATACCATGCAGGTACATATCGGTGTGAGCTTATACCGGGTGGGCGTTGCCTTTGCGCTGGCAACCGTGACAGGGATCGCTCTTGGCGTTTCCATGGGTTACTCCAAAATCGTGGAGGCGGTAATTAAACCAATCTTTGAATTTATCCGTCCGATTCCACCGCTGGCGTGGATTCCCATGTCCATCCTGTGGTTTGGGCTGGGAGACCAGAGTAAATTTTTCATCATCTTTTTAGGCTGTTTCTGTTTCATCACGGTGAATACCTATGATGGAACCAAAAATGTGGACCCGGTGCTTTTGGGAGCCGCCAGGATGCTGGGCGCTTCGGAGCGCCAGGTATTCTTCCGGGTAGTACTTCCCTCCTCCATCCCCTACATCTTTGCGGGACTTCAGATTGCCATTACGGCAGGCTGGTCGGCAGTTGTGGGTGCGGAGATGGTGCGGTCCGATGAAGGGGTCGGCTGGCTGATTGTCATGGGTATGACCAACGGCAATACGGTTCAGATTATGGTCGGTATGCTGGCTATCGGAATTGTAGGATATGTGCTGGCGACGGCTATGGCAAAACTTGAGGGGAGGTTGTGTGTATGGAATCAGCAGCAGGGTCTGTAACAGACGTGATTCAGTGCAATCATGTCTCCAGGGAGTTTGACAGCTTCGACGGCTCCGGGAAGAATCATGTTCTGGGTGACATTCATTTCACCGTACATAAAAATGAGTTCCTGGTGTTGTTTGGGCCGGGACAGTGTGGAAAAACCACATTATTGAATATACTTGCCGGTCTGGATCTGCCCACGTCAGGCGAAGTGATTGACCATGGCAGAAAAGTGACGGCTCCATCTCCCGAGCGGGGAATGGTTTATCAGAAGACAGCGCTGTTTCCCTGGCTGACGGTCATGGGCAATGTGGAGTTTGGTCCGAAGGTGCGGGGGAAAAGCAAGGCGGAGAGAAAAGAGACCGCCGATCATTATATTGATTTGGTGGGACTGAAAGGCTTTGAGAAGAGTTTTCCGTCCCAGCTGTCCGGCGGGATGCGCCAGAGGGTTGGCATCGCGCGGGCGTACAGCAACAATCCGGATGTGATGCTGATGGATGAACCTTTTGGACATCTGGATGCCCAGACGAGATATATGATGGAGGAAGAACTTCAGAGAATCTGGCAGAAGGAGAAGAGAACGGTTGTGTTTGTTACCAACAATATTGAGGAGGCGCTGTTTCTGGCGGACCGCATTATCCTGATGACCAACTGTCCTTCCGTCATTAAAAAAGAATATGTGATCGACCTGCCCCATCCAAGAAGCTATGTAGATCCTGAATTCCTCCGTCTCCGCCAGGAGATTACGGATAATATGGATAAATCGTTATAAGGAGGACGTCATGGGAGAAACCAGAGAAACAAAAGTGAAGGTTATGAATCTGACCAAAAAGTTTGATGATCTTCTTGTATTGGACGATATATCATTTGAGGTTAAAAAGGGCGAATTCCTGTGTATCGTAGGTCCCACCGGCTGCGGCAAGACTACATTTTTAAACAGTCTGACAAAGTTGTATCAGCCGACATCAGGAGAAATCCTGATTAACAATGAACCGGTGGACTTGAATAAACACAGTATCGCCTATATCTTCCAGGAATACTCCACGATGCCGTGGCTGACGGTGGAGGAGAATGTCCGGTTTGGACTTGAGATCAAGCATACGGATAGGGAGACGGCCGACCGGAAGGTCAATGAGTATCTGGACATCGTAGGCTTGACAAAATACAGAAATTATTATCCGGACCAGCTGTCTGCCAGTATGCTCCAGCGGGTGGTGATTGCGAGAGCGTTTGCCACTGAACCGGAACTGCTGCTGATGGATGAACCCTATGGCCAGCTGGATATTGAACTGCGGTTTAAGCTGGAGGATGAACTGCTCAATCTGTGGAAACGGAATGGCACTACGGTGATCTTTATCACGCATAATATTGAGGAGGCGGTCTATTTGGGAGAGCGGATTCTGGTGCTGACCAATAAGCCGACAAAGATCAAGAAAGAAATTGCGGATGACCTGCCAAGGCCGCGGGATATCGCGTCAGAGGCATTTGTCAGCCTGAGAAATGAAGTGACTGATTTAATTAAATGGTGGTAACACTGCAAAAAGACCGTCGCATGATATGTGGCGGTCTTTTGCATTATTGAACTTCACATGATTTCACAAAGGACTGGAACAAAACCGCGGCGGCGGCGTCCTTCTCCCAAAGATACTCCGGATGCCATTGAACGGCCAATAAGAATGGATAATCCGGCTTTTCTACGGCTTCCACAAGACCGTCCGGAGAACAGCCACAGGCCACAAGTCCCGGAGCGATGGTTTTCACGGACTGGTGATGCATGCTGTTCACCTGAATGGCGGCCCCCTCAGGATGCCCGATCAGTTTTGAAAGCGCGGTACCACCGGCGACATTGACCGTATGGCAGGGAATGTCATAATAAAAAGGCTGCTGATGGGTAATCGGAACGTTAACCTGATACTGGCTTTTAATATCCTGATAAATGGTACCGCCCAGCCCAATATTGATAAGCTGGATTCCGCGGCAGATGCCAAGAATCGGCTTTTTCGCACTGATAGCCAAAGAGAGCAGATTCAGCTCCATGGTATCTCTCTGGAGAGAAACGTTGCCGCATCCCTCGATGGTCTCCTCGCCAAACAGGAACGGGTGGACATCCGGCCCGCCCACAAAGAGAAAGCCGTCCAAAAGCTCCACAAGCTGCGCTAAGTCCTCTCTGGAGGCCTCCAGAGGTAGAATTACGGGAATTGCGCCTGCGGCTTTCAGTGCCTTTAAGTATGTAGGCCGCATACTGATATCCTGGTTCTCCGTATTGTGGGAGGGGGTGAGACCGATAAGTGGTTTTTTCATAATGCAGTGCCTCCAATACACTTTCATTGCAATGTTAAAAAAATAAATGCCTCTTCCGTTGGGGAAGAGGCATTTATGTAGTTACAAATTAAATTATTCCTCAGAGATTGCGCCTGTTGGGCATGCGCCAGCACAGGTACCGCAGGAAATGCAGGTGTCAGCATCGATAACGTACTGTCCATCTCCCTCAGAAATAGCGTTAACTGGACACTCGCCTTCGCAAGTACCACAGGATACACAAGCGTCAGAAATTACATATGCCATGATAAATACCTCCTTATATTCTATACATTTGCTATCATTTTATACTATCTTCTTTAAATATTCAAGTGGAAAATGTAGGACAATTGTTCAAAATTTAGAGCAATGTCAGTTAGCTTTGCCTAACCGCCTGTCCCTGATGCCTTTCAAAATGACTTTTCGCGCTTTTATGCCTGCCTCTTTGGAGAGCGGCGGAGTATCCTGAAGCGGATAGTCCATACCCAGGCTTTCGTACTTGATTTTCCCCATATCGTGGTAGGGAAGAACGTCCAGCGCTTTCACGTTGTGAAGACTGCCGATCATGGTTCCAAGCCGATAGAGACAGGTCTCGTCGTCTGTGATGCCCGGCACAACCACGTGGCGGACCCAGACAGGAATCAGCTTCTCATCCAGATAGCGGGCAAACTGCAGGATTCGGTCATTGGAGTGCCCCGTCAGCTTCTGGTGTTCTGTGGGGTCAATATGTTTGATATCCAGCATCACAAGGTCGGTAACCGTCATCAGCTGGTCCATCTTCTCCATTGCGGAACTGCTGTCCGGGTTAAACGTGATGCCCGAAGTGTCAAGACAGGTATGAATTCCCCGGTGGGAGGCCGCCTGGAACAGCTCCGTGACAAAATCAATCTGCATCAGGGGCTCCCCGCCGGTGACGGTAATGCCGCCGCCCGCATAAAAATGCCTGGACGCTTCATACTGGCGGAGAATCTCCTCCACCGTCATCTCCGTCCCCCCCGCCATATCCCAGGTATCCGGATTGTGGCAGTACAGGCAGCGCATGGGACAGCCTTTTAAAAAGACCACCATGCGGATACCCGGACCATCCACGGTGCCAAAGCTTTCAATGGAATGCACATGACCTTTCAGCATAAGCTCGTTCATCCTTTCTATTGTTGATAAAGGCATAAAAACAGGGAAAAAAGACTGCCCCGGTGGGTCCTGGGACAGTCCTGATACAGTTCTCGCTTAAATATTGGTATGGAACGTACGGGAGATCACTTCGTCCTGCTGAGCCTTTGTCAGCTTGATAAAGTTCACCGCATATCCGGATACCCGGACTGTCAGCTGAGGATATTTCTCAGGATGAGCCTGAGCATCCAAAAGCGTTTCTTTGGAAAATACATTGACATTCAGATGATGTCCGCCTTCCTCGGCGTAACCATCCAGCAATGATACCAGGTTATCGATTTGAGATTCACTTACATTCGCCATAATAAATCCTCCTTTACTCGTCTACATCTGAATCCGGGTCGTCCGCGGCGTCCAGCCCTTCAAAGAGGGTGGGCACCCCGCAGGCCAAATCGCCAGCGGCGCAGTCCAGCGAATTCATCTGGGTTACTGTTTTAGAAAATGTCTCCTTGGTATTGACCGTGCCGTCTTCATTGACGGTGACATTGATATGGCCGCCATTAGCAGACATAAATTGGTCAATCATCGAGACAATATCATCAATTTTCTTGTCATCCATGCAGGCGCTCCTTTTCTGAATACTTATTTGTCGGAATCCAGATCCAGTTCCACTTCCAGATCGCCGGCAAAGATCTGATCTTCCTTGCCCAATGCTCCGGGGATGATGGAGAAGGTATTGGAGATACCGTCCTGTGCATCCTTAAATGGAAGCTTGGCAACGGATGCCAGAGAAGCGACCGCGCCGTGGGAATCACGTCTGTGCATCGGGTTGGCCCCTGGTGCAAACGGTTCTCCTGCCTTTCTTCCGTCAGGTGTGGAACCGGTAGCTTTACCATAAACCACATTGGAGGTGATTGTCAAGATGGAGGTTGTTGGAATACCTCCGCGGTAGGTATGGTTCCCCTTGATGCAGTTCATGAAGGTGTGAACCAGGTCGCTTGCAATCTGGTCAACCCGGTCATCGTTGTTGCCGTATTTCGGGAAATCGCCTTCTACTTCGTAGTCCACCACGATTCCATTTTCATCACGGATGGTTTTTACTTTGGCGTACTTGATGGCGGATAAGGAGTCGGCTACCACGGAGAGACCGGCGATACCGGTTGCAAACCAGCGGGTTACCTTCTTGTCATGAAGCGCCATTTGAACTTTCTCGTAGCAGTATTTATCATGCATATAATGAATGATGTTCAAGGTGTTGACATATACACGGGCCAGCCATCTCATCATGTCCTTGTAGGCATCCATCACCTCGTCATAATCCAGATATTCGGAAGTAATGGGGCGGTATTTCGGCCCAACCTGTTTCTTGGAGACCTCATCGACACCGCCGTTGATGGCGTAGAGGAGACATTTGGCCAAGTTGGCGCGGGCACCGAAGAACTGCATCTCTTTGCCCAGTCTCATGGAGGAAACGCAGCAGGCAATGGCGTAGTCATCGCCGTGGGTGACGCGCATCAGGTCGTCATTCTCATACTGGATGGAGGAGGACTCGATGGAGGTCTTGGCACAGAATCTCTTGAAATTCTGCGGAAGACGGGTGGACCAGAGAACGGTCAAGTTCGGCTCCGGCGCGGTTCCTAAGTTCTTCAGCGTGTGTAAATAGCGGAAAGACATCTTCGTTACCATGTGGCGTCCGTCGATGCCCACGCCGCCGATGGACTCGGTTACCCAGGTGGGATCGCCGGAGAACAATTCGTTGTATTCCGGTGTACGTGCAAACTTCACAAGACGAAGCTTCATGATAAAATGATCCACAAACTCTTGAATCTGCTCCTCGGTAAACGTACCGGCAGCTAAATCTCTCTCCGCATAAATATCAATAAAGGTGGAGGTACGACCAAGGGACATCGCTGCGCCGTTCTGCTCCTTGACTGCCGCCAGATAACCAAAATAGGTCCACTGGATGGCCTCTTTCACATTGACAGCCGGCCGGGAGATATCAAAACCGTAGATTTCACCCAGCTTCTTTAAATCCTTTAGGGCACGGATCTGCTCAGACAATTCTTCTCTGTCGCGGATGACGTCGGAGTACATGATGGTACGGGTGGTAGCCTTCTGTTCTTCCTTATCCTCAATCAGACGGTCAATTCCGTACAGTGCGATTCTCCGGTAGTCGCCGATGATACGTCCGCGGCCATAGGCGTCCGGAAGTCCGGTGATAATGTGGCTGGAACGGCAGGCCCGCATCTCCGGTGTGTAGGCATCGAACACGCCTGCATTGTGTGTCTTTCTGTGTATGGTAAAGAATTCGCTGATCTCCGGGTCCACGGTATAACCGTTGTCGGAGCAGGCTTTCTCGGCCATGCGGATTCCTCCATATGGCTGAAGAGAACGCTTAAACGGCTTGTCCGTCTGGAAACCGACGATGGTCTCTTTGTTCTTATCTAAATATCCAGGTCCATGGGAAGTGATGGTGGAGATAATCTTCGTGTCCATATCCAGGACGCCGCCGGCTTCCCTCTCCTGTTTCGTCAAATCCATAACCTGATCCCATAAATCCATGGTGTTCTTGGTCGGTCCTGCTAAAAATGCGTCATCACCGTCGTATGGTGTATAATTTTTCTGGATAAAATCCCGAACGTTGATTTCTCTTTCCCAGACGCCGGGGGTGAATCCAGCCCATTCTTTCTTTAACATGTAGTACCTCCTGAAAATGTTGGTTCAAACATCATGTGACAAAAAATGACTCTTTATTACTATAATACTATAATCATAGGATTACAACTTTTCCAATTATTATAAGTAATAATAAACAATTATAAGTGGAAGAGGTGGTAATGTAAATCCTAGGAAGTTTGTATGAATGTATTATATATGAATACTGTATACAAGTCAAGATGCGTTGTTGATAAAAGTTTAACAATTAACATGTATTTCTTTTCCCGCCTTGCCAAAAAAAGAGAAAAGTATTATAGTACTTATATATTGAAAAGGAGGTACGATTGTTATGCAGATTAGTAAAGATATGTTGATCGGTCAGATGATCGGTATGGACGAGCTGATTCCTCAGATGCTGATGGCTGCTGGAATGCACTGTCTCGGATGTCCGTCTGCTCAGGGAGAGTCTCTGGAGGAGGCATGTTTCGTTCACGGAATCGATTGTGATGATCTGGTGTCCAAGATGAATGAAATCCTTGCAGACAGATAGTCTGTGAATCAATAGTGAGTGGGAAAGCCGCCCGCGCTTACGCGCAGACGGCTTCTTTTTTACGCTCTTATGTGTCAGATGCCGGCCATGATCTGAAGTGCCTGATTGTTGGCCACCAACTCGTAATGCTCCTTGTAGTAGGCTTCGCTTGAATATTCATGATGAATTTTGGTACCGTATTCCGCCAGGATATTGCAGACCCTGCTGAAATCGAGGGAATCGGAACCGTCATCCTTCAACACCAGAAAATAGTGGAAAGTTCCCGGCTTTTTATATAATGTATTCTGTCCATGGTAAAGACTTCCAACGGCTCTCGCGGCCTCCGAGATGCGGTCCAGACTGTCAAAGGTATAGACGCGGATGGAGGATGTCCGGGACGCGTCCGGCTTTTTGGCCGGGGCTTCCAAATCTTCCGATACGGAGATCGGCTCGCCGCTCAGGAGATTCAAGAGACCGTCAGCCCCTTCCAGCAGTTCGCTGGCCAGATCGGAGAGAGAATCGGAGTCCTCCTCGGACATAGGGGAGAATCTTGCAAATCTGGTATCCAGTTCCTCTGGGTCCTCAATCTTGGTAATCACCAGCATTACGCTTTCGTTGGATAACGGAATGGCTTCTACCATGAGAGGAATATCCTCGGCTTCAAATCCCACTTCGTTGGATGCTTTCTGAATCATCTCGCGAAAAAGACCGCGGGCCTTCTCACTGCCGTATGCCAGCTCGCCCAGATTTAAGTTGCGTACGCTTAAATCAAAACTTGTGAGAGTACAGCGAATCTGGTTGTCATTGATACGTTCTATCTTCATAGCATCACTTCCTTTTCTATCATAAAGTAAGAATGGATATAATTCTTCAATTTAACTATACTATATTTTAAGAGAAACTGCAAGGCAGGTTCAGTATTTCACTATCTATTTTATGAACAACTATCAATTATTAAGCATAGAAAATAGGAAAAGTTTCTGGAATTTTATTGGTCGAAAAGTGCTAATGACATATCATTAAATACTATTGGCAATATGCAAAGAGGATCTTTTATATTAAGATAGGGGGCAAGAGATGATATTGAAGAAGGAGGTGTGAGGATCGAAAACACCATTCTATTTGGTAAATATCAATTAGGTCCTATGATTGGGCAGGGACGAAGCGGCACTGTGTGGCTGGCGCGGCATCTTGGTTTGGAAGAGCTGCGGGCCATCAAGCGGGTACCAAAAGAGCTGGAGGATTACGAACAGTTCCGGCGGGAAGCATTGCTGCTAAAAGAACTCCGCCACCCCGGCATCCCAATCGTGTACGACTTAGAAGAAGATAATTCTTATTGTTATCTGATTGAAGAGTATCTGGAAGGAGACTCTCTCTATGACGCTGTGAGACAATGGCGCCATCTGAATCAGGACACAGTGATCCGTTATGGAATTCAAATCTGTGATCTGGTCCAATACCTGCATTCCGCGGGACAACACCCAATTTTATATTTGGATTTACAACCGAAAAATCTTTTGTTATGTCATGAAGTGGTAAAACTCATTGATTTTGACCACGCCGCGCGGCTTTTGGATGCAAATGGTGATTCGAAACGATACGGAACACCAGGCTTTAGCGCACCCGAGCAGCGAGACGGAGAACAAGTGCTTGATATTCGCACGGATGTGTATGCGATTGGCTGTATTCTGTATTTTATGCGGACCGGCGAGTTCGGAACCGGCGAGATTGCGCAGCTCGAAGGCTTCTGTGAAAGGGGGCTTTTCCGAATCATTCGCACCTGTATGAAACCAGAAAAAGAAGAGCGGTTTCAATCAGCTGAGGAAGTCAAATGTGCATTAATGGCATTAACAGGACATGGTGAAACCCGGAAGAAAATCCACATGTCAGGAATCGGTGTTTTCAAGAAAAATAAAATATCATCTCTTATTATTGCTCTCGCAGGGAGCAAATCTGGGGTAGGAACAACCCATCTGAGTATCAGCTTATCAGGTTATCTAAGACATCAGGGATATCCCAATCTATATGAAGAGCATAACCGCTCCCGAGCCATATTTATGACTGCGGGTCAAATGGGCTTGGAATCGGATTCTTATGGCATCTTCAAGATTCATAGCATTACGTGTAAACCGGCTTATGGGGAAGCCGTCAGACTGAAAGAACATCCTTATCGGGTGATTGTCCGTGATTACGGGACAAACTGGGAGGAGATGGCACGTCAGACGGACATTCATATAAGAATACTGGTTCACGGAGGCAAATGGTGGGATGCGGCCGACGGGGAGAGGGCATTGAAAGCATTAAAAAACTGCCCGGATCTTATTGTGCTGTATAACCACACTCTGCCCGGTTTTTCATTAAAACCGCCGGAAGGAGCAGACAACATGCACTGCTTTTTTGTACCTTATTTTTGTGACCCGTTTTTGCCGGGAATTCAGGTCACCAGGTTTTGGGAGGCAGTGACAGCGCCTGTCCTAAAGACAGGAAAGGAGGGAGCATCTCTACGAAATGGAATAAGAAGAACGGCCGGAAAGATTTGTCGGAAAATCGGATTATCGGCATTGTGGGACTGGGCCATGGAACAGGGGTGACCCACCTTACTGTCATGATGGGAAATTATTTAACCGGAGCCTGCGGGCTGCAAACGGCGGTTCTGGAATGGAACGGGCAGAGGGATTTTAAAAAGATGGAACAGGAATGTCTTGGCAGACAGATGGGGGGATACCCCTTTACCGTACTCGGCGTGGATTATTACGCGGAGGCGGATGAAAGGGTTTTAACTGCCTGCATAAATCTGAACTATCAACATATCATCATCGACTTTGGAGACATCAGGGTAGAAAACAGGACAGAATTTTTCCGATGCGACAGAAAACTTGTGGTTGCATCGCTTAGCGAGTGGCAGATGGAGGCGTTTTGGAAATTTTTAAGGGAGGAAGGGAAAGCCGGAAAGAGGAGCTGGACATATCTCACGGCCTTTGGCAGTGAAGAAACCAGAATAGAAATGATGAAGCGGCTGAAACTTCCGATCGAGAGAATTCCTCTTTCAGTAGACGCGTTTACTGTGACTCGGGAGATGATGCGCTGGTTTGAGCATTTGCTCACGGCGCGCGTCTGAAATTTAAAAAGTTGTCTGAAATACTATTATTTATGTGTCACGGCATAACATTCAAGTATGAGACAGCTGCCAAAGAAAAAAACTAGAAGAGGACAATATGGAAGAGTTTAATAGTGATGAGTATTTGAAAGAGCAGGAAAGGCAGGAACTAGTCAACGGATTGAAGCGGTTTCAAGCCAAAGGGATACCGGTTTACATCGACGGTGAAAAAGCCGGAGAGGAAGACTGGGATAAAATCTTTGCGATCAGAGAAGATGGGTCCTTTTACATGAGCGATTACGTAGGCATGCAAGAAGGGGCCCTGCGCGAAATCCATTTTGACAGGGTTTATTATCGTTAAGATATGAAGATTATGAGTTAGAACTGCCAAAAAGAATACTATTTTCAGCCCAAAACCAGCAGTAACATGGCAGTTCTAAGGGTGGGTTAAGGGGATAATTTTCACCAATGTAATTAATATAAAATTAAGGACAATCAGGGGGGAGGTGTGTTATAATGTCCACGTAGGCAATGAGCAGTGCAAAAAAGTGTGAAAGCAGATTTGCGTTGTGCTCGCACATAAGCAAATCTGCTTTCACACTTTTTTATAGGGCGAAGCCCGTGAGCGAGATGCAGCGAAGCGGAATCGAGCTGCACTGCGGACTCAGCCCAAAACCGCTTTTTAAAGAGCAAAGCCCATAAGTGAGACAGCGTGCCCCGCTTTATCGGGTATGCAGCGAAGCGGAATCGAGCTGCACTGCGGACTCAGCTATCATCACAATCATTAATACAAACTGCACACAGGAGGACCCCCATTTGAAACGCAAATTAGCGCCAATATTCGCGATAATCGGACTTATATTATTCATCGCTGCCGGAATCATCGCAGCCCATTTCATCATAAAATATCTCCCATCCACCGAGATGGCAGACAAACAAGACCTATTCCAGGTGAAAGGAGAACAAACCGCCATCATCTTCAACAGCGAACTCCAGGAGGCAAAAGGCATCACCCGCGACGGTCAGACCTATCTCCCCATCACCTGGGTAAACGAATTCATCAACGAAAAGTTCTACTGGGACGACATCGAGAAGCTTCTCGTCTACACCCTCCCAGAGACCATCGTCTATGCCGACAAAAGAACCACCGGAAGTACCGGTGCCCCCCTGCTGCTTGCAGAAGAGGACACCATCTACTTATCCCTCGGCCTCATAAGCAACTACACCGACGTCCAGGTGAAAACATATGAAAATGACGGCATCAACCGAGCTTTCATAGACAACACCTGGGGCGACTGGACCCTTGCCGTGGCCGGAAAAGAAGGCAAAACCCGTGTAAAAGGCGGCATCAAAAGCCCCATCATCACCACCGTGCCAAAAGGCGCCGAACTGCGCATCCTGGAGCAAATGGACGAATGGTCCCGTGTAGAGACCGCAGACGGCTACATCGGCTATCTGGAGAACAGCTGCATCAGCAATGTCCAAAAAGTTCCACAGATCAGTCTTTTCGAAGAACCGGTCTACACTAACATGACCATGGATGAGAAAGTCAGCCTTGCCTTCCATCAGGTAATGTCAGACGACGCCAACAGTGCCATGGAGAGTCTGATTGCTAACACCAAGGGGGTCAATGTCATTGCGCCCACTTGGTTTGCCCTGACCGACAACAAAGGCAATTATCACTCCTACGGAAGCAAAGAATACGTAGATCAGGCCCACGCCATGGGAATGTCCGTGTGGGGCGTACTTGACAACTTTAATAAAGGGGATGACGTGGATTCCGGTATCCTGTTCGCCCAGACATCCGTCAGAAAAAACTTAATCAGCAATCTGATGGCCGAGGTTCAAAGCCTCGGTCTGGACGGAATCAATCTGGATATCGAGGGAATCAAGCCGGCCGCTGGCCCCCACTATGTACAGTTCATCCGGGAACTTTCAATTGAATGCCGGAAAAACCAGATTGTACTTTCCGTGGACAATTACGTCCCGACAGATTACACCTCTTTCTACAACCGGGCAGAACAGGGCCGGGTGGTGGATTATGTGATCATTATGGGGTATGACGAGCACTACGCAGGCGGGGACGCCGGTTCCGTGGCCTCCTTGCCTTATGTAAAAAAAGGAATTGAAGATACCTTAAAAGTAGTACCCAAAGAGAAGGTGATTAACGCCATTCCGCTTTACACCCGGGTATGGACGGAGAACAATGGCAAGACTTCTTCCTCCGCACTTGGAATCGCGGCCGCAAAAGCCTGGGTAGAGGAAAAAGAAGTGGAACTGTACTGGCAGGAGGAGCCGGGGCAGTACTACGGAGAACTTCACACAGACGACGGTCTCAAGATGGTCTGGATGGAGGAGGAGAAATCCATCGGCCTAAAGATGGACGCCATCCGGGAAGCCGAACTGGCGGGAGTGGCAGTCTGGAAGCTGGGCTTTGAACCGGCGGAGATCTGGGATATTATCAAAGTAAATGAATAATTGAGGCATATAAATGAAGAAGAAAAGACTGGCAGCGATCATCGCCCTGACGCTTGGCGTGGCAGCAGGAGCCGCGGGCTGTTCCAAAGAAAAGCCTGTGGATGAGACACCGGTGCAGACCGAGACTCCCACGGAGACGGAGAGTACCGCTCCCACCCAGGAGACTACCATAGAGCCTTTTGAGACTTCCACGGAAGTGCCGGAGACGACACCTCCGGAATCGGAGGAGCGCAATAACCGCCTGATCATCGCAACCGATATCCATTACCTGGCGAAACAGCTGACAGACGGCAAAGAAGCATTTACTTATATGGTGGAGCATGGGGACGGGAAGATGGCCAACTATGTGCGGGAGATCACCGATGCCTTTATCGACGAGGTGATCGAGGAAAACCCCCGGGCCGTGGTTCTCAGTGGTGATCTGTCCCTGAACGGGGAGAAGTTAAGCCATGAGGAGCTGGCGGGAAAGCTTGCCAGAATCGAGGAGAAGGGAATTCCTGTTGTAGTGATTCCCGGCAATCATGATATCAACAACCCGGCGGCGGCTGAATTCAAGGGGGAAGATCATTTCCCGGCAGAGCAGACGACACCGGAAGACTTTGAGGCAATCTATTGGAATTACGGGTATGGGGAAGCGCTGGACCGGGATGACCACTCGCTGAGTTATACCTACCAGCTGGATGATTTTAACCGGCTGCTCATGCTGGACAGTTGTGAATACGATGACGGTTACCACGTGGGCGGGATGATCAAGCTGGAGACCTACGACTGGATAGAAGAACAGCTGGATCTTGCCTGGAATGAGGGCATCAATGTGATCCCGGTGGCCCACCACAACTTAATGGATCAGAGCCAGGTGTATGTGGATGACTGTACGATCGAACATTCCGAGGAATTGCAGCAGATGCTGTGCGACTGGCAGGTGCCCTGGTTTTTGAGCGGCCATCTTCATGTGCAGCATTTTAAATCCAGTGAAAATTACGGGATTGATGAGGTGGTTACAAGCTCGCTGTCTACGGCGCCCTGTCAGTATGGGGTCATCGAATACTGGGATGACGGAAGCTTTCAGTACCAGACCAGAGCCGTGGATATGGCAGCCTATGCCAGGCGGACCGGAAGTAAAAACCGGCACCTGCTGGAATTCCCCGAGTATTCCAAGAAAATGCTGGAACGGGTTTTCTATAATAAAGTGATGGATACATATAAATACACCGATATCCCCCGCCACGACAAAGCCCAGATGGCCAACCTCTACGCCAAACTCAATGTATGGTCCTATGCAGGCAAAGCGGTGGGGATAGTCTCCGAGGTAGTGGAAGACCCGGCCTATGTGCTGTGGGAGGAATACGGCGGAAATGATATTCTATACCAGTATATGCAGGAGATCGTCAGGGACGCCGTGCAGGATTACAATTCATTTGAGCGGGAATAACCAGTTCTTTTTTTGTACAGGGGCCTATATATTGAAATAAAAGAAGATATCAGGTAACGATATTGAAGATGGAAAAAATAGAGCTGCTCATGACTCTGTGCCTGCTGGTTTTAGTTTATGGAATTGCAGGGCAGGCGGGACTCATGCAGGCCAATACGGTGGGAATTACCAGGAAAGAGAAACCGGTGGTGGTGATAGACAGCGGACACGGAGGAAATGACCCCGGAAAGGTAGGGGTGGACGGCAGCCTTGAAAAGGACATCAATCTCCAGATCGCCATGCGGCTGAAGGCCTATTTGGAGGCGTCGGACGTGGAGGTGGTGATGACAAGGGAGGATGATACGGGACTGTACAATTCCGGGGACAACAATAAGAAAATGGCGGACATGCGAAAGCGCTGTGAAATCATCAATGACACAAAACCGGCGCTGGCGGTCAGCATTCACCAGAACAGCTATCACCAGGAAGCGATCTCCGGCGGCCAGGTATTTTACTACAAGGGCTCAGAGAAAGGGAAACGGCTGGCGGAAATTCTGCAGAAGCGGTTTGACTACGTGCTGGGAAGCGATAACCGGCGGGTGGCGAAATCCAATGACAATTATTATCTCCTGCTTCATGTGAAAGAGCCCATTGTGATTGTGGAATGCGGATTTTTGAGCAATTGGAAAGAAGCAGCTTCCTTGAATTCCGAGGAATATCAGGATAAGATGGCGTGGACCATCCATATGGGAATTATGGAATTCCTAAACAGTTGACAACTGGAAAAAAACTGTTATACTAATCACAGAAGTCCCGGGGTGTCGAAAGACTGAGATTATGACCCGCTGAACCTGAACTGGTTAATACCAGCGTAGGGAGTGACGAGCTGAAATCATATGGAAGATACTTATATGAAAAATAGACGCGCGTGCGTTTACGGCCTCCTGGACAAATATATTGTTTAGGAGGTTTTTTATTGTGGAAAAAAAGAAGTATGTAACGTATGGGCAGTCCTGCGGCTGTGGAGACGGCTGCGGCTGCGGATCAACCGGCGCTTCGATGGCGATTACCGGCTGCCGGTTTTCTCTCTCGGTGATGAGTGACCGGTTTATCGAGGTCATATTGGGAGCGATTGAAAAGGTGGATACCGGCAAGGTGTGGAAGATGACGGACAAGCTTTCCACGGTGTACCGGGGAAAACAGGTTCATGTGGAGGATGCCGTGAAAGCGTGTTTCATCCATGCGTTTCACAAGGATGTACATATGACCATGGAGATGACGTTCTCCAAAGGATGCCCGGGGGACACCGATGCGGATTGTAAGATGGCGGAGGATGATGTGCTGGTGAATGAAGCGGCGGTCGGAGAGATTCATTTTCCGGTGACCTGTAAGATCGCATTATATCCAATGGGGATTCCCAATTATATGGAGTACATCGCCACAGTGGTCAATCATGCCATTGACCTTGGGATTTATGACAGTTCCTCCCATTACTGCACAGTCTTAAGCTGTGATGTCCAGCAGCTGTTTGACTATATTCATTACGTTAATGAGTATTGCGGAAACGAGCTGAGCCACTATATTTTTGAGGTTACCGTGTCGGTCAACAGTCCGACTGCAGACTAGGGGGATGGGAAATATGAAGACATACGAGTGGAAATTAAAGGATATTCTGATGACGGCCATCTGTGCCGTGCTGTTTGGCGTGGTGTTTTTAGGGGCGACTTACGCGGGGGGAATTCTGTACGGAATTCTGACTCCGGCAGGTCTCGGTTCCCTTGGGTATGAGCCGTTTTACGGAATTTATTTTATGGCCGGGGCGTTTGGAATCTATGTGATGAGAAAGCCAGGAACCGGGATTGTGGCGGAAATGCTGGCGGCCATCATTGAGTGCCTGCTGGGCAATTATTTCGGGCCTGTCATCATCTTGTCCGGTCTGGTGCAGGGGCTGGGGTTTGAACTGATCTTCGCGCTGAAGAAATATAAGAAGTTCGATACTGTCACGATGGTTCAGGCGGCGGTGATCTGTTCCTGCCTGACGATGGTCTATAACCTGGTGATCAGTGGATACCACTTAATCGCGGTTCCGGTACTCCTGCTGATGCTGGCGGTTCGGATCGTGAGCGCTGTTGTGATTGACGGCTTTGTGACCAGAGTCCTTGCGGACGGGCTGGCCCGCGCCGGAGTGTTAAAAAGCTATGCCATCGGACAGGGAATGACTGCAGATTTAGAGGATTGACGGTATGAATAGGAAATGCAGGGCGCTGTATCTGGAAGACGTGGTGTTTCGATATTATGAGAACGGAAAACGGAACATTTTAGATCACGTGTCATTGGATATAGAGGAAGGCGGTATCACGGTGATCATGGGAGGCAGCGGCTGTGGGAAAAGTACCCTGGCCGCTGTTGCCGCTGGTCTCTACCCGGAAAACGGGGGATTTTTAGAGTCAGGTGTGATCGAACTGTTTGGGCAAAGGATTGACCGGATGAACCAGCAGGAGCGGGCGGCTTATTTGACGGAAATGTTCCAGAATCCTGATCTGCAGTTTTGCATGGATACCCTGCGCCGGGAGATGCAGTTTTGCATGGAAAATATCTGCGTCCCGCCTCAGCAGATGGACGAGCGGATCTGTGCCGCGGCCCAGGCTATGGGAATGGAGAAATTTCTGGACCGGAGGCTTCAAACGCTGTCTGGCGGGGAGAAACAGCGGGCGGCTTTGTGCTGCCTTTTTGTGATGGAGAGCCGGATGATTCTGCTGGATGAACCGTTTGCGAATCTGGATGAGGCAGGGGCCGCTGAGCTGGCAGGTTTGATACAGAAGATGAAGGCGCAGGGGAGAACGATTGTGGTGATCGATCATCAGCTTGGCATATGGCAGGAGGTGGCCGACGAGATTGTGATCCTGGGGGAAGGCGGCGTGGTAAGACAGCGTGGGATCACGAAGGATCATTTATCACAGTTTTACCCGCTGTTTGAGCAGGAGGGCCTCTTTTATCCGGGGAAATCTGGTAAGCATAGGCGGACATCAGGGGCGGCAGCCGGGAACATGCATCCGGCAGTGACATTGAAGGGGGTAACGATTACTTGTGGGAATGATCAAACTCTTTTAAACAATGCTGACGCAGAGTTTCCGGCCGGATGTATGACGGCAGTGCTGGGTGCCAGCGGCAGCGGAAAGACTACCACGTTTTTATCTATGTTGAAGCAGCATCCTTATACAGGAACCATTCAAATTGGATCAGCAGATATAAAAAAGAGAAAGAAAAGAGAGTTGTACCGGCAGGCAGGCATCGTATTTCAAAATCCGGCTAATCAGTTTATCACACAGAATGTGCGGGAAGAGATTCTAAGCAGTTTGAAGATCTGGCGGCCGGAACTTGGGCCTGCGGACCGGGAGACGCTGGCGGATGAATTGCTGGAAGAGTACGGATTAAAACGATATGGGCGGTATTCTCCCTATATGCTCAGTCAGGGGCAGCAGCGCAGGCTGGCAGTGCTGTCGGTTCTGGCCGGCGGGCAGAACATTTTGTTTTTAGATGAACCAACCTACGGCCAGGATTACCGCTCCACCACTGCGATCATGGAACAGCTGCGCCGAAAGGTGGAGGAGGAAGAGCTGACTGTGGTTTTTATCACCCACGATACGGAATTGGCGGATCGGTGGGCGGACAAGATCTATTGTCTGGAAGACCAGAAGCTGAAGGAAAAGGGGGCGGGCCGATGAAGCGGAAAGGAAGGCTGGAGAATTTAAATCCATCCGTAAAAGCCGGAACAGTTTTAATCAGCGTCATGTTGTTGTCCTTTCAATATCTGGTTCGTTTAAATCTGGCGGTGTTTCTCAGCTCCATATTATTTCTTGCGTTTTTTTCCCGTGCGCGGCTGAAGATGGCGGCGGCGATTTTAATTCCTGCTTTTGTGGCGGCATTTGGTATGTTTATGATGGGGCTTTACTATGCCCAGGGAAGCAGCATACAAATGTCGGATCTGGCTGATTTTTCTACCGCGCCCTATGCGGTTCGGGCGGCCATGTCAACCAATCTGGCTACGGCTTTGCAGCTGGCCACCAGACTGCTGGCGTTTGCCGGGCTTGGGGTGTTGTTTGTGCTGACAACGGACAGCGGGTATTTTGTATCCAGTCTGATGCACCAGTGCGGTCTGCCGCCTAAGTTTGCCTACGGGATTCTGGCGGCGCTTCATCTGATGCCGAATTTGCAACGGGAATTTAAGCAGGTCCGCCTGGCATTTGCGGCAAGGGGAATCCGGGTGACGGCCTTTTCCTTAAAGCCGGTCTTTACCATGCTGGTGAACAGCATCCACTGGTCCGAAAGCGTTGCCATGGCTATGGAATCAAAGGGGTTCTGTGGGAGTGCGGAGAGGACCTTCTATTCTGTGCCCCGGGTGCACTGGTATGACTGGGTGTGCTGCGGTGGATTTGTGGCGGCGATTGTGGCCGGAATGGTGTTTCTGCATTAGCTTGCACCGCTTTCTTACTTATGCTATGATATTCCATAAACAGGGCTCAGGGACACTGGGTTTCCTGCGGATGGAAAAGAGGAAGTAAGATGGATACAAAACTGATTAAAATAGAAGACAGGGGGGACATCCGGGAGGAAGAACTCCGGGAGGCGGCGCAGGTGATCCGGGATGGCGGGCTGGTTGCATTTCCGACGGAGACGGTGTATGGCCTGGGGGCCAACGCGCTGGATGAGACGGCCGCGATGAAAATTTATAGGGCGAAAGGACGCCCTTCCGACAACCCGCTGATTGCCCACATTTCCTGTCTGAAAGAATTGGAACCGCTGGTATCCGGGATACCGGAAGCGGGGCGGAAGCTGGCTGAGGCATTCTGGCCGGGGCCGCTGACGCTGGTATTCCCAAAAAGCCGGCAGGTTCCCTATGGTACGACCGGCGGCCTGGAGACAGTGGCTGTCCGGATGCCAAGTGATCCGGTGGCAAGCCGGCTGATTGCGCTGGCGGGAGTTCCGGTTGCGGCGCCCAGTGCCAACACGTCCGGGCGGCCGAGTCCGACCACGGCGGAACATGTGTGGCAGGATATGAATGGAAAGATTGAGATGATTCTGGACGGAGGCCCGGTGGGCATCGGCGTGGAGTCTACCATCGTGGATGTGTCAGGGGAAGTGCCGACGCTGCTCCGGCCGGGAGCCGTGACCATAGAGATGCTGCGGGAGATTTTGGGACACGTGGAGATTGACCCGGCGATCACCGGACCCTTAAAAGAAGATGTGAAGCCGAAAGCGCCGGGGATGAAATACCGGCATTATGCCCCTAAGGCGAAATTGGTGCTGGTGGAATTGGAAGACGGCGGAACTGGCGATGGGGAAGCAGGAATGGCAGGAGATGCCGCCGGACAGCGGCGTATCGCGGAGAAGATTATGGAGCTGGCGAGGGAAAAGCTGGCGGCGGGATACCGGGTCGGCATTATCTGCACCGATGAGAGCCGGGAGTTTTATACGGAAGGAATCGTGAGAAGCCTGGGGCTTCGTGCCAGGGAGGAAACCATTGCTCACAACTTGTTTGCGGTGCTCCGGGAGTACGATGATCTGGAGGCAGACTATATATTTTCCGAGAGTTTTTCCAAAGAGTCCCTTGGTCAGGCCATTATGAACCGGCTGACCAAGGCGGCGGGGTATCATGTACTGAAAGTGTAACTGAGCGGGATTTTTATCATCATTATGGGGAGGTATCATTTATGACACAGAAGAGAGAGGGTTATATCACATGGGACGAGTATTTTATGGGGGTTGCGCGGCTGTCTGCCAAACGGTCCAAGGACCCGAGCACACAGGTGGGGGCCTGCATCGTCAGCCAGGACAACAAGATTTTATCTATGGGCTACAATGGATTTCCAAAGGGCTGTTCCGATGATGAATTCCCGTGGGACAAATCCCATGAAGGGGATGACCCCTACAATGCCAAATATTTTTATTCCACCCACAGTGAGTTAAATGCCATCTTAAATTACCGGGGAGGGAGTCTGGAAGGCAGCAAGCTCTATGTCACGCTGTTTCCCTGCAATGAATGTGCGAAAGCCATTATCCAGGCCGGTATTAAGACCCTGATTTATGGCGAAGATAAATATGCAGACACTCCGGCGGTTCGTGCATCCAAACGGATGTTAAATGCGGCTGGCGTCCGCTATTACCGATATGAACCCACAGGAAGAAAGATTGAGATTGAGGTTTAAGGATGAAATTTTTGCTGGTGGCGGTGAATGCCAAATATATTCATTCCAATCTGGGGGTATACAGCTTAAAGGCTTATGCCGAACAGAGGCTGCGAAGCGGCGACAGACGGGGGAAAGGAGGCTTTCTCCCGTCTGCTGTTTCCGAGGGAAAGATGGAGATTGAGATAGGAGAATATACCATCAATAACCAGATGGATCCGGTACTTAAGGATATCTACAAGAGAAAGCCGGATATCCTGGGATTCTCCTGTTATATCTGGAATATCGAATACGTGCTGGAGCTGGTCCGGGATATCCATAAGGTGATGCCCGGGTGTGAGATCTGGCTGGGGGGACCGGAGGTTTCCTATGACGCGGAGGCGGTTCTTTACAGGGAGCCGGCGGTGACCGGGATTATGAGAGGTGAAGGGGAAGAGACCTTTGCCAGGCTGGTGGAATTTTATGTAAATCGGACGCCGAACCAAGATACGGACTCCGGCTGCTGTTCTGGAGTAGATAAGCCGGTGGAAAACGCCGGGAGCCGTAAGGCAGAAGGAGCGTTAGCGGGGGGAGGCGGACAGGAACTTTATGACATTGCTGGCCTGACTTTCCGGGACGTTCAAGGAAATGTGGTGGAGAATCCCATACAGCCGGTGATGGACATGAGTCGGATTCCATTTTCCTACGGGGACTTGACCGGATATGAGCACAAGATCATCTACTATGAGAGCAGCCGGGGCTGTCCGTTCTCCTGCAGCTACTGTCTCTCTTCCATTGACAAGTCCGTCCGGTTCCGGGATCTGGATCTGGTGAAAAAGGAATTGGATTTCTTTTTGGAGCACAAGGTGCCGCAGGTAAAGTTCGTAGACCGGACCTTTAACTGTAAGAAAAGCCATGCCATGGCTATCTGGCAGTATCTGCTGGACCATGACAATGGAGTGACCAATTTCCATTTTGAGATATCCGCCGATCTGCTGGACGAGGACGAGCTGGCCCTGATCAGACAGATGAGACCGGGGCTCATCCAGCTGGAGATCGGAGTGCAGACCACAAACCCGGATACTATCCGGGAGATTCGAAGGAAGACGGACTTAGAGAAGCTGTCTATGGTGGTGGAGAGAATCAATGGGTTTGGTAATGTACACCAGCATCTGGATTTGATTGCCGGTCTGCCCTATGAGGGTTATCAGCGTTTTCGGAAATCCTTTGACGACGTGTACGCCATGAGGCCGGAACAGCTTCAGCTTGGCTTCCTAAAGGTACTGAAAGGTTCTTATATGGAAGAGATGGCAAAACACTACGGTCTTGTTTCCAAGGACAAACCGCCCTATGAGGTGCTGTCCACAAAATGGCTGAACTACGGGGAGATATTAAAGCTGAAGGCCGTGGAGGAGATGGTGGAGGTCTATTACAACAGCGGTCAGTTTGTCACGACTATGGCTATGCTGGAACAGGAATTTGATTCCCCCTTCCGCATGTATGAGGAACTGGCCGGGGAGTATGAGCGTTTAGGTTTGTTTGACAGAAATCACAACCGGATTGCAAGATATGAGATTCTCTATCAGTTTATCAAAGCCCGGTGTGCCGGCCGGCTGGAGGAGTACCGGGACCTTCTGATGTACGATTTATACCTCCGGGAAAAGGTAAAGAGCCGCCCGTCATTTGCCAGAGACCAGAGCCACTGTAAGACCGCTGTGAGGGATTTCTTTATCAGAGAGGCGGAAAGTCCCCATTATCTGACCGGATATGAGTCATATGATTCCAAACAGATGAGTAAAATGGCACATGTGGAGGAAATGCGGGACGGAAGTTTGATTTTATTTGATTATTTAAACAGAGACCCATTGAATTATAATGCAAAAGCGGTTAAAATAAACGTTATGTAAACTTAAAGGAGAGATACAAGGGAGGCGGACGAGAGAATGCCTGACGGCCAGGGAGGAGTATTATGGCTAAGAGAGAGACGAAAGCGCAGCGGGCAGAGCGGGTGCTGAAGGTGCTTGAGGCACTGGACCGGGAATATGGGACAGAGTATATCTGTTACTTAAACCACGAGACGCCCTGGCAGCTGCTGATTGCAGTGATTATGAGCGCCCAGTGTACGGACGCCAGAGTCAATATCGTGACGGCGGATTTGTTCAAGAAGTACGACACACTGGAGAAATTTGCGTGCGCGGATTTAAAGGAGCTGGAGCGGGATATCCATTCCACCGGGTTCTATCACAATAAAGCCAAGAACATCATCGCGTGCTGTAAGACGCTGGTGGAGAAATATCACGGGGAGGTGCCACGCACCATTGAGGAACTGACTTCTTTGGCGGGAGTCGGCCGAAAGACGGCTAATGTCATCCGCGGCAACATTTACGGGGAGCCGAGTATCGTGGTGGACACTCATGTAAAGCGGATCTCCAGAAAGCTGGGGTTTGCAAAAGAGGAAGACCCGGAGAAAATAGAATATGAGCTGATGAAGGTGATCCCGAAGGACCACTGGATTCTCTGGAATATACAGGTGATCACCCTGGGAAGAAGCATCTGCTTCGCCAGGAGCCCCAAATGTGAGGAATGTTTTTTGAAGGACTACTGCCCCAGCGCGGAGCGTCAAGGGGCGGCCGGGGCAAAAGCTGGCAGAGGAAAACCTGGCGGGGAAAAATCCGGCGGAGCAAAATCCGCCAAGGCAAAATCCAGTGGAGCAAAATCCGCCAAGGGTAAAGCCGGTGGAGGAACATCATCATGACAAACTCCTATGTAGCGGTAGATCTGGAGACTACCGGTCTGAATCCGAAGATTGATAAAATTATGGAAATCGGCGCAGTGAAGGTGGTAGACGGACAGATCGCCGGGGAATTTCACACGCTGGTACAGCCCAGGCGCCTGTTAGAGGAAGAGATTGTGACACTGACCGGCATTGATGACCGGATGCTGCTGGAAGCGCCGGGGATCGAGGATGTGATTGGGAGAGTGGTGGAGTTTAGCAGCGGATTTCCACTGCTGGGACACCGTATTATGTTTGATTACAGCTTTTTGAAACGGGCGGCGGTCAATGCGGGGCTGAGCTTTGAAAAAGAAGGGATTGACACCCTGGAGCTTAGCCGGAGGTTTATGCCGGCGGAGGAAAAGAAGAATTTAGGCGCGGCCTGCCGGTATTTTCAGGTGGAAACCGGGCAGGCGCACCGGGCCTTGGCGGACGCCCGGGCGGCCAGCGGGCTGTATCTGGAACTGATGAAACACTATGGCCCTAAGCAGCCGGAGGCCTTCGAGCCGAAATCATTGATTTATAAAGTAAAAAAGGAGCAGCCGGCTACAAAAAGACAAAAAGAAGGCTTGCGTGAATTGCTAAAATATCATAGAATAGACATAACTGTGCAGATTGACTATCTAAGCAGAAATGAAGTGTCCAGAATGACGGATAAAATTATCTCCAAATACGGAAGAATAGTAAAGAGGTGAATGGAATGATAGACTTTAACAATAAGAAAAACAAGAAGATTGTATCTACGGTTATCATTGTGTTATTGGTATTGGCAATGGTGGTACCGACGGTAGTAGGTGCACTGATGAGCGCCGGTATTTTTTAAGAGAAGTAAGAGGGGCCTGTAAACTATGAAAATGAAGATGTGGATGAACGGATTGACCGTCTCAACATGTATTCTTCTGGCATCGGTGGCGTTTCCCATGGAAGCGGCCGGTGCGTCTGACGTGGTTCCGGATGGAATCTACGTGGCGGATATGAACTTAGGCGGACTGACCAATGAGGAAGCCGGGCAGAAGGTAAATGACTATGTCAACAGTATGGCGAACCAGACCGTGACACTGGATGTGGATGGAACTCCGGTCAGCACGACGGCCGGGGAACTGGGCTTTTGCTGGAGCAATACGGATGTGGTGGAGAAGACCGCGAAGCAGTATGAAGGCGGCAACCTGATCCGCCATTATATGAACTTAAAGGATTTGCAGATGAATCCCGTGACACTGGAGTTAGAGACGGCTCTGGATGACGGGAAAATCGCCTCTTTTGTTGAGACTGAGTGTAATGCGGTGACGGCGGATGCGCAGAACGCCAGTATTATCAGGGAGAACGGGGCTTTTGTGATTACGCCGGAGGTAGTGGGCAAGACGGTGGACATCGATGGAACCAGGCAGGCGCTTCAAGAGGCCCTGGACAATGGCCTGACGGCGCCGATCTCGGTGACGGCGCTGATTGAGGATGAGATTCCGGCGGTGACATCGGAGCAGCTGGCGACCATTCAGGATGTGCTTGGCACGTTTTCCACGGATTTCTCCAGCAGCGGCGCGTCCCGTTCCACCAACTTAAAGGTTGGGTCCGGAAAGATCAACGGCCGGGTGCTGATGCCTGGGGAGACGTTGTCCGGGTATGAGTGTATGCAGCCGTTTACCACAGCCAACGGGTATGCCACGGCAGCCGCTTATGAGAATGGGCAGGTGGTGGACAGCATAGGCGGCGGCGTGTGCCAGATTGCCACAACGCTTTACAATGCGGCCCTGCTTGCGGAGCTTGAGATCACCCAGCGGCAGAACCACTCCATGATTGTCAGCTATGTGAAGCCGTCCAATGATGCGGCGATTGCGGGAACTTATAAGGATATCAAGGTAACCAACCCTTACGATACACCCATCTATGTGGAGGGCGGTACCAATGGAAGGACACTGTTCTTTACCTTTTACGGAAAAGAGACGAGACCGGCCAACCGTACCATCAAATATGTGTCGGAGACACTCAGCGTGACCGATCCGGGTGAGCCGATTATCAAGGTGGATGAGTCCATGGCTCCAGGGGCGAGAGTTCAGGAGCAGTCTGCTCACAGGGGCTTAAAGTCAAGGCTGTGGAAATATGTCTATGTGGACGGCGTGGAGACGGAAAAGACCATTCTCCATACGGACACTTACAATGCGTCTAAGGCGATTATCAGGACGGGACCGGCGGTTCCGGCGGCCACAGATCCTGTGGATGTGCCGGCGGACGTTCCGGCAGAGACCATCCCGCAGTTTGTCACCGGGGAAAATGGTGGTCCTGGCGTATCGGCGCCAGCTCCGGAGCCATCTCCGGCGCCAGGAGGACCGGGAGCGTAAGAGATGAGGAAAATCATACGGGAAAACTTAGGTTCCATGGTGCCTGGGCAGGATCTGGTGATCGCGGGATATGTGGGACGGGCGGGAGCCAGGATGATTGCCAAAGCCAGGAAAGAAGAGCTGGAACAGTGGTTTTCGAAAGACTATATTGAACAGATCATCAGTAACAGAGATATGGAACTAACCGGGAATCTGGAGCAGTGGCGCAAATTTGGCGTTACCGAGTGTGAACCCATAGGCGAGGGCGGAGTATTTACCGCCCTCTGGAACTTATCGGGGGCATATGAGGTGGGAATCGAATTTCAACTGCTTCAGATTCCTATTAAACAGGAGACCGTGGAAATTTGTGAGCGGTATGATGTGAATCCTTACCGGCTGTATTCGGAAAATTGTGTACTGCTGGTGGGGGACAACGGAGGCCATCTGGTGAATGCCCTGGAAAAACAGGGGATACCGGCGGTGGTGATCGGCAGGGTGAATCCGGGAATCAAGCGGGTGATTCTGCACGGAAAACCGGGATCGGCCGGGGTGGATGGCTCTGAGGAAGAAACGTGCGGCTATTTGGACCGGCCCACGGCAGACGAGTTGTTGAAGGTAGTGAATTAATCAGGAGGTAAACGTTATGAGAGAGAAAATTTTGGCGGTAATGGAAAAGAACAGCAGAATCGACATCAAGGACCTGGCGGTTCTGTTAGGAGAAAGTGAAGTCGCGGTGGCTAATGAAATCGCCGAAATGGAGAAAGAGCGCATCATCTGCGGTTACCATACCCTGATTAACTGGGACAACACCAGCGATGAAAAGGTGGTAGCGTTAATTGAGGTGAAGGTGACTCCCCAGAGAGGAATGGGGTTTGACAAGATCGCGGAGCGGATCTATCAGTACAGCGAGGTGGAAGCGGTTTATCTGATGTCCGGCGCTTATGATTTTACCGTATTTATCGAGGGAAAGACTATGAGACAGGTGGCGCAGTTTGTGTCGGATAAGCTGTCACCTATGGATTCGGTGTTGAGCACGGCGACTCATTTTGTGCTCAAAAAATATAAGGACCACGGAACCATACTGGCTGATACTGTTCAGGACGAAAGGATGCTGATTACTCCATGAGAAACCCATTATCTGATACCATCGTAGGGATTCCGCCTTCCGGAATCCGCAAGTTTTTTGACATCGTCAGTGAGATGAAGGACGCAATCTCGCTGGGCGTTGGAGAACCTGATTTTGACACGCCATGGCATATCCGTGAGGAGGGGATTTATTCTCTGGAAAAGGGAAGGACCTTTTACACCTCCAATGCGGGACTTAAGGAATTAAAGGTTGAGATCTGCAATTACTTAAAGCGGCGCTGTGGTGTTACATATGATGCGGACAGCGAGGTGATCGTGACGGTGGGCGGCAGCGAAGCGATTGATATTGCGCTGCGTGCCATGTTAAATCCGGGGGAGGAAGTATTGATTCCCCAGCCAAGCTACGTGTCCTACGTGCCATGCACCAGACTGGCAGGCGGCGTGCCGGTGATTATCGAACTGGAGGAGAAAGATCAGTTCCGCCTGACGCCGGAGAAGCTTTTGGAAAAATTGACGGATCAGACGAAGATCCTAATTCTGCCGTTTCCAAACAATCCTACGGGAGCAATTATGGAGCGGGCGGATTTGGAGGCGATTGCAAAGATTGTGATCGAGAAGGATCTGTTTGTGATCACCGATGAGATTTATTCGGAGCTGACGTATAAGGAGCCTCATGTGACCATCGCTTCTCTGCCGGGAATGCGGGAGAGAACGGTGCTGATCAACGGATTTTCCAAAGCCTATGCCATGACGGGATGGAGACTGGGATATGCGGCGGCCCCCCACCTGATACTGGAGCAGATGTTGAAGATCCACCAGTTTGCCATTATGTGCGCGCCGACGACCAGCCAGTATGCGGCGGTGTCTGCTCTTCGGAACGGGGACGGGGATGTGCAGATGATGCGGGAGTCGTACGACCAGAGACGGCGGTTTGTGCTTCACGCCTTTGAGGAGATGAGGCTGGAATGCTTTGAGCCGTATGGGGCATTTTATGCATTTCCAAGCATTAAGCGGTTTGGAATGACCTCCGACGAGTTCGCCACCCGGTTTTTGGAGGAGGAGAAGGTGGCAGTCGTGCCGGGAACGGCCTTTGGGGACTGCGGGGAAGGCTATCTTCGTGTCTCCTACGCCTATTCGCTGAAGAGCCTGAAGGAGGCCCTTGGCAGAATGGAACGGTTTGTGAAACGGCTGGATGGAGAGGCATAGAAGATGAATATTGTGTTATTTGAACCGGAAATGCCGGCGAACACCGGGAATATCGGTCGGACCTGTGTGGCGACGGATACGAAGCTGCATTTGATTGAACCGCTGGGATTTAAGATTAACGAGAAGGCGGTGAAACGGGCCGGGCTGGATTACTGGGATAAGCTGGATGTGACTGTTTACAGTGATTATCAGGAGTTTCTGGAGAGGAACCCGGGGGCGAAGATCTACATGGCTACCACCAAAGCGCAGAAGGTCTATACGGATGTGCAGTATGAGCCGGACTGCTTTCTGATGTTCGGGAAGGAGAGCGCGGGAATTCCCGAGGAGATTCTTGTGGAGAACCCGGATACCTGCGTGAGAATTCCTATGTGGGGGGATATCCGCTCGCTGAATCTTTCCAATTCGGTGTCGATTGTGCTCTATGAGGCACTCAGACAGAACGGGTTTGAGAAGATGACCATGGAGGGGAACTTGCACAGACTGCATTGGAAATAAGAAGGCAGATCGAACAGAAGATTAATGTATGAGAATAGGAATGCAGCACCGATGGTGTGTGGCCTGATTAGAGACCAACGCCGCAGGTGCTGCCTTTTGTTTCTATCCTACTCTATTATCGTTTACTTTGTTATATTTACTCTGTTACAGATTGGTGGAACGGGGCAGGGAGAAAATGAACTCGGTTCCGACGCCCTCGGTACTGATACAGTCGATGTTTTCGCCATGGTTATTGATAATCTCTTTCACAATTGCCAGGCCAAGTCCGGTGCCTTTTTTATCCTTTCCACGGGACAGATCGGATTTGTAGAACCGCTCCCAGATTTTCTTCTGGTGATCCTTGGGAATGCCAACTCCCGTATCTTTTACGGACACGAAAACTTTCTCATTCTTAATTGAAGTCCGAATATAAATAGTGGAATTGTGGTGGCTGAACTTGATGGCATTGTCAATCAAGTTGTACAGTACCTGCTGAATCTTGCCCATATCGGCATATACCATCTGGAGACTGTCGGAAAAGGTTAAATCCAGCATGATATTCTTGGCCTCACAAGTGCCCTCAAAGGAGGCGGCCGTGTCCTTGATGATCCGGTTGATATCAAAATTGGTCCGGGACAAATACCCCTTGCTGTCAAGGGAATTTAAGGTCAGCATCCCCTGGGTCAACTTGTTCAGCCGCTCGGTTTCCGTGATAACCCTTGTTAAATATTTCTCATACATCTCGGGCGGAATCGTGCCGTCCAAGATCGCTTCCAGATAACCCTTGATGGAGGTCAGCGGAGAACGGAAGTCGTGGGAAACATTGGCGATAAAGGTGTGCTGGTACTCCTCCATCTGGTCCAGTCCGTCCGACATGTAGTTCAGAGTGGCCGCCAGATATCCCATCTCATCGTGAGTGTGCAGCTCCGTCTTATATTTTAGATTTCCCTCCGCATACTGGTTGGCAGCCGCCGTGATCTTCTTTAATGGGAAGTAGACGGTCTGGGTAAATACTAACAGGATGATCAGTGACAGGGCAAAAATAATACCTGCGGAAATGTAGAGAATATTCAGGATACCGTTCTTAGCCGCCGTAATCTGGCTGAGAGGCAGATGGATAATGACATAACCGTATGTATTGTAATTGCCGGTAATCGGTGCGGATACACTCAGCACATCCCCGGTAAAGCAGTCATAATAATTGCCAATACAGTATGATTTATTGCCGATAGAAGTTGGATCAAACCCCTGGATGGTAGTGCCCACCTTGTCGGAATGATTGCTGTCCACAACCACGGTGCCCTTGCGCTCCACAACCCAGATCTCGGTCTGGGTGAAAGCGGCAACGGCTTCCAGCTGCGGATAAGCGGAAGCCACATCGATAGATTTGCCCTGATATACGGTGCTGTAATTGGAGGCAATCAGGTTGGCCTCGTCGTACAGCACCTCTGCTTTTTCTTCCAGCAGATGATTGTAGGTCATCTTGGAGGAGACGGTGGTAATGGCGATAAAACCGAGAAGCCCGAATACCAGGTACCCCAGGATGAACTTGTAGTAAAGAGAATGATTCATCGTTTTACCTCGAATTTATATCCGATCCCCCAGACCGTCGTCAGCGCCCAGTTGTCATTATCCTTGATCTTTTCCCGCAGGCGTTTGATATGGACGTCCACGGTGCGGGTGTCGCCGATGTATTCGTAGCCCCAGATGTGGTCTAACAGCTGTTCTCTGGTAAACACTTGGTTTGGAGAGGAGGCCAGGAAATATAACAGCTCCAGCTCCTTCGGCGGCATCTCGATGGAATGGCCCATGTAGATGACGGAGTAGTTGGTTAAGTTGACGATCAGGTTCGGGTATTCCACGTATTCACCCTGCTGGTCGGATTTTGGCGCGGCAGGAGCGGGAGCCGTCTGGTAACGGCGCAGCACGGCCTTGACGCGGGCAACCAGTTCCTTGGAGTCGAAGGGCTTGATCATGTAGTCGTCGGCGCCCAGTTCCAGGCCGAGAACCTTGTCGAAGATCTCTCCTTTGGCGGACAGCATGATCACCGGAACCTGGGAGGCCGCCCGCAGCTCCCGGCAGACCTGATAGCCGTCGATGCCCGGCAGCATTAAATCCAGCAAAACGATATTGGGTTTAAACTCCGGGAATACCCGAAGCGCCTCCTCCCCGTCATATACGATCAAAGTCTCATAACATTCTTTGATTAAATAGAGCGAAATCAGTTCTGCAATATTCGCGTCATCATCTACAATTAATACTCTCTGTTTTTCTGCCATATACGTCCTCCTGCTTCCTGTTAACGAAAAGTGACAATCGTAACTCCGGTATCGCCCTCGCCGTACTCACCGAGGCGGAATTCCTTTACATATTTCAGCTGTTTTAACCGTCTGTGGACGGCGGCTTTTAGCGCGCCTGTCCCGCGGCCGTGTACCACGCGCACCTGGGGCAGGTGCGCCAGGTAGGCGTCGTCTAAATATTTGTCTAATACGGATACGGCTTCATCCGTGGTCATGCCGATTAAGTTAATCTCCGGCGACACGCTGAAGGATTTGGACATCTTGATCTTGCCGCTTCCGGACCGTTTTTTGTCAAGGCTTGGCCCGCTGACGGTGGATTCCTCGATCAGCTCCAAGTCCTTGATGTTGACGAGGGAGCGGAGAATACCCATCTGCACGTATAGATCCCCTTTGGCGTTGGGCAGAGTGCTGACGGTGCCCTTTAAGTTCATGGACAGCACCATGACGCTGTCACCGATGCGCAGGGACTTGGCGGAAACTATCTTTTTCGGGTCCTGCTCTTTTTTAATTGATAAATTCTGGTCTACTTTCTTCAGCTCTTCCCTCAAACGGGCCCGCTCTTCCTCCAGCTGTTTGGCGACGCCGGAGCTTTCGGCCAGCTTGTTGATATTCTTGATGGTCTTGTCGGCGGTTTCCTTCGCTTCCCGGAGAATGCGCTGCGCTTCCTCGCTGGCCTCCCGCATCAGCTTCTCTTTCCGCTCGTCCAGCCGGCCTTCTTTCTGTTCCAAGCGGGCTTTTAACTGGGCTACCTGGGCTTTGTATGCCTGGATTTCTGCCTGTTCCTTCTCGATGGTAACACGGCTTTCCTCCAGATGGGTCAGCATATCCTCGAAGGCCTCGTCGCTGGATTCCAGATGGGTTCTGGCATCGTCGATGATGAACTCCGGCAGTCCCAGTTTTCTGGAGATGGCAAAAGCGTTGCTCTTGCCGGGAATGCCGATCAGCAGGCGATAGGTCGGCTGAAGCGTCTCCACGCTGAACTCACAGCAGGCATTTTCCACACCGGGGGTGGTCAGGGCAAAGACCTTTAACTCACTGTAATGGGTGGTAGCCATAGTGCGGCACTGCATATTGTGCAGGAAAGTAAGGACGGCGATAGCCAGAGCGGCGCCTTCCGTCGGGTCCGTCCCGGCCCCCAGCTCATCAAAAAGGCAGAGGGAATTGCTGTCCGCCTTGTCCAGGATCGAGACAATATTGGTCATATGGGCGGAGAAGGTACTGAGACTCTGCTCAATGCTCTGCTCGTCGCCGATATCTGCAAAGACTTCCTCAAACACGGCTAGCTCTGATCCGTCAAAGGCCGGAATATGAAGCCCCGCCTGCCCCATCAATGTGAAGAGTCCTACGGTTTTTAAGGAGACCGTCTTACCGCCGGTATTTGGTCCCGTGACGATCAGCAGGTCAAATTCTTTGCCTAAATGAATATTGATGGGAACCACCTTCTGCGGGTCGAGCAGGGGATGGCGGCCATCCTTGATGTTGATGCAGCCCTTGGTGTTGAATGCTGGTTCACTGCATTTGTAATGTCTGGACAGGGCGGCTCTGGCGAAGATGAAGTCCAGCTGCGCCAGCACGCTTAAGTTGGCGGCCAGCTCCTCCATATATGGAATCAGCTGGTTGCTTAAGTCTGCCAGTACGGCTTCGATCTCCTTCTGTTCCTGGATCTCCAGCTCCCGCAGTTCATTGTTCAGTTTTATGATGGCCATAGGCTCGATAAATAAGGTGGAGCCGGTGGAAGACTGATCGTGTACCATACCGGATACCTGATTTTTATGCTCGGCCTTGACCGGCAGGCAGTATCTTCCGTCCCTCATGGTGATCACGGGGTCCTGGAGATAGGTTCTGCTGGAATTTAAGATCGCGTTCAGCTGGGTATGCACCCGGTCGTTGATGACTTTCATGGAACGGCGGACATGGCGAAGTCCGGGGCTGGCGTCATCGCTGACTTCCTCCTCAGAGATAATACAGCGCTTGATCTCCGCGTTGACCGGGGTCAATGGCTCTAAGGAGCAGAACAGCTCTTCTAAAGAATCGACCGGCAGTTCGGATTCTTCATGGCGTCCGTAAGCTTTGGCTTTGGCGGAAATCGTCAGAAGCGAGCTGATAGAGAGAAGTTCCATGATGCTTAAGGAACTGCCTACCTCCAGGCGTTTTAAAGAATCGCGGATGTCTTTTAAGCCGCCGAACGAGATGCTGCCCTTCTGGCGCACGCGTGTGGCGGCGTCGGTAGTCTCAGTCTGCATCTGGCGGATGGTGTTTAAATCCGTGGAAGGCTCCAGATTCCTGCATAAGGTTTTGCCGAGCTGGGAAGAAGCGTACTCCTCCAGCTGGGCGGTGATTTTATGATATTCTAATGTTTTTAATGCTTTTGCGTTCATAATTAGTCCTGTTCTTATTCTATTTTATAAATAATGTTCTGATGTTCGAGTTCAATATATCTTACGGAATATCCACAGTATACCATAAACGAATAACTGATGAAAGCCCATAACAGGTGATTTATGCGACATTTTTCTTATGTTTGGGTCTGAGGATAACTCTGATATTATTCTGTCAATCTTTTAGAAAGTTACGTAAGTATTAGTATAGCTACACAAACTGTACGATGGCCGGTTCCCCTTTTATAATCGGGTTATCAAATATATTTCAGGAGGGGTACAAATGAACTATAACGAAATGAGTCTGAAGTTACATGAAGAGAATGGCGGGAAAATTGGGGTAGTATCAAAGGTGCCGGTGACATGCCGGGAAGATTTAAGCGTGGCGTATACGCCGGGAGTAGCGGAGCCGTGCAGAAAAATCAGTGCGAAGAAGAGCGACGTATATAAATACACGGCAAAAAAGAATCTGGTAGCGGTGGTAACGGATGGAACCGCGGTGCTTGGTCTTGGTGATATTGGTCCGGAAGCCGCCATGCCGGTGATGGAAGGCAAGGCGATTCTGTTTAAAGAGTTTGCAGGGGTAGATGCATTTCCGATCTGCCTGGATACAAAAGAAACGGAGGAGATTATCGAGACTGTGAAACGGATTGCCCCCGGGTTTGGAGGGATCAATCTGGAGGATATCTCGGCTCCCAGATGCTTTGAGATTGAGCGCCGCCTGAAAGCGGAGCTGGATATTCCCGTATTCCATGATGACCAGCACGGAACGGCCATTGTGGTGGCGGCCGGATTGCTCAACGCGCTGCGCCTGGTTGGGAAGAGGATGGAGGAGATCAACATTGTGATTAATGGAGCCGGTTCTGCCGGGATTTCCATCTGCCGCCTGCTTCTGGAATTTGGCGCGGGCAATGTGGTGCTGGTGGACCGTCAGGGCGCGGTTTCAAAGGATGAGACGTGGCTGAACAGTGCCCAGAGGGAGATGGCGGAGATCACAAACCGCGAGAATGAGCGGGGACCGCTGGCGGATGTAATGAAGGGCAAAGATGTTTTCATCGGCGTATCGGCCCCTAATGTGGTGACGGCGGAGATGGTGGCTGCGATGAACCATGATTCCATTGTGTTTGCCATGGCGAATCCGGTGCCGGAGATCATGCCGGAGGAAGCGCAAAAAGGCGGCGCAAGGGTAGTTGCTACGGGAAGAAGCGATTATCCCAACCAGATCAACAATGTGCTGGTATTCCCCGGGATTTTCCGCGGAGCGTTAGACGCGCTGGCCACGGATATCACGGAGGAGATGAAGCTGGCGGCGGCGAGAGCCATTGCAAGTATCGTGAAGGAAGAGGAGTTAACAGAAGATTACATTATCCCGGGAGCATTTAATCCTGAGGTAGCGAAGGCTGTGGCGGAGGAAGTCGGCAGAGTCGCAAAAGAGCTGGGGATCACAAAAGAGATCTGAAGGAAGAGAACGACAACAAAAGAAGGCTGAGGGGAAAGAATATGGGTGAATTAAAGAAGTTTGAGATTATGGGGATTTCACTGCCGGTGTATCTGCTGATTACGGCGCTGGTAATGGTAACGATGATGATGGGGTGGATGCCGAAAGGGATGATCGGCGCTTTTGCGGTGATGATGGTATTTGGCGGGCTGTTCAATACCATAGGCAACCATACGCCGGTTGTGAAGACGTATCTGGGCGGCGGGGCCATTGTGTGTATCTTTGCTTCGGCTGCTATGGTGACCTTTGGCGTGATACCGGAAGCGGTGATTGAGAGTGTGGACGGTTTCATGAATTCCACCGGGTTTCTGAATTTTTACATAGCCGCGTTGATCACCGGAAGTATCCTCGGGATGAACCGGACCCTGCTTTTGCGGGCGGCGGTCAGATTTCTGCCGGTGGCATTGTGCGCGATGACATTTGCCATTCTCGCGGTTGGTTTTGTGGGAATGATGATGGGTTATGGGTTTGCAGACGCGGTGATGTATGTGGCGATTCCCATGATGGGCGGTGGAATGGGGGCAGGCGTGGTTCCTCTCTCCGGGATGTATGCGGAGGCGCTGGGGCAGGATTCGGCGGCCATTATTTCCCGCATGATTCCGGCATCCACGCTGGGAAATGTATGCGCCATCGTAGGCGCCGGTCTTCTGGCAAAATTGGGCGAGGTAAAACCGGCTCTCACCGGCAATGGAAAACTGATGAGAAAAGAAGTGGAGGAGATGAAGGACAGTGAGATGCTGCCGACCAGCGTGCAGATGATGGGAATCGGTATGGTTCTGGCTCTCAGCTTTTATCTGGTGGGCACGATCATCAACAAACTGGTGCCGTCCATTCACACCTATGCGTGGATGATTATCGCGGTGGCGGCTTCCAAGGCGCTGGGTATTATTCCGTCGAAGTTTGAGCAGGCGGCAAAGCAGTGGAGCGGATTTGTCATGGGAAACTGGACCCAGGCGCTTTTGGTGGGAATTGGAATCTCCATGATTGATTTGAATGCGGTGGCGTCGGCATTTTCCCTGACGTATCTGATTCTGGTTCTGGTAGTTGTGGGCGGAGTGGCTCTGGGAGCCGGTCTGGGTGGTTATCTGGTTGGATTTTATCCCGTGGAGTCTTCCATCACGGCGGGCTTATGCACCACCAATATGGGCGGAACCGGGGATATCGCGGTATTGTCGGCGGCAAAGAGAATGGAACTTCTGCCATTTGCACAGATTGCGACCAGAATCTGCGGGGCGTTGATCCTGATTGTAGCCAGCGTGCTGGTAAAGGTACTGCTGTGACGCGCCAGATTCACATTGCCAAGCGGCCGGAAAATGTTTAAAATAGGAATATCAAACAGGTAAAAGGAGATGGGGATGACATGAAGGAAAAAACGATTGAACAGAGACTGTACTATTCCTATACATTTGGCTGCATTGCCGTCATCCTCATCTCCCTCAGCGTGACCCTGTATTACAGCATGACCCGGCAGACGGAGGAACTGGACAACACCATCACCAGCATGGCGGCGGTGGTTGCGGATATGCCGATGGTCGTGGCAGCGCTGGAAGAAGGGCGGGACGAGGACGGGCTGACGGCCTATATGGATATGGTGCTGGAGGCCACGGAAGGACTTGATATTATTACTATCTGTGACACGGAGAGTACGAGAATTTACCACCCGGAGAAATCCCGGATCGGGAAGAAATTTTCCGGCGGTGACCAGGGGCCGATTCTCAATGGGGAAGCGCCTTATATCACGGAGGGGCTTGGGACGATGGGGGAACAGCGCAGAGCCTTTCGGGCGGTGACGGATTCCCAGGGGACCATCATCGGGTTTGTGATGGCGTCGGTGCTGACGGAAAGCATCAAGGAGATGAGAAACCAGATTCTGCTGATTTATGGTGTCGTGGGACTGTTATTGCTGGGAGTCGGATTTATTCTGGCCCGCCACAATATGAATTATTTAAAACGGCTTCTTATGGGCTACCAGCCGGAGGAATTTATCACAAAGTATGTGGAGCGGAGCGAGGTTTTGGATGCCCTGGATGAAGGGATTTTTGCCGTGAACCCGAAGGGGGAAGTGATTCTGATGAACCAGTCCGGGCGGACGATGCTGGGACTGGCTTCGGATGTTAGGGTGGAGGGGGAGTATTTAAAGGATATTTACCCCAAAACAAGATTGCTTGAGACCATGAAAAGCGGTCAGCCGGAGTACAATGTGAACATGGTACTGAACGGCAACCATATTGTCAGCAACCGGATTCCCATCTGGGAGAATAACCGGATTGCGGGGGCCATCTCCATATTCCGGGACCGGACGGAGGTGCTTAAGATGGCGGAGGAGCTGACCGGTGCCAGGGACATGCTGGATACGCTGCGGGCTTTCAACCATGAGTTTATGAATAAGCTTCATGTGATTCTCGGATATCTCCAGCTGGGGGATACACAGACGGCTATCGATTACATTTCCAACACCACACTGGTGTCCAGCCAGGCGGTGAAAGACGTGTCCACCCAGATTCATGTCTCCCACTTATCCGCCCTGATCATCGGGAAAATGATGAGAGCCAGCGAGCTTGGCATCCATCTGATTTTGAAAAATGGCAGCCAGTGTGCGAAGGAAAATTTAATGTTTCCGGTAGATATTTACGTGACAATCGTGGGGAATTTGCTGGAAAATGCCATTGAGGAGCTGAATTCCCACTCTTATCAGGTGAAGGACGTGGAACTGGGGATTTACTGTGAATATGACTGTACGATAATCACCTGCGAGGACACCGGGGGAGGAATCCCGGAGGACATGAGAGGTCGGATTTTTAAGCGGGGCATTTCCACCAAGGGCGAGGGGCGTGGAACGGGACTGCCGCTGGTGAAGGATCTGGTGGAACGGTATCACGGGGAGATCACGGTGGATACGGAGCCGGGAGAGGGAACCTGCATCACGGTCAGCTTTACGCGCGGGGAAGAGGAGGATGGGGAATGTACCAGGTAATGATTGTAGAGGACGACCCGATGGTGGCGGCGATTAACAGGCAGTATGTGGACATGAATCCGTCCTTTCACGTGTGCGGCAGCTTTCGGAACGGAAAAGACGGGCTGGAGTTTCTTAAGAAAAAACATGTGGATCTGGTGATTCTGGATTATTATATGCCGCTGATGAACGGGAGGGAGTTCCTGGAGCGTCTGAACCAGTTTGAGGAGAAGCCGGATGTCATTATGGTGACGGCGGCCAGTGAGACGGAGACGGTAAAAGGGCTGATCGGTGCGGGAGTGATCGATTATCTGGTGAAACCGTTTGAATACGCCAGATTTGAGCGGGCGCTGGACCACTTTTCCAAAAAGCAGGAGCTGCTTGCCAATGTGGATGGGAATTTGAACCAGAAGGAGATTGACCGTTTGCTATCCAGCGGGGCTGTCAATGAGGCCGGACCCACCAGGATGCAGAAAGGACTTCAGGAGCATACGCTGGAGACCATCCGGCAGTATATGAAGGAGCATAAGGACCAATCGTTTACCAGCGAGGAGATCGCGGAGCAGGTGCATTTATCCCGGGTGACGATCCGACGTTATGTAAACTATATGCTGGAAACCCATGAGATTGTCAGCGGGATTGATTATAAGACGGGGGGAAGACCGTCGATTCAGTTTCGGTATGTGGGATTTGAATAGTTCCGTGAACAATACTTACAAAAGGGTATATTTAACGGCTTAAGATTGACAATAAAATAACAATATGATAGACTACTCAGGCAAATAAAAAGGATTCATGATTTGGAGGAGAGAATTATGAGAAAAACTGGAAGAAAACTGGCAGCTTTTTCGCTGGCGGCAGTAATGGTGATGTCCATGGCGGCCTGCGGAAAGAAAACCGAGGCTCCTGTTGACACAACGGCGGCGACAACTGCTGGGGAGACAACGACGGCAGCAGAGACCGAGGCGCCGGCTTCGGAGAATCAGCAGGCTGATATCGTAGTAATCGGGGCAGGCGGGGCCGGTATGACGGCTGCCATTCAGGCCGTACAGGACGGCGCAACCGATGTAGTCGTATTAGAGAAAATGCCAATCACCGGCGGCAACACCACCCGTTCCACCGGCGGATTAAACGCGGCGGCAACCAAATACCAGGAGGCTGACGGCATTGAGGATTCCATAGATTTATTCGTGGAAGACACCATGAAGGGCGGAAAAGAAATCAATGATAAAGAGCTGGTTACCGTGATGGCTGAGAATTCCGCAGACGCGGTAGACTGGGTCAATGAAATTGGCGGCGACTTGAGCGTTGTCGGCATGTTCGGCGGCGCAAGCGTAAAACGTATTCACAGACCGTCCGACACATCCGCAGTAGGACCGATGCTTGTGAAAACATTAAATGCAAAGATGGCTGAGTTAAAGATTCCGGTGCTTCTGGAGACAACCGCTCAGAAGATCCTGGTTGACGCAGACGGAAAAGTAAGCGGCGTAACCGCAGTCGATAAAGACGGCAAAGAGATGACCATTGACTGTACCGCGGTGGTACTGGCAACGGGCGGTTTCGGTTCCAACATGGATATGGTAGTGGAGTACAAGGCTGATTTAGCCGGATTCGGCACCACCAACCATTCCGGTGCAACCGGCGATGGAATCACAATGGCTGTGGAGGACGGCGCGGCACTGGTGGATATGGAGCAGATCCAGACTCACCCAACCGTAAATCCTGATACCCAGACCATGTACACCGAGGGTGTCCGCGGAAACGGAGCTATCCTGGTAAATAAAGAGGGCAAACGTTTTGTCAACGAGCTGGAGACCCGTGACGTGGTGTCCGCGGCCATCTTAGAGCAGACAGATAAACAGTGTTATATGGTATTTGACCAGGCGGTCAGAGAGAGTCTTGCAGCCATTGAGTCCTATGTGAAGGCCGGCATCGTAACCGAGGCCGACACACCGGAGGCGCTTGGCGAGGCAATCGGCGTTGACGGAGCGGCACTGGCAGAGACACTGAAGACCTACGCAGGTTATCAGGCAAGCGGCACGGACGCTGACTTTGGACGTGACAGCATGGAGCTGCCGTTAGACCAGCCGAAATACTATGCAGCTTTGTGTGCGCCGGCTGTTCACCACACCATGGGCGGTGTGAAGATCAACACCGGTACCGAGGTATTAAAAGAGGACGGAACCGCAATCCCAGGCTTATTCGCGGCAGGTGAGGTAACCGGCGGCGTACACGGAGCCAACCGTCTGGGCGGAAACGCGGTAACCGATATCGTTGTATTCGGCCGTATCGCCGGTACCGCAGCGGAGAAATATGTGGCAGCCAACGGCGGCAACACCGAGCCGGAGATCACCGCGGCAGCAGGCGATGAGGCTGTGACACCTGAGGTGGAGGGCGGCTACAAGGATGGCGTCTACGAGGGAACCGGAACCGGTAACAACGGCGACATCAAGGTTGAGGTAACCGTGGAAGGCGGCAACATCACTTCCGTGGTATTGAAAGAGCACGGCGAGACCGAGGGCATCTATGAAGCGGCTGAGAAGAATGTGACAGCCGACATTATCAAGAAGCAGACCGCAGAGGTTGATGCGGTTTCCGGGGCAACCAATACAAGCAAAGGAATTATGGATGCGGTAGCTGACGCGCTCAGTACTGCAAAATAAGTTTATCAGAACCGGTGGCATGATCAGTAAGATGATGCCGCCGGTCTTTTTTTATTTTGTCATTTTGCCGCATTTAGGTTATGCTATAAGAAAAGTCCCCCTCGTATGCGCCCGGGGGAAAGTAATCAAGCATGAGATATGGGGTAACATGGGAGGTTGACAATGAATGAGAAACAGATGATAACACTTTTAATTGCCGATGATGAGGCAACCATCAGGAACGGTCTGTCCACCGTCGTTCCGTGGGAGGAGTTTGGAATTACGATTGTGGGGACAGCCGAGAACGGAAAGGAAGCGCTTGCAATCATGAGAGACTGTCATCCGGACATTGTGATTACCGATATCAGAATGCCTGAGATGGATGGTCTGGAATTGATGGAGACGGCTAAAAAAGAAAAAATCCAGACCAATTTTATGATTTTGAGCGGGTATGATGATTTTCAATATGCCCAGAAGGCAATCAGTTTTGGAGCCAGGTACTATTTCTTAAAACCGATTAAAATTGCCGAGCTGATCACCGAAATCAGAAAGCTGAAGGAAGTGATCCGCCAAACCAATCATGTAAAGTCTTATTCCGCATACCTGGATGTGAAATCCGAGCCAAAAGAAAAATTCTTAAAACAACTGGTGAAGAATGAATTTCATTCCCACGAAGAGATTGACAGTGAAATTCAAAAGCTGGGGCTCCAGCTGTCAAGAAGTCCATACCGTGTCATGGTCTTTGTTATTAACAGTGGGGAAGAGCGGGAGACGGAAGAAGAATTTGGACAGATCAAGCATCTGCTGGATATCGTAGAGGAGGAATTAAAAGAGACCAGGCATGAAGTGCTGATCTGGTCCTCCGAACAGCTGCTGGCGATTGTCCATACGAAACAGGCAGATGGAGGCATGGTGGATTACCCGTTTCTGGCCGGCAAATGTATTAACCGTGGGAAGCGCAGCGAGTCTGTCACGATTCTGGCAGGAATCGGTGGGGAGAGTTCCAGCTTGATTGAGTGTGTAAATTCCTATAAGCAGGCGCTTTTAAGTTTGTCGTACAGTTTCTACCAGCCGGATCTGGAAGTTTTTGACGAGAGAGTCATCTGCCTTGAGAAACCGGCAAAAGGGACGGATGCCATTGATTATAACCAGCTGTTCTATCTGATTACCATGAACCGGAAGGATGACATAAAGTCGTTCTGCGAGGATTATTTTCATCAGCTTCTGTACGTTCCCATGCCGCCGCCCAGCTATATTAAGGGGATGTGCATCTATCTTGTGACAGATATCCAGAAGGAACTGAGCGCCAGACAGAAGGAGGAGCAGCAGCTTCCAAGGGCGGATATCATTGTGCAGATTCATGAGATCACTACACTGACAGAATTGAAGCAATTTATTGAAATGTTCCTGTTAGACTGCTCGGACATGCTCTCCTCCAAGGACCGGCTGTCCAACAATCAAACGATAAAAGCCGCGGAATATTACATAAAAAGCCATATCAGTGAGAAGATTCTGGCCAAGGACGTAGCCAGGCATGTAAACCTGAGCGATGTGTATTTCACCAGTTATTTTAAACTGAAAACAGGCATCAATTTCAGGGATTACGTGATACAGATAAAAATGGAATATGCAAAAGCGCTGATGGAGCAGCACCCGGATCAAACCGTATCCGAGGTGGGAGCGGCCATCGGCTATGACGATTACCGGTCTTTTTACCGGGTGTTCAAGCAGTACACGGGAGTGAATCCGTCAGACTATCTAAAATGCATTGAGTAGGGGGCAGGACTGTGATCAGAGGCATTTATGAAAAATTATACAGAAAAGTGGCAGACCAGAAAATCCATGTAAAAATTACACTCTGTATGCTGGGAATCGATATTGTATTGACAGTATTTCTATGCCTGTTTTCGAGAGGATATTTTGAGAAGCTGTATTACGGGGAAGTGGAGATTCAGATGCGGGAGACCATGAATGTCAAATCCCAGTCTCTTGCGACCATGTATGACACGCTGATGAAAGGCGTTGTGGCATTCTCCTCCTCGCCGGCCGTGCACGGTGTGGTGACCAGCGCGCTGACCGGAGATACCTTTGGCGGGCACGGGGCGGTTGAGAATCAGATTGTCAGTTTTTTAAACGCCAACGATGTGGTGTCCTCCATGCTGCTGCTCAACAGGGATGGAACTTATTATACTCTTTATTCCTATGGGCTGCGCCCGGAAACAGTTCTGTCCCAGTTTTTGGATACGGATGGAGAGATAGACAGAATCACCTGGCTGCCGGTTCAGCAGAGCCCGTTTTTTCAGCAGCAGGATGTGATACCGGTGGTAATTCCCCTGTCAGTCATATCGCCGGGGCAGAATATTGTGGTGGTGGAGAAAGGGCAGAGGGCGGATACGTACCTGATTCTTTTGCTGAACTTTCAAAAATTTCAACAGCGGCTGTCCCTTTCCAGCGGGAATCCCTATGGCAGAACGTATTTTGTGGTGGACGAAGACGGGAATAATATCAGTCTTAAGGATACGGAGGCCGTGAAGGAGGTATTGGACAATCCCGCTTTTTTGGAGCATGTAGTGGGGGACAACGGCGGCCGGGAAGTAAAACAAATCATGGACACACAGACCGATTTAGTCTATATGCAGAATCTGCCGTTTTCCAGTCTTCATCTGATCAGCGTCCTGCCCAAGGCGCCGTTAAATGCCAAGACGGCGGCTATGGACCGGTTTATCATTATCGTGGGCGGTTTGGGATTTATTCTTGCCACGGTGCTTTCCGTGGCGCTGTCGCGGTTCGTCACAAGGCCCTTTGGCAGGCTGATGAGGAATGTCAAGGCGATGGAGGAAAACAGCTATCATGAGCCTTATGAGATGCTTTACCATGATGAGATCGGCCAGTTGAACAGCGCCATCAACTCCATGTATGGGACAATCCAGAAACAGATTTGCCAGATCAGGGACGACGAGCACAAGAAATACCAGCTGGAGATCCAGCTTCTGTCTGAGCAGATCAATCCCCATCTATTATATAACACACTGGAAGGCATTAACTTAGAGGTGCTGAACAACCACACCCTGGCGGCTTCTGCCATGATCAACAATCTCGGCACATTTATGCGGATCGGTCTAAACTGCGGAGATGAATTGATTACTGTCCAAAATGAGATTGTACATGTGGAATCCTACATCAATATCATGAACCACCGGCTGAATAAATGCATTGATTTTCGCACGGAGGTGGAAGAAGGACTTGGGGAGTTTAAGATATTGAAGCTGATTCTTCAGCCGCTGGTGGAGAATTCCATCAAACACGGTTTTCAGGATAACATGGGGTTTGAGTCCATCTATATCCCTCAGATCGATGTAAAATTTTCCAGAGTCGGAGGTACTATTCGAATAGAAGTGAGTGATAATGGGTGTGGAATTGATCAGGAGAAAGCGCTGCTGGCTATGGACCGCCAGAGTGAGGACTCCCATCATATCGGCCTTCACAATGTTTATGCCCGGTTAAAAATTTACTATGGGGAGGTTCACATGGAATTTGAAACCATTCCGTTTTTTAAGAACAGCGTCATCATAACAATTCCCGCAAAAGAAGATTTATCGTAGGAGAACCATGAAAAATGTTACAATTAGCCTTAAAAATGTCATGTTGAAAACGGAAATATTAGACTAAAATCAAGACATAGCAAATGTGCTGGAAGAATGCAAGGAGGGAAAGGTTTATGATGAAAAAAAGAGTACTTAGTCTGGCAATGGCAGGTGTCCTGGCAGCCGCGTCGCTGGCTGGCTGTTCCGGAGGGGGCAGCGGCAGCAAACAGGATTCACAGGCTGCGCAGGGGGATAGCGCGAAAGCGGATACCACCGCGCCGGCTGAAAAAACGGTAGTGACGGTGTGGACCAATGACCGCCATGATTCCGAATATGTAGACCAGAAAATTAAAGAATTTAATGAGAGCAACGACAAGGGAATCACCATTGAGATGACAGTGGTTACCGACGACTATGCCAATATGCTTTCCATGGCATACTCCTCCGGAACAGCGCCTGACATCTCATCGATCAGCAGCGGGCAGAGTGGTTTTGATTTAAAGACCTTTGTGGATGCGGGGATTTTAGAGCCGTTAAATGACCGGATTACCGATCCTGAGTTTGAGAAAGTGACTGAGGCCAGCAAACTTCAGTATGAAGGCATGAACATGATCGACGGCAATATTTACTGGATTCCCACCGGCATGAGAAGCGGTGTCAGAATGGAGTACAATAAAGATCTTGTTGCAGCAGCGGGTGTTACTGAATTTCCAAATACGCTGGATGGTGTGATTGATCTGGCGAAAAAAGTTACGGATGATGGCGGCGGAAAGACTTATGGAATCGGCTTTACACAGAGTGTGCCGTTTATCCGGTGGATGGAAGGTACCTGTGAGATGAGTGGTATTTACCGCTATGATTATAAAAACGGTGAGTTCAATTTTGACGGTTATAAGCCTGTTATTGAAAAGTGTAACCAGTTTTTCCAGGATAACAGTGTTCTGCCTGGTTCCGTATCCCAGGGTGTAGACGCTATGCGGGCCCAGTTCGCGGAGGGAACCTTTGCTCTCTGGGGGAATGCGTCCCAGGAGGCCGGCGTATTTACTGATCAGTTCCCGGTTACGAAGTTTGAGTGGGGTGTGGCAGAACCGCCGACACTGGACGGCGAGGTCAAGGGGACTTTGACGACACAGCCGCAGAAAGGCTATATGATGCTTTCTTCTTCCAAGAATAAAGATGCTGCATGGGAAGTAATCAAGTATTTTTCCAGCGAGGATTTCCTGAAAGGGTATCTGGAAGGTGGATACTGTCTTCCAATTACAGAGTATATGGCAGGTAAGATTGACGCGTCCAAGACCGGCAGACTGGCAGATTTCGAGTTGAAGGATTATGAGGGCGTTTATCCGGCAGTACCTGCGGTGGCAATTCAGGGTGAAGACTATGTGGCGACTCTCTGGAATGCAATTATGGGAAATGTAAGCGCGGATGACGCGATTGCGGATTTGAATAAGCGTTACAACGAAGCCCTTGACAATGATGTCAAGATGGGCAAGATTAAGCGTCTGATCATCAAGGATTTTGATGCGATGCATCCGAATCAGGGCACCATTGAGTATTCCGAGCAGTAGACAGAGATAAGAGGGGCAGGGGCTGTTTTTAGATGACTAAAAGCAGCCCCTGTTCTAAAGAAAGGATAGCTTATGGATAAGAAGAAATGGAGTTTGGGTGAGAGAATAAAACGTGCCAGCAACAGAGGCGATTTCGCGGCGGTGTTTATGCTGCTGCCGGCGATTTTTTTACTGGCGGTTATCTCTATTTATCCCTTCTGCTGGCTGTTCCGCTATATTTTTTATGATTATAACGGATTTACGGCATACTTTATCGGGTTTAAAAACTTCACCAGAATGTTCCAGGATGCGGTGTTCTGGCGCAGTGTGTTACATACGTTTGAGTACGCGGTCATGAAGCTGGTCATCATTATCCCGCTGTCTCTGGTTCTTGCGGTGCTGTTGAACCAGAAGATTAAGGGGAGCGGAATTTTCCGTGGGATATACTTTATGCCTACGGTGATCAGTTCGGCTGTATACAGCCTGATATTCGGATTTATCTTCGCGGTGTATAACGGTGTGCTGAATGCCTATTTGGAAAAACTGGGGATGATTCACTCCCCTATTGACTGGCTGGGAAGTGCATCCATCGTCATGATTTCCATTATCATAGTGGCGGTCTGGGGCGGATTTGGTAACTATATGATTCTCTTTATGTCGGGGATCTCCAGCATCTCGGAAGAAATTTATGAGAGCTGCAAGATGGATGGCGCCAATGGGGTACAGTCCTTTTTCTACATTACACTGCCAATGCTGAGTCCGGTTCTGAAAGTGATTCTGATGCTTGCGATTACAACGGCTTTGAAAGATTATGAATCCATTCTCGTCCTGACTAATGGGGGGCCAAACAGCCGGTCTGAAGTGATGTTTACTTATATTTATAAGCTGATCTTCGGTTCCCAGACTACCCCGCAGATTGGTTATGCCACGGTGCTCAGTATTGTGGCGGCCCTGATTATTGGGATTATCACGGCCATCTATATGTACCTGGCGAGAAAACTGGACGATGTGATATAAGGAGGGCAACGTGGAAAAAAATCATGCTGTATATTCAGGAAGAACAAAAGTGGTAAGATGTCTGCTGTTCCTGGCACTGCTGATCGTGGCGCTTTTTACCGTCTATCCGGTGGTGTATATTGTGCTGGGATCGTTTAAGGCGAACAACGAACTGCTGCTTGGCGGCACCAATATCATGCCGAAGAAGTTTATATTTGACAATTACAAGCAGGCTTGGGAAAAAGCTAATTTTGCCATCTATACGGTGAACAGTTTGATCATCAGCTTTGGCGTTATGATTGTTACGATTTTAACGACAACGATGGCGGGCTATGTGTTTGCCAGAAAGAAATTTAAAGGGAAAGAACTGCTTTACGGAATTTTTGTTGCGTTTATGTTTGTCAATGTGGGAAGCGTCAGTCTGAGACCGCTGTTTGAACTGGCGGTTAAGGTGAAAATGAATACTTCCCTGGTCAGTATCATACTGATTTCCACCGGGATGGGGCAGGCGACATATATCTTTTTAGTCCGCGGCTATATGAATACGATTTCAAAAGAATTGGATGAAGCGGCGAAGCTGGATGGCTGTACATTTTTCCAGATCTATTATAAGATCATTCTTCCGCTTCTCAAACCGGTGATTGCGACAATCGGCCTTCTGTCCTTCAGGACCGGGTGGAATGAGTATATCATGCCTCTTGTATTTACGATGTCCAATGATAAGCTGAGGCCTTTGACCGTTGGCGTTGTGATGCTGAAAAACAGCGGGGACGGAACCGCGGCATGGAATCTGATGTTTGCCGGTTCCACAATCTCGATTATACCGATTATTATTCTCTACATGTGCAGCAGTAAGTATTTTATGAACGGGCTGACAGCTGGAGCGGTGAAAGGATAGATGATGGAAAAGTTAAAGGTGAACAGAGCCGGATTTATCACAAATTATTTGATTTCCGGGCCGAGAGAAGAAGATTATGTTAACCATGAGACAGACGACAACCAGCTGAGATACGAGCAGCACTTAAGAACGCTTGTGGCTGACCGGCGGGAGGAAGCGCCGGAGGGCGAAGTCCGTCTGGGAGAAGACAGTGGCCTGGGGATGCCGTGGAGATATTATTATCAGCATGGAAACTGGTTTGTGGACGAGAGCACGTTTTATTCCACATTGAAAAAAGTAGAACTGCGTGGGGTGACGCAGATTGAGACGGAGGCGGACCGGGAGATTCCGGTTACGGTGTGGTCCCACGCGGCGGTGCAGGTATGGTGTAATGGGGAGGTGGTATGCAGGATTGACGCCCCTGTCTATAAGCCGATCTGTCGGAAGAAGGCTGTGTTGAAGCTGAGGCGGGGATGCAACCGGATCGATGTCAGGCTTCAGACTTTGGGGGTGAGAGATACCAGAACATTATTTGGGCTTCAGCTGGAAGAGGGCGGGGAAGAGGTGCGTATCTCTCTGCCGGACCCGGAGCATACCGATGAACTGGTGCGGCTGGAGCGCTGGCTGGATTCTGCTGTGATTGCGGATTCCGTGATGAGTTTCTGCCAGGAAGCCCCGCAGGGGGCGCGGTTTGCCTACGACAGCCAGAGCCCTGATTTTGCGCAGGTGGACAGCAGAAAAGAGTGGGTGGATATCGGCGGGAAAAAAATGGCGGCGCTGGATGAACGGAAACCGGGAGTCATTCGGATTTATGTGGAGCGGCAGGGAAATACGCTTGTCAGGACGGTGGAGAATATTCTGGCCCAAAGACCGAGCTATGTGGACGAACACCGCTATGAGGAGAATAAGACTCTGATCTTAAAGCGGATCGCATCGATGGAAAGCTTGTCCCGCGGGGATAAGTTTGGATTTGCCATCTCCAACCTTTTGGCAAGAAAAGCGCTCGGAATGGAGCAGAACGGCGACCGTGAACTGCTTTTGGAAACTCTTAACCAGATTGAGAGCCGATATGACTGCTCCGATTTCCTGGTATGCGGGCTGATCCGTTATATGAAGAATTATGAACTGGACGGGGAACTGGAGGCGAGGGCCAGAAAGGTGCTTCTAAACTGGCGTTACTGGATGAATCAGAAGGGGTCCGACGCCATGTGCTTCTGGAGCGAGAACCATTCCCTGATGTTTTATGCCTGCGCTATGCAGGTGGGGGAAATGTATCCGGACGAGTACTTTAACCGGGCGGAAATGACCGGAAAAGAGCTGATGGAGGAAGGCCGGAAGAACGTGATCTGCTGGCTGGAGGATGTGGAAACCTATGGGTTTGAGGAATTTCTCAGCACGGTTTACATGTGCGTGACATTTGCTGCGCTGTTAAATGTGGTGGATTACTCGGAGGAGATGATCTCCAAGCGGGCGGCGGCAGTGACGGACCGGCTTTTGACTATGCTGTCTTCCCACACCTTCGACGGAGTGATTCTGGCGCCGATGGGCCGGGTTTATGGGGAGGTGGTTCACCCCTTTGAGCAGGGGGCCCAGGCGTTGATGAATCTGATTAATCCGGAACTGCCCTACTCGTTTGGAGAGGGATGGCTGGGCTTTTTTGCCACCAGCAGTTACCAGATCCCGGAAGGGCTCTGCGATCTGATGGACAAACAAATGGATGTGGCATATACAACAGGCAATGCTCAGGTTTTTTTAAAGAAACAGAAGCACTACTGTCTGACATCGGTTCAGTCGCCGCGTCTGGATGAAGGTTTTTGCAGGTGGCCGAATCTCACGCTGGATGAGACGGCAGACACTTCATCCTGTGCCTATACCAAGTCTTTGAATGAGAGATTCCATGGGACTACCTGTTTTGAGCCGGGCGTCTATGGCTACCAGCAGCATATGTGGTACGCGGCTCTGGACAAAGAGACCGACGTGTTTACCAACCATCCGGGAGGAACCTGTGTGTCCAGTTCCATGAGACCAGGATACTGGTACGGCAACGGCGTCATGCCGGCGATACGGCAGGAGGGGAACCGGCTTGGTGTGATTTACCGGATTCCGGAACATCATCCCATTCATTTTACGCATCTGTATGTACCGGTTCCTAAGTTCGATGAGATAAGGATAGAGGAACATTGGATATTTGGCAGAAAAAATGAGGGGTATCTGGCCGTCTGGTGTAATACGGTTATGGAACCTGCCGACGACCAGCTGTTTGGATGTGAATTCCGGGCATACGGCGATGAATCGGCCTACGTGTGTATTTGTGCGGACCGGGAAGAATTCAGAACGTTTGAGGAGTTTGTGGCAGGTGTGCGAGACGTCAAACCGGAATATTGCGCGGAGACCGGAAGATTAACGGCAGAAGGGCTTGAGGTGGTATTTACAGAAAATCATGATCGAACACAGTATATTTAGCAGGGATACCAACAGAGAGATTGGGAAAGCGGACAGACAGATGAGGCGGTATCCGTATTTTGAGAATCAAGGCAGATGGTGCCGGGAACTGCTCCTGGACCGTCAGGATGTTCTTGCCGCACTGGAAGCGTTGAAGCTGGGAATGGAGTATGCACAGCTGGTGGGCGTGGAGAGGGACATGGTACCGTTAGTGTATATTGCCCGAATGCTGCCGGAATCGGTGGAACGCCTGAAACGGCTTGGGTTTTCCGGCCAGGTGATGGAGGATTCTTTTCGTGACCTTGAACTATGGACGGAAGTATACCGAAAGTATCACAATGGCCGGTGCGGTCTGGAACGGGTGGAGTGGGTGCTCCGTTCCGTGGCCGGGCTGGTGTACCGCCTGGGGAATTTCCAGTTTGAGAAAGTGACTTATGAGTTTCCATATCATATATACGAAAATCTAAGTACAGGGGAATACCGGGCGCTTGCGGTGCCGGGACTTCAGGTGGATCAGGATGGATATCTGGCAGGTACCAATGGCCGCCCATGCTGCCGCCGGAGGGAGACGGCGCTTTCCTTTGAATCTGGAAATGTGACGGGTTGTGCAGCAGACTTAGTAAGAGGCGTGATAGATATGGGGAGGTCCGTATCTCTGGATTTGAGAGAATGGAAGCTGGTTTTGGCACCGGGAATGAAAGCGCTGGCGCTTCACATACCGGCAGGGGCAGACTTATCTGAGGAGAAGCTTTGGGAGTCACTTTTCATGGCGAAAGCATATTTTGGGAACGAGCAGGCTCTGGCCCGGTCATTGGTTTTATGTGACAGCTGGCTGCTTGATCCTCATTTGACCAGCCTTTTGCCGGAAGAGGGAAAAATCTGTTCTTTCATGAAAAAGTTCTATAAATTACCGGTTATGGAGACAGTACCCCAAATCTATGAGCGAGTCATGGGATTTGATTTTAGATTGGAAGAAATGGAGTCCTATCACCCGGTGACAAGCCTGCAAAAGAATTTACAGAAGTATGTGCTTGGCGGCGGAGAAGTGTTTACAACAGCAGGTTTTCTTGGGCAATTAAGTGATTAGAGAGAAAAGGGGACTGTCGGGAAATGAATCATTGGTACTATATATTGCTGATTGAATGCAACGTTCACAACAATATATGGTATCTGGATTCCATTTCTCGACAGTCCTTTTCTATAAGATAGAATTGGTTATCTTCTGATCCCCGCCAGCACACTGTCCGGGATCGTGAATTCCACTGCTCCCATATATCCAGGCGCAACCTCGTACTCGTCAAAGGAGATCACCAGCTGGCCGTCCTTGTTGAAATAGAAGTTCTGGTCATCCTTGATGGACTGGAAATTATCATCAGGGATCTCGGTGTCATTTAACCAGTATACAACGGAGTCGTCTGCCGCCATCTGGTCTGCCATCTGCTGTTTGATGTTGTCACTGATGACTGTCTTATAGTCCGCATCGGCGCGGAATAAATCTTTTAAGGAGGCCACTTCACCGGTCTGCTTGTCGATATGATAGTAGCGGTAGGACTGATAGCCGCTGGCCTGTGCTTCCAGGACGGACAGCTTTAAGGTGAACCAGGTGTCGGTATCCGTGACAGTCTCGTAGGTGACGTCCAGAGTCTGGTTGGCGTTTTCATTTCCTTCGGTATCAGCTTTAAATTGGGCGATCAGAGTGTCAATATACTGCTCCACATCCTGGTTAATCTTGTCGGCGGCCTGGGAGGAGTTCTCGCCCTCGGCTTCCACCTTCGGAATATTCACGTCCGCATCCCGGTGCTCTTCCTTTACTTTATAGTCCCGGACGGTTACAACCTTGACGATTGGCCCGATGATTGGGAGATTGCTCATGGCCATAGCGGCAGTCTGGCTGACATTGGGGGTAATGACTAACAGGGCCAGGGCTGCGGCTGCCGTAAGACCTGCCTGTTTGAAGTGTTTGATCTGGATCATGTTCTGTTTTTCCTTTCTCGCTTTTTTAATTGCTTCCTGCATCTGTGTTTTGCCCTGCTCGGGGGCCTTTATTGTTAAGTATTCATTTTTCAATGTTTGAAGTTCCTCATATCTGTTTTGCTCTTCGCGCTTCATAATTGCAGTCCTCCTGTCTCTGGTGGGTGTGTTGTGGTTATTCCAATGAAAGCCGCAGGCGTTTTAGGGACCGGTACAGGCGGCTCTTGACGGAGCTTAGATTCTCTCCGAGAATATCCGCAATCTGTTCCAGCTTCATATCCTCATAAAAACGGAGCCTGATAATGGTTTCATCCGGTTCCCCCAGCTGGTCAATGGCGCGTTTCAGATCAATGTCCTCATATCGGTCTACGGATGAGGGCTGAGACACCTCATCCAGTTCTTCATAAGCATTCTTATGTTTTCGGATAAACGACAATGCCTCATTGACCATAATGCGGTAGATCCAGGTGCTTAAATATTCCGGGTTTTCCAGGAGACCGCTTTTTAAAATTGCTTTGTAAGCGCCTTCCTGAACAATGTCCATGGCATCGGTTTCATTGTGGACATAGCTGTAAGCCAGCCGGTAATATTTCTGGTAGTTGTCTGTCAGATTCTTTTGTATTAAATCATCGATGTTTTTATTCGTGCGTTTCATGGTTCTCCTCCAAATCAGAGCAAGCAGTCATGCGGTTCCGGAACTTGCTGCTTATAACTGTTAGACGCGTGGGGCGGCCAAAAAGTTTCAGGGATTTTCTTACATAGTATCATTATTATAAATGTTTTCCAAACGATACTTTTTCTTGCATAAATCCCGGAACCACATTATAATAGGAATTAGGTCTTTTAAGGAGGAAACATATGCCGGAAGTAAATGGTCCTGACAAAGAATCCAGAGAAAAACGACAGTTTATGCGTGAGCAGATTGTCAAACCGCCGTTGACCAGAAAGCAGATTGCGAAGCGCGTTCTGGCCTATTTTTCGATTGCGGTTTTGTGCGGCGGAGCGGCTGGATTGACTTTTGGCGTTGTAAGGCCTCTGGCGGAGCGTTACCTGGTCCCTGAGGAGACCGAGGAGAGCGATCCGATTACGATTCCGAAGGATGACCCTCCTGAGACATCCCCGGTGGTAGTGGAGACGACCCCGGAGGAGACGAAAGAGACGGAGGCGCTTGAGGAGATTTTTCAGTCTGCCATGGAGAGATACGAGTACACGTCTGATGATCTGGTCAGCATGTACAGCACGCTTCGATCCGTCAGTCTGGAAGCGGACAAGGGAATCGTGGTGGTTCATTCCGTCAAGCGGGAGGTGGACTGGTTCGACAATCCGGTGGAGACGACAGGTCTCTACGCGGGAGCGGTGATTGCATCCACATCCAGGGAACTGCTGATTATGACTCCGGATAGCGCGGTGGAGAATGCGGATTCCATCAAGGTAACCTTCGGTGACGGAGCAGAAGTAAATGGCGCTATCAAACAGGCGGACCAGGTGTCCGGGATGGCGATTGTCAGCGTGGATACCACACAGCTGGAGGAGAGCACACTGGAGAGTGTGACGGCACTGAAGCTTGGCAACTCCTATGCAGTGAAGCAGGGAGATATCATCGTTGCGCTGGGAAGTCCTGCGGGGATGGCCCATTCTGTCAATTACGGCTTCATTTCCTATGTGCTGCGGAATGTTCAGGTGGCGGACGGGATTACCAGACTGCTGTATACAGATGTGAAAGGCAATGCCAACAAAGGCACCTTCCTGGTAAATGCCTCCGGCGAGATGATCGGCTGGGTGACAGACCAGTACAAGAATGAAGGCAGTGAGGACATGACGGTGGTCATGGCGATCTCTGATTATAAGAGTATTCTGGAGAAGCTGAGCAATGGAATACCGGTGCCCTATCTAGGAATCAAGGGTCAGGAAGTGACTGTGGCCATGACAGAGAATGGCCTGCCGCTTGGTGTGTATGTGACGGACTCCATGGCCAACGGACCGGCATACAATGCGGGAATCCAAAACGGAGATATTATTACTATGATTGGTGATCAGGAGATTACCAACATGAAGGATTATCAGAGTGTAGTGGAGAGTCTGAAGGAGGGTGAGATTGTCAATATCATCATCCAGAGGAATGGAATAGAAGAATATAAAGAATTGGAATATCAGGTAACCGTCGGAGCCAGGTAGTATCTGCCTGGCTTCGGTTTTGGAATTTTTTAATGCAGGGAGAGACGGGAGAATAACATGAGATATATTGAAGGATTCAGAGAAGGAATGCATGTGTCGGATGTTTACTTGTGCAAGAGCAAACAGATTGCGCTGACGAAAGCTGGGAAGGAGTACGGCAATCTGATCCTTCAGGATAAGACGGGGACCATTGATTCTAAAATCTGGGATTTAGGTTCGCCGGGAGTCGGCAATTTTGAGGTTATGGATTATGTCTATGTGGATGCGGACGTAACCGTGTTCCAGAATGTGAATCAGCTGAATATCAAGCGGATTCGCAAGGCGGATGAAGGCGAATATGTGCCGGGGGATTATCTGCCGGTATCCTCAAAAGATATTGGGAAAATGTATGAGGAGCTGGTGGGTTACATACGTTCTGTGAAGAACCCGTATTTGAATAAGCTGGCATCCAGTTATTTTATTGAAGACAAAGTGTTTGCAAAGGATTTTCAGTTTCACAGTGCGGCGAAGAGTGTTCACCACGGGTTTGTGGGGGGGCTGCTGGAGCATACGCTCAGCGTGGTGAAGCTGTGTGATTATTTTGCGGGACATTATCCGGGGATTAACAGAGATCTGCTGTTGACAGCGGCTATGTTTCATGATATCGGGAAGACGAAGGAACTGTCGGTGTTCCCGGAGAATGATTATACGGATGACGGGCAGCTGCTTGGGCATATTGTGATGGGGACTGAGATGATCGGGGAGAGAATCCGCACGATACCTGGATTCCCGGCGAAACTGGCGACGGAGTTGAAGCACTGTATCCTGGCGCATCACGGGGAACTGGAGTATGGTTCTCCGAAGAAGCCGGCTTTGATTGAGGCGCTGGCGCTGAATTTTGCCGACAATGCGGATGCGAAGATGGAGACAATGATTGAGATTCTTCATGGAGCCGGGGATAACCAGGGTTGGCTTGGATATAGCAGGTTGATGGAGACGAATGTGAGAAAGACGACGGAATATTAAAATGAATTATTTAATTTAGATTTTGATGCGGAACAAGGGCGCTGGATGATGGAATACTGATTGTAATCCGCCATCCAGCGCCCTTGTTCCTGGTACATAGGGTTGTTGTTGTATTGTTGTATGTGAGAAGCGTTCCGTGCCATCCCGGGTATCATAAATGAAAGTAATAAAATGTGGAATGGGTGAAAACACTTTTATTGTTAGTCGAGCCCGGCAGTGGTTGCGCGCAGGTTACCACCGGCCTCATTGATATGTACACGATCCGGGCTGCAGTCGTTCTCGCTGCCACGCCGTTGAATCGGTGTTTTTATAATACCTTATCGATATCATGTTATAATCATAGCAGGTAAATGTGAATAGAGTTTGTTTAAAGGATAAAAGAAGTGTAAAAATAGGGAATTAATTCTTGCGAAAGTATGTGGTAATTCTTGCTAAAAAGTGAAGAAGGAAATAGAATAGTAGGTGGATGTGCGGGTTGTGGGGATGCATAGAAAGGTTATGGATAGGAGCATTATGGAAATCAGGAAAAATGATGTGTTTACTGTTACGATAGAAGATATGAGTGAAGATGGGGCTGGAATTGGAAAGCTGGATGGGTATATCTGGTTTATCAAAGATGCCGTGATCGGAGATGTGGTGGAAGCGAAGGCCATGAAGATGAAGAAGTCTTATGGATTTGCTAGGTTGATGAAGGTAGTGGAACCGTCAGAACACCGCGTAGAACCGAAATGCCCGGTCGCCAGACAGTGCGGCGGCTGCCAGCTGCAGTCCCTGAGTTATGAGGAGCAGCTGAAGTTCAAAGAACGGAAAGTTTATAATAATCTGGTGAGAATTGGAAAATTTGAACATGTGAATCGAATTGTGGATAAGGATGCGAAAACGGGCGAGGGCTGTGGACAAGGTATTCAGTTTTTGCCAATCATGGGGATGGACGAGCCGTGGAGATACCGGAATAAAGCACAGTTCCCGTTTGGAAAGAACAAGAATGGAGAGATTATCACCGGCTTTTACGCCGGCAGAACCCATGATATTATTGAAAATGAAGATTGCCTGCTGGGAGCAGAGGTAAATAGGGAAATACTCGATAAAATCAAAGATTATATGAAGCGGTGCGGCGTGGAGCCTTACGATGAGGAAAACCACCGCGGCTTGATTCGCCATGCGCTGATCCGGGTTGGGTTTAAGACTGGAGAAATTATGGTGTGTCTGGTCATCAACGGGAAAAAGCTGCCGGGAGAAGATGTGCTGGTGAAGAGTTTAAAAGAGATGAAAGGCATGACCAGTATATCATACAGTATTAACCGAGATAAAACGAATGTTATCATGGGAAAAGATATTGTGAACCTCTACGGTCCCGGATATATTACCGACTATATCGGAGATGTGAAATACCGGATATCACCATTGTCTTTCTATCAGGTGAATCCGGTCCAGACTGAAAAACTGTATAGCACCGCCTTGGAGTATGCGGGTCTTACGGGCGGTGAGACCGTGTGGGATTTATACTGTGGAATCGGCACTATTTCTCTCTTCCTGGCCAAGAAAGCGAAGAAAGTCTACGGTGTGGAGATCGTCCCGGAAGCCATCGACGATGCCCGTGAGAATGCAAGAATTAACGGGATTGATAATGTTGAATTCTATGTAGGGAAAGCCGAGGAGGTACTTCCGGAGAAGTATAAAAATGAGGGGATTTATGCAGATGTGATTGTGGTAGACCCTCCGCGAAAGGGATGCGATGAAGTCTGCTTAGATACCATTGTAAAGATGGCTCCTAAGCGGGTTGTCTATGTCAGCTGCGATTCCGCGACGCTGGCGAGAGATTTGCGGTATTTGGCGGATCGGGGATATGAGGTGGTGAAGGTGAGGTGTTGTGATATGTTTGGGCATAGCAGCCACTGCGAGTCCATTGTCCTGTTGCAGCGGAAAGGGTGAGGTGAAAAAGAAGAAATAGGGGGCGTTAAGATGGAGAAGATATTGAAAAATTGTATTCAATGTAAGGTGTGTGGAGATGTGATTGAATCGAAATCAGTGCATGATTTTAAGACCTGTTCCTGCGGCGCTTGCAGTGTGGATGGTGGCTTGGAATATCTGCGGAGAGCAGCAGAAGTAAAGAGAGTTATGCAGAACTGTCAGTAACAGAAGAAAACGCTGATATAAAATAGTATAGAAGAAGTTAAGACGTAAAGGCGAATTTGCTTTTGCGTCTTTTTTTCTTATGAGGTGGTGGAAATACTTTGTGAAGAAAATCAGATTAATACCTGTTCTGCCCAAAGAATCAAAGCAGTTGCGAGTAGCGGCTTATTGCCGCGTCAGTACACGGCGTAAGGAACAGAAGTCCAGTCTGTTTCGACAAATGTGGCATATATGAATCAGATATTGAATCATCCAGATTGGGAATTTGCCGGAATCTTTTATGATTTTGGAAAAAGTGGATTACGGAAAAAAGGGTGTACAGGTCTGGAAAAGATGCTAAAGCAGGTGGAGGCTGGGGAGGTAGATTACATACTCACAAAATCGGTGAGCAGAGTGTCGAGAGACACGTTGGAGATTCTAAACATAGTTAGATATTTAAAGGAAATGGGGATTTCCATGTATTTTGAAAATGAAAAGCTGGATTCTATGAATCCCGAAGCTGAGGCGTATATTACATTAGCGTGTGTGGTGGCACAGGAGGAGAGCAGAAATATGAGTGAAAACATGAAGTGGATGGTTACAAGAAACTTTGAACAGGGAATTTTTACAAATTACAAGGCGTTTATGGGATATCGGTGTGTGGACGGAGAATTGGAAATAGTGCCGCAACAGGCAGAAGTAGCGAAACATATATTTGATTTATATCTGGCAGGGAATACCTTTGCACAGATTAAGAGAGAGTTGGAAAAGCAGAAGATAAAGACGGCAACAGGAAACGAAATTTGGGATGTCACAACCATTCAGAAAATGTTGAAGAATGAAAAATATAAAGGGGATTCATTGCTGCAAAAGACTTATACAGAAGATTATCTTCATGGTATCAGAAAGAAAAACACAGGCCAGCGGGCTATGTATTATGTAAAGGAAAGTCATCCGGCGATTATTCATCCTGAAATCTTTGATAAGGTGCAGGAGGAAATGTTTCAAAGAGCGAGATTGATAGTTGATGAGAACGGGGAACAGGTAAACAGTGGAAATCGGTATAGTAGCAAGTATCTGTTAAGCAATCTGTTGGTTTGTGGAAATTGTGGCGCAGGATTTAGGCAGAGAACGGAGAGAGGAAAAATCGTGTGGAGATGTGGTACGAGAATGGAAAAAGGAAAGGAGGCTTGCAGGCATTCGCCTACTTTACAGGATGAACAGATTAAAAAGATTCTTGCAGATGTGTTATGCGATGGTATATATGATGAGAATATTGTGAAGGAAGAAGTAAAAAGGATTGATGTTTATGAGGGACAGATTATTATTTGTTTAATGGAAGAGGATGAATACAAAATTTGTAGATTGTGCTAGAGCAATTTTAAAATCGTTGATTATTTTCTATAGAAGCTATTCTATAACCACAGAGCCAACAGAATATAATGGACAGATTGAGGAACACAGTAGCAGATGATAAAAGCTCATCGAGGCGGCGCCAAGTCGGAATGTGCCGATTAGTTGTTTGATAAAGAATACCATATCATATCGGATGAGATCACTACATGAAAAAGTGAGATGCCTGAAGAAAGAATTTGATGATGAACTCATAAGGCGTCTGCTGCGGTTAGTCAAAATCATCAATGAAGCAAGATGGAGTTACATTTTCAATCTGGTATTGCGATAACACAGCGAATGGATTTTGAGGATTGCATTTAATTGTAAATGCTAAATTTCTTATGCGAAACATTATAATTTTATTAGTAAGAATATGTAATAACAATGTAATAACAACACATTTAATGTTGTAAAATGGCAGAAAAGGTTATACAATTAAGATAACAATGTTGTATATAACGTTATCTAATTAGGGGGTATAGCAGTGCTGACGGCAAATGAATTATTAGATAAAGCAAAACTTGAATTACAGTGTCTTGAATTGGATGAAGTATTTCTGGTTCGAGATTTATTTAAAGGCTATGAATGGAACCGAATATCTAGAAGTGATAGGTTGCTGCTTGGTACGCTGTTTCTCAATTATGTTAAGACGGAAAGCATTGGAGTAGCTGTCATAGAAAAAACTTCTTCTGGACAACAAAGGTACAAAAAGCAATATAGTGGTAAAGGAGGTTGCTAAAATGGATGTAATCCCTTTGCCTGCAATTGAAGCACCTCAAGATACTAGCCGAATTTTTGATGTATCAATTAATCCTTTAGATAGATTGCGCACTATAGAAGCAGGAGAATTTGAAGATATCGTCTGTCAATGGGCTTCGGGTTATTTAGCCAACAGCCAACATTATAAAATCGTAGCACAAATGGGAGGCTCAAAAGATTCTGGTAGAGATATTGTGGCTTATTTAGATGACACAATGCAAACATTTGATATTTTTCAATGTAAACGTTATAAGGAACCATTATCACCATCAGTGTATATGTCTGAATTTGGAAAACTTTGTTACTATACGATGATTGGAAAGTATAATAAACCAAGAAAATATTTTATTGTTGCAAGCAATGGTATTGGTCAGGATTTAAGAGAGTTAGTAGAACATCCAAAAACAATAAATACCCAATTAATAGCGACATGGGATAAGTATTGCAAGCCAAAAAGAAAAATAATAGCAGACGGATTGCCTTTAGCTGCTCAATTAAAAGATTATGTAGCCAATTTTGATTTCAGCATAGTTTCTGAAGTCTCACCTCCGACTTTGTTGGAACAGTTTGCTAAAACAAGGTGGTATAAATATCACTTTGGCGGTGGATTGCGACAGAGACCTCGTGTAGAAAAGCCTAAGGATGAGCTTGAATCTGATGAAGTGACTATGGAATATGTGTGCCAGCTAATGCAGGTGTACTCTCAACACGAAGATAAAACAATTACTGATATTGAAACACTTAAAACGGTCAAAAAGTTGCATGGGCATTTTAAGCGTCAAAGAGAGAGTTTTTATAATGCAAGGGCTTTGCAACGCTTTACTCGAGATGAATTTATTAATGACGAGGTATACGATGACCTGAAAAATCAAGTTTATCATGGAGTCATCAATACTTGTGAGGCAATATTTGATGAGGATTTAGATAGAGTAAACTCCACTATAGAGCGAGCACAGCTATTATCAATAAAGACTTCGGAATTAAGCGACATAACTATTTTAGAGAAAAGTGGTATGTGTCATGATCTAGTGAACGATGGAGAAATGAGGTGGGTTGAACATGAACAGAAAAATACAGATATTTAACTCACCAGAGGAGGTTGGTGTACGGATTTTATTTATTTTAGATATTTGTCAAAAAAGAATGAGTTTTCAAAGAATAATGTACTATGATTATTTTTCGTTGCATTTAAGAGATTTGGATAAGGCGCAAGAAAGCTTACATCCAGATAACCCCAATCATTCGTCAGAAATAGCCATAAAAAGAGATTTAATTAGTAAAGGGTTAAATCTAATACTTGCCAAAGGTCTTGTGGGAGTAAAATACACAAAGACGGGAATTTATTATCAAAGCAATCACTTGACACATGACTTTATATCACTTTTTGAAAATGGTTATGTTGAACAACTCAAGAAAAATATTAGTATTGTTAATAGTCTCTTTTCAAATCAAACGGATAAGCAGATATACAAATATGTAGATAGAAACATTGGAAAATGGGCAGGAGAATTTGAAAATAATGCAGTTGCAGGGGGTGATTGAGGTGACAAAAGTAGGGCTTGAAATTAAAAAGTTGCTTTTACAAGGTGTTGGAAAAGCAGACGCTTTTTTAGATTTTAATACTGGTCTAAATGTTGTAGCTGGTGCCTCGGATACCGGAAAATCTTTCGCATATGAATGTATCAATTATGTTTTAGGAGCTTCTGATATGCCAGAAATTCCTAATGAAGCAAGGGGTTATGAATGGGCACTGTTAGAAATCTTTGATAAATCTGCAAGCCAAAGTTTAACCTTAAAAAGAAGCTTATTGGAAAGCCAAAAGAATGATGTTTATTACTTTTATGCTGATATAGATCATTTAGATAATGTAAATTACGAATCATTGTCTTCTGATTCTAAAGCCAAAAACAGTTTGTCATCTAAGTTATTGTCGCTATGCAGATGTTCTTACAGAAACATACTCCGGAATTGCACCAAAGGAGAAACCAGTGCCTTTACGTTCAGGAAATTTGTTTACTTAATGATGATAAATGAGACCCGCATTTTTCAAAAAAATTCTCCTATTTTTTTAGGAGACACAAAACGAGATAAAAACTCAACAGCCGAAATTGCGTCTTTCTTTACTATATTATCCGGTTTGGACTATGAAAAATATATTAAGCTAGAAAGTGTTGAAGTAAAAAAGCACAAATTAAAGGAGCAATTGATGAATTAACTTTGATTTTCAGTGATTTACAAAAAGATATTGCGGAGGCCGAGGGGACTTTAGGTGGCTATGTACCGCAGCAGGTCTCTGAGATGATAAAAGAGATTGAAAATTCGATAAAACAGCAGCGTAATGCTGTAGAAGAATTTGAAAAGGACCGTGAAAACAGCTTGGCGCAACTTGATTTAATAATGAGAGAGCGAGGCAGAATTACAGATAATCTATTAAAATTCAAACTGTTAAAGAAAAATTATCAGTCAGATATTGAACGATTGGGTTTTATTGAGCAATCACATGATTATACTGGACAACTGGCTGATGTTAAATGTCCTATATGCCATACTGCTATGAAATCACCTAAAGAAAATAAGGAAATTTATTTTATTGCAATAGATAAGGAAAAGGCAAAGCTTAATGCACATTTGATTGATTTACAAGGAACTATTGATGACTTTGAAAAAGAATTAGTAGAGATTGAAAGAAGCATTATAAAGCAACAGGAAAAAATTAAAGCCATCGAAAGTAAATTGGAAAACCAGACAGGACAGATATCAAAAACATTAATAGAGCATGAGCGTTATCAAAAAATCCGAGACAAAGCGAATGTAATTCAGAATAATAAAAAGAAACTGTATGATACACAAAGTCGCATTCAAGAGCTTAATGAGAGAATCGACAACACCAAGGCCACATCCAATAAAGTGGAAGTAAAGAAATTGTCAGACGAACTTATGGAAGAGTTTTGCAATCTTATTCAAGAGTTACTTGAAGATTGGAACTTTATTGATGTTAGTTGTGAAAATACGGTTTCCTTTAACAAAAAAGAAAATGATGTAATTGTCAACGGTAAGACAAAAGCCTCTTATGGTAAAGGGGCAAGAGCAATTATTAATTCTTCTTTTATAATTGCAATTTTACTATACTGTAGACAAAAGGGGGTTCCTCATCCTGGATTTGTGGTTTTAGATTCTCCACTTACGACCTATAAAGAAAAGGATAAGCGCAATAATGAAAAAAATGAAGAAGTTAGTAAAAGCGTAAAAAATTCGTTTTTTAATAACTTAGCTAAATGTTCTATGGATTGTCAGATTATAGTATTTGATAATGAAACACCACCTGAAGATTTGCAGGGTATTAAATATCATCACTTTACAGGAAATCCAGATATTGATCGAACTGGATTTATTCCGGTTAGATAAAAGTGTTTGCTAATTAAAAATTTCTTTGATAAGGAGACCAGCTATGATGAAAAAGCCCGTAAAAGAAACTATTCATGCTAAAGGTATAGACATAGCTATATATACGGATAATTTTCAAGACGAATTTATCTCTTTGACTGATATTGCTCGATACAAGAGTGATGAACCCAAGGATGTCATCAAAAACTGGATGAGAAGTAAAGACACAATTGAGTTTTTGGGATTATGGGAGTCACTGCACAATGAAAACTTTAAAGGGGTCGAATTCGACTCCTTTAAAAAGCAGGCAGGTTCTAATGCCTTTACGTTATCACCTCAGAAATGGATTGAAGCTACTGATGCGATTGGAATAGTTTCAAAGTCAGGAAGATATGGAGGCACATTTGCGCATTCAGATATAGCCTTTGAGTTTGCATCATGGATTTCTGCTGAGTTCAAACTGTATATTATCAAAGATTACAAACGACTAAAAAGCGACAATAGTAGCAGACTCTCTTTGAATTGGAATCTCAACCGTGAAATTTCAAAATTGAATTATAGAATTCACACGGATGCAATTAAAGAAAACCTAATCCCGCCTCAACTGACCTCTTATCAAATATCCATTACCTATGCCAGTGAAGCGGATGTACTGAATGTTGCATTATTCGGCATAACAGCAAAAGAGTGGCGGGAGAAGAATCCCGGAAAGACTGGCAATATGCGCGATGATGCCACGCTGAATCAGTTGCTGGTCTTGTCCAATATGGAAAGCTACAATGCCATTCTGATCGAGCAGGGAAAGCCACAGAGTGAACGCTTGAAGCTACTAAATGAATTGGCCATTCGACAGCTAAAAACTATTGAGCAAATCAATACAGATGTCATTAAAAAGTTGGAAAAAAAGTGAGGAGGTAAGTGTAATTTTTGCATAAAGATAAATGATATAATTAGCACTTGAATATAAGCGGAATTGAGGTGATTATTTGAAAAAATCAGAAAAATCAAAGAACATAGAGGTTTGTGATAAATTAATTAATAAATTTTTGCTGAGAGGAAGAGGGTTTATAGATTATGCCTGCTTTCCATATGGGCAGTATAATGCTATGATAAGTGGAGAACCAGATGCACATTTTATAAGTGATTTTCAATATTTTGTATTCACAAAAAGTATAAAGACATTAGAATCAATTAGAACACTACTGGCAATGGAACACATGGAGGATGTATTAATATTACTGCGCACAACATTTGAGGGTTATTTAGCGAGTAGATTTATTGACGAAGAATATGACAGTGCATTATTGAATGATTTTATTTTCGTCCCACAGTTGATTGCGCATCGTAAGGTAATCTATGAAAAGGAGGCGGCTAGAGATAGATACAGCAAAGAATTAATTGATTTCATTCAAAGAAATCCATCACAACTGAAGTTGGGAAAAGATAAAGCATATTTTTCAGATTTTTATGCGTACTTGTGTAACTATGCGCATTGTAATTATTCTATTTTGAGATGTTATGTGAATGAACATGGATTGTTTTCATGTGAAGAATCCGTAAATGCATATATGGTTCGGGTATTGGTATTGTTTGTATACACAAAAATTTTTGAAAGTATTGTGACTGTTGAAGGAGAAGATTTCATTAATAAAAGAACAGAAAAAGAGTGTTATAGACTAGTGGAAGAAGCAACGCAGTTTTTATATGATAAACTCGAATACTTCTCAAAGTATGAATGCGAAGATTCTAATCCAGAATTAAATAAGCATATGAAGAATATGTTTAAAAATATGAAAAAGTCTCTGAAAGAAGAAGTGGGAAGCGTTAGTAAAGTTTTTTTGAAATGAGTTATAAAGCCATCTTCTACTAAGGATAATCTGTTCCGCAACTAATATAAGTGGGCAGTAGGGCAAGAGTTGGGTGTTTCGTCCTTGCACCAGCCTTAGAAACTATTAAGACTAAAGCCTTTGGTTTTTCCAAGGGTTTTATTGTTGGTGGTTTTCAGCTTGATGTTATGATATTTTGTAAATGAATACACAAATTTATATCTGGCTGACTTGAAAAAGTAAATTCCAGTGCAAAGGTAAATTCCATCATCATTTAAAAATCAGTATAAATGGTAGATATTCATATCTGGCGGTGCATCGTATCGCCAAGAACGCAAATCCATGTTATTATCTTATCAGGCAAAAGTGAAGTAAAATATGGGAGTAAGAAAGCAATGCGGCGGCCCGTTCTGACGAATCATAAGGCTTCCGCCAAGGCCCAATTGCGTCTTTTGGGTATCCGAATCACCACCTCTATCCACTGCGAGATTTGTGTTGAATTGCATCGAAAATAAGGAGATGACTTAAGTCATAAAAACAAAAATTTTACTTTTGTGCAAAAATATATTTGGCGAATTTTGTAAAATCAAATCGACTGGAAAGGGTAGCGCAGGGAATTTATTTTTCATCAAATACATGGGAAGATGAACTTTTTGTCCTTCAAAAAAGATATTCGGCTATTGTATTTGACAGAGAGACAGCATTATATTTGCATGGACTGACGGATCGTGAATATTTGGAAGTTCATGTAGGCGTGCCAAAGGGGTTTAATCCATATCGGCTAAAAGAAAAAGGGGTTCGAGTTCATATTTATAGCGAGGAAGTGTATTCGATGGGAATTGTAGAGGTGCAGACGAATTTCCATAACAAAGTGCGTGTATACGATAAGGAACGGTGTATTTGTGATATGGTTGCTGACAGACCAAATATTGAAGTGCAGACATTTCAAACAGCTATGAAAGAATACATGTCAGATTCAAACAAGAGATTATCTGTTCTTATGGAATATGCAGGAAAATTGCAAATGAGAGATGAGATTATGAAATATGTGGAGGTGATGTTATAATTCATGCATTAAAGTAATTGAAAGATAAGGTTAGAAATTATTACATGGTGATGCAAAGATTGCCCAAGGGCTAATTAGAAATTTCATAATGGAAAGATTCTTTGAACGCATATCTTTTTCAAAATATCATACACAGGACAGACTTCGTCAGTAGTTCAAAATAGATATTTCAACCAATGATGCGATAACTCCATCAGCAATAGAATATGATTGCGTAAAGTTGGAGTGAAGTGACAAATAGAAGAGGTGATTTTATGGAACCATCAAAAAGAGATTGGAAACTTTATAGAGAAAAAGTTGCTGGCTGGCAGGAACTTTACATGGAAAGACTTATAAAGGGCTATATTGCTTATTTAAACAGTGATGAGCATGCGTCAACTAAGTTTTGGGAAATGGAAAAGTGTATTAAACAGGATAAGAAAACACCGGGGGTATGGATAGAGCTTAGGAAAGGAACTATGATATTTGACCTGGTTCGTTTTTTGCAGGATGGAGTGATTGCTTTTGATGATTTGGATGAATTTTCAGATGAACTAAGGGAAAATGTACGGTTATTATGGGAAAGGTTTAAGTAATCATACGCAGGAGTATTAATATTAAAAAAACCATGCAATGTGGGGGTTTAGATGTTTCAATATAGCTATGAAAGTGAAAAATTAGAGAGTACAGGCCATGGTATCGTGGCATGGCGAGGACGTGCATATAGGAATTGTGGGTGATAGTTTTGAATATAGAAGCATATGATACAGAGTCGTTAAGAAAGCTGGTCAGACTTCTTGAATATGAGAATAAGCTGCTAAAAGAGAAGCTGAAGAAAGAAAATATTACATATGACGAAGTTAATCCTTTTGAAGAGATTATAGATCATGCAGAAGAGTATGACCCTGATCAGGGAGAGCGTATTAATCATCCGTCTTATATTACAGAAAAGATGGCGACACGCTTTTTTTCGATGTTTTGGGGAAGAGAAGATGTTTATGCCAAGCGTGGCAGGAATGGCGGTTATTTTCCGCAATGTGATAATAGGTGGAATGATAAGCTTTGCCCGAAGCAACGTGGGGAAAAGATATTTTGTGATGAGTGTGAAAATACGAAATGGACAAGGTTGGATGTCAAGAAAATAATAACACATTTGACGGGATATAGAGAAGATGGCTCAGATGTAATAGGTGTATATCCACTTTTGCCAAATGGAACGTGCAGATTTATTGTATTTGATTTTGATAATCATGAAAAGGGCGCTGAAGCCACAGATTTTGCGAACACAGATAATGAGTGGCATAAGGAAGTGGATGCTCTTAGGAAAATTTGTGAATTAAATGGCATTAAGCATTTGGTTGAGAGGTCGCGATCTGGTAAGGGCGCTCATGTCTGGATCTTTTTTAAGAAAGCAATACCTGCTTCTGTAGCAAGAAATTTTGGTTTTTTATTGTTAGATAAGGGTTCGGCTATCATTAATCTAAAGTCATTTCATTATTATGACAGAATGTATCCATCACAAGATGTGGCAAGCAGTATTGGTAATTTGATTGCACTACCTTTACAGGGACAGGCACTAAAAAACGGAAACAGCGCTTTTGTGGATGAAAATTGGAACGCCTATCCGAATCAGTGGGAGAGTTTATTTAATAAGACAGAAAAACTGAGCATAGAAGATATTGAAAGATATATGACGAAGTGGCAGGGAGAGTTGGCAGAAACCAGCGGAATGCTTGCGGGGATTGATATAAATAGCAGACCAAAACCATGGAAAAAGAAGTGCGAATTTATTAAGGCGGATGTTGTTGGCAAACTTCATATGATACTAAGTAACGGTGTTTATATTGATACATTAAACCTTATGCCGCGAATACAAAATCAGATTCGCAGTTTAACTGCATTTGACAATCCCGAATTCTATAAAAATAAAAGGCTTGGGTATTCTAATTATAACAATTTTAGTGCTGTGTATTTGGGAAAAGATATAGATGGATATATACAGGTTCCAAGAGGACTGAAGGAACGAATTATAGAAGAATGTAATAAAGCCGGGATTGCTACTGACATCTCTGACCAAAGAGAAAAAGGAAATCCAATCAGAGTTGCTTTTAAAGGAGACTTACGGACACAGCAGGAGCTGGCGGTGGAAAAAATGCTGACATATTCAGAGGGTGTATTAAGTGCGGCAACTGCATTTGGTAAAACAGTTGTGTGCAGTTACCTTATTGCAGAGAGAAAGGTAAATACACTTATCCTGTTACAAAGTAAGGATTTGCTAAATCAGTGGGTGGATGAACTGAATAAATTTCTGGAAATAAAAGAAGAACCGCCCGTATATAAAACGAAAACAGGCAGAAAGAAAAAGCGAGACAGTGTTATTGGAATGTTACATGGTAGTAAGAATACATTGACTGGCATAATAGATGTTGCAATGGTTGGCTCTATGAATAGCAAAGGGAAGTTTAATGAGTTGATTAATTCCTATGGAATGGTAATTATGGATGAATGTCATCATGCAGCATCTAATACATCCATGGATTTACTACAGAAAATCAATGCGAAATATGTTTATGGAGTTTCTGCCACGCCAAAACGTGGAGACAGTCTGGACAGGATTATATATATGCTGATTGGTCCACTGCGGCATAGATTTTCGGCCCTGGAGAGAGCGCAGGAGCAAGGGATAGGACATTATTTCATTCCAAGATATACAAGAGTTGTGGATACTGTTGACACTAAGGGTGATATCAACAAAGCATATAGTTTGATTAGCAATAGTAAAGTTCGTAATGAGATGATTGTAGATGATGTAAAGAAGAGTATTGCAATGAATCAGACTCCGGTTATTTTAGCCAGACTTAAGGAACATGTAAAGCTTTTATATGATGCGCTGAAAAATGAAGCTGATCATGTTTTTCTTTTGTATGGTAATAATTCTGATAAGGAAAATGCAGATATACGAGTAAGATTAAAGCAAGTTCCTAAAAAAGAATCACTTATTTTGGTTGCAACCGGACAAAAGATAGGGGAAGGTTTTAATTTTCCGCGACTTGATGTATTGATGCTTGCAGCGCCTGTATCTTTTGAAGGACGTCTGGAACAGTATGTTGGAAGATTGAATCGTGACTATGAGGGAAAACAAGCGGTTTATGTGTATGACTATATTGACTCGCATGTGCGTTTTTTTGATAAAATGTATGCAAAAAGATTAAGAACTTATAAGCGTACAGGTTTCTCTATATGGACCGGAGATGTACAGTCTAAGCAGAACATTAATGCAATTTATGACTCGGATAATTACACTGAAAAGTTTGAACTGGATATTGTGGAAGCAGAAAAGATGATCGTGATTTCAAGCCCGAACATCCGATCGGATAAGGTTGAAAGACTGTTATTATTGGTCAAAGGCCGGCAGGAAACTGGCGTAAAGGTAACTGTCATTACCACAGACCCGGAAGATGTTGTATTTGGTAACTCTGATGTCTTTTATGAATTAATCAGTGAGATGCAGCAGGCAGGAATAAATGTAGCAACAAAAGCCGAAGTAGAAGAAAGGTTTGCTGTTATAGATGATGAATTAGTATGGCATGGTGGCATGAATTTGCTTGGAAAGGTAGATATCTGGGATAATTTAATGCGCATAAAGGAGCATCAGGTAGCAGCGGAACTTTTAGAAATTGCACTTGGTGTTACATCGGAATAAGGATTGCAAAACTTGCAACAGTTCAATTGGGAGTTGGAAATCCATATAACGTCTGTTGAAAAAACACAAAGAGGAAATAGGTCTCATGGATATCACTAAATTTATGATTCTCGTCAGAGGAGAGGATAAAACTGCTCAAATAGATTCGTTTTCATATGATGAACGGAATAAAAAAATAATAATCAATTACCATAATGGAAAAAAACCATTTTCTTACAGCGAAGAGAATATCAAGATTTTCGAAACGCCTAAAATAATTGATTTAAACGACAGAACTGCTTATATTGAGGATATACCTCTTTATGAACCGCGATGTATACTGGATTTTGGGGTGAAAATTCGGATTATTCAATATAATGGAATTTCCCGCACGGTAGATCCGGGAACATTTTCACTTATTGAAAATAATGCAAATATAGGAAGCACAAAGCAAATTTTAGAATATCTTCGTGAAATTTCGCAATACACAATGGAGGTGCAGGAGGAAGAAGCCTTTTTGAAACAGGAGATGAATCAACTCACGTTTGTTCATCCTGAGAGTGTATTGAACCAATATCTTCTGAAGAAACCAGTTAAGATTCACTCGCTTAACAAAGAAGATGTTATTTTCCCATTTTCATTCAATCTGAGTCAGAGAATGGCGCTGGAACAGGCTTTGACACATTCGATTTCGGTTATTGAGGGGCCACCGGGAACGGGGAAGACGCAGACGATTCTGAATATTCTGGCTAATTTGGTACTGCGCAGGCAAAGTGTGGCGGTGGTATCGAATAACAATGAGGCAGTTAAAAATGTGATAGAAAAGCTGCAAAAAGAACGCTATGGTTTTCTTGCAGCTTTTTTAGGGAAAAAGAAAAACCAGGAGGCTTTCTTTTTAGATATGCCGGTTCCGGATGTAGATGGATGGGACTGTGAAGAGACGGAGCAGGAATTGACAGAGGCGATCCGCCGGTGGAATGTTGAATTAACAGAACTGATGAATCAGGAAAGGAAAAAAGCTGCTTTGGAGCAGGAACTACGTTCATGGAAATTGGAGGAGGAGCATTTTGAGTCATATTTTTCCCAACAGAATGTGGAGGAAATTGCAAAATTACCTCTTTTGTGCCGGACTCCCGACAAGATTCTTTCTTTCATAGCAGAAACTTCTGTTGTGCAGGAATATGAGCAAACGGACAAATGGTTATATCGGATAAAACTATTAATCAAATATGGTATTTTTGATATCAAAAAATGGAGCCAGCAGGATGTTTCGCTTTTGCTTACTATGCAGAAACGGTATTATCAATTACAAATTAGGCAGCTGGAGGAAGAAATTCAAAGGCTGAGCAGCCAATTAAAACAAAGTTCATTTGAAGAATTGAAAAATCAGCACCAGGAGGCGTCCGCAAAATTATTCCGCAAATGTCTTCACCAATATTACTGTAATAGTTGTAATCCGGATTTTACGAAAAAGAATTACAAAGTGCGGTTTTTGGAATTTATTAAGTCCTATCCCATTCTGCTTAGCACAACTTACTCTCTGAGGCGTTCTATCCCACAGAATTATTTACTGGATTATGTCATTATAGATGAGTCGTCGCAGGTGGATCTGATCACAGGTGTGCTGGCATTTTCCTGTTGTAAAAATGTAATTATTGTCGGCGACTTAAAGCAGTTGTCTCAGATTACGGATGAAAAGATAAAAGACAAGCTTCAAATAACACAGCCTTCAAGGGAATATGATTACTTTTCAAATAGTATTCTTTCTTCGGTATTGTCGCTTTATAAAGAAGATATAACTCCTGTTATCTTGAGAGAACATTACCGGTGTCATCCTCAAATTATAGAATTCTGCAACCAGAAATACTATGACGGCCAGTTGATTGCATACACAAAATCTGATCCGGAGGACGTGCCACTGGTACTATACAAAACATCAGAAGGTAACCATATGAGGCGTGTTACCCGTGGAGGAGACAAGGGGATTTATAATCAGCGGGAAATAGACGTCATTGTTGAGGAGATTTTGAATCATCTGGAGTTAGAATATCATAATGAGGAAGTTGGGGTGGTGACGCCTTATCGGAAACAGGCAGACAAAGCGGCAGGTTTTTTGGACCCTATGGTTGCGTGCGATACGGTACATAAATATCAGGGGCGGGAAAAAAGTACTATTATTATGTCAACCGTGTTGGACAGTTCGTGGTACGGTAAGCATAGTCTGGCATTTGTAGACAATCCGCAGATGGTTAATGTAGCCGTATCCAGAGCGATCAAGTGTTTTATTCTGGTTACGGATCATGATCTGTTTTTTAAACGGGGAGAACACATTGAAGATTTAATTCGGTATATGCAGTACAGCACTTTGGATGAAAATGTGGTGGAGAGCCAGATTGTTTCTGTCTTCGATTTATTGTATCAGAAATATTCCAGCAAACTCCGGCCTCTGAAGGAGAAAATGAATTCAAAAGCCCGCTACCAGTCAGAGGAAGCGTTACGTGTCATGTTAGAAGAAATGTTGAAAGAACCTGCATATTCCAGGTACAAGTATTCACAAGGTGTGTTAATCCGGAATTTATTAAAAGATATGGACTTATTGACAGAACAGGAGAAACGATTTGTCAAGAACCGGGCATCCTTGGATTTTGTATTATTTTATAGACAAGACAAGAGTTGCGCTCTGGTAATCGAGGTGGATGGTTTTGCTTTTCATGAAAATCAACCAAAACAGCTTGAAAGAGACTTGATGAAGGACCAAATCTTGCAGAAATACCATATTCCATTTTTACGCCTTGCCACTAACGGAAGTCAGGAGAGATGTAAAATTGAAAAAATACTAATGCTGAAGAATTGAGGTACAAAATCTTAGTTTTCATCATTTCCTTTTCCATCTAAGTCTGCTAGAATAATAATAGTTTATTACATGGAAGGAGCAACATCATGGCAAACCGCTATCAAGTGATTGATGAAAAAAACTGGAAGAGAGCAATGCACTGCATGGTATTCCGAAACAGCGTGGAACCGGCCTTTTGTGTGACTTTTGAACTGGATATCACGAAGTTTCTGCCTAAAGTAAAGAGTCAAAAGCTTTCATTCACCATGGCCATGATTTATGTGGTTTCTAAATGTGCCAATGAGATTGAAGAGTTCCGCTATCGCTTTGTAGACGGCAATGTGGTGCTATTTGACCGGATTGACACGGCATTTACCTACCTGAATATGGAGACAGAGCTGTTTAAGGTAGTCAATGTTCCGATGATGGATTCCATGGAAGAGTACGTTGCAGCGGCGAAAAAAGCGGCTGAAGAGCAGCAGGAGTATTTCACCGGGCCGCTGGGGAATGATGTGTTTCAGTTTTCACCCATGCCATGGATCTCCTACACGCACATTTCCCATACCAACTCGGGAAAGAAGGACAATGCAACTCCGCTGTTTGACTGGGGAAAATATTTTGAGAGAGACGGGAAAATACTTCTGCCATTTTCTGTCCAGGCCCACCATTCCTTTGTGGATGGTCTGCATGTGGGAAGACTGGCGGAAGCGGTGCAGAAATATCTGGATGATTAAGAAAGGTAAAGGAGGAAGTTATTATGATGAGAAATCCGGAACAGACAATTGGGAATCTGGTTGACAAGGCGACGCTTACGGTGATCGCGTATGAGGACAGTGAGGGATTTCCAGTGACGAGAGCCATGCTGGCACCGAGAGAGCGGGAAGGGATTAAGGTGTTCTGGTTTACCACAAACACTTCCTCCAGGAAAATAAGCTGCTATCGCAAGAATCCAAAGGCAAGCATTTATTTTGTGGACAAACGGTTCTTCCGGGGTGTGAATCTGGTGGGGACGATGGAGGTTCTTGAGACGGCGGAAGCCAAGGAACGGATCTGGCGTGAGGGAGATACCATGTATTACCCGGAAGGAGTGACGGACCCGGATTACTGTGTACTTAAGTTTACGGCGGTGAAGGGACGGTATTACAGCAATTTTTCTTCACAGGATTTTGATGTGTAGGATTTAAGGTGGAATTATGGTAAAAGAGATATTAAAACTGGGGAATCCAAAGCTTTATGAGGTGAGCGAGGAGATCACGGAAGCGGATCTGGAACATTTGCCGGAATGGGTGGCTGATTTGCATGATACGTTGATGGATTACCGGAAAATCTATGGCGCCGGTCGGGCAGTGGCAGCTCCGCAGATTGGGGTGCAAAAGCGGCTTTTGTATATGTATACTGATAAAGCCTATGTATTTGTGAATCCGGTTTTGACATTTCCAGATGAAGAGACCTATACGCTGATGGATGACTGTATGTCGTTTCCCGGGCTGATGGTTGAGGTGCGGAGGCATCGGAGGGCGGATATCTGTTATTTGGATGAGAATATGCAGAAGCGGGAAATGCATTTGGAAGGAGATTTGGCGGAATTGTTTCAGCATGAGTATGACCATCTGGATGGGATACTGGCGACGATGAGGGCGGTGGATAATAAGGCGTTTTATTTGGGGCAGATGAAGAGAGAATGCTGATGAAATGTCTGAAAATTCTGCAAGTATGAACAAATTGTGAAAATTAGCACTCGTCGCTTGACAGTGCTAACAAAAGGTGGTATAACAGAGTCAGAACAAAGGAAGAGGAATAAAAAGAGGGCCGCAAAAAAGTCCTATGAATTCCTTGAAACATCCCGGTTCCAGGAAACAGGTAAACAAACATAGTGATTAGAAAAGGAGAGATGATTTATGTTGATGCCTAGTATTTTTGGAGAGAATTTGTTTGACGAGTTTTTTAATGACTTCCCGTTCTATGATGACAAAGAAGAACGCAGACTGGAGAAGAAACTGTATGGCAGAAGAGCCCAGAACCTGATGAAGACCGATATCAAAGAGATGGAAAATGGTTATGAGATGGAGATTGACCTGCCTGGTTTCAAGAAAGAGGATGTTCAGGCATCCCTGCAGAATGGCTATCTGACCATCAGTGCCACAAAGGGCCTGGAAAAAGAAGAGAAAGACAATGACAGCGGCCACTATATCCGAAGAGAACGTTATGCAGGCACCTGCGAGAGAAGCTTTTATGTAGGTGAGTATGTAAAACAGGAGGATATCAAGGCAGAGTTTAAGCATGGTATTCTGAAACTGTTCGTTCCGAAGAAAGAAGCAATTCCAGTAGTGGAGGAGAATAAATATATCGCCATTGAAGGCTGATCGCTCAGCCCGGAAAATACAGCATCCACCGGAGAATTTTTCCGGTGGATGCTGTATTTTTCTATAATTTAGATTGCCCGGCGGTTTTCCAGCGCTTTAAGGTCGGCAGGAATCCCATCAGCATCCCCCGCGCCTCTTGTTCTGTCAAATGCAGCCCGGCCGCTTTGTTCCAATCGTCTAAATCCTTTAAATTATGCTCAATCATTTCTTCCATGGCAATATCCTCAGAAAATTTTCCATTCTGATAGCAGAAAGCACAGTATTCCTCAGACTTGCTTCCATCCAGCTCCGTTCCCTTATCTTCATCCCGCTCCAGCATCATTCCGCAGCTTTGACACTGCGCCGCCGGCCGCCCTAACAGCTGATCCACCGACAATTGGAAGGTGTCCGCAATCAGCTTCAGCGTATCTATATTGGGAATCGTCTCCCCATTCTCCCACCGCGATACAGCCTGCCTTGTGACAAATAGCTTCTCAGCAAATTCATCCTGAGATAAACCAAGTTTTTTCCGTAAATCTAAAATCATATCTCTCGTCTCCATATGTCAGTCCTCCTACTTATTAAGTTTAATATGGATTAGAGAAATATACAAGCAACGGGGTGTTGCGGACAATGGCGGAAAAGGTTGATAATTATGAGAATACAATAGTAGAATCATATGATAATATTTTTGGTATATTGGAGGAAAAATACTCAGAGGCAGATAGAAATGATGATGAGTTGTTTGAAATGGTGGCAGTATTTGCTTCTATACATGACGAAGTATTTTTAACTTTAGGAATGGCGATTGGATATAATTTGAATCGAGAATTGGAAGAAACTTTAGAGAATCTTAAATTAGATGATATACGGTAAGCATATGGTTGAAAAATTTTAGCTGTATCCAATGAAATGATAAATTGTATACAGCTTTTTACTACTTAAATATATTGAAATATATTAAAACTATCTATTTTACAACTACATACAAAAAAACTCTTGACTTAGAGCTAACTCCAAGTGCTATGCTATAACCAACAGGCACAAGGAGGTAAATTGGCCTATGACAATTAAGGAAGTCAGTAAAGAATACGGTATTACACAGGACACACTGCGCTACTATGAGCGGGTGGGGATGATTCCTCCGGTGACGCGGACAGCTGGGGGGATTCGGGATTATCAGGAGCAGGATCTGCAGTGGGTGCAGCTGGCAATCTGTATGAGAAGCGCGGGACTGCCGGTGGAGGTGATGATTGATTATGTGCGGCTGTACCGGGAAGGGGATCAGACGATTCCGGCCAGACTGCAGCTGCTGAGTGAACAGAGGGAAGTACTGTTGGAGCAGAGGCGGCAGATTGATGAGACGTTGAACCGGTTGAATTATAAAATTCAGCGTTATGAAGCGGCAGTGCGGACGGGAGTATTATCCTGGGATGAGGACGACTGTCCTGCGAATAATGCAAAGAAAAGTAACAAAATCAAAACAGGAGGCAACCTATGAAATATACAACCCTGGGAACTACCGATATCAAGGTATCAAAGCTATGCGTAGGATGTATGAGTTTCGGTGACCCTGCCAGCCAGATGCATGCGTGGACGTTGAATCCCCAAGAAAGTGAAAACCTGATCAAACGCGCTCTGGATCTGGGAATTAATTTTTTTGATACGGCAAATACTTACTCAGCCGGAACCAGCGAAGAGTATCTGGGCCGTGCCATCAAAAATCTTACTACCCGTGATAACGTTGTTCTTGCTACGAAAGTCTATTTCAATGAAGGGCATCTGTCCAGAGAAGCCATATTAAGAGAAGTTGACGGTTCCTTGAAACGGCTTGGCACAGATTATATAGATTTGTATATTATTCACCGGTTTGATTATAGTACGCCCATTGAGGAGACTATGGAGGCGCTGGACAGCCTGGTAAAAGCAGGGAAGGTCCGCGCGCTGGGTGCGTCGGCTATGTATGGCTATCAATTTCATAACATGCAGGCCGCAGCGGAAAAGAATGGCTGGACACCGTTTTCCACTATGCAAAACCATTATAATTTAATATACCGGGAAGATGAGCGCGAACTGATACCGATTTGCCGGCAGCAGAACGTTTCCCTGACACCATACAGTCCGCTGGCAGCCGGGCGTTTGTCCCGTCTGGAGTGGAAGGCCGAAACACTTCGGAGTCAGACTGATAAGACGGCCGTCTCCAAATACGACAGCACCCAGGATTCTGATTACGGCATTGTTCTGCGAATCCATGAGATTGCGGAACAATACGGTATCACGATGACCCAGACAGCCCTGGCATGGCAGTTTGCAAAAGGTGTGACAGCTCCAATTATCGGAGCGACAAAAGCGAAGTACTTTGATGATGCTGTGGGAGCATTAGATGTGATTCTCACAAAAGAGGATCTCGCATATTTGGAGGAACTGTATGTTCCCCACAAGATCGTAGGCGCCCTTCCGCCCGAGACAGTGTAATATCAGCAAAACTACTACATCTTGTGCATACCCGCAAATAAAGAAATAAAAATTACTTATATTATAGAAGAAACAGATTCAACTCCCCCAAAAAACTCTTTTATTCCAAGTAAAATTCAGAACGAGCAAGGTAGCCCCGGCTGTGTTTCATGCAGCCGGGGTATTTTTGAAATCAGGTAAACAATTTATTAATTGAGAAATTTCCCAGATTTGTAATAGTGCACAAAGATCTCATAAAATTTTTATAAAAATAAGCAGTAGACAAACCCTGCATGCGTTGATATTATTAGTATACCAAAGTTAGGTAAACGTTTACCTACAACGTTTACCTAAAAATTTACCTAAATTCACGCATTTACTTTTACAAGATGCACAGCAGAAAGGAGAAGATAGAAGATGAAAAAAGTAACGATGAAAGACATAGCCCGGGAGGCGGGGGTTTCTATCACTACCGTTTCCAAGATCTTGAATAACGTGGACATGCATATCAGTGAGGCGACCAGGGAAAAGGTTCTGGGTCTTGTTCAGGAATACAACTACATCCCCAATCAGATTGCCAAAGGACTGCGCAGGAACAACAGCGATACCATAGGTGTTGTCACTTACGATATTTCAGATCCCTATGTAGTTGAGATTGTGAGAGGGATTGAAGCTGTCTGCAAGGCAAATCGTCTCGGCGTCATCATCTGCAATACGAGCCCGGAAAAAGAGAAAGAACTGGAGGACCTTCAGTTTCTGGGGTCTAAGATGGTGGACGGGATTATTTTCCTTCGTTCGCTGTCACCCAAGAATGAGGAATGGGTTTCCCAAATTAAAACGCCCATCATTGTCGTAGACCGGGAATTATCTATGCACATCCCGGATATGGGGATGGTAGATTCCAGTTCCGTTGATGCCATCTATCAGGCAACGCAATTACTGATCAAGGAGGGCTGCCGCAAAATATCCTACATCGGTCCGTCTCCGGAATTGCGTTCCAGCAACCGTATTGAGGGTTATAGAAACGCCTTAAAGGACAGCGGGATCATCATGGATGAACATTTACTATATCAGAAGGGCATGTTTAACCCTGAGACCGGAATTCAAGGGGCAGACAGTCTTTTTACCGAAACAGGGATTGACGGTGTTGTGTGTGCCAATGATCTGGTTGCTTCAGGGGTGCTCCTGGCACTAAACAGGAAGGGGATTCGTGTTCCTGAAGACGTGAAAGTGATTGGAACTGACAATATCCCCATCTCACAGTATTTGTTTCCGCCCCTCACAACTGTGGATTTACATGGTTATCAGGTAGGCAATGAGTGTGCGGAAATGCTGATATCCAGAATCCGGGATGATATCCCTTTATCGCAAAAACTCATTGATTGTGAAATTGTGATGAGGGAATCAGTATAAGCAAAGAAACCAAAATAATCAGGCTTTCTAACTGAAGCCGGAAAGGAGTAGACCGTGAATTTGCTGTCAAAAAGGCACTCACTCTGGGAGCGGGGGCCATAACCAGATAGGAAAAAGAAAAACCTCCCGGGATAGTATCATTACAGGTTCGCCAACCGCAAATACATATCAAAGGAGGTATCCCAAAATGGACAAATATAGTTTAGCACATCTTGTATAGAAATGTAAATATATCATGTAGTTTATTAACCGTAATTAACCATATAGGAAATTCCGGAAAGGAAAATAGAATATGAAACATTTTATGGAAAATGATACGTTTGGACTGTATACCGCACGTGTGTATTATGATTGGCAGCAGGCAAAAGATGAAGGCCGTGATGTTGCCCATCTGAAAGAGGTTTGCCAGGCAATACAAAAAAGATTTTACGCTGACGACCGGCAGGTCACTCTCAATGATTACCGGCTTGCCTGCGCCCTGGAGGAACAGCTGCGGACAGCTCCGGTATTGGAACATAATAAATATGTGGAGCCATCAGATTACGAAGGCATTTTAAAAGAAAGACCTGCCATTCACAGGGAAGCTTCCACAATCTCAGAGGAAGATGCAAAACGATGCATTCTTGGAGGATGGACCGGCAGAGTGGCCGGCTGTCTTCTTGGCAAACCACTTGAATTTTGGAAATGTGAAAACCTAAAAAATATGCTGACGGAAACAAACAACTATCCGGTTACCCGTTACGTATCCACACAGGATTTCACACCGGAAATGATTAAAAAATATAACATTGTGACAGGCACTCCTCTGAACAACCAGCCATGGATTGATGAACTGGAGGGTTACGCCCCCGTTGACGATGACACCAACTACACCGTACTGAACTTAAAGGTTATGGAAGTGTTCGGATATGATTTTGATCCCGGTGATGTGTTATATGCATGGCTCAACTGGCTGCCGGCAGGTGTGTGCTGTACGGCAGAACGGGTAGCCTACAAAAATGCGGTGGAGGGCTTCTCTGCTCCAACAACCGCAACATTCCAGAATCCCTTCAGAGAGTGGGTAGGCGCTCAGATCAGAGCTGAGGTCTTTGGCTGGGTCAACCCCGGCAATCCTGAGGCAGCGGCCGAGGCGGCTTACAGGGATGCCTGTGTTTCCCACACAAGAAACGGAATCTATGGGGAAATGTTTGTTGCCGCTATGGTGGCTGCGGCAGTTCACACCAAAAATATACGTGAGATTATTCAGGCCGGGCTGGGAGAAATTCCCCAAAAATCACGGATGGCACTGGCAATCCAGTCCGTTCTTGCTGACTATGACAGCGGGATGACCTATGAGGAATCTCTTGAAAAATTACATAAGCTTCACGATGAAAACAATATCTTTGAATGGTGCCATGTCATTCCAAACGAGAAAATCATCGTACTCTCCCTGCTGTATTCCGAAGGAGATTATACACGGGCAATTGGAAACTGTGTACAGTTTGCTTTTGACACGGATTCCAATGCCGCGATAGTCGGTGCCGTGATAGGAACATTGCTGGGGCCTGATGGAATAGACGAAGCATGGACCAAGCCAACCGGAGGCATGCTGGCCAGTTCCGTGCTGGATGAGCATATGAACAGCATCGCTCATTTGGTTGATCGGACCATGAAAATTATGAAACGGGAGATTAAGCCGGACCAGAGACTGAAACGCAGATATGATTACAATGAGAGCTTCGACATAGAGTAGAGTTTGTTAAAACAAAGTTTGTTAAAACAAAATTACCTGCAAACTGTATTTCTACGAAAGGAGAAGTTCACATATGAGTACAAGTAAAAATGAATTGAAACGTGAGATGGGGCTCTTTTCAGCAACATCTGTATTGGTGGGCACAGTGATCGGTTCCGGGATTTTTACAGTGCCCGGTAAAATAGCGGCATCGGCCGGCTCCATCGGTCCCACCATTTTAGCCTGGTTAATTGCCGGCGCCGGCGCTGTATTATGTGCATTGGTATATGCGGAACTGTCACCCGCAATGCCTAAGGCCGGCGGCTCCTACGTTTATATCAATGAGGCGTTTGGCCCCTGTGCTTCCTTTGCCTACGGCTGGTCCATGATATTTGGCCTCTTTCTTCCTGTTATGGCCATGATGTCAACCGCCTTTGCCAGCAATTTTGCAGTTCTGTTTCCAGGGCTTCATTTGTCTGTTACGGGTGAGCGCATGGTGGCAACCGCATTGATTTTAATCCTGGCCGGGGTGAATCTGCTGGGGGTGAAAAATGGCTCAGCGGTACAAAATATCTTCACAGTTGCGAAGATCTCTGTACTGGTTGTCGTAAGTGTGGGCGGTTTATTTGCTTTAAAGCCCGAAAACTTCACTACGATGACAACGGAAACTGTAAAGTGGGGGAATTCATTTGCCACAGCGGTACCTGCCATGGCGGCGATGGGGGGCTACTACACCCTCTCCTATATGAGCGGTGAAATTAAGAATCCGAAACGCAATCTTCCGCTTGCAACTATTATCGGCATGGGTATTGTTATCATCATTAATATCCTTCTCACGGTGGCCTGTGTTGGTTCCGTAGGGTTTGCAAATCTGGCAGGATCTATGACTCCGGTCAGTGATACGGCACAGGTTGCCTTTGGCAGTTTTGGCGCCGCATTAATCACTCTTGGAGCAACCGTGTCTATATTTGGCTCCACCAACGGCACGCTGCTCAGTTTTCCGCGTGTGGCTTATGCCATGGCAGAGAACCGCATGATGTTTTCTTTCTTTTCCAAGCTGCATCCGAAATATAAAACACCTTATATTACGATTTTGGTATATGCGGCAGGCGCGGTTATTTTTATATGGACAGGGAATTTTATGACCTTCCTGATGATGAGCACATTTGTTGGGTGCCTGAGTGAAGCTGCTGTGTGCCTCTCGCTGTTTGTTCTGCGCAAAAAACGGCCGGATATGGAACGTCCCTTTAAAATGTGGGGATATCCGGTTACTGCAATTCTTGCCACGATCCTTACCATGGTTCTGGTGTGCAGTGTTTCTACCCAGGAAATCATCAGCGGAAGTTTCCTGATGCTGACTTCGATACCGGCATACTTCATTTTTGTATACACCAATAAGAGGAAGATGAAGGACGAAGAGAAATAAATGGGGTACAGAATGTGGAGAAAAAGTGGGCCAATCCTTCCCACTGAGGGGAAACATGGTTTTTTTGATGTTTCCTACGGAGAATCGGAGGCACAGAAGCTGGACATCTGGCTTCCGGAGGGAGAGGGACCGTTTCCTGTGATTATCAGTATTCACGGCGGAGCCTTTGTGGCCTGTGACAAACGGCAAAAAGATATGGTAACTCCGATGCTGGAAGGGCTAAAGAAGGGATTTGCAGTGGCCGCCTTGAATTACAGACTGGCGGATGAGGCTGCCTTTCCGGAACCGGTAAAGGACATCAAGCAGGCCATTCGATTTTTAAAAGCCAATGCGCCGGTCTACTGTTTGAAACCAGATCGGATGGCTGCCTGGGGCGGCAGTGCAGGAGGATATATGGCGCTGATGGCCTGCCTGTTTACAGATGACCGGTATTATGATAATGAACGTGACCCTAACTTGCATGTCCCCGCTCATATTGCGGGGGGAGTTGCCTGGTATCCGCTCACCGACCCGGCGTCGTGTGATGAAGAACTGGCTGTCAATAGCATTGTCAACCGTTACCTCTGCAAAGCGAAAACAGATGTCTGCGGGGAATACGAAACGGCGATGCCGATGACTCTGGACTCGGAGTTTCCATTTTATAACTGTGAGGGATGGCTCTCCCTCTTCCTTGGATGCCCGGTGAATTCCGGTGATGAGACTGTGAAGATGGCCAGTCCGCTTTACGCAGTCCATGATCACATGCCGCCGGTGCTGATTCAACACGGGAGCGGCGACGAAATTGTTCCCATGCAGCAGTCGGTCCGCTTTGCGCTGAGGGCAAACGCCTGCTGTGAGGAGGAACGCGTAAAGGTGGAAATACTGCCGGATGCAATTCATTCCTCAGTATTATTTGAAACAAAGGAGAATCTGGAGCGGGTGTTTGCATTTATTTCAGACATATTGGAGGACGGGAAACAGGCAGCAAAACCATAAGGATTAAAAAAGGAGGTAAAAACTTGCGTATTCTGAATTTTGGATCATTGAATATTGACCGGGTGTATCAGGTGGAGCATTTTGTCAGGGCAGGAGAAACTATTTTATCTGGAGAATATGCTTCCAATATCGGGGGAAAAGGACTGAACCAGTCCATTGCGCTGGTCAGGGCAGGTGCACACGTGAGCCATGCAGGGGCAATCGGACCGGATGGCATGGGACTAAAAACAGCCCTTGAGGCTGACGGGGTAGATACAGGGTATATCATGGAGGTGCCACAAGCCAGCGGCCATGCGATTATCCAGGTCGCAAATGGAGAAAATTGTATTATTGTATGTGGCGGAGCCAATCAGACCATAGATCATGCCTATGTCAACAAAGTTTTGGATGGATTTGGATCAGGTGATCTGCTTTTAGTTCAAAACGAAATCTCCTGTGTCCCGTACATCATGGAACAGGCAAAGGCACGTGGTATGAAGGTCGCCATCAATGCGTCTCCTGTCACGGCACAGATGCTGGAATACCCATTGGAGCTGGCTGATTATATTATTGTAAATGAGCAGGAGGGGGGAGCGCTGGCGGATATTACCGATTCCTCGTATGAAGCGATTCTGAAATCTGTGGCAGAAAAATATCAAACAGCTGTTTTGCTGACTGCAGGAGAGAAAGGGGCGTATTACCGGTGTGGTGAAGCGCAGTATTATCAGCCGATTATGAAGACAAATACAGTGGATACTACCGGGGCGGGAGATACCTTCTGCGGATATTTCCTGGCCGGATTAAGTGAAGGGATGGAACCGGGAGCGATTCTTAAAATGGCTGCCGCAGCCGCTGCAATAACAGTCAGCCGTCCGGGGGCATCAAAAAGCATACCATGGAGGACTGAGATCATCACATAATAAGTCTTTAGTTAAGAATCGCCATCCGGCAGCTGCCGGTTCTGGCGATTCTTTTAAAATCATGGTATACTCATAGTAATTGGGGGTAAACGATCATGAGTACAGGCCATATTCATATAAGAATCAAACAATATCTGGCAGGAGCAGTGGCAGTGTCACTGGTCCTGCTTTGCGGCTGTTCCAGCCAGACTGCCACATCTTACGAGACCAGCAGTGTGCCGGAGGACAAAAAACTGATTGTATACACCTCTCACAAAGAGGAAGTGTACGGACCCATCGTAAAAGAATTCGAAGATCGCACCGGGATCTGGGTACAGGTGCGGGCCGGCGGGACCACCGAGCTTTTGGACGCCATTAGCAAGGAAAATGGAAAAGACAGCTGCGATGTCATGTTTGGCGGTGGAGTGGAAAGCTATGACGCTTACAAAGAATGTTTCCAGCCCTACCGATGCAGCCGGAGTGATTTGCTGGACGATGCCTTTTTGTCACCGGATGATAGCTGGACCGTCTTTACGGAGCTGCCTATCGTTTTCATTTACAACAATAAGCTGGTGGACAAAGAGGATGCCCCGGGAAGCTGGCAGGCATTTTTGGACGACGAGTGGAAAGGGAAGATCGCCTTTGCCGCCCCGGGAAAATCGGGAACCAGCTATACGGCTCTGGCAACCATGATTCAGGTTCTCGGAAAGGATGAGGAGGCCGTGATGAAAGCCTTTACCGACGCTCTGGACGGAAATGTCTCCGCCGGTTCCGGCGAGGTGGTGAGCGAGGTCGCCAGCGGCACCCGGCTGGTAGGCATTACCCTGGAGGAAGCCGCCAGAAAAAGGATTGCGAAAGGGGCGGATATCGCCATGATTTATCCCGCTGAGGGAACCAGTGCGATCCCCGATGGCTGCGCTCTGGTAAAGGGAGCCCGCCATGAGGAAAATGCAAAACTTTTTATTGATTTTACCGTGAGTGATGATGTCCAGCAGCTTGCCATGGACCAGTTTTTAAGGCGGACCGTGCGGACGGATCTGGAGCAGAGAATGGCGGAAGATAAGCCTAAGATTATGGACTTTGATCTGGTTTGGGCCAGCAGTCATCAGGAGGAGATCCTGAATATGTGGTCGGAGCTGATGGAGTAGAGAGGGAGCGGACATGAAGAAATTTATCAAGAAGTCCTTTAAACGGGAGCTGCTGTTCAGCTTTCTTGTGGTTGCGCTTCTCCCTCTTGTGCTGAGCAGTGCATTTTTAATCCAGATGTTTAAGATCAAGCTGGCCAGCGATTACCGGAAAAAAGATATGGAGCAGGCGGCGACCATTGAGAATATGCTGATGGGACTGTTTCAGGAGTTTGACAGCGTGACGGAGAAGCTGAGCCAGGATGGAGAGATTCTCACGGATAGAAATACTCCGGGCGGCTGGAACCGGAACGCAGTATACTCTGTTCTCTATGAAGAGACGGCAGGGCTTCGCGACCAGGCCCAGTTCGATATCTATTCGAAAGATGGAATCTGCCAGTATTCCACCGGCTCCGGGATGATTCATACCCAGCTGCCGGCCTACTGGGGAATCTTAAAGGTGGCGGCGGCCCACCCGGATGAGATGATGATCCGGCGGGAGAAAGAGCATTTGGGGGAGTCGGATATTCTATTGAGAGCGGCCCGGATGATCAGGGACGGGGAGGGCGGCTGCGCAGGATTTGTTGTAGTCAACATGAGGGAAGAGAATTTTGAGGAAGCCCTCCGGGGAACTTACAGCAGCCAGGACGGCATCTGTATTGTGGATGGATTCTGGGAGACTGTGTATCACACGGGGATCGCGGCCCAGGAAAATATCGGAGATATCCTGCGGGGACGTTTGATTGCGGGAGAGGGAATTCCCGGTTCCTGGAACAGCAATAGTTTGTATATCTCGCCGCTGGGAGATACCGGGCTGTACAGTATTGTGCTGCGGCCGGATGTATTTACGGAAGATACGACGAAGGCCATGTACAGTGTGATGATCATAATGGCGGTCATCAGTATGGCGCTCTGCGCCATGGTCGCCAACCGGATGAGCAACAGCCTGACCAGGCCCGTCAAGACACTAAACGGAGCCATGTACGAGGTGCAGGGCGGCAATCTGGATACCCGGATAACGATTGACCGGGCCGATGAGTTCGGCCAGCTGTCGGACAGTTTTAATACGATGACCAGTGAATTGAAGGATTTTATGGAAAAGCAGGTGAGCCAGCAGAAGCAGATCAATGAGATCCAGGTGGCTATGATGCAGGCCCAGCTGAACCCGCATTTTCTGTATAATACACTGGATACCATGAAGTGGGTAGCCAAGGCTAACCATATCCCGGAGATTGCAACGCTGGCTTCCAAGCTGGCAAAGATCCTGCGGACCAGCATTTCCCAGGTCCAGTTCATCACTTTAAAAGAAGAGATGGAACTGGTGGAGAGTTATGCGGAGATACAGAAAATCAGATTTAACGGCAAATTCTGCTTTGAATATGAACTGCCGGAGGAAGTAAAGAAATGCCGGGTTCCTAAGCTGATCGTCCAGCCCATTGTGGAAAATGCAGTGATTCACGGCCTGGCCGACTGTGATGAGGGGCATATCGATGTAAAGGCGTATGAACAGGGCGGCCAGCTGCATATTGAGGTGTCGGATGACGGCTGCGGCATCAACCGGGAAGTGATGGATCATTTAAACAGCAGAAACAGGGAGCAGCTGACGGGGCATCTGGGATTTTACAACGTGGATACGATTATCCGGCTGCATTATGGGGACGAGTATGGAGTGCAGGTGGAAACGCCGGAGTGGGGAGGCACCAAGGTAACGATCGTGATTCCTGCGGAATACGGGGAGGTATGAGATGTTAAAGATTCTTGTAGTGGATGATGAAATATTTGTGAGAAACGGAATTGTGCTGGAGACCGACTGGACGTCTCTGGACTGTGCCGTGGTGGCTGAGGCGGAGAACGGCCTGGAGGGGATAGAAGCGGTACATAAGTACAACCCGGATATCATTATCTCCGATATCCGCATGCCGAAGATGGATGGTATTGCCATGCTCCGCAAGCTGAGGGAAGAGGGGAATCAATCCGAGGTGATCTTCCTGACGGCGTACAGCGAATTTGAATACGCCCAGAACGCGCTGCGGCTGCTGGCGGCCGATTATCTCTTAAAACCGTTCGAGGATGGCGAACTGGAGGCGGCGGTAGACAAAATCCGGGAGAAACTGAAAAAAGAACAGGGCGAAAACCGCCGCCAGGACGAGGAGAAAATACTGTCTCTGAACCTAAAGCCTGGTGATAAGAGCAAATATGTGATGGAGGCCATCTCCTACATTTCCAATCATTACAGTGAAAGTGAGATCAGTGTGGGTACCATCGCCGAATCCCTGGGGATCAGCGAGGGCCATTTAAGCCACTTATTTAAAAAGGAGACCGACTACACCGTCATGTCCTACATCACCAGATACCGCGTCCGCGCCGCTATGAAGCTGTTATCCAACTGCCGCTACAAAGTATACGAGGTGGCTGAGATGGTAGGCTACAAAGATATCACCTATTTCTCCAGCACCTTCAAAAAAATAGCCGGTGTCTCCCCGTCTGAATATCAAGGCCGGAGCACGACCGATTACGGGCAGGAAACGTAATTCCTGCCCGGGTCTATTCTGGCGGATTGATGTTTAAATGCTGCTTTAAGCTTTCTATGATTGCAGAGTCTTCCAGCAGACTGACCTCAAACTGTTTAACTCTTCCCTGTTCAATTGAAAACGGAATGCATCAGGAAAACGAGCAATATTGCGCTTCACTGCCTGATTAAATACTTTTGTATCAACATGGTAAAGGAAAGCTAAATCACTGTCCAGCATCACCTGCTGTCCGCGTATCACGTAGATATAATTTTTAATGGAATCCTGAGAAATTATTATCCGTCTGGCTATGTATAAAATACACATATAGAATATAAGAAAAACAGAAAAACTATACAAAATAACAGAATACACAAAGGAATAACAGTTTTGTCTAGTTCAAAATGCTTCTCCTCTCCGATATAATAAGACTATCAGATGATGCTGCAGCGTCTCAAAAGGATCAATCAATTCAAAGAACTGAGAATGAATATCAAGGAGGAGCGTAACGTGAAAAAAAGAATTTTATCTTTAGCATTGGCAGGAACTATGCTGGCGGTTTCATTGGCAGGTTGTGGATCAAAGACGACTACCACACCGACAGAGGGAGCGACCACAGCGGCAAAGGCGGAGCAGCCGGCGGCGACGGATGCGGCTGCACCAGAGACAGAGGCGCCGAAAGTTGATGACGCGAATCTTTCCGAAGTAGAGAAGATTATCAAAGAGGCAGAAGGCATGTCCATGGAGGAACTGGCGAAAAAGGCCATTGAGGAATCCAACGGTAAGACCTTCTACGGTGTGGGCAACTCCAGCCGTGGCAAGAGCGCACTGCCATTATTTATCGAATACTTACAGACCATCGACCCATCCTACACCATGGAATATGAGTGGCAGCAGCCGAAGAACAACAAGATCTTCGAGCAATTGTCAGCCGATTCCTTAAAGTCAACCGGCACCTTTGCCATGACATTAATCCAGGATGGCAACCAGATCGAGTCCAAGATGGTTCAGACCGGAATATTGAAAACATATGTTCCGAAGGAATGGGCGGAAGCCAACGGCACAACTGCTGACGCTTACACCGGATTCCTTCCGTTACAGACATTAAACAAAGTGTTTATGTACAACAGCACCGGAACTGCTGAGTACAAGAACTGCTGGGATTTCGTGGCAGAGGGCGTTCATCCGTTATACATGGATATCGACTCTGAGATCGTAGGCAAGAACTTCTTATACATGCTGACCGAGGACAAATACGCGGCAATGCTGAAAGAAGCCTATGATGCATTAGACAGCACCAAACAGGCATATTTCAAACCGGTGATTGATGAGATGGCAGCCGATGCGTCAGATTTGGGATTAGGCGCAGACGGCGCTTACGCTCTGGCATGGATCAAACTTTGGGTGGAAAATTACAATGAGCAGACCGATGACGGCCCAATCTGTAATACCCTGGTGACCGATTCCGCTACGGACCAGTGCGGACTGTTAGTGTACTCCAAACTTCGCTCCGTGGAAGAATCCGCAGGCGTTTCCTTAAACAACATTAAGGTTGCAGCTTATGAGGATGGATACAAAGGAATCGGCGGTTACGGATATTGCCATTACTTATTCTTAACCAACAACAGCCCGCTTCCATGGACCTCATGTGCATTCATCGCTTACATGACCAACACCGCGGACGGCTTCTCTGCATGGGGCAAAGATATGGGCGGTTACTCCTCCAACCCGAAAGTTATGGAAGAGACCGAGAAGACCTATAACCACAGCAAGGGCGGCTACAACGAGGCCGGTGAGAATGTATTTGACTGCAAGAACGACAGAGGCTTTGACTGGTGGACAACGGACGGCGAGCTGGTACTGGAAGATCCTCAGTACTGTGCAGATGTATCCTTCACCGTAGGAAGCTGGATTGAACTGCTGACAAAGTATAGCGACGCAGCAAATTAACGAACAAGAGCAGGGGTGCTGCAAATCAGAGTTTGCAGCACCCCGTTTTTAAAGAAACGGAAAGTCCCCGATATCAAATCGGGGAATAGTAAGGAGACGGTTATGGAGGGGACAGTTACGAACAAGTCAAATAAAAAAGCCATCATCTTAAACAAGATTAAGACTTATTTTTCCAAACCGCAGAATGTCATTCTTCTGTTGTTTGGCATCGTGCTTACCTTCACGACAGTTGCACCCATTGTAGCGATTGTGAAGGATACGCTGATGATTCATCCCGGAACCATAGATGCGCATCTGGCAGGAAAAGCGTCGGGTTATACAGTTGTCAATTACATTGACCTGTTCACCAGCCGCTTAGCCAGGACGAATCTCTGGAAACCGCTGTGGAATACTCTGATGCTGGCAGTGCTTACCTGCCTGATCTCGATTCTATACGGCGGAACATTTGCATTTTTAGTGACAAGAACGAATTTGAAGTTCAAGAAATATTTAAGTTCGATCTTCATTTTCCCATACATCATGCCCCAGTGGACGCTGGCGGTGGTATGGCAGAACTTATTTAACAGCAATGCGGTGGTTGGCACCTCCAACGGTCTGCTGGCCTCCTTATTCGGATTTATGGCGCCCAAATGGGTCTGCCAGGGATTGTTTCCAAGTGCGGTGGTGCTGGGGCTTCACTATGCGCCGTTCGCTTACATTCTGATCGGCGGAATCTTCCGCAACATGGATGCCAACTTGGAGGAAGCGGCTACCATCCTGGATACGCCAAAATGGAAGACCATGTTCCGCATCACGTTACCGATGGTGAAACCGGCTATTCTTTCCACCATCCTGCTGGTATTCGGCAGCTCCATGGGAAGTTATCCGGTGCCCCATTACTTAGGATTTACCACATTGTCTACCAAGTACATTTCCATGAATGCCAAATATACCGGTGAGGCCAGCATCCTGGCGATTATCATGATGATCTTTGGCGTTGCGATCCTGACGCTGAACCAGGTCAGCTTAAAGAGCCGGAAAAATTACACTACGGTTACCGGCAAATCGGGCCAGCTGTCCAAGATTAATTTAGGAAATCTGGGGAAATACGTGATCGGCATCGTGCTGATCTTCATGACCTTTATCACCAGCATTTTCCCGATCATTTCCTTTGCACTGGAGACATTTCTACCGAATCCTGGTGATTACAGCTTCCTGTACACCAGAGATGTGAGCAATCTGACAACGAAATGGTGGCTGACCAGCGAAAATATCACCGAAAACGGCATGTACGGCCAAAAGGGAATTCTATACAATTCCACCATCTGGCATGCTTTCTGGGGAACTCTGCTGGTGGCGGTGATCTGCGCCTTGATTGCTGGTACCATCGGTACTCTGATCGGATACGCGGTATCCAAGAACCGGAGAAGCAAATGGGCCAACTACGTAAACGGCGTGGCGTTCCTGCCATACTTAATGCCGTCCATCGCGGTAGGCGCGGCGTTCTTCATTCTGTTCTCCAATGAGAAGATCAACCTGTTTAATACCTACACGCTGCTGATTATAGCAGGCACTATAAAATACATCCCGTTTGCCAGCAGGAGCGCCCTAAACTCCATGCTGCAGATCAGTAACGAAATTGAGGAAGCCGCCATCATACAGGATTTGCCATGGTTTAAGCGGATGTTTAGAATCATCATCCCGATTCAGAAATCGGCTATTATCAGCGGGTATATGCTCCCGTTTATGACCTGTCTACGTGAGCTGTCCCTGTTCCTGCTGTTGTGTACCCAGGGCTTTATTCTCTCCACAACACTGGATTACTTTGATGAGATGGGATTATACGCATTTTCCAGTGCGATTAACCTGATTTTGATTATCACAATCCTGATATTTAACACATTGGTAAATAAACTGACCGGAGCAAGTCTGGACGACGGTATCGGAGGTAACTAATATGCCAGAAATAAAATTAACAAACGTGACAAAAAGATGGGGAAAATTCTATGCGGTGGACCATCTGGATTTATTGATTGAGGATAATTCGTTCATCACTCTGCTTGGCCCTTCCGGCTGTGGCAAGACAACAACTCTTCGTATGATCGCCGGGCTGGAGACACCGACCAGCGGCCAGATCAAGATCGGGGACCGGGTGGTATTCGACAGTGAGGCGGGAATCAATGTTCCGGCCAACAAAAGAAAAGTGGGTTTCCTGTTCCAGAACTATGCGCTGTGGCCCAATATGACGGTTTACCAGAATATTTCCTTCGGACTTAGCAACATCAAGGAGGAGATGGCCCAGCGTGATTTCGAGGCAAAGACGGCCAGCGATCTGATTCAGGCATTGCAAAATGGAAAGCGGATTGTAGAGCTGGTGGAAGAATGCCGGGATAAAAAAGGTAAACTGGATATGGATAAGGTTTACTTAAAATTGATTGATGCGTATACACTGTCAATCTATACGGCTAAAACCCTGTTTGAATATAAGATTCAGGAAGCTTCCGATCCGGACAGCGCGGCCAGAGCCAAGGCGGCCGAGCTTGAGAAGAAGCTGGCCTCCATCAAAGATTCCTACAAAGCCAAAGGCCAGGAATTGAATGAAAACTTTGAGATCACAAGCGGCGGAAAAGTCCTGATGGAAAACCGGAAGCTTCATAAAGAAGAGGTGGAGCAGGCCGTGCGCCGTGTAGCCAGAATTGTAAAGATCGGTCCGTTCATGAGCCGTTATCCGGCAGAGTTGTCCGGGGGCCAGCAGCAGCGTGTGGCAATTGCCAGAACCCTTGCGCCGGAACCGTCAGTACTCTTCATGGATGAGCCGCTGTCCAATCTGGATGCCAAGCTGCGTCTGGAGATGAGATATGAACTTCAGAGACTTCACGTAGAGACGGGAAGCACCTTCGTTTACGTGACCCATGACCAGATGGAGGCTATGACTCTGGCCACCAAGATCTGTCTGATCAATAACGGTGTGCTTCAGCAGTACGACGCCCCATTGGAAGTATACCACAAGCCAAAGAATCTGTTCGTTGCAGACTTTGTTGGCAATCCGTCCATCAACTTTATGGACGCCAAAGGGAAACAGGCGGCGGACGGTTCTGTGGAATTGTCGGTACTGGATGGGGTAAAGGCTGTGTTCCGGCCAACGAAGCCCCTTGATCTGGATACATGGCATAGGACACAGGATCAGGAAGAAGCCGAGGCGGAGAAAGCAAGACAGGAAGTTCTGAAGGATAAAAAGGCGGTTGAGAAGGGAAACAAAGACGAAACTTTCAAGTACCATATCGCAAAAGTGGACGAAAGCGATTACAGCATCGAGGAAGAGCCGGAGATCACGAATGAAGATTTCGTCATCGGCGTGAGGCCGGAATTCCTGGGCCTTAGCGGAAATGGAAAACTCCACGCTACCATTTACGGCTCCATGCCTACCGGTATGGAATCCACGGTAAAGCTGAGAGTGGGTGAATACCTGCTGACCGGCGTGGTATTCGGCGGAACCACGTTCCGCATTGGCGAGGAGACCAAGGTGGATATCCAGGGAGATGACATCCTTCTGTATGACCGGAAATCCGGCAAATACATTGCATCCGGTTCTATGGAAATTTTGTAGCGTGAAAAATATCGATAAGAAAGAAACGCAGGTTCGGAAGAAAGATCACCGGACCTGCGTTTCTTCCTGTTCTATTCAGATAGTAAAATCCCGCTATCTATGGTAAAATTATGTCATAAATTGACAGTGAAACCGATATCAGAAAAGAAGTTTAAAGAGCAGAGGGCTAGTGATGAGCAATTACGATTTTCATCAGGCATTTGAGCCAGGAGAATTTGAAAAATTTGCGTGCGCCATGATGAGCGTGAGAGAAAACGTCACATTGAAACGTTTCGGAGAAGGACGGGACGGCGGTGCGGACGGATGTTACAGGGATGACAACGGACGGCTGGTCCTGCAGGCCAAACGACTGAACCTGAAGGGGAAAACGCTGCTGGCCGCTCTGCGCCCCGAGGTGGAAAAAGCCAAACGTCTGGGTGCAGAGCGTTATATACTGGTGCTGTCCTGCAGCCTTGGTCCGGAACTGGAAACGCGGATTCTGGAAATGTTTGATGGCTGTATCGTGAATGAACAGGATATTGTCACCAAGGATGACTTAAACGGGTACCTGGAGTCTGAGCAGTATTATCCGGTAGAACTGGCTTTTCCCAAGCTGTGGCTGGCCAGTTCCGCTGTATTGGAAGAATTGCTTCGAAAAAACAGCAGCCACGGCAGCAGCCAGCGGATGAAGACCCACATGAAGCGGATTCAGCGCGCGTCGGAGATATTTGTGGAGACTAACTGCTTTAAAAAGGCGGTGGACATTCTGGAAGAAAGACGGAAAATCATTCTTTCCGGGGAACCGGGCGTAGGAAAGACCGTTCACGCTTACTGCCTGGCAAAATACTTTGCTGCATGGAGGGGATACGACCAGATCTGGGTGGTGGATACCATTTCCAATATCTATGATCTGATAGACGAGGAGAAAAAACAGATCTTTATTGTGGATGATTTCTGGGGAAAAATCAGGTTTTCGGAAAAAAATCTGGGGATAAACCCGGAGAAACATCTGGTTCAGCTGCTGGAGGATGTGGAATGGATGAAGAACCTGATGGTGATAATCACCACCAGGGAGTTTGTGCTGCAGCAGGGGCTTCGGATCTTTTCCGAGATTCATGACGTGTGCGCCGAAGAAAAGCTGGTGGTAAATGTAGAAGAATATACCATGACGCAGAAGGCAAAGATTCTGTTCCGCCATCTTTACGCGTCAAACCTGGAATGGCCTTATGTGAAGGCCATTTACGAAATGCGGGATTCCTTTATCCAGTATTCCCACTATACACCCCGGGCCGTGGAATACTATCTGAATCATGTGCCATACAAAGAAAAAACACCTGCTGAATATGCCAAAGGTCTGCTTCATTATATGGTAAGACCCTATGATTTCTGGAACAATATTTTCCGCTGTCTGACGCCGGGGGCGCGTCTGATCTGTCTGATCCTGTTCCTGTCCGAGGAGGAAATGCTTCTGTCGGAGTTAAACCAGAGCTTTATCGGCTGCGCCAAAGCAGACAACAGGAACGGGCTGGAGTTGGAAGAATTTGACTCCTATATCAAAGAGGTGGAAGGGACATTTACCATAATCAGTATACAGGACGAAGGGGTGGTGATTGATTTGATCAATCATTCCATGAGGGACTTTTTCAAGGAATACCTGGAGAAACAGATTGCCGCCTATGAAGAAATACTGTGTCATGGACTCATGTTTTTTAACCAGCTGTACGTACTGGTGGATGGTACCATAACCACCCTGTCACAATCCTGTAAAGACGTGGTTTTGAAACGCCTGACTGCGGAGATGGACCGTCTTAAATTTACTTATCTGTTGAATATCGAAGTTGATTTCTTTGAGTATGAGGTCCATGCACCGGCGGACGCCTATCAACTTCACAAAGTATGGCAGCTGATGCTGTTATACCGTGAAGAAAAAAATGAAATCCTAAGAATCTTTTTAGGGCAATATAACGACCGAATCTGCCGGGAACTGGCGCAGGGGAACCGGCCCTATGATTATAGTGAGATGATCAATCTGCCGGACCTGCTGGTGAACCTTTCGAGAGAGGGAATTCCGGTTCCGGCGGATATTGTGATACCGGGATATTTCTCTGTGGTCAGGTGGGTGCAGGAATATTATTATATGGACAAGGCTTTTCTGAGTGGATTCCCGGCGGAATATGGCCCCTTCAGAAAGGTACATCTGAAAGAGATGCAAAAGGGCATAGAATTTCTCATTTTTGAAGATATTGAATATCTTTTGGATGAGGATGTTTATGTACTGGAGATGTATCTGGAGCAGTTGCCGGAAATCTTTGAGAATTTTGATATGAAGTACACCAAAGAATGGGAGCGGCAGGTTCTGGAATACGCGGAATTAGAGGTTCATCAACAGGCGGATGAAGAGACAGCGCCAGCCAGGGGAACGGGGAAGGACAAGCCCATAAGCAAGTATAGGATTGAGGAAGAGGAATACGAAACCATGGCGGAGCAGGCGCTAGAATGGCTGCTGGGAGTGCCGGATTATCTGGATTATGAGAAACTGGAAGAAGCGCTTTTGGAGGGAATCCACTGTCCGGAGGAGTTAGAAGAGCGGGGAGACGGATATTTCCTTCTGGGAGAATCATTCTGCCGGGAAGATCTGGAGTTGGTGATAAACTATTTATCCGGACTTTCTTCCCTGCCGGAATCGATCGTTGAGTTTTACCATGGATTGTCCCGGTTTTTGGAGACTCAGTATCATGTAGAGAGGGAAATGCTGATCCTGCTGGCTGAAGCCATGTATGAGAATGGCACAACAGTAAGTGCGGAAAATGGAGATATCATCCGCGGGATCATGCCGGAGGACGACTGCCGGGAGGGTCTTCTGGAGAAGCTGCTGGCATCCCATATTCTTCGAAAGTCAGAAAAATGGATATCGTTCCTCAATGATCACCTCTATTATTTTTATCTGATGACCGGGTTGCTGGAAAAATCAGAAGAGGAAAGAGCAGCATTTTACAGGAATGACCTTTTGGAACTTCTATATCGAGACATGGAAGCTGCGGATCTGGTACTTCCTATGTTGAAAACCATGGACCGTGTCTGCTATGAGAAACACTTTCTGGAGCCATACAGAGTAGAATTTCTGGAGCATGTGGATGGCGGAACAGAAGAGGATATGGTGGAGCGGTTCCTGGAGGAATACGATTTGACGATTGACATGTGTGAAGAGGAATTGAGCGGAAGCGCCTGCTTACAGAAAGCGGCAGCCAAAATCTCATCCTAAATCTCATAGAAAAGCTGAGAGAACGGGCAATCCCGTAAGATTTCCAGAATTTTGAAATGAAATCGTAAAGAAAAATTCAACTGGATGGAGTTGCGATATTCTGCGATTCATAGTATGCTTTATATAGCAAAACCATCCAGTTTTTGGAATTGGAAATCGTAAATCTAAGCGTAGATATTAGAAAATACGGTCAGGAATCAGGAACAAAAAGTGAACGAGAATCAGAAATTACGGAAATAACCTTAGAAATATCTGAAAGGCAGAACATGAACAGACAGATAAAACCTCTCCTCCGTTTCCTCCTCTGCTTCCTTCTCATTTACGCGGCCCACACCCACGCAGCCGGCCTAAACGCCCATGCGACCAGCATATCACAGGCCGAGCAGGAGAAGGCAGACGCGGAAAAAAGCTATGAGGAAGCTGGGAAAGCCATCGATAATCTGGAAGAGAATCGTGAGAATACGCAATCTGAGGCGGAAGGGCTTGACGGGGAACTGATTAGTCTTCTGGTAGACTTAGGCCTTCTGGAAGACGATATTGCTGATATGAAAGTGCAGATTAGGAATACCGACAAGGAGTACCAGGAGGCCAGGAAACGCCAGGAACAACAGTACGAACTGATGAAAAAACGAATCCAGTTCCTGTACGAGCAAGGCAGAATTACCTATCTGGACATACTCCTGAAAGCAAAAGGTATCGGCGATCTGGTCCGTGAGACCGAGTACACCAGACAGCTTTACGAATATGACCGGGACATGATTCTGGATTATGAGGACATCCGCCAGGAGGTGCTGGCAAAAAAGGAACGACTGGAACAACAGCAGTCCGAGATGGTAACCATGAAACAGGAATATACCGCCCAGAAAGCAGGACTGGAAGAAGCCATAGAAGTAAAAAAGGCCCAGCTGGCCGATTTTGACGCCAGACTGGTTCTGGCAAAGCAGCATGCTGAGGAAGCGGCGAAGGTCATTCAGGAGAAGACGGAGGAGATTCGAAGACTTCGAGCGGAAGAGGAACAAAGAAAGCGGGCAGAGGAAGCGCAGCGGCAGATGCAGCGCCAGGCGGCTCTGCTGGAAGATGCAGCACGCCGAAGCAAGGGACCCGGCTATGCCCCCTACAAGAGCACCGGAGGCACCGAGTTTGGAAGAAGCGTGGCAGACTACGCCCTCCAGTTTGTGGGCAATCCCTATGTCTGGGGCGGTACCAGCCTGACAAATGGAGCGGACTGTTCCGGATTTACCCAGTCCGTCTACCGCCACTTTGGTGTCTCCATACCAAGAACATCCGGAGAACAGGCCAAGTTCGGAAAAGAGATTGCCTATGAGGATATGGAGCCGGGGGATTTGATCTGCTACTCCGGCCATGTTTCCATGTATATTGGAGATGGAAGAATCGTCCATGCCGCGTCCGCCAAAGCCGGCATCTGTGTCACGGACGACCCCGCATACCGCACTATCGTTTCCATACGACGCCCATGGCAGTAAAGAGTAACATTAGTAATACAAAAATAGAAAGTACATATAGGAGGACACACATGTTACATAACAGACAAACGTTTCTATGGGTTATAGCATCCGCTATTCTGATGGCGCTGGCGGGAGGAGCCACAACCGCTTACGCGGCAGAAGAAGCCATTCGCTCCGTGTCCGTGACCGTCACGTCCACTGTGGAACCGGACTCCGATTCCGGGGAGGTGTCAGCGGAAGCCAACAGCGGCCGGTACCGTGTGGCCTCCTGCGATTTCGTCGGCAATAAAAGCAGCTGGGTAGCCGGTGAAGCCCCGAGAGTGACTATCGTACTGGTGGCCGACGAAGGCTATTTTTTCAACCGGATCAACTCCGGAAGCGCCACCGTGCGCGGCGCCACCTATGTATCATCCGACCGCAGCAACTCCAACCACACCTTAACCATGACCGTAAAACTCAAACCGGTCAAAGGCACCTTAGAGATGCCCGAGGAAGCCGGCTGGCGGGAGGGGACCGCTCTTGGCAAAGCTAAATGGAGCAAAGTGGACAATGCCGCAGCCTACGAGCTGAGACTCTACTGTAACGACACCACGGTGTTTCACGTGGAGAAAACCACAACCACCAGCTATGACTTCTTCGACCAGATGACAAAGCGGGGAGACTATTTCTACCGTGTGCGGGCCATTCCCCGCACGTCCTCGGAAGCCGGATATCTGAAGGAAAGTCCCTGGCAGGAGTCCACAACACAGGAGATCACCCAGCGGGATGCCAACGCCGCCCAGAACCACCAGGCCGACAACGACAGCCAGAACCGGGAACCAGGTTCCATGGGCACTCCCAATACCTCCTATGACAGGCCCCAGGATCAGCAGCCTGGCTGGAAGGAGGATAAGACCGGCTGGTGGTACTTAAAAACCGACGGCACCTACGCCAGCAACGGCTGGGAGTACCTCAACAACAAATGGTATCTGTTCGACATGAACGGCTACATGCTCACCGGTTGGCAGAACCGCAGCAATAAACAATACTATCTGACCAGTAACGGCGATATGGTAACAGGCTGGCTTCAGTATAACCGGGACTGGTATTACCTGGACCCTGATAACGGCATGTTCGACCGGGGCTGGCTCCAGCTGGGCAGTGACTGGTACTACTTCACCGCAGAAGGCAAGATGAAAACCGGCTGGCAATATTCAAACGGAAAATGGTACTACCTGGACCCCACATCCGGCAAAATGGTTACGAACCAGGTAGTAGAAGAATATTATGTAAACCAAGACGGAGTCTGGATTCCATAAACAAAACGAGAAGGAGGAATAACCATGTTACCCAGATTAAAAAGAATAGCCGCAGCCCTGCTCACTTGCGGATTGTGTATCGGCAGCGTAACACCTGCCATGGCCGCTACAAAAAAGAAAACCGAGACAAGAATCCCCATTACCTCTGTATCTATTCAGGTACAGGCGGAGGTGAGGTCTGATTATGATGTTAACGCCGCGTCCCTCTATGCGGTTTCCAACAGTGACGACTATACTATTGGCGCTTATGAGTGGGACAATGGCAGCAAGGAGACCTGGGAGCCTGGCGACGTGCCCAAGGCTAAGATCGAGATTCACGCCAGAAACGGCTATTATTTCGACAAAGTATCCGGCGCTAAAAAAATCAATATCACCGGCGCCACTTACAGCTCTGTCAAAAGCAAAGATAACTCCGAAACCCTGATTCTGACCGTGAAGCTGACACCGGCGTCCGGAACCCTGGATGCCACGGAGGTGGCAGAGTGGATTGGATATCCCGTTGGAAAGGCCTCGTGGGAACCCGTCCCCTATGCGGGAGCCTACGAATTGAAGCTGACCAGAGATGGAACCGAGATCTTCAGCGTCCCCAAAGTCAACGCCACGTCCTACGACTTTTTCCCCGTCATGACCCAGCCGGGCCGCTACCAGTTCCGGGTGCGGGCCATCCCCAAGACCTCCGAGGAAAAGACCTATATCAAAAATGGTGACTGGGTTTATTCCGAAGAGATCGACATCACCGATGACGAGGTGTCCGAGATGAACGGCGGCAGCCGGGACAACAAGAACATTACCCCCTCCCAGCTGGGCTGGGTGAAGGATGCCGAGGGCTGGTGGTACCGAAACGCAGACGGAACCTACCCGGTCAACACCTGGGCGGCCATCAACGGCCAGTGGTATTTGTTTGATTACAACGGCTACATGCTCACCGGCTGGCAGTTGAAGGATGGAAAATACTATTTTATGGACAGCAACGGAGCCATGCAGATTGGCTGGCTGGAAGAAAACCGGAAATGGTACTTCCTCGGCAATGACGGAGCCATGCAGACCGGCTGGGTGATTGTGAACGGCATCTACTATTACTTTGACGCCGACGGCAGCATGCACAAAGGCTGGCTGCTGGACAACGGAAAATGGTACTTCATGAACACCGATAACGGCACTATGACTAGAAATGCATATATCGGCGGATATTACCTCAACAATGATGGGATCTGGAAACCTTAATAAAAAATTAAATAAAGTTACAAGAAAATGGTAAAAAAAACCAGAATAAAGTTGACGTAATTCATCGAAATGGTTATACTTAGTCTAGACGCAGTTTTTTAGAATGGGTTAAAAGACAGCGTTTTCGTAAAAAGTTGGCGCAGATATATGTGAAAATAAGGGATTTTAATAAAGGGGATGGGAAGATGCAGATTACACCAATGATGAGAATGGAAGGCGTACAGTCGCTGGAAGAATTAAGCCGCACTGGTGCCTCTCAGGAAACGACGGGTAAAAACAGTTTTAAGAATATATTACAGGATGCGATCAAAGAAGCCGATCAGTCACTGATGGCGACGCAGGAGATGGACAAGCAGCTGGCCTCCGGTCAGATCGACAATTTGCATACCGCTCTGATTCAGGCAGAGCAGTCTGCCGCGGCAGTTGAGTTTACGACCCAGCTGTCAAGCAAGGCAGTAAGCGCATACAATCAGATTATGAGTATGCAGATTTAAAAAGACAATAGGAAGAGCGTAGTGGTGGCGACATGGGGGCTAAGGATAAAGTAAAAGCAACAGTTGATGGGAACCCTGCACTCCATCGTATTCTGGGCACGAGAGGGAAAAAGCTTGCGGCAGCAGGTATCACGGCGGCCGCGGTGATCGCGCTGGCGGCAAGCGTTTTCCTTAACGCGAACAGAGACAGTGGATATGTAACATTGTTTCCCGGTATAACAAGAGAAGAGAATATAGAGATTCTGACGGTTTTAAATAGCCGCGGGGTAACTGCAAAGCGGAATTCAGAGGGAGAAGTGACGGTTCCGGAGAGCCAGTTTGGTGATATCATACTTGAGATGTCCCAATTAGGCTATCCGAAAACGGCACTTCCTTTTGACATTTTTTCCGACAATATGAGTTTTACAACCACGGAGTTTGAGAAACGGCAGTATCTGCTGCTGAATCTCCAGGACCGTCTGGAACGGACGCTCAAGGATATGAATGGCATCAAGAATGCCATCGTGACGCTGAACGTGTCGGATGAAAGCAACTATGTATGGGATGACCAGGCGTCCGATTCCACGGCATCGGTGTCTCTGACCATGATTCCGTCTTATGAGCTCTCAGCGGATAAGGTTTTGGCGATTAAGAATCTGGTGGCCAACAGCGTTCCCAGACTTCAGGCGGAGAACGTGACCGTGGTCAATGCCGAGACCATGCAGGAGATGGTGGCCGGTGATATGAGCGGCGATTCCTATTACGGGCTTAGCCGGCTTGATTTTGAGACCAGCGTGGAAGAACGGCTGGTGGACAAGATAACCAATGTGCTCACACTGGCTTATCCTCCGAGCAAATTACGTGTATCTGCGACCGTAGTCATCGATTATGACAAGATGATTACCGAGGATCTGCAGTACGAGCCTGAGGAGAATGGCCAGGGAGTAGTGGACCGCTTTTCTGAAAATTATTCGGGAAGCGGCGTTACTGGCGCCGGAGGCGTCGCAGGGGAAGAGAACAATACGGATATTCCGGCATATGGCGCCGGTCCGGGCGCGGATGCAGGCACCACGGGAGATTATTCCCGGGACGTGGACTATCTGGTGGGATATATGAAACGCCAGATTGAGAAGGACAATGTGAAGCTTCAGAAGGCGACCGTTGCCATAACTGTCAACGATGACAATCTGACGGAAGCCAAGAAGCAGCAGCTGATCGAAGCGGCTTCCAAGGCGGCCAACATCGCGCCGGAGGATATTGCAGTATCCAGCTTCCAGATCGTAGATTCCGGAAACAACGGCGTTTCCAATCAGGATACAACACCGGTACAGGGACCGGCGGATGCCAGAACTGATCCAAAACTGATTATCGCCGGCGCGGCGGCTCTGTTCCTTTTGCTGCTGGCACTATTTATCCTGCTGCTCCGCCACAACGCGAAGAAGAACAGGGAAGAGGATCAGGAACTGTTTGGCGGCACCATGGAGAATATGGAGGAAGAAGCTTCCGGAAGAAAAGCCCAGCTTGCGGCCGGCCAGGTTTCCATGGAGCAGGAATTCAAGATGAACGATTCATCCAGTCCGGCGGATAAGATTCGAAACTTTGCCAAGATGAATCCACAGATTATCGCAGCCATGATTCGTCTGTGGCTGAAAGAGGAGGAGCAGGAGGAGTAGTATGCCAGTACAGGAAAGAAAACCAGCAGAAAAAGCTGCGGCTGTCATATCTATCATAGGCACGGAAGGGGCGTCCCAGGTCTATCGATATCTCCGCGAATCCGAGATTGAGAGAATTTCTCTGGAACTCACGCGGCTCCCGAAGCTTTCCCAGGAAGAACTGGGGGATATTGCCCAGGAATTCTACAACTGCTGTGTGACCCAGAAGGTGATCACAGAGGGCGGGCGCGATTATGCCAGAGAAGTGCTGGAGAAGGCGTTCGGACAGCAGCAGGCCAAAGTTCTTATGGACCGGGTAGCCAGAAGCCTTCAGTCCAGGTCCTTTGATTTTATCAGAAAGGTGGATGCCAAGACACTGATGTCGCTGCTTCAGAACGAGCATCCACAGACTCTTGCCAGAATCTTGTCCTACGCGACTCCCGAGCAGTCTTCCAAGATGATTGCCAGCCTGCCCCAGGAGACGAGAGTGGACGTGGTGGAGCGGATTGCCAGTATGGACCGCGCTCTGCCGGTAGCCATCAAGATTGTGGAAGAGGTGCTTCGCAAGAAGATTGGCTCTTCCTCCTCCGAGGAGACGACGGAGGTTGGCGGCTTAAACTTCATCGCCGACGTGATGAATCATGTAGACCGTGGAACCGAACGGGATATCTTCGACGAACTGAATATGAAGAATCCCCAGCTGGCGGAAGATGTCCGCAAGCTTATGTTCGTATTCGAAGATATTGCATTTTTGGACCCACTGTCCATACAGAGATTTCTTCGGGAGGTGGACTCCAGAGATCTGGCCATTGCACTCAAGGTTGCCAACAAAGAGGTATCCAGTGCGATTTTTGCCAACATGTCCACCAGAATGCGGGAGAGTACCCAGAGCGATATCGAATACCTGCATAATATTCGCATGAGGGATGTAGAGGAAGCACAGCAGAGAATCGTGGCATCCATCCGCCGTCTGGAAGAAGAGGGCGAGATCGTGATAGCCAAGGACGGAAAGGATGAGCTGATTGTCTAGGATATTGAAAACCGGGGAGACCGTTGCCGGGGGAGATAAGGTGGCGGTTTACCAGATGCAGACAGAGACCCGGCCGTCCGCGAAACCCCAGGGCATCACCGTGGAGCGGGGCATCAAAAGTGAACTGGAGGTTCTGTCGGAAGAAACACAGAAAATCCTGGATGAGGCCAGGAAAAAGGCGGAGGAAGCTGCTGCTAAAGTGCTGGAAGAGGCCTATTCCAAGCGGGATAATCTGGTGAACACCGCTTATGAAGAGGCGGATCGGATTAAAATAAGCGCTCGGGAGGAAGGCTACCAGAAGGGCCTGGAACGGGCCAGCAGTGATATCCATGCCGAGCTTGACCGGCTGAGGCAATCCGTGGAGGAGATCCGGATGCAGCTGTCCCGGTTTGAGCGGGAGACAGAGGAGAAGATAGCAGAGCTTGCTCTTTTCATAGCAGAGAAGATCCTGACAAAACAGATGGAGGAGGACAATTCCGTCATCGCCGCCATGGTAGAAAAGGCAGTTTTGTCAGAACGCGATAAAAATGAGATTATCATACACATTACCGATCAATCGACGAAACTGATTGATCAGCTGGAGGAGAGGCTGGAGCCTCTGAGAGACAAGGTTTCCGGCACCATCAAGATGAAGACAGAGGATGAGCCGCCGGGCTATGTAAGGATTGAGACAGAGGAAGGAATCATAGACGCCTCTGTCTACACGCAGTTAGAGAATCTGAGGGAGCAGCTGGCCCAGCTTGCCGGAAAGGAATAGGGCGGTACATATGAAGCTGGAACAGGCAAAGCAGATCATAGAAAACGCAAATCTGTACACATATCTGGGAAAGATTGACAAGATTGTAGGGACCACCGTGGAATCCACAGGGCCTTCCTGCCGGATCGGGGATGTCTGTACCATCGATATTCCGGAAGGAGAGTCGGCCGTCTATGCGGAAGTGGTGGGCTTTCGGGAGAATAAGGTTCTTCTGATGCCTTACGAGGACATCGAGGGAATCGGATATGGAAGCGCGGTGCGAAACACCGGGGAGCGCCTGAGAATACCGGTTACCCGCCGGCTCATTGGCAGAACTGTGGATGCCATGGGAGTTCCCATGGACAACAAAGGTCCTCTGGGGGACGTAAGCTGCTATCCCATCACAGGGAGAAAATCAAACCCTATGGACCGCCCTCCCATTGACTCCGTGATGCAGATGGGGGTCAAAGCCATCGACGGCCTGATGACCATCGGCAAAGGCCAGAGAATGGGAATCTTTTCCGGAAGCGGCGTTGGAAAGAGTACCCTGATGGGGATGATTGCCAAGAATGTGAAGGCGGATGTCAACGTGATCGCCCTGGTAGGCGAGAGAAGCCGTGAGGTTGTGGAGTTTATCCGGCGGGATCTGGGCGAGGAGGGGTTAAAACGCTCCGTGCTGGTGGTAGCCACCTCCAACGAATCTCCCATGAAGAGAGCCAAATGCACCATGACGGCCACGGCTATTGCCGAGTACTTCAGAGACCAGGGGATGGATGTCCTGCTGATGATGGACTCCCTGACCAGATATGCCATGGCACAGAGGGAGATTGGTTTGAGCATCGGGGAACCGCCTGTGGCGAGAGGTTATACGCCTTCCATCTATTCAGAGCTGCCCAAACTGCTGGAGCGCTCCGGAAATTTTGAACAAGGCTCCATCACCGGAATCTACACGGTGCTGGTAGAAGGAGATGACACCAACGAGCCGGTTTCAGACACGGTTCGGGGAATTATAGACGGACACATTATGCTGTCCAGAAAAGTAGCGATGCAGAACCGGTATCCGGCTATCGATGTACTCTCCAGTGTCAGCCGTCTCATGAATGAGATCGCGGGTGAGGAGCACAAAAAGGCGGCGGTCAGGATTCGAAAACTGCTGGCCGTTTATGAAAACAATATCGACCTTGTTTCCATAGGCGCCTACAAAAAAGGAACCAACAAAGAATTGGATTACGCACTGGAGCGGATTGACAGGGTCTATGAGTTCCTGGAACAAAAGACAGAGGAAAGCTATTCTCTGGAGCAGACCGTTGTTGAGATGATGAAGCTGATAGAGTAGGGCGGATGACATGAAAAAATTTGTATTTCCACTGGAACGGATGCTGGAATACCAGATCCAGGTTCTGGATAAGGAAAAAGGAATTCTGGGACGTTTCCTGACAGAGCGGAACAACCTGGAGAACAAGATCGATATCTTAAAATATAATCTTTCCAGAGTCCGAAAGGACATGGCCCTGAAAGAGGCGGAGGGGACTACCATTTTTGTATTAAAATCCTTCTTCTCCATTCTGGAAAGCGGACGCATTCAGATGGAAGAACTGGAGAAAAAACTGGCCCTCGTTACAAAACGTCTGGAACAGCAACGTCAGGTAGTAACTGAGGCATCCCAGGAAGTGAAAAAACTGGAAAGGCTGAAGGAACATCAATTAGAGGAATATCGACGCGCGGAAGCAAAAGAACAGCAGGAGTCCATATTGGAACATGTTGCTGGAGAATTTGTAAAGCGTGCCGGTTCCTAAATAAATATTTTTAGAAAGAAAGGTGGTGAATAAATGAATGTAAATGCAGCAGGAATGACAGATATCCCGATTACTTCCTCAACTGCGCCTGCAAAGGACAGCAAAAAACGCGATACGGAGGCGCCCGACGCTGGTTTTCAAAAGGTGATGGAACAGTTTGCCGACAGAAAAGACAGCAAAAGTGAGAAGCCGAAGGACAACGAGTACGTTGATCCCAGGACATTGACCGCTCATCTGAAGTCTGAGGACGACAAGAAGGCGGAGGATGCCAGGTTGAAGGCCATGATGGCCCAGGCAGAACCGGCCGCCGTTTTGGTGGTAACGCCGGAGATGCTGATGGAAGTTGTTGGAGACAATGGTCAGGATGGAATGGTGACAGCCATAGATCCCAGCCTGAACAACCAGTCATCCGATCCCGCAGAAAACCTGTCTGACCAGGAAATGATGGCAGCCGCAGGTCCTCCAAGCCAGGATACGGCCATGGACCAGACACAGTCAGCAGCTCCTGCCTTGGAGGGATACGCCCAAGACACGATGCAGGGCACAGATTCGGTATTACTGTCAGAACAGTTGTCAGCACAAAAGGATTCTGTAAAAACGTTGAATTACGATAACGATCTTTCCAATGTTTCGAAGACCCTTACAGAGTTTCGGAATCAACAGGCGGCAGACCAGACTGTGATGAGAAGTCCAGTTGCCGGCCAGGAGAATCAACCGGTGGAGGAAGCTTTTTATTCCACGGAATCGCAGATCGACGGTTCGGATTCATCCCACAAGGAGATGATATTTGAAACAACGGATGAAAACCAGAACAGGAACCAGGGAAACAACAGCACCGGTATGATAACCGAAAACCAGTCCGGCGAAGCGCTTCAAAACGCGCAGCAGTTATGGTCGGAATCGGCAGGCAGACAGACAACGGTGGTATCTGATACGGTTTCCGTGTCAGGCCAGATGGAGACTCAGCCGATTGCAAGGAACAGCCAGCCGGCCGTTCAACCCCTCTCTTCCGATATTGCAGAGCAATCCGCAGTTGGGGATCAGGCGGCAAAAGCAGCCAGTCAGACTTCCACGGCAGGAGAACAGGAATCAGGATTTGCAGATATGCTGAAGCATCAGTCAACGTTTGCGGCGGCCAGGAATTCCGCTTCTGACAGCGAAGCCGTGTCCGGTAAAATGAAGCCTCCGACCTTGGATGAAACCCAGGCAAGCCTGGAAGAACTGAAGAAGAATGCCGAAGCCAAAGGCGTGAATCTGATGGACCGCATGACGGAAGCCAGACTCATGAACGGCGCGAAAGTTCAGACGCTGAATCAGGCGCCCGGCTTTAATGGGGCAAACGTGGTTTCTCAGTTAAAGGATGGCTTAGAGATGGGGATGAAGAACCAGTTAAAGGAATTTACCATCCACTTAAAACCGGAAGGTCTCGGTGAGGTGGTCATCAACATGGTTAGCCAGGACGGCAAGCTGACAGTCAACATTGGAGCATCCAATGCGGATACCCAGAAGCTGATCAACAGCCAGATGATGAGCCTGAAGGAGATGCTGGAGCCTCTTCATGCAGAAGTAGGCCAGGTATATCAAAGCAGCCAGGAATCCACCGGATTTTTAAGCTACGGTCAGAACATGTCGGAAAACCAGAGACAGCAGGCCGGCCGCTATCAGGGACAGCCCGGTTACGGCACTTATACGATGGAGGATGAAGAAATCCTGACAGAGGCAGAGTATATGACGGTACAGAGCAGAATGGCCAGATTATACACCTATGTATAGGAAGAAAGGAGACGTATGGCAATAAACACCGATTATAACAATATCCTGAGAACCTTTGCGGTAAACAATAACAGCAACAGCGGTAAAACGAAAGGCAATCCAGAAACTCAGGACCCGGAGACAGAAGAAACCGGAACCGGCCAGATCATCGACGCCGTATTTGCGGATAGCAATGACAAGGTTACCATGGATGACTTCCTGGCGCTGATGGTAGCGCAGTTAAAAAACCAGGATTTCATGAACCCTATGGACGACACCCAGTATATCACCCAGCTGGCTCAGATTTCCTCTATGCAGCAGATGGAAGAGATGAATTACAATTCCAAGAGCACCTATGTGGCTTCCCTGGTAGGAAAGTATGCAACCGCGGCCAAGTTCAACGTCACCGGTGATCTGGTGAAAAAGGAAGGGATTGTGGAACGGGTATCTCTGCTTGATGGAGAGTTTGTGGTCTATGTAGGCGGCGAAGCCTTTGACATGAATGAGCTGATGGAGATTAAAGTAGGCGCAACAGAGAAACCGCCGGAAGATGACAACAAGGGCGATGGTGAAGGTGAAGGTGAAGGTGGCGGCGATGGTGACGGCGGAGAAAAACCACCGGCAACGTAACCCGTAAGGAAAAGGAGGTCGGACAATGGATTCCATGCTTTACAGTAAACTGCTAAGAACGCCAGTTTATACAGGAACTCCATTTGAAGCGGGCAAAAGCCAGGCTCAGAAGGAGACCGGCGCCAGTCCGTTTAAAGAGCTGCTTGAACAGAAGCTGAATGAAGAGAGCGGAGTCTCATTTTCCAAACATGCCGTGGAGCGCGTGGTAGAGCGGGGCGTGGATGTAACCTCAGAAAGTCTGGAACGTCTGAATCAGGGAGTGAAGCTTGCGGAGGAAAAGGGATTAAAGGAACCACTTATTCTGCTTGGTTCAACTGCATTTGTAGTAAATGTAAAGAATAATAAGGTAATCACAGTAGTTCACGAGGATGGCTTAAAAGGAGCTGTTTTCACCAATATTGACGGAACCGTTATGATATAGCCGGTCCTTTAGGAGGCTATCTTACCCTGAATGACGGACGGGTAAGGCGGTAGAAAAGGAGAATAAATTTTATGTTAAGATCATTATATTCAGCTGTGACTGGTATGCAGGCACATCAGACAAAATTAGACGTTATCGGTAATAACATCGCTAACGTGAATACATACGGATTCAAATCCAGTAAGGCACGTTTTCAGGACGTATTCTATCAGACACTGACTAACTCAACAGGCGGCAACAACTTAAAGGGCGGTACCAATGCCAGCCAGGTTGGTTACGGCACTGCCATCGCCGGCATTGATATGGATATGAGCCGAAGTTCTCTCCAGGCAACCGGAAACACCAAGGATCTTGCTATTGCAGGTGAAGGCTTCTTCCAGGTTATGGACGGCGACGGCAATATCTTCTACACAAGAGCCGGCAAGCTGCAGCTCGACCCTAATACAGGCGCGCTGACAGATACCAATGGCTATACTGTGCTGGGTGTCAGCGGCAACCCGCTGGGACAAGCGGCAAGCGCTGAGCAGATTCGGTTAAGTGTAGCGAATCAGAAGACTGCACAGGGACAGGCAGACAAGACGATTAATAAAATCAATTTTACCGTCACTTCACAAAATGCAACCACGTCTGCCAACGTGTCACTGAACTTTGAACTTGATGCAACACTTCCGGACGGAGCTGATGTTTATGTAAAGACTTCCGAACTGACAAATACGTCAATCAATGTGCGTATCAATCCCAATGCCATCTTCAACAATCTGACGGAATTGAATGAGAAGATGAATACAGCAATCACCCGGGCCAATGGAGGAAAGGAACATCCGGCCGGCAACTTTACGATTGAGGCTACTCCAATTGATCAGATTTTTAAACAGCCATTGACAGGTAAACAGTTGGTTACCAATACGTTCGACGTTGAGCCGGGCGTGATGGAGTTCAATGATGCAACTGACCAGACAAAGGGGATTCTGGGTGGTTTCAAGCCATCTACTACGAGTACAGAACCCATGTTTACAGCCAGCGGCAATGTGAGTTATGAGGTTACTAAAGTACCGGCTAATGCTGCTACCGGTAAGCCTGCATATTATGAGGTTAAAGCTACCGTTCATGATGCCGCAGGAGACCGGGTTTTTGTGGGAGAAGTTAACGAAAAGAGTACTGCAGCCAACAAAGTATGGCTGACAGAGCAGAACCCGCCCGCAGGTGAGAAGGCCGGACAGTATATTGAGATGAGTCATCTGGGTTATACAGCAATCGACTCTCACTTTAACACGCCGGGCGTTACTCATCCTACAACTGCAGCGAACGCCGGCACCATTACAAAAGCCGAGTTATCTCAAAACCTGGGACTTGGAAGCAATTTCCAGCTTAAGGGCGGTTCTGAGGGCGGCGCTCTGGATTTATCAAAGCTTAGCATTTCGATCTTAAGCAACGGTATTATCCGCGCGACACATCCTGATGAAGGTAACATTGAGATCGGCCGTGTGGATCTTGCCATGTTCGAGAACCCTAATGGTTTGGAGGAAGTAGGAGGTGGCTGTTACTTCAAGGAAGGCGCCAACTCCGGGGAACCAAAATTGGTAAGAGCTGGTGAAGGCGGTTCCGGAGCCCTTCAGTCATCCGCTCTTGAGATGTCCAACGTGGATATTTCCGAAGAGTTTGCGGATATGATCGTAACACAGAGAGGTTTCCAGGCCAACTCCAGAATCATTACCGTATCAGACTCGATTTTGGAAGAATTGGTAAATCTGAAACGATAATAGATAAGGACAGGAGGTAGTATCATGGTTATCCTTACGAAGCTAAACGGGGAAGAATTTGTGTTAAACTGCGACATGATCGAGATGATCATGGAAAATCCTGATACTACCATCCTGTTGACCAATGGTAAACATCTGATTGTCAGTGAGACAAAAGAAGAAGTGGTAGAGAAGGTGGCAGCTTTCCGGAGGAAGACCTTCGGAGAGCTGTTGGACCAGGCGGGCAGGTAACTTACGTACACGTGTTTTTATGTATCACATACAAAAAGAAGAGGAAAAGGATGTAATAGTTATGGACATCATGTCGGTTCTTGGTTTTATTTTAGCAGTGGCGCTGGTGATATTTGGAATGGTATTTGACCGGGAGGCCATGCAGGTGACGTTTTCAAACATACGGGCATTTGTGGATGTGTCCAGTTTGGCGATTACGATTGGAGGAACGGTAGGCGTTATGATGCTGTCATTTCCTGGAAAATCGTTTAAAAAGATTGGAAAACACCTGAAAATTATCTTTCATCCACGGAAATATGAACCCAGGCAGTCCATAAACCAGATTGTGGAACTGGCGGTGGAAGCCCGTATGAAGGGGCTTCTGTCTCTGGAGGATAAGCTGGCGGAGGTCGATGAACCATTTCTGTACAATGGCCTGATTCTGGTAGTGGATTCCGTGGATTCCGAAAAGGTCAGACAGGTGATGGAGACGGAACTGGAACAGCTGGAGGAGCGACATGCCCTTGACCGTGCATTCTATGAGAGAGCGGCAGCCTATGCCCCTGCTTTTGGTATGATTGGTACTTTGGTAGGTTTGATTCTCATGCTGGGCAACATGCAGGATGTGGACGTCCTTGCAAAAGGCATGGCTACCGCTTTGATTACCACTTTATACGGTTCTCTGTTAGCCAACGTGATCTGCTTTCCCATTGCAAGCAAGCTGAAAGCGAGACATGATGAGGAATTTTTGTGTAAGCAGCTTGTGATGGAGGGTGTTCTGGCCATTCAGGAGGGTGAGAATCCCAAATTTATCGAAGAGAAGCTGAGTAAACTTCTGCCTGCCACTTCCATTGTCAGCAGCGAAGAGGAACCGGTGGAAAAAACTAAAAAAGGGCTTTTCAGAAGAAAAAATAAAAACTACGCGAAGTAAAAGGAGTTTAAGACATGGCACGTGAACAGGAAAGCCAGGATCTCAACAAGGCAAAACGGGAGATGTTTGATGAATTAATTAAACTGCACGCAAAAGCGGCGGAGAAGAGTCTTTCTTCTCTTTTGAAGACGGAGATTCAGATTTCCGATGCCAAAATACAGGTAAAGACCGTCAGAAACGTGGAGTACAATATTCTGGAACCGGCAATTCTGGTACGAAACAGTCTGACCTCTGAGTCTGATGAGAGTGTTGCAGGCAACATGATATACATCATGCGCCAGAGGGATATGCAGGTGTTTTTAAACCAGCTGATGGGCATTGATGAACTGCCGGAGCCGGATTTTGAATTTGATGACACGGCGCTGAGCGCGGTGGAAGAGGTGATGAACCAGATGGTTCATGATACGGTTGGTATCATGGCCAAGTGTCTGGAAGACGATATGACCGCATCCAACTGCCGGCTGTTCTTGTCAGAAGGCCCGGATACCTTTAGCGAAATCGTTGAGGAGGAGCCGGGGGCCAGCACCTTTGTGATCCGCTACCGGATCAGAATCAAAGATGTACTGGATTCCGAGTTTATGGAGTGCATCTCCGCAACGGCCATCGGAAGCATTAACCAGGAGATAACCAACTATCTGGAAGATGGGGAAGAGGAAGAAGAGGAAACCGAAGAAGAGGAAATTGAGGAAGAGGAAGCTGAGGTGGCCGAAGATTTTCTGGATGACGACGAAGAACTGGAAGAAGAGGACGAATATCTGGACAATGAATACCTGGATGGCGAATATCTGGACGACGACCTGGATGAATCGGACGTAAAGGATTATCTTGATGATGATCTGGATGACCTGGATTATAAAGGCGGATACGGGAAACAAGAAAAGCCCGCTGCAGGTAAGCCGGCCAGATCCCAGCAGCCGGTGAAACCGGCCAAAGCCGCAAAACCTGAAAAAGCCGTAAAACCTGGGAGAAACGAAAGCCCTGTGAGAGAGCCGGCAAGAAGACAGACTTCTTCAAAGAAGAGTCAGGCGGTAAGTCAGAGAGAGACGGCAAGCCAGAGACAGCCGGCGGCCCAGGCGGCATCCCCAAGACAGCAGGTATGGCAGAATGAGACCATTCGCGGAAATCTGGGGCTGATCATGGATGTGCCTTTAAAGGTCTCCGTAGAGATTGGTCGGACAAAACGTCGTCTGAAGGAGGTCCTGAACTTTGGCAATGGTATGGTGGTGGAGCTGGATAAACAGGCTGACGCGCCGGTTGATATCATTGTTAACGGCCAGTTAATTGCCCGTGGGGAAGTAGTGGTAATAGACGATAACTTTGGCGTACGCATCAGTGAAATCGTAAATACTAGAAGCATTATTGGGAATGGTGAATAAATTTGAAACGGTTTAATATGCTTGTCACGGCCGGAATTATCGGGAGCGTTTTCCTGATTCTGATACCGCTGCCGACGCCGATACTTGACTTTTTATTTATACTGAATATCACGTTGTCCCTGCTGGTGCTGATTATGTCCATGTATGTGAAGGAGACTCTGGATTTTTCCGTGTTTCCATCACTGCTTCTGATCACCACGCTGTTGCGACTGGGCTTAAACGTATCGTCAACAAGAAAGATTCTGTTTGACAATGGATATGCGGGCCAGGTAATCGAGACTTTCGGAAAGTTTGTGATCCGGGGCAACATGGTGATTGGATTTGTGATCTTCCTGATCATCGTGCTGGTGCAGTTTATTGTTATCACCAAAGGTTCCGAGCGAGTGGCGGAGGTGGCGGCCAGATTTACCCTGGATGCCATGCCGGGAAAACAGATGGCGATTGACGCGGACTTAAACAGCGGCCTGATCGATGAACAGCAGGCGAAGGAACGCCGTTCCAAGATACAGAGAGAGGCAGACTTCTTCGGCTCCATGGATGGCGCCACCAAGTTTGTCAAGGGAGATGCCATTATCTCCATTATCATCACGTTTATTAACTTTTTGGGTGGTATCATCGTCGGCATGATGAACGGACAGGGAACCGTGACCGAGATTATGCAGATTTATACGACGGCTACCATCGGAGACGGCCTGGTGTCCCAGATACCGGCCCTGTTGATCTCCGTGGCAACCGGTATGATTGTCACCCGTTCTGCTTCGGAAAACAGCTTAAGTGAGGATCTCACAAGACAGTTCTTAAACCAGCCGAGAGTTCTGATGATGGCCGGCGGTGCGGTAGCCTGTCTGGCGCTGATTCCCGGTTTTCCTATCATTCAGATTCTGATGATCGCTGTAATTATGATGGGCGGCGGATATTATCTGCTGCAGCGTCAGGAAAGTTTGTTGGCGGTGGCGGAACCGGATCTGAGAGAGGCTGAGGTAACCAGCGAGGCGGAATTCTATAAAGATATTGAAAATGTCTACGGCCTTCTGAATGTGGAACCGATTGAGATGGAATTTGGATATAGTCTGATTCCTTTGGCGGATGAAGCCAGCGGCGGCAGTTTTATCGACCGTGTCGTTATGTTCCGAAAGCAGATGGCCATGGATATGGGATTTGTTCTTCCCTCTGTCAGGATCAAGGACAGCGGCCAGTTGAATCCCAACCAGTACAGCATCCTCCTAAAGGGTGAGGAAGTGGCAAGGGGAGATATCCTGATGGATCATTACCTGGCGCTTCCGCCGGAGGGAGCCGCGGATGATATTCCGGGAATCGAAACCATTGATCCGGCGTTCCATATTCCTGCGAAATGGATCAGCGAGGACAAGAAGATTCAGGCAGAGCTGGCAGGTTACACTCTGATTGATCCCACTTCGGTGGTGATCACCCACCTGTCGGAAGTGGCGAAGGAGCATTTACATGAGCTTCTGAACCGCCAGGAGGTCAATAACCTGCTGGAAAGCTTAAAGAAGACCAACGCGGCCATTGTGGAGGAAGCAGTTCCCAATATTATCAGTGTGGGAGAGATACAGAAAGTGTTATGCAATCTTCTGCGTGAGGGCGTTCCCATCCGGGATATGGAGACTATTGTGGAGGTGCTGTGTGATTATGCGCCTCAGGTGAAGGACAGCGATCTGCTGACGGAATATGTCCGCCAGGCATTAAAGCGCACTATTTCCCACCGGTTCTCAGAAGCGGGGCAGATGAAGGTGCTGAGTCTGGATGAACGAATCGAGAATACCATTATGTCGGCGGTGAAGAAAGTGGACAGCGGTTCTTATCTGGCGCTGGAGCCAGCCGCTATACAGGGCATTGTGTCGGCTTCCACCGCGGAGATCAATAAGATCAAGGACCTTGTAAACACTCCCATTGTCCTGACATCACCGGTAGTACGGGTCTATTATAAGAAGCTGTTAGACCAGTTCTACCCCAATGTGACGGTAGTGTCCTTCAGTGAGATTGACAACAATGTACAGATTCAGGCATTGGGCAATATCGCATTAAGCTGATGGGAGAAATAGATGGAACAGGTAAGCATAGAGTCCTACCGCCAGCAGGGCGGCCAGGAACTGAGAGACAGGCTGATCCTCCAGCATCTTCCCATTGTCCGCAAGGCGGCAATGCAGCTGCGGGGAATCGCCGGAAGCCTTCTTGAGGAAGAAGACCTGGTTGATCAGGGAGTGCTGGCCCTCATGGAATGTCTGGATCGTTACGACGATTCCAAAGGAGCCAAATTTGAGACTTACGCGTTCCTGCGGGTGCGGGGAGCCATGATTGACTATATCCGCAGCCAGGACTGGGTGCCGCATCGGGCGCGTAACTTCCAGAAAAAACTGGAGGAAGCCAGATCCATGTTATCCCATGAGAGGATGAGGGAGCCGGAAGCCGGGGAGGTGGCAGAGTACCTGGAGATTCCGGTGGAAAAAGTAGAAAGTCATATCCAGTATATGAACCATGCGGCTGTTCTCTCTTTTGAGAACGTGCTTCAGGATATGACAGGGCTTGTGGCAAAGGGGGAGCTGGAGTCGGAAAGCATCTCCTCAAAGCCGGAGGAAAGCCTTTTTTACAAGGAACTGCATCAGCAGCTTTCCGAGGCGGTTGACAGTCTGGGTGAAAAAGAACGGCTTGTCATCAGTCTGTATTATTATGAAGAATTAAAATACTCGGAAATTGCCCAGGTTCTCGGAATCGGGCAGTCCAGGGTATGCCAAATCCACACCAAGGCCATCAGCAAGCTGAAGGCCAGTTTGGAAGAATATATGAAAGGATAGGGATGGCTTATGTTTTCAGGATTTTATACAATTGCGTCCGGTATGATGAACAATCAGAAGGAACTGAATGTGGCCGCCAACAATCTGGCGAATGTCAGAACCAACGGCTATCGCAGTAAACGCCTGATCAAGGGCACCTTTGACGAGACCTTTGTCCGCCAGATGAACGGTCAGAACACAGCCATAGGCGGCGGTTCTACCATCAATCTGGCAGTTGGGGAAAGAAGCAGTCATAAGCAGGGCGAGGTGGACGACACCGGAAAGACCTATGACCTGGCTATCGTTGGAGATGGCTATTTTGTCATTCAGGGAGAAGCCGGAACCTACTTAACGAGAAACGGACATTTTTCCACTGACGATGAGGGGAATTTGATTCTTCCCGGCGTCGGTACGGTGATGGGAGACGGAGGTCCCGTCTATGTGGACGAGGGCGGTTTCCGTGTAGACAGGAGTGGGATTGTCTATGATGAGGAAGGCGGAGAACTTGACCAGGTTCAGATTGTGATGCCGGACGATGTTAATAATCTCATATTAAATGAGAATGGAACATATAGTGTAGAGGACGCGGGGACGCTGGCACAGGTATATCCGGAAGTGCTGCAGGGAAAGCTGGAGAGATCCGGCGTGGACTTAAACTCGGAGGTATCCAGAACCATGGAAATTCAAAGAGCGTTCCAGTCCTGCGCGAAGGCTCTTACCATTATGGACCAGATGAACCAGAAGACGGCTTCTGACATCGGAAAGATCTAGGAGGATACAAAAGATGAATATATCATATCATACAGCCGTGTCGGCTATGAGAGCCTTTCAGGATGACTTGAACGTTACGGCCAACAACATCGCTAATGTCAATACGACCGGTTACAAACCGCAGAGAAGCGCTTTTGATGATCTGCTGTACACCCAGATGGGGTCCAGAAGCGGTGATCTGATGGTAGGGCACGGTGTAAGAGCAAGCGGCGTGGAATCGGTTTTCGCTCAGGGCGGATTTGAGTTCACGGGCCGGGATCTTGACTTCGGCATCGACGGAAGAGCTTATTTTGCTGTCGAGGTCAGCGAGGATGATGAGGAGCCGGCATATACAAGAGATGGCTCTTTCCATGTTTCCTCCACGGATGAGGGTACTTTTTTGGTCAACAGAGACGGTTACTATGTGCTGGACCGGGAGGGAGAGCGGATTGAACTGGATTATAAGGTGGCTATGGAGCAGGGCAAGGAAGTCACCACTACCCAGCTGGACCTGACTAATCTGACACAAAGGATCGGTCTTTTCACCTGCCCGAACCCGGATGGGCTGGTGCCGGTTGGCAACAATCTGTTCCGCTCCGGTGAGACCTCGGGAGAATGGGTTTCCGAGACTGATCTGGATGAAGGCTCCCTCTTAAGTGAACTGTCAAAAGGGGTGCTGGAACTGTCAAAGACAGATGTTTCCAACGAGATGATTAATATGATCGAAGCACAGAGAGCATTCCAGATGAGCAGCCGTATCGTTGTGGCGGCAGACGAGATGGAGGGAATTGTCAATACACTTAGATAAATCAGTCACCAGCTAAGGATGTGAGACTTGCAGGATGCGCGGGAGGGGGGAGATCCTATGGATGATGATGGACGTATCTTTAAAAAGATTTCACGATTTTTCGCACTGCCCAAGGATGAGGATGAGAACGTCAAAGAACTCTGGCAATGGCCGGAGGAAGAAGAGGATGGATCGACTCACCGGGTTGAAGAGGTTGACCATCGGATACAGACGGTGGCAGACTGGAACGAAAAAGAGGTAAAACGCAGAAATGAATTATTGGATGAATTAAAAGGGGCCGAGAATTCGGAGGATACGGAAGAATCCGGAGATTCTGAAAAACCGGCTGAGGATGAATACCGGGACGGGGCGGTGGAAATCATTGTGCAGCAGGACAGTATGGGGGCCCTGATTATGATGATGCCACCTGCAGGCGGGGGACATGATGTCACCATGGAGCAGGTGAGAGAAGCTCTTCAAGAGAAGAACATCGTGTTTGGAATCAATGAAGATAAGATTCGCCATGTGCTGGAAGAAAAACTCTATAATCAAGAGTTTATGATTGCAGAGGGAAAAGAGCCGGTATCAGGACGGGACGGGCAGATCAAGGACTACTTTCCGCGAAAAGCAGAGTTAAAGTACGCCTCCAAAGAAAACGGAGATATTGATTATAAGAATTTGAATCTGATTCACAACGTGAAGGCGGGACAGGTGGTATGCGAGATCGTCCGTCCCACCCTGCCTCAGGATGGGATGGATATCTGTGGAAGAACGGTCCGCGGCAAGCTGGGCACCATGCCTCCTATTCCCCAGGGTAAAAATGTGATCTTTAACGAGGATAACACCAAGCTGATCACGTCATGTGAAGGAAACCTGACGTTTCGTTCCGGCAGATTCCTGGTGGAAAAGATATTTGAAGTTTCCGGCAACGTGGATAATTCCATTGGAAATATTGATTTTACCGGCAGTGTGGTGATCCGGGGAGACGTGTATGAGGGGTTTGAGGTAGTGGCCAAAGGTGATATCACGGTGATGGGCATGGTGGAAGGCGCCAAGCTCAGCGCCTCCGGCAGCATTATCCTTCAAAAGGGAATGCGGGGGATGAAATCCGGAATTCTGGAAGCGGGAGAGGATATCACAGCCAAGTTTCTGGAAAACTGCAAGCTCTATGCGAAGCGGGATATCCGGGCGGATTATATTATCAACTCCGAGGTATCCTGCGGGCATGATCTGGTGCTAAACGGGCGCCGGGGCGCTTTTATTGGCGGAAAATGTTCCGTTCACAACTGTATGACGGTGAAAGAGGTGGGAGCAGCCAGCAATGCGGCCACCAGTGTAACACTGGGGATGACGCCACAGCTTCTGGATGAGATTAAAACTTCCGGCGAAGAGCTGGAGGTTATCACGAGTAGGCTGAAAGAGATTCAAAAAGATATCGAATATCTCTCATCAAAAGATAAGCATGGATCGATTACGGAGATACAGAAAGAACGATTGAAGGCCCTGAATCTGGAAAATCCGGTGACATCCATGAAACAGAAGAAGATGAGGGAAAAGACCGCGGAGCTGTCAAGACAGGTAAGAGAAGTGGGAAACTGCCGGCTTACGGCAGGCCGCGTTCATCCGGGAACGATGCTGTACATTGGCGACGGCAAGATCTATTTTACGAAACGGGAAGACAACTGTTTCTTTTATTTCCGGGATGGAGAAATCAGGAAAGGAATGCATTAAATGGCAGACATGTTACGGGTTACATCTCCCGTGATCAGCAAAGGTGTAACTCAGCCTGACAGGGCGCCGAAAGAGTCGTCCATTCCCTTTGATTTACAGGAGATACAGAATATAGCCAGGGCTCCGGCGGGGCATGCGTTATCCCAGCGCGGCGTGATTCAGAACGAGGCTGGGGCGGCCACCCTGATGAATCTGTTGAAGGACCCGGCAGTAACCATCAGCTACCTGAAAAATATCTATCTGCTGGAGGAGATCATCAATCTCCTGCCGGTGAACAATTCCACAATGACACAGGAGATCAGACAGCTGTTTGACTCCCTGCTCATTGACCCCGGCAATATTGTGGAGGAACTGGCAGACCAGGAAAATGCCTCTACCATGTTCCGGGGACCTCTGTTTGATTTCCTGAGGAACCTTCTGGAGGCCAGACCGGAACTGCGGGGAGAGACCGCCAATCTGCTAAAGGCTTTAAATGGCAGCGTGGCAAGACAGGATGTGCTGGACTCTGTTGGCAACAGCCTCGATTTTCTGGCGGAGCAGCTGGCTGGAAGCAAGGCGCTGTCTCCAAAATTTACAGAACTGGCGGCTAAAATCCGTTCCGTGGAAGGGCATGAGGTGTTTGAAGCGGTGAAGGCGGAGATTTTGGCGGCGTTGGAGGAGCTGGAGAGCAGTATTCTCCATTCACCTCATACAGCCCGGGTGATACCCAACATTCTCTACAATCTGTCCCGGTATCAGGATAATGATTCCTTTTTGCAGGAGGCGCTGCTCAATGTCCTGGTCCATGTCAATGGGCGGGAGGAGAAGGATACCTTAAAGAGGCTGGTACGGGAGTATCTGGAAGAGTTTCGGACTCCGGAGCATCAGGAGAACCGCTCCAGAATCATGGACACCCTGGCGCAGATTATTGAAAAGCAGGACCGGGAAACACCGATGAACAGTTTGAATGGGGAGAAGATAGAGAAGATTATCACAAGTCTTTTGTCGTCTCCCTGTAACTATACACCGCTGCTTCATTTTGTCATACCGGTGGATTACCAAGGAATGAAGGCATTTTCGGAGCTATGGATTGATCCCAGGGATGAGAGTGAAGGGGGAGACGCAGGAGACACCAAAGACCGGATTCACGTGCTGGTATCCTTTGATATACCGGGGATCGGCCAGATGGAGGCGGAGTTTAAGGTGGTGGACCGGGATATGAGCTTTCTGCTGTTCAGTCCGGAGACGTATCAGTCCGTGTTTGACGGGCTGATGCCGGAATTTCGAGAAATTATGGAAAGTCATGGCTACCGGGTGGTATCGGTGGAATCCAGGCGGATGGATCATGTGCGTTCTCTTATGGACGTATTTGAAAATCTGCCCTATAAAAGGACGGGAATCGATGTCAAAATATAAAGAGAGAAGAAACAAAGCAGTTGCGCTAAAATACAATGCCGGGGAAGATGAAGCTCCCGTGGTAATTGCCTCCGGCTATGGAACCGTGGCGGAGCATATCATCGACATTGCGGAGAAAAAGGGAATCCCGGTATTTAAGGATGAAAGCGCCGCTTCGCTGCTGTGTATGCTGGAGGTGGGCAGCAAGATTCCGGTGGAGTTATACGAGGTGGTTGCGGCCATTTACTGCCGGCTGATTGAGGCTTCTGCCGATATCCGCGGGGTAACCGGCCAGAAGGATGAGGAGACCGGCTCCGGGGATAACCTCGGCAGTGTGGGGACACTCAGAAAAAATCTTGTTTCAGGAAAGAAACAGGGTGGCAAGACAGCCGGAGAGACACAGACCAGATAAAGGAGGATGAAGGATGGCGGAACTGTCGGATGCATATGTGGGTTCCTCCTGTTTGGTCACGGGGAAGAAGAACGAGACGTTTTTGCTTGGTATTATCAAAAAAGTAGGAGCCACCTTTTTGGATATCGGCGCTTCCCATACCAGACTGCCGGTGATGCCTTATGGCTATCTGGTGCGGCTGGAGATTCATAATATTTATGTAGGACTTCGCGTGCTGGTGGGCAGCGTGTACCTCTCTTCTCCAAAGATGATGCGGATTACCATTATTCAGGATGTGACGGAGACTGAGCGGGAACGGTGTTTTCAGATGAAGGTGGATGACGACGGCATTATCTATAACTGCATGCGTGGGAATGAGATGCTTGGGATGGATGACGGGCGAAATGGATATAACGGGATGAGCGTCAAAGTGATGACCGTGGGCATCAGCGAGCTGAAATTCCGGACAAGAATCCCTTTGGTCCGGGGGGACTGGTTAAATATTATGATACCGGCCATAGAAGGCGTGGTACTGTTCTGCTGTACGGTGAAAAGCGAGGTGGAACTTGCCAGCCGGGAACATGCTTTTACCTGTAAATTTATGGAACTGGATGAAGAGCAGGAGGAAAACCTGTATAAATATCTGCTGAAATATGTGAAGAAACAACGACAGAGGCAGCAGATGAGACAGCAGATGAGAAGACTGCGATAGAGAAAAAATTGGAGGGCCCAGTGAGGACGGAGAAAAACAGGGACGGATATGGTAAAAAAAAGAAAAACCCGCAGGCGGTCAGAAACCAGCGGGTTCTTATATTTACTTTTGTCATCATTCTGGCGCTGATGTTTCAGTCTAACCGGTGGGAACTGGAGAAGGAGCGGCTGATGGAGATGGTTGGCGGGATGACGGCTCTGGACGGGAAGAGCCAGGAGGCTGATGACGGGGAAGTCATGGCTGTGACTGACATGAAGACGGAGGCTGGGGCTGAGGCCGGGAATGAGGCTGTGACTGAAACTGAGGCGGAGACTGAAACTGAGGCTGGAGCTGAGACGGAGACTGAGACTGGGGCTGGGCAGGGAGATGTGGCGGGGGATAATCTGATTCTTCGGGAAGAGGACATGTGGTGCCTGATTCTGACCAACGCCATGTATCCGGTTCCGGATGATTATGAGGTGGAGCTTGCCAAGGTGCCTGGGTCCGGTCAGTCGGTGGACACCAGAATCTATGAGCCTCTTATGTCCATGTTTGAGGCCATGAAGGCGGAAGGATTGTCGCCGCTTCTGTGTTCCGGTTATCGAACGCTGGATAAGCAGGAGAAGCTGTTTAACAGGAAGGTTCAGACCTACGTGAAGCAGGGATATTCTATGGAAGAAGCCAATGCAAAGGCAAGACAGGTGCTGTCAATTCCTGGTTCCGGGGAACACTGCCTGGGGCTGGCGGTGGATATCTACGCTTCCTCCTATAAAAAGCTGGAGACCGGGTTTGAGAACCGGCCGGAAGGGAAGTGGCTGCGGGAACACGCCCAGGATTATGGATTTACCCTGCGGTACGATAAGGGGAAGGAAGAGGTCACCGGTATTCAGTATGAGCCATGGCATTTCCGGTATGTGGGGGTGGAGGTGGCCCGGTATTTGAAGGAACACCAGCTTAGTCTGGAGGAATTTTATATAGAGCAGAGTCTTTATGGTTAGAGTGCACAAAAATATATAAATATTTTGTGCACTTTTTTTCTAAAGAAAACCGGGGGCAGTACGATAACTATATCATAGCAGGGAAAAGGAATTCCCAAATCAAACATTACATGGAGGTAATATTATGAGAATCATGCACAACATACCGGCTTTAAATTCATTAAGACAGTTAGGGCTGAACAACAACGCGATCAGTAAATCCCTGGAGAAGTTATCCTCCGGTTACAAGATCAACCGTGCAGGGGATGACGCGGCTGGCCTGGCAATTTCTGAGAAGATGAGAGCAAAGATTAAAGGTTTGGAAGCCGCTACATCAAATGCCCAGGACGCTATTTCATTAGTACAGACCGCGGAGGGCGCTTTGCAGGAGGTTCATTCTATGTTAAGCCGTATGGCGGAACTGGCGGCCAAAGCTTCCAATACTACCTTTGATTCAACTGACCGTGGCGCGATTCAGGCCGAGATTACTTCTTTGAATGCAGAAATTGACCGTATTTCACAAAGTATTGAATTCAATGGCACTCATCTGCTGAGTGGTACCCCAGCTGAACTGGTATTAAGAATTGGCGATTCGGCCGCGGCTCATGATTCTATTAGGCTTACCCTTTCTAAAATAGACTCTGATGAGCTGGGGATCAAGGATGCAAAGGTTGATACTACAGCAAATGCGGATACTGCCCTGGCAGCGATTAAAGCTGCAATCAATACGGTATCCGGACATCGCGGAAACTTTGGCGCAATTCAGAACCGTCTGGATCATACCCTGAATAACCTGGGAGTCACTACTGAGAACATAACGGCAGCTGAGTCGCGTATCAGAGATGTGGATATGGCGGCCGAGATGATCAACTACACCAAGAACAGTGTTTTAGTACAGTCGTCCCAGGCTATGCTGGCACAGGCCAATCTTCTGCCGCAGTCTATCTTACAGTTATTACAGTGATAGGATCGATCATCCGATTCATTCTGAAGGCGGAGAGTACTCTCCGCCTTCTCCTATAAATATAAATTTCTAAAAATTCCTATCGTATCAAATTCCCAAAATAAAATTAAAAAATAAGAAATTCTTCTAAAGTTTCCCGCCCTCCGTACGATAACTATTTACAGATACTATAACTGGAACTAGACAGGAAAGGAATACGGGACTATGGATGTGAAAATTACAAGAAATTATATGGCATATCAGAATGCCGTAAACAACGGTAAATACACCGAAAAGAATAATTCCATCCCGACAACAACGGATAAAAAACAGCGGGGCGACGCCATTGTCATCAGCAGTGATGGAGTGAAGAAAAAGGATGCCTCCGCCTACGCCTCGTCCGTGACAAGAACCATGGCGCAGGGAACCGATCCCCAGCGGCTGGCACAGCTCAAGCAGCAGATTGCCGACGGAGCCTATCAGATCCCGGCAGAGCAGATTGCCCTGCGGCTGATGAGCGGGATTTAAGGGGGGACCATGGAGGAGATCATAGAGTTTCTGACAGAATATACAGAGTTTTTTGAACAGATGGAGATGAAGCAGGCGGAGAAGCTTGGCATGATTCTGACCAAAGAATTAAACAAGATTGAGAGTGCCCTTCTGCTGGAGGAATCCATGGAGAAGCAGATGCGGAATCTGGAGAAGAGAAGGCTGGACTTTTTTGCTTCCCATGGACTGGAGGGCAGGTCTTTTCGGGAATTGGTGGAAGAGAGCCGGGGAGAAGAGCGGGAGACCCTTCGCCAGCTGCAGCAGCGGCTGGAGGGAGCCATTGGCAATATCCGTTATTACAATGAGAAATCCAATGGACTTGCCAGAGAAGAGCTGATTCGGTTAAAAGGGGAAGGCAGCTTTACCGACAATCCGGCGGGGATTTACAGCCCGTCCTCATTACCGCCCCGCAAGGGACAGAAACTGGAGAAAAAAGCCTGATAACAGGCAGAATATAGGAGAGTGATAGCTTGAGACCAACATTTATGGGGCTGGAGACAGCCAGAAGAGGCCTGATGGTGACCCAGAAGGCTATGGATATTGTAGGACACAACATCAGTAATCGGGAGACGAAAGGGTATACGAGACAGCGCCTGGATACCGTCAGCATGAGACTCTACGGCGGCCGGGATACCGGAAGCGCCGTCGCCATGGCCGGCCAGGGTGTGGATGCCATTGGGGTGTCGCAGATGAGAAATCCTTATCTGGACCAGCAGTTCAGGAAGCAATACAGCGATGTGGGATATTATGACCAGAAGGCGGCTCTGATGGAGCAGCTGGAGAGCGTGATCAGTGATCCGGAAGTAGAGGGAGCCGGTATTCAGGCGGCCTTAGATGATCTGTTCAAAGCTCTTTCCAGTTTCAGCTCTAATACTTCCCAGCCAGCCAATGCCAACGTGGTGATGAACGCGTTTAAAGAAGTGATCACCATTCTGAATGAGTACGATTCCGGCTTAAAGAACCTGGTAGAACGGGTGAAGTCGGATATGAAAGTATCCGTGGATGACTTCAATTCCACGCTGAGCCAGATCTCGGAGCTTAACAAGGCCATTGCCAAAGAGGTGTTTAACAACAATGATTATGACGGTGTCATCTATGGTCCCAATGAGCTGCTGGACGACCGCAATGTGCTTCTGGACGATTTGTCACGATACGGAAAGGTGGAGGTGGAGAACAACGGGGACGGCACTATCGATGTGCTGGTGAACGGCCACCGGGTGGTGACAGGTAAAAATTCCAATTACGGGACAGATAAGCTGTTGATTAATGACAATACCAACGGTCTGTACTGGCAGAGTACCGGAGGAATGGCAAGTCTGGGGCAGGGCGCGCTGAAGGGCTATCAGGAGGTTCTGTGTGGAAGCAGCCAGTCAGAGCCGGGAATTCCTTATTTTCAGGAGCAGCTGGATGCCTTTGCCAAGAGTCTGTATGATACCTTTAACAATATAGTTTATGCAGATGATCCGGGTGATGCCGGGGCATTTAAGAAGTTGCTGCAGGGCGCGGAGGATGGTACCGTGACAGCGGGCAGCATTTCCATCAGTGATCTGTGGCTGGCAGATCCTTCTTACCTGATCCGCAAGAACAATCCTGACGGAACGGGAGACAATGCTGACATTGGTGCCATGAAGGAAGCCCTCAGTAAGGATTGGAACATTGGAGGATTTACGGGAAGCTTCAGTGAGTTTATCGCCAATATGACCAATACACTGGGAAGCAGTATGAAAAACAACAATACCAGGCTGGAAGCGGCTCTGGCGGTGGCGGAGACGGCAGAGAGCAACCGCATGAGCGTATCCGGTGTTTCACTCAATGAAGAGGGCATCAATATGATGTCGTTAAATAAGACATTTCAGGCGCTGGGCAGACTGATGACGGTCATGGATGAGCAGTTGGATGTCATTATCAACCAGATGGGTCTGGTGGGACGTTAAGGAGGAAATCATGAGAATAACAGAGAAAATGATGTCAAACAGCTACCTGAGGAATATGCAGAGCAATCTTTCAAGTCTGAATGCATCCACTATGAGATTACAGTCCAGAAGACAGTATAACCATGTGTCGGAGGACCCGGCAAGGGCAACCAGGGCATTTGCTGTCCGCAGTCAGATATCCAAGACGGAAGAATATGTGTCGGCAGTGGGAACAGCCGATGATGAACTGACGATGGCGGCCGATAATATTACGAGCATCAGTTCCATTTTAGAGACCGTGTATGAACGGGTAGGAAGAGCGGGGGGAATCATGGACCAGACCGCTCTGAACGGCATTGCGGAGGAATTGAAGGGTTTAAAGGGCGAGATTCTGTCGGTGATGAATACCCGGTTTGGTGATAAATATCTGTTTGGCGGGTCTAATGTGGAAAACCCTCCATTTACCCTGGATGATACGGGAGCCCTTCTGTACAACGGAGTGAAGGTGGACGACTATGATCCGGATGATTTGACGACACATTTTCCAGGTAACAAGGATGTGTATCTGGATGTGGGTTATGGAAGCGCAGGCTTAAATGCCGGCGGGAAGGGTGTTAAGATCTCCACTTCCGGCGTGGATGTGCTGGGATATGGAAAAGACGGCGAGGGGCTTGAGAACAATATCTATTCGATTATTGACAAGATGGAAACCCAGTTAAGGGCCGGTGATAAAGACGAAGCCCTGAAAACTCTGGAGAATCTGAAAAAGAAGCAGAGCAGCGTCACCATAGCAAGCGCGGAGATTGGAACACGCCAGAATATATTAGAGCGCACGGCGGGACGTCTGGAAACGGAACTTTTGAACCTCAAGGAGAGCCAGGAGAATCTGGAAGGGGTCGATATGGAGAAAGAGGCTGTTGAAAACCAGGCGTTAAAGGCAGCCTGGCAGGCAACGCTGCAGTTGGGAAGCAACCTGATGCTGCCGTCGATCTTTGATTTTATGTATCAATAACTTTCTGAATGATAAGGAGGAATAGAGATGAACGTCAATGTACTGAAAATCACTTCAACACCGATTAAACTGCAGATGACTTCGGAACGGGCCAGACTGGAAGTCCAGGCACCGGAATCGGATGCTATGGCATCGCGGGATTTGCAGGGACAATTGAATATGAAATCTCAGAATATTAAAGTGGATATCGATTCTTCCCGCACCCAGAACGGGATGGCATACCAGGCATCCAACAGCGCCACGGCCCGGTATATGAAGAACGGGGCAAAGGGCCAGGCTTCCAAGATGCCGGTAGAGATTCCGGGGCTGGCAGTAGACTTTAAACCGAGAATGGTAGAGGCGGGAAGCGCGGCACAAGCGCCACGGCGTACGGTGAAGTATGTTCCGGGAGAATTGAAGGTCAGTGTGGAACAGACCCCGAAGGTGGAGATTGAGTATGTGGGAGATCCTATTTATTTTCCGAAAAGCGCCAGTGAGGATGACGGGGAGTAGTACAAAAAGAGCAGCTTAAGAATTGCCGGGGGGATGTGGCATGAAGGACATAAAGAACATTAAAATAGAAACGAGAGATTTTGGAATTCTTGAGATCGAAGAACGGCATATTATTCACTTTTCACAGCCGATTTTTGGATTTGAGGAGTACAGCCGGTTTGTGCTGATCAATGATTCCAACATGGGCAATGCTATCTGCTGGCTTCAGTCCGTGGAGGAAAAGCAGGTGTGTTTTATCATGCTGAACCCTCTGGAGATCAAACCGGATTATGTGCCGGCAGTGTCAGACGAGGTTCTGGATCTGTTAAAAGCGGAGCCGGAAGATGAACTGGACTGCTGGGTGCTGCTGGTCGTCGGAAAGACATTTAAGCAGTCTACCGCCAATTTGAAAAGTCCTGTTCTTGTCAACCACAGAGAGAATCTGGGGGCGCAGGTCATTCTGGATCAGGATTATTCGATCCGGCAGCCCATATTTCCGGAGGAGGAGGTGGGCTCATGCTGATCTTATCCAGGAAAAAGGGAGAGTCCATTCGAATTGGTGAGGACATTGAGATATTTGTGACAGAGGTTAAAGGCGACAAGGTGCGTCTTGGAATATCGGCTCCGGATGAGATGAAGATCAGCAGGGCGGAGCTGTATCTGACAATGGAGAATAACCGGGAGGCGTCCGACAAGGTAGACCTGTTGAAGGTATTTCAGCTTTCCAGGAATCTGCATTCCGCAGAGGGGAAAACCGGACAGGAGGAGCGCCATGGCAATGGTTGACAGGATGATCCGGCTTATTCGGGAGAAAAAGGAGCTGTGCCTGCTCTATGAGAAGCAGACAGGAGTCATGGCGGGACAGAAGCTGGAAGAGATGGAAGGACTGGAGCAGCTGGAACAGGCTCTGGCTGACCGGGAAGCCCTGATTGCCAGGATCGATGAGATAGACAGAGAGCTGCTGGCATACCGGGATGACTCGGACCAGGGCCGGGCCTGCTATGACGCGGCCAGAAACCAATGCGACTATGAGACCTTATCCCCGCAGGAGAAGCAATTGTTTGCGGAGGGGCAGGAGATCTATACGGTTCTGAACCGGGTACAGGAGACGGAAGGCGCCATTCGCAGGGAGATGGAGACGATGATGGAATCCCTGCTTTTGAAAATGCGCCACAACAATACCAATAACCGGTTTACCGGATATTTGAAACAGATGGATTATGGAGCGTCAAAGGGACTGCTCTATGACGAGAAGAGATAGGAGGTACCGGGATGGCATCATCAATCAATACGGTAAGCAACAGTGGGAAAGGTTACATATCGGGTCTGGTATCCAATATGGATACGGAATCTCTTGTGAACAATCTGCTGGCGGGAACCCAGTCGAAAATCGACAAGCAGAGCGGTCTGAAGCAGCAGCTGACCTGGAAACAGGAGATGTACCGGAGCATTATCAAGGATATCAACAAGTTTTATGATAAATATTTTTCTTACACGAACAGCGGCAGCAACCTGTTGAGCGAGGGACTTTATAAAACCATGAAGGGAACCAGCAGTTCGGATGCAGTGAAGCTGGGGACGGTATCCAACAGTGCGCCGGGCAGTTTGACAATCAATAAGATCGAGCAGCTGGCTTCTTCCTGTGTGGTGAAATCAGATGGAGCGGTGACCGGCAGCACGGCGGCGGGAACGGCGGAACTTGGACGGTTTACGCAGGGCGAGGATTATTCCTTTACGATGAGTCTGGACGGCGTGAGCCGGACCATTGCATTTAAAGGAGGCGCAGATGCGGACGAGACTCTTGCAAATATCAATCAGGCCATTTACCGGAGCTTTGGTTCTTCGGTTAAAATGGATATCAATGCCGATGGAAATATGAATCTGGTTCTGACCGATATTTCGAGACGTGTCGTGATCGAGCCGGTTGAGGGAGAGGATGCTACCACGGAGAATCTGGGCTTTGGAACCGGATTTAGCAATAAGCTGAGTTATGCATCCGCCCTGAAGGATCTGAATTTCAGAACGGCTCTCACAGGTACTGATTTTAAATTTACGATTAATGGTGTGGAGATCGGGGGACTGACGGAGAATTCAACTCTGAATGATGTGATCAGCGCTATCAACAGCAGCAGCGCCGGAGTGACGGTTTCCTACTCCCCGACTTCCGATAAGTTTATAATGGAGTCCAACGAAACAGGGGATATCGCCAATATCACCATGTCGGATACCAGCGGCAATCTTCTCGCCGTTATGTTTGGAGCAAGCCCGGAGGTGAAAGCGGGACAGAACGCGGTTTTGGAGGTTGACGGGGCCAGAATTGAGCGGAATACCAACTCCTTTGAGTTGGACGGCATCAATATTGAGCTTGTCCGTGAAACTGCCTCACCAATTAACTTGACTACATCGCAGGATACTGATAAAATAGTAAATAGTTTAAAGAGTTTTGTTGAGGATTACAATGCCCTGATTGAGGACCTGAATTCGCGAATCGACGAAGATCCTTCCTATAAGTCCTATCCGCCTCTTACCAGCGCCCAGAAAAAAGAGATGAGCGACAGAGAGATCGAACTGTGGGAGGAGAAATCAAAAGGAGGTCTTCTCAGGAATGATTCCAACATCTCCGGTTTTCTCAGCAGTATGAGAACGGCTTTGTATGGCAGAGTGGATGGGGTTGAGATCAGTCTTTATAACCTTGGGATTGAGACATCCAGCAGCTGGAGAGACAACGGCAAGCTGGTACTCAATGAAGAGACCTTGAAAGAGGCTCTGGCGGCTGACGCGGAAGCGGTTAAGAAGCTGTTTACAGATTCGAGCCAGGGGCTTGCGGTTAAGATGCAGAGCGCCATCAAGGAGGCGGCCAATGTCAGCAGCGGAAGTCCGGGAAGCATGGTGCGGTACGCAGGCACCAAGGATGTCCTTGCGGCCAACAACACCATTTACCACGAGATGAAGAGCATCAGCGAGGTCCTGGCCCGGCTGAACAGGAGCTATGAATCGGAGAAAGCGCGCTATTGGAAGCAGTTTACCGCTATGGAACAGGCGCTGGCAAACTTAAACACGCAGAGTTCATGGCTGACCAATCAGTTCTCGTCATAAACTGGAGGAATCCCCTATGCAGAACCAGTATGAGAAGTACAAAGAGCAGTCTGTGATGACCATGACCCAGGGCGATATGATCAATCTTCTCTTTGATGAGATCATGAACCGTCTGAACAAGGGGCTGGCGTGTTTGGCGGTCAGAGACTACGAGGGTACCAATTTTCATTTTCAAAAATCGCAGATTATCGTAAACCACCTGTCCGACGCGCTGGATCACCAGTACAGCGTGGCAGGAGGGCTTGACGCTCTGTATGAATATTTTTATCACCAGATTCTTCAGGCAAACATCAAGAAGACACCGGAACCGGTGGAGGAGATTTTACCCATGCTTGCCGAGTTGAAGGAGGCATTTGCCCAGGCTGACCGCCAGGTTCGGATGGAGCATATAGGGTGAACCAAAACACAGGATAAAGGAGTGTGGGGAGTATGTCAATGTTTCAGGACAGTGCATTTGTGTCACTGCAGAACGGTCTTGACGCCATGTGGTTGAAGCAGCAGGTAGCCAGTCATAACCTGGCTAACGTGGAGACGCCTGGCTACAAAGCGAAAAAAGTCGAGTTCAAGAAGGTGCTTGACAAGGAAAAGGCGGAGAAAAACGGTCCCATGGAAGCGGTGGTTACCACGGATGAGGAGACCGCGGCCCGGCCGGACGGGAACAACGTCCAGGTGGAGAACGAGGAGCTGGAGATGTGGAAGGCGTACAACCAGTACTCCGCGCTGACCTCGCGGGTGTCAGGCAAGCTGTCCACACTGAGATATGTGATTAACAATACAGGAAAGTAGAGGGGCTAGGGTATGGGATATTTGGATTCACTTAATATTACGGGTTCGGCTCTGACAGCAGAACGGTTCCGCTCGGATGTGATTATGCAGAACCTGGCAAACCAGAACACGACAAGAACAGCGGAGGGAGGCCCTTACCGGCGCAAGCAGGTGGTGCTTCGGGAGAATCAGCTGAATTTTAAACAGGAGCTGGGCAAGGCCATCACCAAAGCGGACCGGGGCGGCGTCTATGTGGAGGAAGTGGTTGACAATGATACCCCTCTTGTTCCGGTTTACGACCCGGATCACCCGGATGCCGACGATGATGGATATGTGATGATGCCTAATGTAAACAGTGCAGAGGAGATGGTAGACTTGATGGCTGCCAGCCGCGCTTACGAGGCCAACATTACGGCACTCAATATTGCAAAAGGCATGGCTGCAAAAGCACTGGAGATTGGTAAATAACATGAAGAAGCGGAGAGATGAACCTACGGGAGGTCAGGAGTGGTTGAATACCTATGCGGATATGATAACCCTGGTACTGACCTTTTTCGTATTATTGTACAGTATATCCAGTGTGAATACATCCAAACTGGAAGCGGTGGCTGAGGCCATGCAGAAGAAACTGGGAATGGAAGTTCAAGTTCTGGAGAACCCGGAAGATGTGACGGAGAACGTGGAAGAAGTGATGTCCAATCCGGCCATGGCAAAGGATTCCTCCTCCAGGGAGATGGCAAAGCTTGCCAAGGATATCCAGTCTTATTTTGAGACGGAGAATCTGGACGCCATGGTGACCAGCAGTGAGAATGCCGTCTATATCCGGTTTAAGAACGATCTTTTATTTGACCCGGACAGCGCAGTTCTACGCGACGGAAGCAAGGACATGCTGGATGCGGTGGGACTGATGCTTCTGGAACGGCAGAACGATATTATGGCTGTTTATATTAACGGGCATACTGCCCAGGCGGCAAATTCGTTGATTAACGATCGTCTTCTTTCGTCTGAGAGAGCGGACCGGGTGGCGATCTATCTGGAAGAGGAGACCGGTCTGGACCCGGAGAAGCTGATCTGCCGCGGTTACGGCAAGTATTATCCAATTGCGGACAATGCCACAAAGGAAGGCCGGGAGTTGAACCGGCGGGTGGATATGATTATCCTTGGCAATGATTTTAAAGCCTCTGAGAATGGGATAGAAGGTGTGGAGACCATGGACCCGTTATTCCCTGTGGGAATGCCGGAGAATATGAATACAGACAATGAGGGGGCGGCCCAGTGATAAAGACCTATGATTTTAAATCACCGAAAAAGTTTACAAAAGAGCGGATGAGTCTGGTGGAAAACCTGTATGACAGTTTTTCACGGGCTCTTGCTCCATATATGACGGGACTTCTCCAGTCCTACTGTGAGATCAGTGTGACGGACATCGAGGAGAAGCGTTATCAGGAATTTGCCAGCACCATTGAAAGCCGCTCGTTATTCGGACTGGTTTCCCTGCTGCCGGACAATAAGGATTTCAACGAAGCGCCGCTTTTGATGGAGGTGGATACCAGACTGGGATTTTATATTGTGGAACGGCTCTTAGGCGGAGCCGGTACGGAATATAAGATCAACCGGGATTTTACGGATATTGAGAAGGCGATTCTGGAATATGTTCTGGGGAAGATGACGGAATTTATCGGGATTGCCTGGAATGAATATCTGGACGTGTCCGTATCTCTGACGGGGATTCAGACCAACGCCCATCTGCTTCAGATGAATGCGCCGGAGGACCTGGTGATTGAGGTGGGACTGGAGCTGTCCATTGACAGTTTGAGAGCGCCTCTGCGGCTGGTGATGCCGGGGCCAAACGTGGACGAACTGACCTCCAAGCTTGGCTATTCCTTTGCGGACAGCCAGAAGAAAAAGAAGGACGATGTCAAGAGACGTTCCAAGAGAAGCAGTATTGAACAGCATCTGTTGGAATCCGAGGTGGAGATCCGGGCGATTATGCAGGAATTCAAGCTGGATGCCCACGATATACTGGAGCTTCGGGTTGGTGATGTGGTACCGATCAACATGAATATCAACGAGGATGTGACGGTTTATGTTGGTGACAAGCCCTGCTTTGAGGCGAAGATGGGACAGACCAAGCTTCGCAAGGCAGTGGAAATCAGCAAAGAACTGTAAACCGGGAGGATAGAGATGATCAATATGGGCAAGGAGAAGTTGAAGGAGTTGCTGGAGATGGGAAGCGTTCCCGTCTGCCGTACGCTCCACCACCTTCTCGGCAAACGTGCAAAATTGTCGGTGATGGACATTAAAAAGGTAGGGATGGAAGATATTGCCGGCCATCTTCCCAGGTTTAATGTTGTGATTGAGGGCTCCGGCGGTAATGGGGAACGCAGGGCTGAGCTGATGTTTATTTTCAAAAAAGAGGACATGGCAAGGCTTGCCAATTACGCGATGGGAAGTGATTTAAACCGGGATAACGCCATGGATGAAGTGGCGGTAGCGGTGCTCCAGAAGGTGACGATCCAGTGTATGAGAGCGGCCATGACGGAGATGAGTGACGTGACTGCCTCAAGTACGGAGAATATGCAGTCCTATGTGGAGATTTCCGAGGGTGTGGAGCCTGTGATGGAGAAGATCCGGCAGTGGGGAAAAGAACCGGAAGTTTGTATGGTTGCCTGCCAGCTGTCCCTGGAGGAGATCTTTAAGGCGGAGGTTCTGATTGTGGCGTCCCGCAGACTCTATGAGATGCTGGACAGTTCTGCCATGACGGACCTGGCGGAGATGGCGGAGATTCCGCCGGAGTGGGGACCCGGCAGAGGCGCGGACTCCAGACGAAGAGAGAAGATGATTCCGGTGCAGGAGGTTTATTTTCCGGAGTTTAAATATGAGCCGATTGATGACACCATTGATTTTATCAGTGATGACCGGAAGGGGCTGCTGGATATCAGTGTGGATGTGGCGGTCCGCGTGGGCGGTACGGTGTGCAGTGTGAAGAACATTCTGGCTATGAAAGAGGGACAGGTGCTGACGCTCAACAAGCAGGCGGGAGCGCCGGCGGACATCGTGGTGAACGGCGCTTTGATTGGTCATGGGGATATTATCGTGATGGATGACCATTTTGCGGCGCGTATTAACGAGATTGTGGATAAGAAGGAGTAGCATGGCACTCTTGAAAATATTTTTTTACCTGGTTGTGATGGTTCTGGTTTTGGCGCTGGCATACTATACCACCAAGGTGGTTGGAAACGGAGTGGGCAAACGACAGGAGCATGACAATTTCTGCGTGCTGGACCGGCTGGCGGTGGGCAGGGATACCTTTCTGCTGGTTGTGAAGGTTCAGGAACAGATCTTTCTTCTGGGAGTATCACCGGCAGGTGTGGAAAAACTGGGAGAACTGGAAGCGTATGTGAAAAGTCCGGCGGCAGAACCGTCGGATTTTGCTTCGATACTGGCGGATCATGTGAAGCCTCATCTGGATAAGATAGGCGGCAATAAGCCAAAGAAGAATAAGCGGCAGGGATGACGGCGTGACAGCTGTCCGGCCAGTTGGAGGATGTACGATGGATAAAGTAAGGAAGATGGGAGTTGGGATTGCCAGAATGGGTTCTGGCGTCTTTGCGTGGACGCTGATGTCCGGGCTCTGCCGGATGAATGTCTATGCTTCTGATGTGTCGCTGACACTTCAGGGGGCATCAGGCACCGGGAAACCCATGGATATGCTGGATATCATGTTCCTGTTTCTGTTTCTGGCGGTAGTTCCGTCTTTACTGATTATGATGACAAGTTTTACCAGAATTGTCATCGTTCTTTCATTTCTGAGAAATGCATTAGGCACCCAGCAGTCCCCGCCCAATCAGGTATTGGTGGGGCTTGCCTTGTTTTTGACCATGTTTATTATGCAGCCGGTATTTTCGGAAGTCAACACCAGGGCTTATGAGCCGTATAAGGCGGAGACCATCACCAGGGAGGTGGCGTTTGAGCGGGCCCAGGAGCCGATGAAGGAGTTTATGCTAAAACAGACGGAGAAGAAGAGTCTGGATCTGTTTTTGGCAATTTCCAGAACGGAACTGCCGGAGATCAGCAGCCAGGAAGATTATATGAAGCTGGGGTTGTCGGTGATTGTGCCTTCCTTTATCCTCAGTGAGCTTAACAAGGCATTTACCATGGGATTTCTGATCTATATTCCATTTTTGATTATTGATATGGTGGTGTCCAGTACACTCATGTCCATGGGTATGGTGATGCTGCCGCCCACAATGATTGCACTGCCGTTTAAGATCATGATGTTTGTGCTGGTGGATGGCTGGAGTCTGGTGATTAAGACTCTGGTTCAGGGATTTCGGTAAGGAGGCTTAATGGATGACTGCGGATCAGGTGATGGAGATTATGAAGGATGCCATGGTGGTGGCGTTTCAGCTGGGCGGACCACTGCTGATTATCAGTATTGTGGTTGGTCTGGTGATTGCGATTTTTCAGGCGGCCACCCAGATTCATGAGCAGACGCTGACCTTTGTGCCGAAGCTGATTGTGATTGCCCTGGTGCTGTTGATTCTGGGCACCTGGATGTTCCGGGTGATGGATGAGTTTGTAAACAGGCTGTTTGGGATTATGGCGTCGTTGTAGGACGGAGACAAGGTTATGAGTCAAGAGATATTGCGTAATTTTGATATATTTCTGCTGGTGTTCGCGCGGATGGCGGGGATGGTGCTGGTGAATCCGGTGTTTGGGCGGAAGGGCATTCCCATGAGAGTGAGGATGGGTCTGGTTCTGGCGCTCAGTGTGTTTGTGCTGCCCGCGGCTGAGACGGCGGGAGCCGGAGTTGGAGGGCTGACGACCGTTGGCATGGCGGACGCGCTGATCAAAGAGGTGTTGATGGGGCTGGTGATTGGATATATCTTCCAGTTGTTTTTTTATATGATGTTTGTGGCCGGAGATCTGATGGATACGGTGTTTGGTTTTTCCATGGGTAAGGTGATGGACCCGGTGAGCGGGATTCAGTCGTCGGTGTTTTCCCAGTTTATCAATGTGTTTTTCTTTCTGTATTTTTTTGCAACGGGAAGTCATCTGTTGATGGTGAAAATATTTACCTACACCTATGAGGTGGTTCCGGTGGGAGTGACCGGATTTGTCAGTGAGGCGCTGCTGTCCTATATGATTGCGCTTTTTGGGACGGTGTTCAGTCTGGTGATCCGGCTGGCACTGCCGTTTGTGGCGGCGGAGTTTGTGCTGGAGGTGACCATGGGGGTGCTGATGAAGCTGATTCCCCAGATCCATGTGTTTGTGATTAATATTCAGGCCAAGATTTTACTGGGTCTGGTGCTGATGCTGTTGTTTGCCTATCCGGTGGGTGGATTTATGGACGGGTATATCAGCAGTATGATGAGAGAAGTGCAGACGGTGATGATGGGATTCCAGTAGGAATGGATGGGTATTTCCGCAGGAAAGGGGGGGATGATTGATGGCGGCGGAGGAAAAGACTGAGAAAGCCACCCCGAAAAGGCGGCAGGACGAACGAAAAAAAGGTAACGTGTTTCAGAGCAGTGATGTGGCTGCTGTCATGAGTCTTCTTGTTCTGTTTAATTCCCTGGGAGCGCTGGCTCCGGGGATCTATCGAGATTTAAAAAGCAGTGTGGAGCTGTTTTTTTCTTATGCCGGTGACAAGCAGTTTTATCTGACGGATGCCAATATCCAGGAGACGATGGGCAGGGCCATGATCTATTTCGCCAGGGCGGCGGTTCCGATTCTGCTGATTGGGGTGCTGACGGCGGTGATTGTCACATTTTTTCAGACAAGGATGTCATTTTCCTGGGAGGTTATGAAATTTAAGCTGGATAGGATCAGTCCGATTAAGGGATTTAAGCGGATGTTTTCTCTGCGTTCCCTGATGGAACTGATCAAGGCGCTGGTGAAAATCTCCTGTCTGATCTGGGTGATTATTCTGTTCGTGAGAGAGCGGATGCATGAGTTTGCAAGGCTGATGGACGGAAGTGTGGCAGGGGCGGTTGCCTATACGGGGAAAACGGCGATCTCGCTGGTGAATACGGTGGGGATGGTCTTTTTGTTTGTGGCGGCTTTTGATTTTCTGTATCAGTGGTGGGAATATGAGAAGAACCTGAAGATGAGCAAACAGGAAATTAAGGACGAGTATAAGCAGATTGAAGGTGATCCGCAGATGAAATCCCGGATCAGGGAACGGCAGCGTCAGATTGCGTCGAGGCGGATGATGCAGAATGTGCCCAATGCGGATGTGATTATACGAAATCCTACCCATTTTGCGGTGGCTCTGGGGTATGATTCCGGGAAACACCGGGCTCCGGTGGTTCTGGCCAAGGGCGCGGACCGGGTGGCTTTAAAGATCGTGGAGATCGGCGAGGAGAATGGGGTTTATATTATGGAGAATCCTCCACTGGCGAGAGGGTTGTTCGCGGCGGTAGAGGTGGATATGGAGATTCCGGAAGAGTATTACCAGACGGTGGCGCAGATTTTGGCCTTTGTTTATAAGCTTAAGGATAAGAAGGTTTAGGGATGGCGTCTGGTGAAGAGGTAGCTGTTGTGATAAGGTGTATTATGTGGTAAGATAATGCGTATGAGGAAAGAGGAGTTTCATGGATAACCCGATGATTGTTTTGGACCATGTGACAAAGGTATACGGAGGAGGCCAGAAGGCGCTGGACGATGTGAGCCTGGAGATCAAGGCCGGGGAGTTCGTGTTTCTGACGGGGAACAGCGGAGCGGGGAAGACCACGCTTTTGGATCTGATTCTCAAGGAGACGGAGCCTACGAAGGGAAATGTGGTGGTCAATGGGATCTCGCTGAGTCAGCTGAAGGAACGTCAGATCTATCGCTACCGGCGGTTTATCGGGACGGTGTTTCAGGATTTTAAGCTGTTTCCTGATTTTACGGTGTATGAAAATGTAGCCTTTGCCCAGAGGGTGATGGAGGCGGAGCCGAAGGAGATGAAGGTCAGCGTGCGTGACGCTTTGTTTCGGGTGGGGCTAGAGAAGAAGGCTTCCTGTTATCCGGGACAGTTATCCGGCGGGGAGAAGCAGAGGACGGCGCTTGCCAGAGCTATGGTGAACCGGCCGGTGCTTTTGCTGGCGGATGAACCTACGGGGAACCTGGATCAGAGGAACGCGGAGGATATCATGCGTCTTCTGGAGAAGATCAATGAGCAGGGGACTACGATTTTGACGGTGACTCACAATCTGGATCTGGTGAAGGTGATGCATAAGAGAGAGATTTCCATCCGGTACGGGAAGGTGATCCGGGATAACAGCATGGGAGGTCTGGCGTATGAGTTTTAGAACCTGGCGTTATCTGTATCGGCTTGGATTTCGGAATCTGTGGTATCACAAGGTGTATTCTATGGCGGCGGTGCTGACGATGTCGGCCTGCATTTTCCTCTTTGGAATCTTTTTTCTGACGGTGCTGAATGTGGACAGTGTGTTGGAGAAAACAGAGGAGGACGTCTATGTGGCGGTCTTCTTTGAAAAGGATGTGTCCCAGGAAGTGGTTGAGGAGGTTGGGAAAGAGATCAGGAACCGGCCGGAGGTGCTGCGGACGGTTTATACGTCGGCGGATGATGCCTGGGATGAGTTTCGTGCCGGATATTTTGAGGAGACGGAGCTGCTGGAAGGGATTTTTGAAGATGACAATCCGCTGGCGGAATCCAGTCATTATCAGGTGTACATGAAGGGGATTGAGCAGCAGGAGTCCTTTGTGGAGTACGTGAAGGGGCTGGAGGGCGTGCGGACGGTGACTCATTCGGCTGATACGGTGCAGGCGCTGTTGAAGATCAAGACGGTGGTGTCCAGAGTGGCGGCGGGGAGCGCGGGGATTCTGGTGCTGATCTCGGTGCTGCTGATTCATAACACGCTGTCGGTGGTGATCGAGGCGCAGAAGGAAAAGGTGCATGTGATGCGGCTGATGGGGGCCAGGGAGGCGTTTATCAAGGTGCCGTTTTGTGTGCAGGCTTTTGTGATGGCGCTTCTGGGGCTGTGTGTTCCGCTGCTGCTGTTGTTTGGATGTTACCGGTGGGGGATTGGACTGGTGTCGTCGGGACTGCAGCTGACCGGGGGCGGAGTGAGTCTGCTGCCCTGGGAGGCGGTATTTTTGCAGCTGACCGGGGCCTGTGTGCTGCTTGGCGTTGTGACGGGACTGGTTGGAGCGGTATCGGTGATGGGAAAATTGAAGAAAGGGCGATAGGTTGTTGAACCGGAGCCTGGTCTGGGAGGAGTTGAATGTTGATGACGAAAGAGGAACTGGCTCTGGAAGTGGTGGAGCGTTTGAAGAAGGAGTACCCAGAGGCGGGATGTACGCTGGATTATAACCAGGCGTGGAAGCTGCTGGTGAGCGTACGGCTGGCGGCACAGTGCACGGACGCGAGAGTGAATGTGGTGGTGCAGGATCTGTATGCCAAATATCCGGATGTGGAAGCATTGGCGGAGGCGCCGGTGGAGGAGATTGAGAAGATTGTGAAGCCCTGCGGGCTGGGGCATAGTAAGGCCAGGGATATCAGTGCCTGTATGAAGATGATCCGGGATGAATTCGGAGGGAAGGTGCCGGATGATTTTGACGCGTTGATGAAGCTGCCGGGGGTGGGGCGGAAGAGCGCAAACCTGATTATGGGGGATGTGTTTGGGAAGCCGGCGATTGTGACGGACACCCACTGCATCCGGCTGGTGAACCGGATTGGTCTGGTGGATGGCGTGAAGGAGCCAAAGAAGGTGGAGATGGCGCTGTGGAAACTGATTCCGCCGGAGGAAGGCAGTGATTTCTGCCATCGGCTGGTGTTTCATGGAAGAGATGTATGCACGGCGCGGACAAAGCCGTTTTGTGACAGGTGCTGTTTGAGTGATATTTGCGGGAAGTTTGGATTGTAGAAGGAGTTTTGGTCCGGCCGACTGTCTGGCTGAAATGGAATGTTTGAGAGAAAGAAGGCTGTGTGATGGGTGAGATCGCGAATTTAGTGAATATTGGCGAGGTTGTGGAGAAACAGCTGGCGGACGTGGGGATTACGACGTTTGAGCAGTTGAAGGAGATCGGGAGTAAGCAGGCCTGGCTGAGGATTAAGGCGATTGATGACTCGGCTTGCATTCACCGGCTGCTGGCAATGGAGGGGGCGATCCGGGGAGTGAAGAAGAAGGATCTGCCGGAGGATGTGAAAGAGGATTTGCGTGAGTTTTACCGGGCGGCGAAATAAATAATTAAAACTTCCTTAGAGTAACCAGGTATGGTAAACTATAAGGGAGTTTTTATTTTTATAGAGAGAAATTAGTATAGAGAGAGAAGAACATACAAATTCATGAAACAACTATTAAATGAGATTCCTGATTCATTCTGGAGCCTGTTTCGCTCCAAAAACCGTCCTATTTATATAGAAGCTTTGCTGCAGATTAATGAAGAATACCAGTATAGCAATTATTTTTTGTCGCGGGAGATCTGTATCCAGACGCTTAGTGACTATTTTTCTAAGCAGAAGATCTTTCTGGAGCAGGATGAGATGGAGGATGATTTTGACCTGCTGGAGCCGATGGCGACAAGGATCTTAAACTGGCTTTTACGGGCCGGGTGGCTGCGGAAGGTGGATGATTATTATTCAATGACCGTCAATATTGTCATACCGGATTATGCGGCTGTGTTTGTGGACGCGTTTACCCAGTTGTGCAGTGATGATGGGGATGCAACACAGGTGTATATTCAGAATATTTATGCAATTCTGTTCTCGTTTAAAAATGATCCGCAGGCGAATTTATCGCTGTTGAAGACGGCGCTGATTAATACCAGGAAACTGAATAAAACATTGCAGGATATGCTTCATAATATGGACAAATTTTTTGCAAGCCTTCTGGAAAAGGGGTTTTATGGGGATTTGCTGAGGGAGCATCTGGATGGTTATGTGGAAGAGATTGTCCGCAGGAAATACCATATCTTGAAGACGTCGGACAACTTCTATCTCTACAAGACGGACATCAAGCTGTGGCTCAATGAGATGCGTCAGAATCCGGAATGGCTTTCTGAAATCTGTGAGCGGAATTGGCGGATGCGTGGGAAGAGCGTGGAAGTGACGGATGTTTTGGAACAGATTGATTTGATTGAACGGGGATTTGACGATATTGAGCACCGGATTGCCAATATGGACAAGGAGCATTCCAAGTATATCCGGGCGACGGTGACAAGACTGAACTACCTGTTAAATGAGGAGGACAACATGAAGGGGATGGTGATCCAGCTTTTGAATCATTTGTCCATGTCCGGGAGACAGGAGGAAGAACTTGCGGAGATTGGCGGGATGATGAATCTGTCACAGTTTACGATTCTGTCGGACCAGTCGCTCTATAAACCGCGCAGGCCAAGGCAGAATTTCACAGAGAATTTAGGGGCGGATGAAGAGCCGGAGGAGCTGTCGAAGGACGAGATTCTAAAGCTGAATAAAATCCGCACCCGGTACAGCAAGAAAGAGATTGAGGAGTTTGTATTTTCCCATATGAGAGAGGGGCGGATGGAAGTGACGTTTGATACGGTTTCCACCGACGAGGACTTTGAGAAACTGGTGCTGGCGTATGATTATTCTATTAGGAAGGACAGTCCGTACCGGGTGAGGGAGGAAGAGACGGAAGCAATTGATAACGGGAGGTACCGTTATCCGAAGCTGGTGTTTGAGAAGAAGAGGAAGATGAAATGATAAATTACTATGAGGAGCTGGCGCCGGAGGAGCAGTGGAAGGTGACGCAGTCGATTCAGTTGTTGTATAAACAGACATTTCTGCTGGAGCGGAAATATGATAAGAAGACGGGAAGATTTCAGGGAAACCGGGATTTTTATATTTGTAATAAGCACCTGGAATTTATACGGGAGTATTTTCAGGTGATGGGGATTGAAGTGATGGAGAACAGCCAGCTGGGGGTGATTTACATCCGGGGCGAGGCGGTGGTGGGCGAGAAGCTGCCGAAGCTGGCTACCCTGTATCTGCTGATCTTAAAGCTGATTTATGATGAGCAGATGGCTTCCGTGTCGTCGTCGGTGAATGTGTATACGACGCTCAGCGACATGCATGAGAGATTGGGGAATTACCGGCTGTTTAAGAAGCAGCCGTCGCCTACGGATATCCGGCGGACGGTGTCTTTGTTAAAAAAATATCAGATCATAGAGCCGCTGGAAATGATGGATGATCTGGATGGTCATAGCCGGATTATCATATATCCGTGCATCAATGTGGTGCTGTTTGGGGATGATGTGCGGGGGCTTCTGGAATCTTATGGGGAAGGAGAGGACGAGGATGACGAAACCGAGATTTGAGGCATTGTCAAGAATCTGCCTGAATAATTGGCATTATATAAAGCATAAAACATTGTCCTTCAGCGAAGGGGTTAACTTTTTCACTGGGCATTCGGGGAGCGGGAAATCGACGGTGATTGACGCTATGCAAATTGTGTTATATGCCAATACGGACGGGCGCGGATTTTTTAATAAAGCGGCGGCGGATGATTCGGACCGGAATTTGATCGAGTATCTGCGGGGAATGATTAATATCGGGGAAAATAATGAGTTTGCGTATCTTCGGAATCAGAATTTTTCTTCTACAATTGTGCTGGAGCTGCGGCAGACGGATACGGGGGAATGCCAGTGCGTGGGCGTGGTGTTTGATGTGGAGACGGCGTCCAATGAGATTTCCAGGATGTTTTTCTGGCATAAGGGGAGGATTCCGGATCATGAATACCGGATCGGCGCCGGGAATAAGATGGCGTTGGAGCCGGATATGGAGCAGCAGACTTTGAGCCTTGGCTTATCAGATGCTGATTTTACGACAGGGGAGGAGAATTCCGGGGAAAAAAGGAGTGGAAAGAATCGGCTGTCTGGTGACCGTGCCATGTCCACAGACGAGGTGAAGGAATTTCTGGTTCGGAATTTTTCGAAGGAAGAGTGTTATTACGGGAGTCACAATGAGAGATTCCGAAAGCAGCTGTATGACATTTACCTGGGGGGACTGGATTCGGAGAAGTTTCCGCTGCTGTTTAAGAGGGCGATACCGTTTCGGATGAATATCAAACTGGAAGAGTTTGTGAAAGAGTATATCTGCATGGAGCAGGACATCCATATTGAGGATATGCAGGAAAGCGTGATGCAGTATGGGCGGATGAGGAAGAAAATCGAGGATACGTGCCGGGAGATTGAGCAGCTGAAGGGGATCTGCGGGCAGTATGAAAAGGTGCGGGAGGCGAGAAATACCATCGACACCTACCGGTATTATGTGCAGAAGCTGGATATTTTACAGTCAAGGCGGGTAGCCAAGGCGGTCCAGGAGAGAATTCGGCTGACGGGGGAGGAACTGGCGAAGCGGCAGGTGGAGAAGGAGAAGCTGGAGAACGAGATCAGGGAGCTTACCGGTAAGAGCGATGAGCTGCTGAGACAGATTTCCGCATCGGGGTATGAGGAGCTGAAGGCGCAGCTGGCGTCTTTGAATGAACTGGTGGAACGGCTGGGGAACAGCAAGGCGCGGTGGGAGACGACGGCGTCCGCTCTTCGCGTCTGGACGGACCAGGATGTGACCTCTAACCGGACGATCTGGGACATTGAAGCATTTTCCGATGGGAGTATTACGGAGGAAGGGATTGTCCGTTTAAAGAAGGATATCGGGGAAATGCTGGCGGATGTGGATAAGCAGCGGCAGGAGGCGAACGGGATTCTCCGGGATTTGAAGCGGCGGGAGCAGCAGGCCAGGGAGGAACTGGAGCAGCTGAAGGCTGGAAATAAGGCTTACCCAAAGGAATTGGAGCAGGCCCGGACGATTCTGCAGAACCGGCTGTATCAGGAGACGGGGAAGAGTGTGGCGGTGGAGATACTGGCGGATTTGATGGACATCAAAAACGACCAGTGGAGAAATGCCGTTGAGGGGTATCTGGGCGGCAATAAGCTGTCGCTGATTGTGGAGCCGAGGTATGCAAAGACGGCGATGAAGATTTATGGGGAACTGGATAAACAGAGATATTACCGGGTTGCGGTGCTGGATACGGAGAAGGTGATGCAGGACAGCCACGTGGTGATGGAGGGGGCATTGGCGGAGGAAGTCAGCGTCCGGAGAGAGTATGCCCAGGCGTATGTGGATTTTCTGCTGGGAAAGGTTGTGAAGTGTGAAGGGACCTTGGAGTTAAGGAAGTGTAAGATTGGGATTACGAAGGACTGTGTGTTGTACCACAGCTATCGGATTCAGCATATTAACCCGGATCAGTATACGAAGTTTGCTTATATTGGGAAGAGCAGTGTGCGGCAGAGAATCAAGCTGCTGGAGAAGACGATTCAGGAGATTGGGGAGGAGAGAGAACCGCAGTGGGAGATTCTGCGGGAGTGCGAAGAGATCCTGAAACTGGAAGGGATGGGACATGAGGTGTCGGTGTATCTGGAGTGGAAGGCGGATATGGAGGCGCTGGCGAAGAAAAAGGGGGAGCAGAAGAAGCTGCATGAGAAGCTGGAGGGATTGAAAGCGGGGGATGTGGAAGCCTGGGAGAAGGAACGACAGGCTTTGATGGAACTGTGCGAGGCCAGGAAGGACGTGCTGCGGGAGAATGAGAGGCTGATTTATGATGGGGAGAATGCGCTTAAAAAGGACCGGGATGAGGCGGTCCGGACACAGGAAGAGCTGGTCCTTAAGGAGCGGGGGTTGGAGGATGAGTGGAAGGAGCCGGAGGCGGCGGAGGAATCTCTGCGGGCAGAGCTGGCGAAGCGGAACAACACCAGATATGACCTGATGGGAAATGAATATGGGGCGAAGCTTTTGAAGGCGGTGGAGAAGAAGGATGAGGAGAAGCAGCGGCTGACGGACTTGCGCGGGGAGTATCTGCGGACGTATCTGAACCGGAATTTTTCCCTTTCTTCGGAGGACAACCAGGAATATGAAAAGCTGCTGGAGAAGCTGAGCTGCGACCGTTTGGAGGAATACAGGAAGAGTGCCACGGAGCAGGCGCGGTCGGCGGTGGAGCATTTTAAAGATGACTTTATGTATAAAATCCGCAGCGCGATCCGGGAAGCGCTGATCCGGAAAGATGAGTTAAACCGGGTGATAAGTGGGCTGGATTTTGGAAAAGATAAGTATCAGTTCTATATTGGCAAAAACAAAGGGCCGGATGGGCGGTTTTATGATATGTTTATGGCGGATTCGCTGGAGATCAATCCGGCACAGCTGGATGTATCCATGGATAATCAGCTGGATTTCTTTACCATGGAGCATGAGAACCACTATGGACAGATGATCAATGAACTGATCAACATCTTCATCCCGCCGGATCATGCAACGGCGGAGGAGATGGAGGAAGCGAAACGGAATATGGATAAGTATGCGGATTACCGGACCTATTTATCGTTTGATATGCAGCAGCTGGTCCAGAATGAAGATGAGACGATTAAGATTCGGCTTAGCCAGATGATTAAGAAGAATTCGGGCGGAGAGGGGCAGAATCCGCTGTATGTGGCGCTGCTAGCAAGCTTCGCACAGGCGTATCGGATCAATTTAAAACCGAAGGTACAGAGGAATCCGACCATACGGCTGGTAGTGCTGGACGAGGCATTTTCGAAGATGGATGCGGAGAAGGTGGCAAGCTGTATTCAATTAATCCGTGGCCTGGGCTTCCAGGCACTCATATCAGCGACCAATGATAAGATTCAGAATTACGTGGAGACAGTGGATAAGATCTTTGTGTTTGCAAATCCGAATAAGAAGTGCATCTCGATTCAGGAGTTTGAGAGAGAGAACTTTGGAGAGCTGCGGGCGGATTTGGAAGATGGAGTGTGAAATATTTTAGTAACTGGAAAGGAAGTTAAAGATGAGAGAGATGGTGCTATATTATAGTCCGGTTCCGGCGCCCCATGTGGCAAAACTGAAAGGGGTGCTGGTCCGGATGGGTGTAAGAATCAAAAATATCCAGCCGGAGCAGGTGATGCAGCAGGTTGGATATCTGGCGGGAGTTGATGGATATCAGGAGGCGGAGACGCCGGAAATTCCAGAGCAGCCGGAGGTAATTCCGGTGATGGATAACGAGATGATGGTTATGCGGGGGTTTAGCAGCCGGAGGATGGATGAGCTGCTGCTGAATCTTCGGAAAGCCGGGGTGCCGAAGATTGCGCTTAAGGCGGTGGTGACGGAGAGTAATTGCGGGTGGACGTTTTATCATCTTTATGAGGAGATTAAGGAGGAGCATGAGAGGATGAGTGGAGGGAATTAATGCAGTAGTGTAACAAGATCAAACATTAAAATAAATGCCTTGAAACCCTTGGATTTTTAAAGGTTTCAAGGCATTTTTTTTGCCAAATAGTATTGCTGCAAGAAAAAACTGGTTTGAATTGTTCATTTTTGGGAGAAATCAAAATAATGAGCGGTTGATTTTGTTTTAATTTGTAAAAAATAGATTGAAATACGTTTGAAGATGTGCTATAATGCTGAGAAGTAACTTAAATGAACAAGAAAACAAGTAAAATGTAACAAAAGAACAAAAAGGAGGAATGAATATGAAAAAAGGAACATCCAAGTTGGCGGCCATTTTGGCATCGGCGTGTATGGCGGCCTCTCTTGCACTGGCGGGCTGCGGCAGTTCTGCCGACGCTCCGGCAGAGAGCAGCGCGGCAACGAAAGCGGCGGCGGAAACAGCAGAAACAACGGTGGCAGCAACAGAGAAAGAAACAGAAGCAGCAGACGCAGGCAGCGGGACTACGCCGAGAAATGAAACGCTGTATTTTTCGGGACAGCAGTGGGGGGCGATCAACAGCTGGAATCCTATTGGGGGGAATTCCAACAACGCTATGGCTGTGACCCAGCGCGACGGCAGCCGTATCACGGTTTATGAGACCTTATTTATGTACAACATGATGGACAATGACCTTCATCCGCTGCTGGGAACAGAATATTCCTGGGATGATGAGAAGATGTCCGCGATGACAATCAAACTGAACCCCGACGCTCACTGGAGAGACGGAACACCGCTTACGGCCGCGGATGTAGAGGCCACCTTCAACTACAATGTGTGGTGTGGAAGTTCTTACGGCGCGGAGATGACGGCTTTCATGGAATCCGTTACCGCGGTTGATGAAGCGACTGTAAACGTGAAAGCGGTACTGGATGAAAAAGGCTATGCGAAAGATCCGAACATGATCAAACAGTGGCTTACCAAAATGTATGTGCTGCAGAAGGCTTATCTGGAGACTGTTGAGGAGAGAAGCGGTTCTTATGAAGATATGAAGATGGATAAGATGGAAGACTTTGTGTCCTCCGGTCCTTACCGCAATTTCTTCAATGATGAGAACAAGGTCGTGTTAGTCCGCGATGACAATTACTGGGGACAGGCGGACTCCATGTGGGGCAAACTTCCCACGCCGAAATACTTAGCGCAGAATATCTACAAAGACAACGGCGCGGCGCTGATCGCCTTTGAACAGGGTGAGGTTGACATTTCCCAGTCTTTTAATACCGATGTTCAGAAGCTTTGGGAAGAGAAGGGGCTTCCGATCACCACCTATATTGACGAGCCGCCATACAACATAGCGACAACGATTCCCACCTTGTGGTATAACATTGAAAAACCGGGGCTTGACAGAGTGGAAGTGAGAAAAGCCATTGCTATGGCTGTTGATTATGACCAGATTCTCTCTGCCGCTATCTCCAATCAGGCGCCAAGTTTTAAGGATGTTCCGCGTTCCATGATGAATCCTACGGAGCCGGAGCAGGCATTGATCGACCATGAGGCGCTGGCTGATTTACAGTGGGTTGGCAATGATATTGATGGGGCCAACAAGCTGCTGGATGACGCCGGTATTGTGGATACGGACGGGGATGGCATCCGGGAAGCCGACGGTGTGAAGCTTTCCTTCAAAGCGGAATGCCCCAGCGGTTATACAGACTGGCAGGCAACGCTGGAAATCGTAGCGGCATCTGCCAAAAAGATTGGAATTGAAGTGGAGACTTATTTCCCGGAAATTACCGTATGGAACGTGGACCAGTCGACTCTCAACTTTGATATGATCATGGTAAAAGTTACGGGCGCTTCCATCACCAACCCTGTTTACCGCTGTAAGCAGTTCCTGTATGGGCCTTTTGCCGACGGCGAAGTGAACTTCCAGGGAAATTACGGTCATTACAGAAATGCGGAAGCAGATGAGATCTTAGAGAAGCTGGCAACAGAAACAGACAAGGCAGTTTTGAAGGAATATTATACAAGGCTGAATGAGATTTATTTAACGGATGTGCCTTCCTTTGGTTTGATGTACAGACCCGATATGTTCTATACCGTGAATGAAAGTGTCTGGACCGGCTATCCGCTGGATGGAGACGGAACCAACATTCCTCCATTGGTATGTATGGACGGTTACGGCATTGCCGGTCTCTACAATTTAAAATTAGTTGAAGAATAAAGAAACTTAGGGACAGTATGGAATCTGGGGATCTGAGACTAGCTTCTCTGATCTCCAGATTCTTTTCACAATCATAAAAAGAGGTGACATTGTTTGAAAGGATATAAAAAATATTATAGCCAGAAACTTCTCTGGTACCTGTTGACCTTGTTTCTCGCTGTTGTGTTAAACTTTGTGCTTCCCCGGTTAATGCCCGGCGATCCGGTTGCAGCGATTGCAAGCCAGGCGGCCGACGGGATGATGGACGGGCAGGCGATCCAAAAGATTTATGATGAATATATGGAAAAATTCGGTGTTAACGAGTCGATTGTGGTGCAGTTCGGGAAATGGGTAAAAGCGGCCGTGCAAGGTGACTTTGGCTTGTCCTTCAGTCAATATCCCAGACCGGTTGCCGATATTATCAAATCTTCCGTGGGATGGACGCTGGCGCTGCAGCTGCCGGCCATTGTGCTGGGCTGGATATTAGGAAATCTTTTAGGGGCGGTGGCGGCTTATATGAAAGGGTTTGCAGACAAGGTGCTGCTGCCGGTCTTCCTGTTTATCAGCAAAATTCCAGCCTTCGGTATGGCGGTGATCATGCTGACGGTGTTTGGCATCCATCTCGGCTGGGCGCCTACCAGCGGCGCTTACGGATTTGACCTGATTCCTTCGTTTAGCTGGACGTTTGTCAAATCTGTCATTGCCCACTATCAGCTTCCGTTCTGGTCAATTGTCATTATCACCATAGGCGGACAGGCGATTGGAATGCGTTCCATGTCCATCTATGAGCTGAATGCGGATTATGTAAAATACAGCCGCTATCTGGGTGTGAAGGACAGGAAAATTGTCGGGTATGTATTCCGCAATGCCATGCTTCCCCAGGTTACCGGTCTGGCAATGTCCCTCGGCACCATGATGGGCGGCGCCCTGGTTTCCGAGATCATTTTCAGCTATCCGGGGCTTGGAACGACCATGATGAGGGCGATTAAAGGAAATGATTATCCCTTGCTTTCGGCTTGTACGCTGATGATTACGATTATGGTACTCTTGGCGAATTTGTTTGTTGAAATCATTTACGGTGCGATTGATCCGCGTATCAAAGCGGCACAGCAGGATTAACAGGAGGGACGGTTATGAAACATTTTATAAAAAACGTATTTCATTCTCCCAGATTCGTGGCCGGTTTTTTGCTTTTTGGCGGAATGCTGTTATTTACAATCATATATCCGCTGTTTGTCACCGCCGATCCGCTGGAGATGGTAGGGCAGGGCAACTTTTTCAAGCCGGGCACGTATGTATCGGTGAAGGATGCGGTGAATACGCAGCAATACATGCTCAATATCACGGCAGAAGCGGGAAAGGTGGGGGAGCGCCTTACCGATGTGCAGAAGACGGATATGCGTGACTGGCTGGTGCGTTTTGGAGGGATTACCCAGGAAGAGATGGACGCAGCCGACGATGACCAGCTGGTTATTTTATGGATGGAGAACTATGATGAAAATGCCGCCCAGGAAGGGCTGCTGGCGACGAAGAAAAGACAGATTGCCCGGATGAATGGGGAGATCATCAAGCTGGCGAAAGATGCGGAACTGATCCTGGCGGAGGAAAACGAAGCGGGAGAACTGGAAAAGACGGCAGAGATCAACAGTAAACAGTATGTCAATGTGAAGGATGTGGTGAACAAACGGACGCTGCTTCTGGGGACGGACAATTTTGGACGGGATGTGATGACGGAGCTGGTTCAGGCGACGAAGACGTCCTTGAAGATCGGTCTGATCGCGGGAGTTGTGGCGACATTGATCGGTTTGATGCTGGGGTTGATATCCGGTTATGTGGGCGGTGTTGCCGATGATTTTATCATGTTTATTGCCAACTTGTTTACCGTGATTCCTTCGTTTGTGATGCTGATATTGATTACATATTCCATTGGACAGGCAGCCAGAGGCGTGACATTGATCGCGGTTGTCATCGGCTTTACGTCCTGGACCTGGACCTGCCGTTCCGTGCGCTCGCAGGTGATTTCCCTGCGAAACCGTGACCATGTAAGCCTTTCGAAGCTGTCCGGCCACAGCATGATGCGGATTGTCCTGACAGATATTCTTCCCTATGTGGCTTCTTACGTGGTGATGGCGCTGATTCTGCAGATTTCTTCCGGAATTCTGGCGGAAGCACAGCTATCCATGCTGGGTCTCGGGCCGTCTACCACCACGACAGCGACTCTGGGGCAGATGATGAACTGGGCTACTATGTATGCCGCTCATTTGAATGGCGCGTGGTGGGCATATTTCCCGGTTGTTTTCGTGATTGCTATGATTTCATTCTCACTGAGTCTGATGAATACCGGTCTGGACCAGGTATTCAACCCTCAGCTTCGGGATTAAGGAGGAATTGTCCATGGGAAAAGTAATGCTTGAAGTAAAGAATTTGAAGACAAAATATGTGACGCGCCAGCAGGAGGCCGTGTACGCGGTTGACGGCGTTTCCTTAAAAATAGAAGAGGGAAAATCACTGGGGGTGGCCGGGGAATCCGGCTGTGGAAAATCGACACTGGCCTTATCCCTGATGGGGTACTATTTTGCACCGCTTCACTATATCAGCGGAGATATCATCGTAGATGGGAGAAATATCGCCGGAGAGGAAAGCTCCCCTCATGGTGCGAAACGGAAAATGAAACCCGATGAAGTGCGGAAAAATGTCCTCGGGAAAGAGATTGCCTATATTCCCCAGGCTGCGATGAACGCCCTCAATCCAACCCGGAAGGTGATCCGGTTTATCGAGGATGTGCTTCATGTCCATGAACCGAAGATTACGAAAAAAGATATTTATGATCTGGCGCGTGAGCGGTTTGAGATTTTAGGACTGCCGGAGGATGTGCTGCAGAAATATGCGGTGGAGCTGTCCGGCGGTATGAAGCAGCGTACGGTTATTGCGATTTCCACGATTCTTTCCCCGAAAGTGCTGATTGCGGACGAACCGTCTTCAGCCCTGGATGTGACCAGCCAGAAAATGGTGATCAAGATGCTGCGTGATCTGATGGAGAAAGGATATATCAAAAGTATGCTCTTCATCACCCATGAGCTTCCGCTTCTGTATAATGTGACGGATGATATTATGGTCATGTATGCGGGACAGATCGTGGAGAGCGGCACGGCGAAGGAGATGGTATTTGATCCACTGCATCCTTATACGAAGGGGTTGATGGGCTCCATTATTGTGCCGGAGGAGGGCGTCCGGGAGACAAAGCTGGCAGCGATACCGGGAACTCCTCCCAATTTGAAACATCCGCCGGCCGGCTGCCGGTTTGCACCGCGGTGTAAGTACGCGGCCCCGACCTGTATGGGAATGGAGGTCCCGGAACTGGAAATGCCGAACGGACGTATTTATCGCTGTTTGATGTCTGAGAGAAAGATCAGGGAGGTGTACCAGAATGAGTGAAAGCAGGGCGGAATGTCTGCGGGGGGAAGGCGTTACCAAGGTGTTTGGAATCGGGAATAAGAGAAAAACCGCGGTGGACCATGTGGATTTTGATTTCCGGGAAGGCGAGATTATCTCCATTGTGGGAGAATCCGGAAGCGGGAAAACCACTCTGTCGAAAATGCTGCTGGGTTTGACCAGCGTGACGGAGGGGGAGATCTATTTTCAGGGAAAGCGCAGGGATATCGGCAGCAGCAAGAAAAAGAAAGAGTACTGGAAAGGAATCCAGGCGATTTTCCAGGACCCGTTCTCTTCTTATAATATGTTCAATAAAATTGACGCTGTGCTCCTGGACTGTATTAAGATGCGGGGCAATGGAAAGTTTCCGTATCAGGAAAAGTATAAAATGATGGAGGAAGCCTGTAGTTTTGTCAATCTGGAATTTAATGAACTGACAAACAAGTATCCGTTTGAGCTTTCCGGCGGCCAGATGCAGCGGTTGATGATTGCCAGAATCTTTCTGCTGCGGCCCAGGATTTTGCTGGCGGACGAGCCCACATCCATGATTGACGCCTGCTCCAGATCAACGATTCTGGATATGCTGCTGAAGCTGCGGGATGAAATCAACATGACGGTGATCTTCATCACTCATGATATTGGTCTGGCATACTACATTTCAGACAAGGTATATATCATGGAACACGGTAAATTCGTGGAGTCCGGCTCGGCAGAAGAATGTATTCTGCATCCGAAGGCGGATTATACCAAGCGTTTGATCAACGATGTTCCTAAGATATATGAAGAATGGGATTTAAGTACGGTTTAAATGGGGGAAATAGTTATGGTTCAAATGAGTTTAAATGGCGGCTGGCAGATGCGGCGCGTGGGAGATGAGATCTTTTCAGCGGCAGTGGTGCCAGGCTCCGTCTATGGGGATCTGCTCCGAAACGGACAGATGGAAGATCCATTTTTTAAGGATCATGAGATTAAAGCGCTGAAGCTGATGGATGAAGACTATGAGTATGTGAAGTCCTTTGACTGCAGCCATGAGGTGTTAACCTGCGGCCGCCGGATTCTCCGCTTTGACGGCGTAGATACGATTGCTGATATTTATTTTAATGGCAATCTGATTGGGTCGCCCGCCAATATGCACCGGATCTGGGAATATGACGTGACAGACCTGGTGCGGGAGACGGGAAATGAACTGCGGGTGGTGTTCCATTCACCGACGAAGTATGCGGCGGCGGCATTTCAAATCAGCCAGACGCATGGAAGTTCCCATGCACTGGAAGGGTTTGTAAATATGCGTAAGGGCCACAGCATGTTTGGCTGGGACTGGGGTGCACATCTTCCCGATGCAGGTCTGTTCCGTCCTGTGACGCTGCTTGGTATCGACGAGGCGCGGATTGACAGTGTTTATGTGACGCAGACGCATGGAGCCGGGGGTGCAGAGCTGGGCTTTCAGGTGGAACTTGAGACTTACGGGGGGAAGGAAGACGGGCTGTATTATGAAGTGAAACTGACAGAACCGGATGGAAGTGTACATATCTTGAAGGACAGTCCGACGCGCTTTATGGTGGAACATCCCAAGCTCTGGTGGCCTAACGGGTATGGGGAGCAGAACTTGTATGAGATGGAAGTGACACTGTATCTGGACGGCAGGAAGCTGGACTGCTGGAGCAGGAGAATCGGTCTGCGCCAGATCACGGTGGACCGGTCCAAGATTCAGTGGGGAGAGAATTTTGCCATTCGTGTCAATGGCATCAATATTTTTGCAATGGGTGCCAACTACATTCCGGAGGATCATCTGCTGTCCCGGGTTACCCCTGAGACGACGCGGACGCTTCTGGAGAAAGCGAAGTGGGCAAACTTTAACACGATCCGCGTATGGGGAGGCGGTTATTATCCGGAGGACTGGTTCTACGATACCTGTGATGAACTGGGGCTTGTGGTATGGCAGGACTTCATGTTTGCCTGTGCGGCCTATGATCTGACACCGGAATTTGAGGAGAATATACGGGGAGAATTTGAGGACAACATTAAGAGGCTGCGTCATCACGCCAGTCTGGGGCTGTGGTGCGGCAACAATGAGATTGAGGTGGGGATGGCGGGCGGAGCATTTTGGCTGACTAAAAAGAGTGAGATCCGCGATTACTATCTGATTTTTGAGCGCATCATACCGGAAGCGGTTAAAAAGTATGACCCACAGACGTTTTACTGGCCTTCCAGTCCGTCTTCGGGAGGGAGTCTGGATGATCCGTCCGACCAGGACCGGGGGGATGTGCATTACTGGCAGGTTTGGCATGGGGACAAGCCATTCAGCGAATACCGGAAGCTGTATTTCCGGTTCCTGTCTGAGTTTGGATTCCAGTCGTTTCCTTCGGTTAAGACGCTGGAAACCATTACCGATGATCCGTCGGATCTCAACATTTTCAGCTATGTGATGGAAAAGCATCAGAGAAACGGGAAGGCCAATGGGAAGATCATGAATTATATGCAGCAGACTTACCGGTATCCCTCCAGCTTTGAAATCGTGTTGTATGCGTCCCAGCTTTTGCAGGCAGACGCGATCCGTTACGGTGTGGAACATTTCCGGCGGAACCGGGGACGCTGCATGGGAACGCTTTACTGGCAGCTCAATGACTGCTGGCCCGTGGCATCCTGGTCTTCCATTGATTACTGCGGCCGCTTTAAGGCGCTGCATTACTATGCGAAACGGTTCTTCGCACCGCTGATGCTTTCCTGCGAGGAAAAGGGCATGATGGGGACCACGGTGGTGTTTAATGAGCAGCATTATGATGAGTTTGAGACATCCATCCGGCTGAATGTGGCAAATGAAACGCTTTATGACCAGGCAGTGACCGTGCGCTGGGCCCTTCGGAATCCGAAAGCGGAAATACTGCTTAGCGGGGAGCAGGAGGTGGAGGTTCCGGCTCTTACCAGTGTGTGGCTTGACAAAACAGAGTTTCGTGAGGTGGATATTCATTCCCACTATGTCAGCTACGAGATGGAACAGGATGGGGTGGTGATTTCCGATGGAAGCGTAAACTTTTCCTATCCGAAACATTTTCGCTACGAGGACCCGTGCCTGAGGTGCCGGGTAATCGGTGATGAAATTGAGGTTACCGCCGCCGCATATGCCAAAAGTGTTGAAATATGGAATGAAAATGAGGATTTGATTCTTTCCGACAACTATTTTGATATGAATGGCGGAACAAAGCGGGTGAAAATTGAGAGCGGAGACGTGGGCCGGCTGAATGTGAGAAGTGTTTTTGATATCAGATAATGAGGACGGGGGACAAAAAAAGACTGTCTGACCGGAATGGAAGAGGGCAGACAGTCTTTGCGTCATGATCATGGAACGCTGTTAAGCCATAGGGATCACGGAGGTTCCGCTTCGTTCCAGCTGGCTTAGGTGTTCAGGCAGAAACGTGTAATCGGTGATGACATAGTGGAAGTCGGTCACGGAAGCGATGGTAAAGATGCCGTTTCCGTTAAACTTGCTCTTGTCACAGGCCAGAATCTTGGTGGCGGAGGAGGCTAGGATTTTCTGCTTGTTAATGGCCTTTTCCTCCAGGGAAGCGGTAAGGTACAGCTTGCTGTTGATGGACTGTACTCCCAGAACACAGAGATCCATATTCAGGTTTTTGACAAATGCGTCGCTCTGCTGGCCGACGACACAGCCGGTTTCCTTTTGGATACGGCCTCCGCAGATAAATACGGTATGGGAGGAGTCAAACAATTCGGATGCGATTTTTAAATCATTTGTAAAAATGGTCAGGTCCTGGAACTGCTGTTTGATCAGAAGCGCAATCTGGTAAGTGGTGGTCCCTGCATCTAAAAAAATGCTGTTGATGCTGGGGAGGTTTTTGATTAAGTCGATGGTTTTTTGTGCGATTTGCTGTTTCATAGCATAATTCTGTGTTTGCTTTGTTTCGTAAAGTTCTTCTAAGGGCAGGGAAGACACAGAGATCGCGCCGCCGTGTGTGCGATTGATCACCCCTGACTTTTCGAGAAATGCCAGATCACGGCGAATGGTCATGGCGGAGACATGGAACTTTTGTGCCAGCTCTTCTACGGAAGCATCGCCATTTTCTTGAATTGTCTGGAAAATTTGTTCGGCTCTTTTTTCTTTATACATATGATGGAGTCCTTATCTGTTTTTGTATTGTCATTATAACATGGTTTGTGCAAAAAATAAACAAAATAGAACATAACATTATTTTAGGAGGAACGACTATGAAAAATTGGATTCGCTATTTTTATCAGCCGGGTCTGCCTCTTGGCAGGGATGGAAAGAGGGTGACAGGCTCCAAAGAACATATTGAGCTTTCGAGAAAAGCGGCAGCGGAGGGAATGGTGCTGCTGAAAAACGAGGGAAAGGTGCTGCCCCTTGCAGCGGGGAAGCGGGTGGCGGTTTTTGGAAAGGCTTGTACGGATTATGTAAAAGGCGGAGGCGGCAGCGGTGACGTGACGGTAGCATATATGCATAATCTGATTGACGGACTGCGCATCAAGGAAGCGGAGGGAAAGGTATGTTTATATGAACCGCTGGCCGCGTTTTATGAAGAGGAGACGGGGAGGCAGTACCAGGAAGGCCATGAGCCGGGAATGGTGGCAGAGCCGGAGGTTCCCGCCGGACTTTTGCAGGGGGCGAAAACATTTACGGATACGGCGATTGTCACGATCTGCCGCTTCTCCGGTGAAAACTGGGACCGCACGGTTGGAACGGAGGATGTGGCGGATAATCCGTTCCAATCGGAAAAGGGACGTATGTTTGTAAAACGGTCTTCGGAGTTGTTTGAGAGAGGGGACTTTTATCTGTCGGATGCAGAGCAGAGGATGGTGGAAACAGTCAAAGAAAATTTTGCCCATGTGGTGGTTGTGATGAATGTGGGCGGCATGGTGGATTCTTCCTGGTTCGCGGGGGATGACCGGATTGCGTCTGTGCTGATGGCATGGCAGGGGGGGATGGAAGGCGGTCTGGCGGCCGCGGACCTGCTGACCGGGGATGTGACTCCTTCCGGGAAACTGGTGGATACCTTTGCGAAGAGCCTGGAAGATTACCCGTCCTCTGCTCATTTCCATGATTCTTTGTATTATGTTGATTATACGGATGATATCTATGTGGGGTATCGTTATTTTGAGACCATTCCGGGGGCGGCAGAGCGTGTGAATTATCCGTTTGGTTTTGGGCTTTCTTATACGAGGTTTGCGGTTTGGCAGAAGCAGTCGCGGATGACGGAAGAAGGATTTGAACTGCTTGCTGAGGTGACGAATATTGGAGATTATGAGGGGAAAGAGGTGTTGCAGCTTTATGTGAGCGCGCCGCAGGGAAGGCTCGGTAAACCGGCGAAGGAGTTGAAGGCGTTTGTAAAAACAAGACTGCTCCGGCCAGGGGAGAGGCAGGTGGTGTCACTCTTTGTTCCGAAAGAAAGTCTGGCGTCCTATGATGATGAGGGAAGGATTCGGAAATCGGCGTATGTGCTGGAGAAGGGGACGTATACGTTCTGGCTGGGGACCAGTGTCCGGGATGTGGAAAAGGCTGCAGCTCTATGGGAACTGAAGGAGGACATTGTCATTTCCCAGCTGACTGAAACATGTGCTTCTAATCTGTTGAAGGAACGGCTGCGCGCAGATGGAACAATGGAGCCGCTTCCGACGGATGAAACTGCGGTCCGGATCAGTAAGTATAACAGCCAGGAGACGCCGCCCCAGGGAGCCTGCGGCAGAGCGATTCCAGGGAAGCCATGGGGGAAAATTACGGTCCTGCCCCAGTTTTCTGAGGTTGCAGAGGGGAAGATGACTTTGGATGAGTTTATGGGGCTTTTGTCTTTGGATGATCTCATTGAACTACTCTGCGGCCAGCCCAATACCGGGGCGGCCAACACCTTTGGGTTTGGAAATCTGTTGCAGTATGGTGTGCCAAACGTGATGACAGCCGACGGTCCTGCCGGCCTTAGAATCCGCCGGGAGTGTGGAATCTATACAACCGCGTTCCCCTGTGCAACGCAGCTGGCGTCCAGCTGGAATCCGGAACTGGTGGAAGCGGTGGGAAAAGCGGGGGCCCTTGAAGTTCTGGAAAATAACATGGGAGTCTGGCTGACCCCGGCAATGAATATTCACAGAAGCCCTCTCTGTGGGCGAAACTTCGAGTACTATTCGGAAGATCCCCTCGTTGCAGGAAAAATGGGCGCCGCCATGGTGCGCGGCATCCAGTCCCGCCATGTGGCTGCCTCCGTGAAGCATTTCTGCTGTAACAATAAAGAGACGGCCCGCACGGAAAGTGATTCCCGTGTTTCGGAGCGGGCACTGCGGGAGATTTATCTGAAAGGATTTGAAATAGTTGTAAAGGAAGCAGACCCGTGGACGATCATGTCTTCCTACAATATTGTAAATGGCCGGCGTGTTTCTGAGAATCAGGAACTTCTCACGGATATTCTGCGTGGAGAATGGGGATTTGATGGAATTGTGACCACAGACTGGTGGAACCACGGGGAGCAGTACCTGGAGGTGAAAGCAGGCAATGATGTAAAGATGGGCTGCGGCTACCCGGAACGGCTGCGTAAGGATTGTGAGGAAGGCAGGATTTCGGAGGAAGAGATTAAGACCTGCGCCAGGAGGATGCTGGAGTTGATTTTGAAGGTGGATTAGGAGGTATAAGAGAATCTAAACATTTTGCAGCGTAGCAGTTTGATCTGCTACGCTATTACTTTGTAGACGTTTAATAATCAGACTTAGCGGGTTTAGAGGATAGTGTTTCAAATTTGCGTTCTAATTTCATCAATTTCGACTCCAGTGACCCTTATTTCCCTTCTTCTATCTGTCTCAAAGCCGCCCGCAGCATCGCGATCACCAATTCATACTGGCTGGGTTCGGCATGATCCCAGAGTTGTTTTAATTCTTCTAAATCACCTTTTTCAACAACTTCAAGTTCATCCTGCAGGAGATAATTTGCAGATACCTTTAAGGAATTGCATATGGAGATGAAAACGGGCAGGCTGGGAGTTTTGCCGCTGCCTTCTATTTGGCGGAGATAGGTGGAATTGATATTGCATAATTCGGACAGGGCTTCTGCGGTGATGCCACGATCTTTTCTTGCCTGATTGATTCGTTTTCCTAGAGTTTTTCTTTTATTATCCATTGTCATAATATTCTCTTTTAGCTTTTATTTTATTCGCTGTTGGCTTCTATTCCCTCATGATACAGGAAAATAAGAAGTTGCAGAAGACGATTAAAGCTAATATAATATTAGCTATAAGACTATGACTCTTAAGTGGGGTAGATATGAACAGACTGTGGAATAAGTTGAGGAAGGCCTGTCTTTGCTTTTGGGAAGATGACGGGGATGATTTGGGAAAACTGCATTTGGCTCAGGCGGACAAACGCTGGATCTGGTATGGAGCCGTGTTGTTGTGTGCGCTGACGGTGATGGCTACGGAAATCATGTACTCGTATCATTTCGGAAAAATAGAAAAAGAGAATGAAAAAAATATGGAGCTGGTCCTTAGCAGGATTGCGGCTTATGCCGCCTCCGCCACAGATGACGAATATGAGGAAATGGCACAGTCCCTTAGGCGTGATTTAATATATAGTGATTTCAGCCGGGATAAAGAAAATTTTATGGAATATATCCCCAATACGGCTGAGATTTGCCGTCTTGCTCCGGATACATTTCCAAGCCAGGTTTATTTATTGTGTACCAACACAGGAATGCTTTACGGGCTGGATATTTTTGAAGAGGGGGAAGAGACAGCGGGCGGGGAACTGCGCGGCAGCAGAGTCAGCGGCGGCTATGATGATGTAAGTGAGGCCACACTTTTGATCACGAAAACGCCAGCAGCTAAAGAGGGCCACGCCCGCTTGGAACGAGCCAGGGGGATTGTGAGTATCCAGAGGATGAAAACTCTGTTTTGCGATGACTGTATCAGGGAGATTCTGGGAGCGGTTGATGAGTACGGACTGATGAATGAATTCGTGATTATGGATGGGAAAAAGAAGAAATTTTATCCCATTGAGGAAGGCGGATTGTGGATTGGCGATTACCAGCTGGATATCAAATATGAAGATCAGGGCTACGATATCTCCGTTACATATAAAATACAGTCGAAATGCGGAGAATAATATGGTAATATAAAAGAACAAAGATAAAAACACAGTCCCGGTAGGTAGTCCGGGCGCAGCGGTGGATATTTGTGAAAACGCTGTCAGTAACCCTCCTCCTTGGTCGTCCGTTCTTTGTGCATTACATTCTTAAGGAGGAATTGTCATGGACAAAGTAGCAGGCGTGTTGACGGTATTTTTCGAGGAACCTTTCTGGGTAGGCGTGTTTGAGCGGGTATCCGAAGGGAAGGTGACGGCTTGTAAGGTGACATTTGGGGCGGAGCCCAAGGATTATGAGCTGTTTGAATTTATTCTGGGGAAATACGCTGGGCTGCGGTTTAGTCCGGCTGTGGCAGCTGATGTGAAAGAGGGGAAATGCAATCCGAAACGGATGCAGCGCAAGGTTCACGAACAGGTACTGGGTACCGGCATCGGGACGAGATCGCAGCAGGCCCTGAAGTTACAGCAGGAACAGAATAAACTGGAACGCAGGACTGTGAGCCGGGAACGGAAGGAAGCAGAGAAAGAGCGGCAGTTTGAGCTGAAGCAGCAGAAGAGAAAAGAGAAGCACAGGGGCAGGTAAAAACCTGCCTCTTGTGTTATCGAGGATGTCTGTATTAGAATAGTAATATCAGATCGAGAAGGAGGCAGCCATGGATTGGAATACGTTGTTGTGCGAGGACAGAATCAGAAGCTTTGTGAGGAAGGCGGGGGCTTCGGATCTGCGGTCGGAGTTTGAGAAGGATTATCATCGGATTATCGGAAGCGCTTCGTTTCGGAGGCTTCAGGATAAGACCCAGGTGTTTCCGTTGGACAGGAGCGATTTTGTCCGCACGAGGCTGACTCATTCCCTGGAGGTCTCCTCTTTTGCCAAATCACTGGGGCAGAATATCTCGGAGAGTATTCAGAAAAATGGGAAGGATGAGACATTTACGGCGGAGCATAAGGCGGCGGTCTGCGATATTCTGCAGTGTGCGGGCTTGATTCATGATATTGGGAATCCGCCGTTTGGACATTTCGGCGAGACGGCGATCCAGGAGTGGTTTAAACGGAATTTAAAGGACCTGGAGTTTGAGGGGAAGCCGGTTGTGGATTTACTCAACGAGCAGATGGTGCAGGATTTCTACAATTTTGAGGGGAATACTCAGGCCTTCCGGGTGGTGACGAAGCTGCATTTTCTGGTGGACGAGCATGGGATGAATTTGACCAAAGGGCTGTTGGGAACCATCATCAAGTATCCTGGATCTTCGTTGGAGATCAATCCGAAAAGTGGGAATATCAAGGATAAGAAGATGGGATATTTCTATGCGGACCGGGAGAATTTTCAGGATGTGGAACTGGCGACGGGGGCCTGCGGGGTGCGGCATCCGCTGGCGTTTATTCTGGAGGCGGCGGATGATATTGCTTACCGCACGGCGGATATTGAGGACGCGGTGAAAAAAGGATGCATTACCTATGAGCAGCTGGTGGCGGAGCTTAAGAATTATAAGCCGGAGGAACAGAGCGAGAAATACCGGACGGTTGTGGGCTGGCTGGAGGAGCGTTATCAGAAGGCTTTGGATAAAAAATATTCCCGCCCTGATTTGTATGCGGTGCAGAACTGGGTGGTCAGTGTGCAGGGGCAGGCTATCGGCGGGGCGACGTATGGGTTTACCAGTCATTATAGCGAGATCATGGCGGGAACGTACCAGTCGGATCTGTTTGAGGGAGCGGACGTGAAACTGCTGATGAAGGCGCTGGGAGACATTGCATACCGGTATGCATTTATCTCCAAACCGATTCTGAAGCTGGAGATTGCGGCGGAGACGATCTTTAACTTTCTGCTGGATAAATTCGTGGATGCGGCTATCTATTATGATACAGGCAGGCCTCTGAAGGCGGTTCAGGAGAAAATGATGGCGCTGGTTTCCGATAATTACAAAAAAGTATATAAGATTTGTTCGAAAGACAAGCCGGAGGAGGAGAAACTATATCTCAGACTGTTGCTGATTACGGATTATATCTGCGGAATGACGGACAGTTATGCGAAAGCGTTGTACCAGGAGTTGAATGGGATCGCATAAAACGGTGATTCCGGTGGACGAACGCAGCAACTTATATTAAAATATAGGTAGTACATATGAATATACAAAAGAGAGGGCATTTTTAATGGCGAGTAAAGTATTTATCAGTCATGTGGCGGAAGATAAGGAGCTGGTGGATGATTTTTGTGAACTGCTTGAAGATGGGATGGGGATTCACGATATTTTTTGCTCCTCTAAAAACGGCTGTCTGGGAATTGGCGAGGATTTTATCCGGCGGATACGGGAGGAGGTCTGTGGCTGTGAGGTGGTTATTTTTCTGATCACGCAGAAGTATTTAAAAAGCCCGTTCTGTCAGATTGAGATGGGAGCAGCCTGGGCTTTGGGAAAACAGATTAAACCGATTGTTGTTCCGCCGTTAACGTTTAAAGATTTGAATAAACCGATGGATGACCACCAGGCGATCAGCCTGACGGATGAGGATGGTTTGGACCAGTTGTTCAGAGAACTGTTGAAGCAGGGGATTGCTACGGCAGGAGCGCTTCATTTTGTGAATGCGCTGAAAAAGTTCAAATTAAACTGTGGTATTTTGGAGGCAGACAGTAAGGGAATCTACCGTGCGATTGTAACGGAGATTTATAAGAGACCGGGAGAAGATGTTTACTTTTATAAATTAAAAGGTAAAATTTTGGAACCGGATTTGGTAAAACATAAAGTTGGGAATCATTTTGAATGCTGGGAGAAAGAACAGCAGTGGATATCCGCCCGTTACGAGAAGGTAGAAGGCCTGCGTGAAGGAGATGTCCTGGCTTTTAAACTGGCCGGCGGGGATTTTAAGGAAGAGTTAAGGCATGGCAGCCAGATTCTGCAAAATGTTCGCAACTTATATTATAGAAACCCACATATAGTAAAATGACAGGAGGACATGCATGAAACCAATGAATATGGCTATTCTTGGGGCCGGCAGAATTGCCGGAACCATGGCGGGGACCATGAGGGAGATGAAGTGGATTAACAGCTATGCCGTCGCTTCCCGGTCTCTGGAGAAGGCGAAGAACTTTGCAAACGAGTACGGATTTGACAAGGCATATGGTTCCTATGAGGAGATGGTGAAGGACCCGGAGGTGGAGCTTGTCTATGTGGCATCCCCTCATTCCCACCACTATGAGCATATCAAGCTGTGCCTGGAGCATGGGAAGCATGTGCTGTGTGAGAAAGCATTTACGGTAAATGAAGCCCAGGCCAGGGAAGTATTTGCGATGGCGAAGGAGCGGGGGCTGCTGCTGACGGAGGCCATGTGGGTGCGGTATATGCCGATGGTCAGGACGCTTCAGGACGTGATAAAATCCGGTGCCATCGGAAATGTCTCCACCGTGACGGCAAATCTGTATTATTTGATTGACGGCGTGGAGAGGATTCAGAATCCGGAACTGGCGGGAGGCGCATTGCTGGACGTGGGCGTGTATACGCTGACCTTTGCGTCGGTGGTGATGGGAGATGAGATTGACAGAATCCAGGCCTGCGCTACGAAGACGGAGACCGGCGTGGACGCACAGAACAGCATTACCATATTCTACAAGGACGGAAGAATGGCACAGCTGTGCAGCGGGATCATGTCGCTGAGTGACAGAAAAGGAATCATCTACGGCTCCAAAGGCTATATCATCGTGGAGAATATCAATAATTTTGAGTCGATCCAGGTGTACAATGTGGACCGGAAGATGATAGAAGAGTATCCGTGTCCGCCACAGATCTCCGGCTACGAATATGAGGTGATGGCCTGTGTGGAGGCAATCAGAAACGGCTGGACGGAGTGTCCGCAGATGCCTCATGAGGCGACTTTGGAGATCATGAGACAGATGGATGAAATCCGCGGACAGCTGGGCGTTTCCTATCCATTTGAGCAGGAGGAAAGGAAGTAACTGCAGTTATGTTTTTTATATGCGGAGTTGATACCAGAACGAAGGAGATACCTTATTCCAAAACCGTGATCTGCGCCCAGTGCGGAAGTTATGGACGGTATCAGGTATTTATGACCTACACGTGTCTGAGTCTGTTTTTTATCCCGGTGTTCAAGTGGAACCGCCATTACTATGTGAGAATGTCCTGCTGTGATACGGTGTATGAGATCATCCCGGAATTGGGGAAACGGATTGCCGGCGGAGATTTGGTGGACTTGACGGAAAACAATTTAATGCTGGTGAAGTCCGGCAGCAGAAAAGACAATAGCTGGAACGAGAAGAAACACTGTGATCACTGTGGATACGAAACCACAGAAGATTTTGATTATTGTCCCAAATGCGGGCAGAAATTATAAAAAAGCCATGAACTGGCTGGTAGAAGAAGGGGGAACATACATGTTAAAGGATCTGGTTTATTCCTGCCGCACTTACAGGCGGTTTTATGAGGATGTGAAAATGACGGAGGAGGAACTGAAGGAACTGGTGGATCTTGGCAGAATGACCGCGTTCAGCGCCAATTCACAGTCCTTGAAGTTTGCCATCTATCACACGGAGGAGGATGCGCAGAAGATTTTCCCGACTCTGATCTGGGCGGCAGCCCTGGCTGACTGGGACGGCCCGGCAAAAGGGGAACGTCCTGCTGCCTATATCGTGATTCTCAGTGATTTAACTATGGGTCCCAAGAGAGCCATAGAGGCAGGCATCACAGCCCAGACCATGATGCTGGGAGCGGTGGAGAAGGGGTATGGCGGCTGTATGCTGGGAAGTGTAAAGAGAAAAGAACTGGCTGAGGTCTTTGGCATTGACCAGGAGCGCTATTCCATTGAACTGGTACTGGCCCTTGGCAAGCCAAAAGAAGAGGTGAAGGTAGTGCCGGCAGGAGAAAACGGCGATACCACATATTACCGCGACGAGAACCAGGTTCATTATGTGCCGAAACGGAGCCTGGAGGATGTGCTGTACCGTTAAACACTTGATAAAATTGGATATGAAATAAGAACAATAAAACTTTCTTACAGTTGCTTTTTGTGGTAATATGTAAGAAGGTTTTTTGTTTATGATGGATTTGGAAGAGGTGGCCGTGATGGCGGATTTTACATCGACATTCTTTTTGTATCAAGATGCAGCGGACGGAATCAAGATTCTGCGATGCAGGAGTTTGGATACGATTGTGGTGATCCCGGAAGAGATTGAGGGGAAGCCGGTGGTGGAACTGGGAGACTATGTCTGTTCGGAGCATGTAAGACGGCTGGAGGAAGGAACATGGACCGGACGGGAGGAAGAGGCGCTTACGATTCCCGAAGTGTCGGGAGAGCGTGTCGCAGAAGTCTGCCTGCCGGACGGACTAAAGAAGGTGGGGGCGTATGCCTTTTATAATTGCTGGAATCTGGAGAAGCTTGCATTTTCCAGCAGGACGCTGGACTGGGGCGCCGGGGCATTTACCGGGTGTGTCGGAGTGCGGGCGCTGGATGTGCGCGTGGCGGAGGGAGAGAAATCCTGCTTGAAGGAGGTGCTGGCGGAGCTTCGCCAGACGCTGTTTGTGGCCTATCATGGCAGGCAGGAGGCAAGGCTTGTCTTTCCCGAGTTTTTTGAGGAGGCGGTGGAAAATACTCCCGCCAAGGTATTTCGGACGCATATGCATGGGTGCGGGCATCAGTACCGGTATTGTTTTCAGCAGACGGAATTTCAGTTTAGGGGGTATGACAGTCTGTTTCCCCATGTGCAGGTGCAGGAGGCGGAGGAACTGGTGATCCGGCTGGCTCTGGGAAGGCTTCGGTTTCCGTATGGGCTGACAGGGGAATACAGGGACGTTTACCTGGATTATTTGGAGATGCACAGAACAGCGGCGGCAGTTGGAGCGGTGAAACGAAAGGATATGGAGGAGCTGTGCTGGTTATTGGAGCAGTGTGCCTATGAGCGGGAGGAACTGGCGGAATTGATCGCGGCGGCCGGAAATGCTGGGGATGCTGCGATGATGAGTTATCTGATGGACCGGCAGCATCTGCAGTTTGCGGAAACGGTTCAGAACGGCGGCGCGGAGGCGGGGCCGAGAAAGAGAAAGTTTGAACTGTGATTTGAGGATAAATAACGAAGAAATGTGAGGAGGTGAGGGAATGATTGATCCTGCAAGACATCAGCAGCTGATGGAATTGGATACGGTGGAGCTTTGTACCCAGATTCTGTATGACGCTAGGAATGAACTGTATTTGAATATGCATTTTCTGGATATCTCGCTGAGTTGTCTGGGGTTTGAAGCGGCGGCCGGAAAGGGGATTGGGACAGATGGATGGGTGATCTATTATAATCCGGGCGATCTGTTTCAGATGTATCAGCAGGGGAGATGTTATGTAAACCGAGCGTATTTGCATATGGTACTGCATTGTTTATTTTGTCATATCTTTCCGCCGAACATAGGTGAGGGGGACTTACCACAACATACAAGAGGGGATAGGGCGAAGGAGTATTGGAATCTGGCCTGTGATATTGCCATGGAATCGGTGATTGACGGCCTGCACCAAAAATGTGTCCACAAGCCCCAGTCCGCGTTTCGGAGAGAGACCTACCTGCGTCTTGGCAAAGAGATGAAGGTGCTGACGGCGGAAGGCATTTACAAGGCGCTTCAAAACATGAATTTGTCAAAGAAGCAGTACAACCGGCTGGTGGCCGAGTTTTACGTAGATGACCACGAGCGCTGGTACGAGGAGGAGAACAGGAAGAAAGCGCAGCCGCGGCAGAACCAGTGGAATGACAACCGGGAGAAAATGCAGACGCAGATGGAGAGTCTGGCCAGCGAGGCGGCGGACGATTCGGACAGTCTGATGGAACAGGTGCGGATTGAAAACCGGGAGCGGTATGACTATAAAAAGTTTCTGCGCAAGTTTTCCGTGCTCCGGGAGGAGCTTTTAGTGGATGAGGATTCCTTTGACTATATCTATTACACCTACGGGTTGTCCATGTATGGGAATATGCCGCTGATTGAACCGCTGGAGACGAAGGAAATTTACCGGATCGAGGATTTTGTGATTGTCATTGACACCTCCATGTCCTGTTCAGGGGAATTGGTGAGACGGTTCCTGGAGGAGACTTATACGGTGCTCTGTGAATCGGAGACATATTTTAAGAAGATTAATATCCATATCATCCAGTGTGATGACAAGATTCAGGCAGACAAGGTGATCACCAGCCGGGAGGAAATGGATGAATATATGAAAGACTTTACGATTGTCGGAAAAGGCGGGACGGATTTCCGGCCGGCGTTTGAGTATGTGAACCGGCTTCGGGAGCAGGGGGCGTTTAAACGCCTGCGGGGGCTCTTATATTTCACAGACGGAGAGGGCATTTATCCGGTAAAACGGCCGGTTTATGATACGGCATTTGTATTTATGAAGGATCAGTACACGGACATATCGGTGCCTCCATGGGCGGTCAAACTGATATTGGAGCCGGAGGATATGGAAGAGATAGAAATGGAGAACAGCTATGAATATTAAACGGGCTAAGGAAGAGATTAAGAATACGATTGAAGCGTATTTAACCAGGGATGAGTATGGAAATTATGCAATTCCGGTGATCCGCCAGCGGCCGGTGCTGCTGATTGGGCCGCCTGGGGTGGGAAAAACACAGATTATGGAGCAGATCTCCCAGGAGTGTAAGATTGGCCTGGTGTCTTATACGATCACCCACCATACGAGACAGAGCGCTATCGGCCTCCCTTATATTGAGGAAAAAATCTACGACAGCCGGAGATATTCGGTGACGGAATATACCATGAGCGAAATTGTGGGCGCTATCTATGAGAAAATGGAGCAGACGGGGCTTCGGGAGGGAATTCTGTTTATCGACGAGATCAACTGTGTGTCGGAGACATTGGCCCCCACCATGCTTCAGTTTTTGCAGTGCAAGACCTTCGGGAACCACAGTATCCCGGAAGGCTGGGTGATTGTGGCGGCAGGGAACCCGCCTGAATATAATAAATCTGTGCGGGAGTTTGATATTGTGACATTGGACAGAATCAAGCTGATCTATGTGGAGCCTGATTTTGAGGTGTGGAAGGAATATGCCGGCCAGGTGAACATTCATCCCGCCATTCTCTCTTATCTGGAGGTGAAGAAACAGTATTTCTGCCAGATTGAGACTACGGTGGATGGGAAATTATTTGCGACGCCCCGGGGATGGGAGGATTTGTCCAGACTGATCGAAGTGTATGAGAAACTGGAGAAGACGGTGGACCGGGATGTGATCTTCCAGTATATCCAGCACGCCAAGATTGCCAAGGATTTTGCCAATTATCTGGAGCTGTATTATAAGTATGAAGATGATTACAAGCTGGAGGAAATCTTGTCGGGTGTGATCCGGGAAGCGGTCTGTGACAAACTTGCCAGAGCGCCGTTTGATGAGAAGGTCAGCGTGATCAGCCTCATGCTGGCGAAGCTGGATTCCCTGTTTAAGGCGCTGGTGGAGAAAGAAATTCTGTTGGAACGGCTGAAAGAAGTGCTTGGACAGATGGACCCGGCTGGGGAAGAATTTGATGCGGAGAAGCAGATCAATAAGGTGCTTAAGAACCTGCCGGCTTCGGAAGGTAAGCAGCAGAATCTTGTGACATTCGAGGATGCCAGGGAGAAACTGGCATCGATTCTGTCCGGCGTTTGTGTGGAGCGGGATTATAAGAAGGAGGCGAAGCTGTTAAGCAGGATGGAGGAGCGCCGGTATCAGAAATTGATCAAGATGCTGGACCGTTTTCTTCAGACAATCAAGTCCGAACATCTGGTCAATGACAGTGAGGTCTGGATGCGGCTGAAGGAGCTGTACGGTGAGGAGAGCGACCGCTATGAGACCGCCTTTTTGCTGGCCGGGAAGATGCTGGAGCATGGATTTGATTTTATGGAGGCCGCCTTTGGCGACAGCCAGGAGATGGTGGTGTTTATGACGGGATTAAATACCCGCTATGCCAGCGTGCATTTCCTTCAGGATTACTCCTGCGAGCGGTATTTCCAGTACAACAAAAAACTGTTGTTTGACAGCCGTGAACAGGAGATTTTAGAGAAAATCCAGAGTTAAAATTATATTGTATATTTTCCCAAATCTATGTCCATACTATGGGTAGAAAAGGAGGTAGAGCCATGGGAAATAAAGCATTAGACTGCACAGCTCTGACCATCAGCATCATCGGTGCAATTAACTGGGGGCTGATTGGATTTTTCGATTTTAATTTGGTAGCATTTCTTTTTGGAAGTATGACATGGTTATCCAGAATCATCTATGCCATTGTCGGTTTATGTGGACTGTACTTAGTGACATTTTACGCCCGTACGGGACGTGTGGAGATGAACAGCTAAGTTGGAGAACGGAAGATAAAATAAGTGAAATGGAAGAAGGCGGGCTTTTTAGCAGAAAAGGTCCGCTTTCTTTTTTTGTACTGTAAAATATCAAAAATCACCACGCATCTGTACCACCAATTGATATTGATCCGTGCGCAGATAAGTACGGCCAAATTCCAGCGGCAGTGTCTGGGTGGCTGCGTAACGGGTACAGAAAAGTACGGAGGTGCCGGGAGGAACATTCAAAATTTCGGCTTCTATAAAGCCTGCGGTTGCAGCGGAGACATATTCTTGCCCGGAACAGAATTTCAGCCCGTATTTTTCCTGAAGCAACGGGTATAAGCTGTACAGTTCCTCGCAGTACTGCTCCAGCCCCGGAGCCAGATCCTGGCGTACATAATTCTCCATAAAGGCCAGCGGGTCCTGATCCATATAGATGGAGCGCTGAATCCGATAAACCGGGGTATTAACCGGGATCTGCAGAGCCTGGGCGGTCTCCTCATCGGCAGGAACCTGGTCAATAAAGCGGGCATGGACCGTCAACGGCTTGCCGGCGTTGGTGAATACCTCATGGACGCCTGTCACGTTGTGGAATTTGTAGAAGGATTCAGAGGGGAGCCATAGAGGACGGAGGTCCCCTTGCCCTGTTTCACATATACATAGCCTTCTTCCGCCAGCATGGACACTGCTTTGCGAATGGTGGTGCGGCTGACGGAAAATAGTTTCTCCAACTCTGGCTCCGGAGGCAGCAGGGTACCGGTGGGATATTTGGCAGTCTCAATTTGTGATTTCAGAGCTTCGTAAACTCGTTGATATGCTTTCATACTCTTTTCTATACTCCTGTAACGGGTTCTGGAAAAATCCAGGTCTGTTTCTGCTCTATTATAATATAAACTCCTGATTAAGACAAGATAGAAAACGACGTTTTATACAATAACATGCTCCAGATATCGAAAAGGTTATTGGTAATAATTACCAAAAATATATTATTAATTTGTCTAAATGTAGTATTTTATCTAAAACATAATTAAGTTATAATAAAAACACGTTAAACATAATTATGTTTCTTAAAACGTATTGAAAAAGTATTCTTTTACAACAGGAGGAGAGAAATGAGAAAAACGAGAGTTATGGCTTTATCAATGGCATTGGTGTTAACGGCAGCAGCTTTAGCGGCTTGCGGGAATAGCTCTTCTACTGCGGAGACTACGCAGGGGGGTGCACAGACAGCGGAGCCGGCGGCAAAGGGGACAGAAGCGGATACAGGAGCAGAGACAGAAGCAAAAGCAGAAGGAACGAAAAAATTAAAGGTATATCAGATTTCTGTTATGTCGGGCGGAGCTGCCTGGGGGCAGGATGAGAAGGGATTTGCAAAGGCGTGTGAAGAGCTTGGATGGGATGGCCAGTATTTGGCGCCCAGCGCTTCCAATGTGGCTTCCGACATGGTGAATCTGACGGAGACAGCTATCACCAATGGGGCGGACATTATTATGCCCTGCGTGACGGACCCGGATGTGTTTGCAGATGTATTAAAGAGGGCTAAGGAAAAGGGGATTATCGTGATTGGCCTGGCGGCGGGTGATCCGGAGCTGTGTGACGCCACGGTAGGCACCGATCCGGCCAACCTTGGCAAGAATGCGGCGGAAGCCCTGGTGAAAGCGGTGGGCGAGGAGGAACCGATCAATGTCTGTACGATGCAGACCCAGCTGACCAACACCGGGCAGAATAACCAGAGACAGGCTTTCGAGGACCGGTTGAAGGAACTTCGCCCGGATGCCAATGTGATCAGCTATGAAGAGTGTGATTCCAGCGCGACGAAAGCGGTTGACCGGTTGTCGGCGCTCTATCTGGCGAAGCCGGATTTGAACGGCGTGGTTTCCTTTGACAGTTATGCCGGTCTTGGCGGAGCGGCCTTTGTGGAGGAGAAGGGACTGCAGGGCAAGTTCCATGTGATCGGGATTGATGACGCGCCGGAGATTCTTAGAGCCATTCAGGCAGGCACCATGGATTGTACGGTGGCACAGATGTGGTACGATATCGGTTATCAGTCCGTCCAGCTTGCAAAGACCATCTATGAGGGCGGCGAGTATGAGTATGACAACGGAATCGGGACTTCCATCATTTTCCCAGAAGATGTTGACACCTGGATCGAGACGTATGGAATTGATATGTCTGAATAGGTAACCAGTATGGCTGCATCTGATGAAACGGATGCAGCCACATGTTTGGAGGGAAAATATGGAGAAGAAAACGAATACAGCAAAAAAGATAGGCAAAGCACTGCTTCAGAAACCAGAGATGGGAACGCTTCTTCCATTGGCAATTCTGATGATCGCGGTGGCTATCGTCAATCTGAATTTTTTTAATGTGAATAATATCCTGGATATTCTGCGCACGGCAAGTTTTTCCTTTATTGTAGCAGTACCGATTACGTTTCTGATGTCTGCCGGAGGGATGGATCTCTCCATCGGTGCGGTCACCAGCTTTGGAGGCATTATCTGCGCTTTTTGTCTGAAGGCGGGGATGCCGATTCCGGTGGCGGTTATTGTGGCGCTGTTGGCGGGCTGTGTCGCGGGATTTTTAAACGGCGTGATTATTGTAAGGTTTGCGCTTCCGGCATTTATTGCGACACTGGGCATGCAGTACGTGGTTAACGGTATCATCGCTGTCACCACACAAGCTCTTGCAATCTCCGGTTTTTCCGGCGGGTTTAAGGCGCTCAGCCAGACCAGAATCGGCGGCGTGGTGCCCATGCCGGTGATCTATGCGCTTGTGATCGGCGTGGCCGGCCATATCGTGTTGTCACGGACAAAATTCGGCCGCAGTGTTCTGGCGATTGGCGGCAACCGGGAGACTGCTTATTTATCCGGTATCAATGTCAATGCGAAGCAGATTCTGGTGTATACGGCGGTGGGTGGATTCTCGGCCCTGTCCGGTATTCTGATTGCATCACGTTTTGCCACGGCCCAGCCGGCGGCGGGGACAGGAACGGAGCTTACGATTATGGCGTCGGTGATCATTGGAGGAACCTCCATGTTTGGCGGGCAGGGGACGATCATCGGTTCCGCTCTGGGCTGTATCCTGTTTGCCACGATCACGAACGCGCTGATTATCATGGGTGTTTCCACGTTCTGGCAGAACCTGATTTTTGGTATTATCCTGCTGATTGCGATTTTCATTGACAAATACCGCCGCAAAACCGGTGGCGAGGAATAACCCTTAGGAGGTGCAAGTATGGGAAATGTGATTCTGGAGATGCGCCATATTACGAAACGCTTTCCGGGCGTGGTGGCGTTGAATGATGTGTCCATCACCTTGGAGGAGGGGGAGATCCTGGCTATCTGCGGTGAAAACGGAGCGGGGAAATCCACGCTGATGAAGGTTTTGAGCGGCACCTATACCAATAAAGATTATGAAGGCGAGATCTGGATTAACGGGGAAAAACGGGAATTCACATCGGTTAAGGTAGCTGAGGAATGCGGAATTGAGATGGTTTACCAGGAACTGAATATGATGCTGGATGCCAGTATTGCGGAAAATGTATTCGTGGGCAATCTGCCGGGGAAAGGCGGATTTGTGGATTGGAAGACGTTGTATGCCAATACGGAGAACATCTTACAACAGATTGGACTGTTGATCTCGCCCAAAGAAAAGGCAAGGAATTTAAACAGCGGACAGATGCAGATGCTGGCGATCATGAGGGCCCTGCGGAAAGATCCCAGGATTATTGTGATGGATGAGCCGACCAGCGCGCTGTCGGATACGGAAGTGGATATTTTGATGGAGTTTTTGAATTCACTGCGCAAACGGGGGATTTCCTGCATTTTCATCACCCATAAGCTGGAAGAGATCTTCCGGATTGCCGACCGCGTGGTGGTGATGCGGGACGGCCAGTTTATATCCGGCAATCCTATCGGCCAGGTGGAGCCAAAGCAGCTGATTGAGGAGATGGTGGGCAGAAAGGTGGAGAATTTATACCCGAAGGAAACGGTGGAGTTTGGGGAAGAGGTGCTTCGAATCGAACATTTGACGGTTCCCCATCCCACGATCCAGGGTAAAAATATTGTGGAGGATATCGGATTTTCCCTGCGGCGCGGGGAGATTCTGGGAATTGGCGGCCTGGTGGGAGCCGGGCGCAGCGAGGTGCTGGGAGCAATCTTCGGCCAGATCACCAGAGGTGTGTCCAAGAAGGTGTTTATCCAGGGGAAAGAGGTGGAGATTCATCAGCCCAAGGATGCGATTCGGGCCGGTTTGGGATTTGTGACGGAGGAGCGGAAGCGGTCCGGTTTTGTCTGGGTACTCAGCGTGCGGGAAAATTTAACACTCTGCGCGCTGCCGGAGCTTCCCCACAAATATTTTATTGATAAGAAGGAGGAAGTAAAGCGGGCGGGTTCCATTTTTGAGCGGCTTCGGGTGAAAGCGCCTTCGCTGGAGACCATGATCGTCAACTTATCCGGGGGGAACCAGCAGAAGGTGGTTCTCGGCAAATGGCTGCTGGCCCAGCCGCAGATTCTCTTTGTGGATGAGCCTACGAAAGGGATTGATGTGGGGGCAAAAGCAGAGATCTATAAACTGATTAATGAGCTTGCCAGATCCGGTATCTCAATTGTTATGGTGTCATCGGATATGCCGGAGCTGACTTCCATGAGCGACCGGTGTCTGGTACTCAGCAATGGTCATATCACCGGGGAGTTTACAAAGGAAGAGATTACCCAGGAAAATGTGATGCGGGCGGCGATTGCGACTTGAAAAGGGGGATTTCATGAGAACAGTTCAATTTGAATATTTACGTCCGGAAGAAATTCTGGAGGAGCAGGAGCGCTGTTCCATCGCCTATCTTCCGGTTGGACCGCTGGAGTGGCACGGGCCGGCGATGCCATATGGCACAGATCCTTTGGCGGCGGCACAGGTGGCGCGCATGGCGGCCGGGATTACCGGGGGCGTGGTACTCCCGCCGCTATATCTGGGGACAGAGCGGGAACGTGACCGGAAACTTTTGGAGGATGCCGGGTTTGAAAACCTGGATATCTATGTAAAAGGCATGGATGTGCCGGGGAATACCATGGCGAGTTTTTACACACCGGAGGAAATCTTTGGCGTGGTGGTTCGGGAGTATCTGCGTCTTCTGGTGAAGCAGGGATATCGGCTGATTGTCATTGTAAATGGCCACGGAGCCACGGGACAGACGTCAACGCTTGAGCGGCTGGCGGTTGAATTTTCCAACGAGACGGCCAGCCGGGTGATCTCTGTGATGGGAATTGCACCTTATGATCCGGAGGATGAAGACAGGGGACATGCCACCAGACTGGAAACCTCGATTCAGATGGCGCTGCACCCGGAGAATGTGGACCTTGCCAGACTTCCGCCAAAACCGGAGAAGCTGAGGAGCAGCGACTGGGGGATTATGGACGGTTTTACGTTTGAGGGGAACCCGCCGGCGGACCGGTGTGTGGTCTATGACCCGAGGGATGCCACGGCAGAGATGGGAGTACGGTATCTGGAGGCCAGCGCGGCCTATGTGGCAGAGAGGGCGGCAAAGGCCTATGAGGAGCTGAGATGAGGGAGGCAGATTTGGTTCTCCGTTCGGAGGACTTAGAGGTAACGCTTTTGGCTCCGGAGGAGGAATTTTTGAGCCGGCGGTTTGCATCTCCCGGTGTGGTGAAGCAGGTGGTTCTTCATGGAACGCATGTGTTCTGCCAGCCGGAGCAGTGGAAGCCGGACCGGCCTACCTGCCATGGCGTGGGGCTGTGCGGGGAATTCGTCTGGGATGAACTGGCAGAGGAAGCGAAGCCGGGACAGTGGTTTTCGAAGCTTGGGGTGGGTGTTTTAAGGCAGCGGGAGGAGGGAGGCTCTTATGATATGTGGAAATCTTACGAGTGCCGGCCTTTCCCGGTTACCTGTCATCAGACGCGGCAGCAGGCGGTGTTTTTCCAGCGGCAGGAGCCCTGTCTTGGCGTGGCGGCGGATCTGACCAGGACTGTCTCAGTTTACCGGAATCTGGTTACGGTTACAACGGAGCTTGTGAACACCGGAGGGCGGACCCTGGACTTGTGGGAATACCAGCACAATTTTCTGGCGATTGACCAGCTGCCCATGGGACCGGGATATCATCTGTCGGTTCCGTTTGACGGGACGGCGGGTGGGATGGTGAATCAATCAGTTAGAATCGAAGATTATCAGAGTCCGGTGGAAGGTGTTTTTCGGGTTTCGGGAACAGAGATCAGTTACCGGAAAATGATGGACAATACTGCCTGCCACAAGGTGACGGAGCAAGAGGAGATTCTGTCCTGCCCGGAGTACCGGTGGACGATGAGCCATGAGAAAAGTCCGGCAAGAGTCGGGGAGACGGTGCATTTTCTTCCGCAGAGACTGGTAATCTGGGGAATTGAGCACTGTCTCTGTGCGGAGGTGTATGACCGCTGGCGACTGAAACCCGGGCAGCGGCGGGTTTCGGCGAGAACCTGGTGTTTTGAGGATGAGAAGACTGGAAGATGACGGAAAGAGGAGGTTAAGGATGGCAGGAATGAATAGAAAGAAAGCGATTGTGACCGGCGCCAGCCGTGGAATTGGCCGGGGGATTGCGCTGTGTCTGGCGGAGGAGGGCTATGATCTGGCGATCTCTTATTATTCCAAGGAGGAGGAAGCCCTGGAAGTGAAGAGGGAGATTGAGAGCCGTTTCCAGACAACCTGCGCCGTGTTTGGCGCAAGGCTGGAAGAGAAAGGAGCCGGGGGCAGATTGTTTGAACAGGCGGTGGAGGAACTTGGCGGGCTGGATCTTTTGGTGAATAACGCGGGGGTCACCATCATGGACCATTTTCTGGATCTGACGGAGGAGACCTTGGATTTTCTGATCGCCCTGGATTTTAAGAATTATCTGCTGATGACGAGGGAGGCGGCCCGTTACATGGCCCGCGGCAAGATTCGTGGAAGCGTGGTCAACATTACTTCTTCCCGCGGGGAACGGGCGTATCCCGGGGACGCGGTGTATGGTGGATTGAAGGCGGGTCTGAACCGGGCGATTCAGTCCATTGCCCTGGATCTTGCACCTTACGGAATCCGGGTAAATAATGTGGCGCCGGGGGCCATCTGTATCCGTACAAAAGAGGAGATCGAAAAGGACGAGGCGCTTCGGGGGCAGGTGCCCGCGGACTTCTGGGAACTTCTGGGGAAACGGATTCCTCTTGGACGGTCCGGCACACCCGAGGATATTGGACGGGCTGTGGCATTTTTGGCGTCGGAACAGGCATCCTACATCACCGGGGTGACGCTCCGGGTGGACGGCGGTCTGATTTTGCCGGGTATGCCGGAGAAACAGGAAGGAGATGCGGACTGGGGATGGGGGTCTATCCAGCCGAATTCGCTATAAAGAGAGGAAAGGTTAAAGGATATGGTTGAGATACGTGATATACGGACAGTTCTGACGGCTCCGAATGGGGTTGATTTGGTGGTGGTCAAAGTGGAGACCACGGAGCCGGGGCTTTATGGAATCGGCTGCGCGACGTTTACCCAGAGATACGCGGCTGTCCGGACCGCGGTGGAGGAGTACTTAAAGCCGCTTTTGGTGGGGAAAGCCGTCAACAACATTGAGGACATCTGGCAGCTTTCTGCCGGAAATTCCTATTGGAGAAATGGTCCGGTGCTGAACAATGCCATCTCCGGCGTGGATCAGGCCTTGTGGGATATCAAGGGAAAGATGGCGGGCATGCCGGTGTATGAGCTGCTGGGGGGAAAATGCCGTCCGGCTGCCGCCGTTTACCGCCATGCGGATGGACGGGATGAAAAAGAATTGATGGATCAGGTGGAACAGTATACGGAGCAGGGATACCATTATCTCCGTGTTCAGATGGGCACCTATGGGGGCCAGATGAACGGGGGGAAGCAGGTGATTCATTCTCCTGAGGGAGTTTTGGAAGGCGCTTACTATGACCCGGCCCAGTATGCGGCGGGGGTGGTGCATATGTTTGATTACGTGCGGAGCAGAGTGGGGAACCGGGTGGAACTCTGCCATGATATCCATGAGCGGCTCACTCCCATAGCCTCGCTGAATCTGGCAAAGGAACTGGAGAAATATCATCTGTTTTTCCTGGAGGACGCGCTTCCTCCGGAGCAGGTGGAATGGTTTTCCATATTCAGGAATCAGACATCCACACCTCTGGCTATGGGAGAGCTGTTTGTGAATCCGCAGGAGTGGAAGACTCTGGTTACCGGGCATCTGATCGACTTTATCCGCGTTCATCTGAGTATGATCGGCGGTCTGACTCCGGCGAAAAAGCTGGCGGTCCTGTGTGAGAGTTTTGGGGTCCGGACGGCCTGGCATGGTCCAAATGATATTACTCCCGTGGGGGTGGCGGCCCAGCTTCATCTGGATTTGACCAGTCCCAACTTTGGCGTCCAGGAGTTCTTCGGGTTCAGTGATCTGGAACGGGAGATATTTCGGGGATGCCCGGAGGTGAAAGACGGTTATTTATATCCCAATGAGAAGCCCGGATTTGGAATAGAATTTGATGAGGAATTGGCTAATCGTTATCCGTGCCAGTTTCGGGATCATGGATGGCTTCAGTCACGGCTGCCGGATGGGACGGCGGTTCGGCCGTAGATAAGACAGGCCCGGTATGCCACAATGTGTGTGGCGCCGGGCCTGTTTTTATGGTAAAAATACACAGTTTCGATTGTGCAGAAGTTTCAAAAATGATATGATGAAACCATGATTTGTCAAAATATGTCGAATGGGTTTGGCTGTTGGGAGCAGAAAAGGGGAGCGATTGGAAGATGTATGAGTTATTGCTGGTGGATGATGAGGAGATGTCCAGGAACAGTCTGGCAACGTATTTTCCGTGGGAGGATTATGGGTTTCATGTCTGCGGACAGGTTTCCAATGGGAAAGAGGCTCTGGACTTTATGGAGGAACAGATTGTGCATGTGGTGCTGACAGATATCAGCATGCCGATTATGGACGGGGTGCAGCTGGCGGAGAGGCTGCGGGAGCGGGAGGAGGAACCGCCCTGTGTGGTTTTCCTGAGTGCATACAATGATTTTCAGTACGCGCAGAACGCGATCCGCTATGGGGTGCGGTTTTATATTCTGAAGCCTTCGGATTTCGATGAGATCCGGGAGACATTTACGAAGATTCGGGAGGAACTGGACGAGAAGTTTCAGGTAGAAGAAACGCCGGCGGCTGGATATGACGAGGATGAGATTATCAGCCAGGTGCTTCAGTATATCCAGAAGGAATACCGGTTTGGGACGCTGGGGGAGCTGGCGAAGAAGATTCATCTGAATTCCTCTTATTTGAGCCAGCTGATTAAATTGAAGACAGGAAAGAACTTTGTGGATCTGCTGTTTGAGATGAGAATGAAACAGGCCTGCATCTTCCTGCAGGACCCGGAGGTGAAGATTTACCAGATCAGCAGTCTGGTGGGCTATACGAATCCCAACAATTTTACGCGGGCGTTTAAGACCTATTACCAGACCTCCCCAAAGGAGTACCGGCTTTCCCATTCCCATAAAGGAAGTGTGGGAAAATGAGGCGGATACATACCATGCGCCAGCGGTTTTTCTTCAAAAGCTTCTTCCAGAATACGCTGCTGCTTTTAGTCCCTATTTTATTGATTGGGCCGTTCAGCATCTGGGAATTGAATATGGAGAGTCGTAACGCGCTGAAAAAGAGCAGTTACAATGTACTGTATCAGATGGATGAGACTATGAATTCTCTGTTGTCGGAGTTGGACAATGTCTATTATTATATCCGCTCCAATCCATCCATTACCACCAGTCTGAAGGCGGCGTACAGTGAGCCGGAGATCACGCTGAACAGCCTTCGGAGTATCAACAATATCAGCTCGCTGCTGCGCTACTATATGTATACCAGCGAGTATGTCCAGTCGATTTATGTCTATTATTATAATGACCGTGACCGGCTGCTGGTGCCGGAAAAAGGGATGGTTTCTCTCGAAGCCCACAGCGCTAATGGGTGGATTGAGGCTTCGAAGGAGATTGAGGAAGATATCTGGCTGGATACGGCCAATGTGGCGCCGGATAAGTATTCGGAGGAAAGGCCGGTGATCTATTACTGCCGGAAACTGTATTCCACCATTGACCCGTCCAATCCCATCGGGGTGATTGCGGTTCAGTATGACGCGGATGCATTGATCAAGTATATTGATTCGCTGGGGCTTTATAAGGAGCAGTCGATTACAGTTTTGAATAAGAAGAATCAGATTTTGTTTCAGAATATGCCGGTGGACGCGTTGCAATTCTTCGACAGCGGAACGGACATGCAGCTGGGGGAGTTTGAATATACGGATATTGCCATGGATCATGAGAATTATACGGTGTCTCAGATGCATTCCAACTATGTGAAGGATTTAGATTATGTTTCGGTGGTGCCGACGAGGAATATCCTCCGGTCCTCCAGCTGGTTTGCTACGGTGTTCTGTATTCTGGTGGGCGGGGCGATTGTGCTGGCGATGATTCTGGCGGTGTTTAAGACGCAGAAGGATTATAAGAGACTGGAGGAAATTCTGGACCTGCTCAGCCACCCGGAGCTGGCCGTGTCTCACAAACAGGAGAAGGCGGGGGCATTTCTGGACCCGTATAACTATATTACTTACAATATTCTGCATCTGTTTTTGCAGCAGAATTACTTAAAGGTGCAGACGTCGGAGCAGAAGTATAAGCTGAAGACGCTGGAACTGATGGCATTGCAGCAACAGATCAATCCTCATTTTCTTCACAATACACTGAACACGATATACTGGGAAGCGATTGCGCTGACCAAGGGGCCCAATACCTGTGCGGATATGCTGACAAAGCTGGCGGCGATCATGCGGTACTCGCTGGGAAATCCGGATGAGAGCGTGACGATCCGGGAGGAACTTGGATATCTGAAAAATTATGTCTTTATCCAGGCGAGGAGATACCAGAATAAATTCCGGGTGGAGTACGATATCGACGATCAGGTGATGGATTATCCCATCCGCAAGATTCTTCTCCAGCCTTTGGTGGAAAATGCGATCAATCATGGGATCAAGGAACTGGAGCGGGAAGGCGTGATCCGGATTAAGATTCATGGCTGTGATGGTTATCTTTATATCAGCGTGCTGGACACGGGTCTTGGAATGGACCGGGATACGCTGCAAAGGCTTCGGGAGTCGCTGATTCACACGGAGGAATACAGTCCCCATGTGGGGCTGTTGAATTCCCACAGGCGGCTGGTGCTGACTTATGGACAGGAAGCGGGAATCCATGTCTGTTCCCACAGGAACCGTGGGACGTGCATCTTCTTCCGCCTGCCGCTCCCTCTTGCGGCATAGTGGGACACGAAAGAGAAAAGGCTATGGCATAGTGATATACCATAGCCTTTGTGCTGCCCTAAGACCTAAAATAAAGATAGTTTTTTAAAAGAAGATAGAAAATCAGGATATGCAAATAAAAATCAGCGTCGTATGAAAAATCAGGTAAATTTGTTATAGTGAAATCAGCAAATGTATCTTGATTCTATATGAGAAGGGAGTTCAGATGATGAAAAAAAATGGGAAAAGATGGGCGGCTCTGGCAGTGGCAGGATGTATGATGGGGACTATGCTAGCAGGCTGCGGGGCTAAAGAAGAAAAGTCGGCCGGTACGGAGAATCCGGCAGGCACAACCACAGCGGCAGGTGATACGGCAGCCGCTGATTCCGCAGCGCCGGGTGAGAACGTGACACTGCGCTGTTCCTGGTGGGGCGGCGATACGAGACATCAGGCGATGTTAGACGTGATTAAACTCTATGAGGAGAAGAATCCTAACGTGACCATCGAGGGTGAGTATCAGGGCTATGACGGTTATTATGAGAAAATGATGACGACGCTCTCCAGCGGCACGGCACCGGATTTAATGCTGTTTAAGCGGGAATGGCTGGCGGATGTGCAGGGAGCGAAGCACTACTTGAGTGACTTATCGAAGCTGCCGGTGGACACCTCCACACTGGCGGAAGGACTGCTGGAAAAATCCGGAATGTATGCCGGTGAGCCGGTGCTGTTTCCGTGTACGGTGACCGGGCAGGTGATGTACGCCAACACGGAGTTTGCATCCGCGTTTGGCGTTGATATAAACAAGGTTTACAGCTGGGATGAATTTATGGAACTGGGGCAGAAGGTTCATGAGCAGGACGGGGACGCTTACCTGATGACAGCGGATATCGACGTGTTAAACCGTTTGATTATTCCGGCTTATATCGGCCAGACCACAGGCGGAAGCCTTGTCAATGAGGAAAGCTATGAACTGAATTTCACAGAAGGACAGATGAAGGACGCACTTCAATTGATTCTGGACCTCTATGATACCAACACGATAGAGCCGTTTGGAGAGGGCGCCGTCTTTGTGGGACAGATGGACCAGAATCCCAAGTGGGTCAATGGGAAGATCGGTCTGCTGCTGGATATCACAGGCGGTCTGGCGAAATACAAAGCCTCCGTATCTGCTCCCCTCGATGTGATGGCAATTCCGAGAAACAGTGACGCCAAATGCAGCGGCGTTGATTTTGCCGGCAATACAGGAATGTGCATCAACGACAATTCCCAGAACCGGGAAGAGGCGGCCAAGTTCCTGGATTTCCTGTTAAATGACAAGGAAGCGGCTTTGATGATCAAGGACGCCTACGGATATAACTCCACATCAACAGCAATTGAAGCGCTGGAGGGTGAAGGACTTGTAGATGCCACATTAAAGAAAGCGGTGGACCTTGCCCAGAAGGATTCTATGACAATCAATGCCATCAGCTCCAATACCGAGCTGGAGACGGTGAGAAAAGACATTTTACAGGAAGTAATCTACCGTGATATCACCCCGGAGGAAGCGGCGAAGGAGATCGTGAGCCAGTATCAGGAACTGCTTTCCGAGTTAAAAGCAAAATAAGAATCAGTGACAAATCAGTAAGGATTATGCCGGTCAGGAGATGGATAGAGTATGAAACAGAGTGCGAATGACAAACGAACAGGGGCACGCCGATACCCCAGGAACTGGAAATGGGGAGTGTTGTTTATCTGCCCGTGGATTATCGGATTTTTGAGTTTACAGTTGTACCCCTTATTGCAGTCCTTGTTTTTTTCCTTTACCGATTTTTCGATTCTGTCGGATGGAAAATGGATTGGAATCCAGAATTATGTGAACTTATTTAAAAAAGACCGTTATTTCTGGAAGTCCTTTGGGCTGACTGTGAAATACGCGCTGATGACAGTACCCATGAAGCTGGTATTCGCGCTGTTTATCGCCATGCTATTAAATATGAAGATCAAGGGGATTAATTTCTTTCGGACGGTCTATTACCTGCCCAGCATCATGGGCGGAAGTGTGGCGGTTTCCATCCTCTGGAAGTTTATGTTCATGAAAGAGGGCATCATCAACAACGTGCTTGCAAAAGTGGGAATTCCCGCCGTGAACTGGCTGGGAATGCCGGACACGGCCCTGGTGACCATCAGTCTTTTGGTGGTGTGGCAGTTTGGGTCCTCCATGGTGCTGTTCCTGGCCGGGCTTAAGAATGTTCCCCAGGACTTATATGAAGCGGCATCCGTGGACGGGGCCTCCAAGGTGAGACAGTTTTTTTCTATCACGCTGCCCATGATCTCGCCCATTATTTTCTTTAACTTCATGATGCAGACCATCAATGCGCTTCAGGAATTCACGGCAGTTTCCGTTATCACCAACGGAGGGCCAAATCACGGTACCTATCTGATGGGGCTCAAGATATATGAGGATGCGTTCTCCTCCCTGAAGATGGGGTATGCTTCTGCTACGTCCTGGATTTTATTCCTGGTAGTGCTGGTTGTGACCTCCCTGCTGTTTCGGACTTCGGACGCGTGGGTATTTTATAATGACGGGGGTGCCAATTGATGACAAAATCATGGAAGAAAGGGATTGCATACGCCATTTTGCTGGGCGTGGGATTCTTGATGATCTACCCGCTGATCTGGCTGTTTTTTGCAACATTTAAGACAAATCAGGAGCTGTTTGGGACATTGTCACTGTGGCCGGAGAGTTTTTCTCTGGACGGGATTATCAATGGCTGGAAAGGAAGCGGACAGTTTAGTTACACGACTTTTTATAAGAATACATTTTTGATGGTAATTCCGACGGTGGTGTTTACGGTGCTGTCCACTGGGATTGTGGCTTACGGGTTTGCCAGATTCAGTTTTCCCTGCAAGAAGATATTGTTTTTGCTGATGATATCGACGCTGATGCTGCCGGATTCGGTCATTATCATTCCAAGATATGTGCTGTTTCATAAGTTTGGATGGGTGGATACCTATATGCCCTTCTGGATGCCGGGACTGCTGGCCTGTTATCCGTTCTTTATCTTTATGCAGGTGCAGTTTTTGAGAGGGATACCGCGGGAACTGGATGAATCGGCTTGCGTGGATGGGTGTAACCCGTTTATGACTTATGTGAAGATTTTGTTTCCGCTGATGAAACCGGCAGTGTTCTCCGTGATTATTTTCCAGTTTTTGTGGAGATGGAATGATTACTTTAACAACCTGATTTATATCAGCAGTGTAAAAAAATATACCCTGTCTCTGGCCCTGAAAATGTCCATTGACGGGACGGGCGCGGTGACTCAGTGGAACCAGGTGCTCAGTATGTCATTTCTGTCCATGATTCCGCCTACGCTGTTATATTTCTTTGCACAGGAATATTTTGTAGAGGGAATTACCGCCGGGGGTGTCAAGGGATGATGGTTCGCAGACAGTTCCGGGGATGGAATAAGAGGGATATTGCTTCGGAGATGAAGTTTGGAAATGCAGTGGAGGCCGCTAAAATGCAGGCGGCCGGACTGGTGGAAAAGGGAAGCCTGCTTCTGGCGGCCCTTTTCTGTTATGAATCGATGTGTTATCTTTATTATGAGACATTGGAGGAACGGGTGTATCCCGGAGATTTTTTGTGGCCGCTTGAACCTTTTATGAAGCAGTGGCCGGAAGCGGAAGGGAAGACGGCATGGTTGCCGATGTGCTGTGTTTATTATCACAGCGTGCCGGGACCTGTGGAGGACTGGGAGAGAGGACGCAGCGGGAAAACGAGAGTGGGGCGGATTGCATATCTGTATCCGGAAAAGCTTGCCTCCTATGTGTATTGGCATCAGGCAATTGTGGATGAGGGGCTGTTTGAGGGGGATAAGTATCAGTATATCTCGCTGCATGAGACGGTTTTGTTTTCTTATTATGAGGAGCCGAAGGAGATGGTTTCAATCCGGGGAGTGGAGGGAAAATCGGAGTCGGAAGCAATCAAAGGGTGGATGGAGCAGAGACCGGAAACCCATTTTGACAGAGAGAGGACAGGGGGGAGTAACTTTATGGTGATTCCCGCGCTGTTTTCCGTAGGCAGGAGTGATTTGTGATGATATTTAATATTTTGGAGTATGGAGCGGCGGGCGACGGAAAGACCGATTGCGCCGCGGCGATTCAGAAGGCAATTGATAAGTGCAGTGAGAGCGGCGGCCGGGTGCTGATACCGGCGGGACGGTATCTGTCAGGATTTCTCCGGCTGAAATCCAATGTGGAGCTGTATCTGGAGCAGGGGGCCGAACTGATATCGGATTTGAGTGACCCGGAGGCCAGGTATTTTCTGTTTGCCTGTCATGAGAAGAATATTACGATTGCCGGAAATGGAACGATAGACGGGCAGGGGCGGCTTCGGTTTTGGGATGACAATGCGGACCACGGAGCGCATGAGTGCCCGCTGAATGTGACCGGGAACCGGCCGCGGACCAGTTATTTTGAGGATATTGAGAATTTGACGGTGCGAGATATCACGTTTTATGACGCGGCTTTCTGGACGCTTCACATGGCGGGATGCCGGAATGTGATGGTGGACAGTATCCGTATTCTCAACAACGACCGGGGGCCGAACAATGACGGGATTGATCCGGACTGTTGTCAAAATGTAGTCATTAGAAACTGCATTGTGGAATCGGGGGACGACTCCATTGTGGTGAAGGCGACGAAGGAGATGACAGAAAAGTATGGGTCCTGTGAACATGTGGTGATCCAGGGCTGCATCCTGCATTCCAGAGACTCGGCGCTGAAAATTGGGACGGAGAGCTATGGAGATATCCGCAATATCCTGTTTTGCGACTGCATTGTCAAAGACTGCTCCAGAGCGGTTGGAATTTGGTCCAGGGATGGGGGAATCATCTCGGATATCCGGATTCATCACGTGATGGGGAATACCAGATGTTACGCCGATTGCCCGGAGCGGGATTTTGCACCGAGATGGTGGGGAAAGGGAGAACCATTCTTTCTGTCGGCGACAAAGCGTAACGGGTCGGAGCAGATGCCGGGGGCGATCCGCGATATTTTTGTGGACCATGTCAGTCTTGTGGCGGAGTCCTGCCTGTTTATGGCCGGGGAACCTTACGCCCCCGTAGAGAGGGTGCGGATGAAGGAAGTGGTCATCCGGTGGAAACGCCAGAGCAGCCATACGCCTCATCTGCTTGACGAACAGCCGTCCGGGCGGGATGTGTATGAACATGAGATTCCCTGCATTTACGGCCGTGATGCCCAAGATATCTTGATTCAGGGGGAGTTTTCGGTTGACACGTCCATGGAGGATGTGATCTGTCGCCGGGAAATCCTTTTAAATTGTACTGATTTTGTGATTGACGACGTGGGATAAGAAGGAGGATGGGCAATGAAAGAGAAGACGAATGTGCTGATGATTTCTGTGGACCAGCTGGGCCGGAACCACACGGAACTGGGCGGTGATCCAGTGAGCATGATGCCGACTCTGCGATATCTGGCGGAGCATGGGGTTCAGTATGACCACTGTTACAGTGAGTGTCCGGTCTGTATTCCTGCCCGGCGGAGTTTGATGACGGGGCTTTCGCCCAGAACTCACGGCGACCGTATTTACAATGACACGCTGGCTATGCCGCAGGTAACCACGCTGGCCCAGGCATTCCGCAACAATGGCTATCAGGCGTATAGTGTGGGGAAACTCCATGTGTATCCGCAGCGGGACCGGATTGGGTTCGACGATGCACTGATCGTGGAGGAGGGCAGATATGAATTTGGGGAGGTGGATGACTATCAGATCTGGCTGTCGGGGCGGGGATATACGGGGGAAGAATTTATGCATGGGATGGGAAATAATATCTACTACACCAGACCCTGGCATCTGCCGGAGGACGTGCATCCCACCAACTGGACAACCAGGAAAATGTGTGAAGCCATCAAGCGGAGAGATCCGCTGCGGCCTGGATTTTTCTACGTTTCCTATCAGTTTCCCCATCCGCCTCTGGTACCGTTATCCAGTTATCTGGACCAATTCCGTGACGTTTCCTTGGAAGCACCGTTAGAGGGGGACTGGCTGGGACATTCGGAGATGATAAAAGAACTGACTTCGGCGGCCGCCCCATATACGGACAGAGAAATTGATTTGGCGAGACGGGCCTACTACGCCCAGTGCACCCATATCGACCACCAGATGCGGCTGTTGATTGGAACTCTGCGGGAGTGCAATCTGATTGACAATACGCTGATTGTTTTCTTAAGCGACCATGGGGATATGCTGTTCGACCATCACATGGTGGCGAAACGCAGCTTCTATGAGAGCGCCGCCAACATCCCCATGGTTTTGTCGGGCCGCCCCGTGCTGGACAGGATTGGGCAGACTGATGGAAGGCTGTGCTGTCTTCAGGATGTAATGCCAACATTGCTGGAACTGTGTGGATTGGAGATACCGGAGACGGTGGAGGGCATTTCCATGGTATCGGAGCGCAGGAGAGATTATCTGTATGGGGAAGTGGGAGAGGGATTAAAGGCTTCCCGGATGATTTGTGACGAACGCCATAAACTGATTTACTATCCAAGGGGAAATGTGACCCAGTTGTTTGATCTGGAGAGAGATGAGAAGGAACTCCATGACTGTTCCGGTGAGGAGGAATACCGGGAAACCAGGGAGCGGTTAACGAAAGAGCTGATTCGGAATCTGTACGGAGAAGACACCGCCTGGGTAAAGGAGGGACGGCTTGTGGGAGTTTCATGTCCCGGCGGGGAACAGAAGCGCACGCCGGATTATGGCCTGTACAACCAGAGGGGATATCACTGGCCCCCGCCAAAAGAATATAGCAGCATCGGGAAAAATGCCTGATGGCAGAAGAAGCGGCTGGCTCATGTCAGCCACTTTTTATTTTCAGTTAAATTTTAGAATTGTTTTATAAATAACAAGCGGAAATATGGTATACTGTTAATGATATTTTACAACAGTTTATATTGGAGAGGTGCGACTATGAAGATTAAAACGCGTCTTGCCGTTGCATTTCTGACGATCACCGTGGTGCCGATTACCTTGATCTGGATTGCGGTGTGGGGGCTCAGCAATTATCAGATGAACGCCTTTCGTAAAGCTTACGGGCTGACGGAGCAGATAGATTTGTTTGGTGGGAATTCTCTTCAGATTTTTAACCGGCTGACGAAGGCAGCCCAGGAAGAAATCCGGGTGAGTCTCCAGACACATCCGGACGACTTTAAGGACCCGGCTTATTTGACGAAAGTCAATGACGATCTGTTGAAAAAGTATGCTTATCTGATTGTCAGAAGAGACGGAGAGATTATCTATGACGGGGACGTCAATAAGACGGATGACGAGAGTATTTATAATGATCTCCTTGCCTATGGTGAGATGGAGAGTGAGATCGAAGGCGGTATTTATCTGGACGGGGATACCCAGCATTTGATTAAACAGATGGATTTTAAGTATTCGGACGGGTCGGCCGGAAGCGTATTTATTGTGTCCGGTGTGGATGATTACGTACCTGAGATTAAGTCCATGATCTTGGAAATGCTGCTTACGGGTATTTTGATTCTGCTGATGGCCGGGATTCTGCTGACGGCCTGGGTTTATAAATCGATACTAAAACCGCTTGGAATGCTTCAAAAGGCAACGAATGAAATTAAGAATGGCAACTTGGATTTTTCCCTTGAGGTGGAGGAGGAGGACGAGATCGGACAGATCTGCCAGGATTTTGAGGAGATGAGAATCAGGCTTAAGGAGTCCACGGAGGAGAAGTTCCAGTACGATAAGGAGAACAAGGAGTTAATCAGCAACATTTCCCATGATTTGAAGACGCCGATCACGGCGATCAAGGGGTATGTGGAAGGGATTATGGATGGGGTGGCTTCTTCGCCGGAGAAGCTGGATAAGTATATCAGAACCATCTATAATAAAGCTAACGATATGGACAGGCTGATTGATGAGCTGACATTTTACTCCAAGATTGATACCAACAAGATCCCATATACGTTCACGAAGATTAATGTGGCCGGTTATTTCAGGGACTGTGTGGAGGAAGTGGGACTGGATATGGAGTCCCAGAACATTGAGCTTGGGTATTTTAATTATGTGGATGAGGATGTGCTGGTCATCGCGGATGCGGAGCAGATGCGGCGGGTGATCAACAATATCATCAGCAACTCAGTGAAATATCTGGATAAGAAACGGGGTATTATTAATATCAGAATCAAGGATGTGGGCGATTTCATCCAGGTGGAGATTGAGGACAACGGCAAAGGGATTGCGGCGAAAGACCTGCCGAATATCTTTGACCGGTTCTACCGGACGGATTCCTCCCGGAATTCTTCCAAGGGGGGCAGCGGAATCGGGCTGTCGATTGTGCGGAAGATTATTGAGGATCATGGCGGCCGGATTTGGGCCACCAGCAAAGAGGGAATCGGAACGGAGATTCATTTCGTGTTAAGAAAATATCAGGAGGTTATACAGGAATGAGAAGGATACTGATTATTGAAGATGAAGAGAGTATTGCGGAGCTGGAAAAGGATTATCTGGAACTGAGCGGGTTTGAGGTGGATATTGAAAATGAAGGTACCGCGGGGCTTGCGAAAGCACTTCATGAGGAGTATGACCTGTTTATCCTGGATTTGATGCTGCCGGGGATGGATGGATTTGAGATTTGCCGGAAGATCCGCGAGGTGAAGAATACGCCGATTATTATGGTATCGGCGAAGAAAGAAGATATCGATAAGATCCGGGGACTTGGACTGGGAGCGGATGACTATATCACGAAACCGTTCAGCCCCAGTGAGATGGTCGCCAGGGTGAAGGCCCATATGGCAAGGTATGAGAGACTGATCGGAAGCGGGATGCCGGACAATGAAGTGATTGAGATCCGGGGACTGAAGATCGATAAGACGGCGAGAAGAGTCTGGATTAATGGGGAGGAGAAAAACTTTACCACGAAAGAGTTTGACTTACTCACCTTCCTGGCCCAGAACCCGAACCATGTGTTTACGAAGGAAGAACTGTTCAGCCGGATTTGGGATATGGAGTCAATTGGTGATATTGCCACGGTGACGGTGCATATTAAGAAAATCCGGGAGAAGATCGAGTTTAATACGGCGAAGCCCCAGTATATCGAGACGATATGGGGGGTGGGGTACCGGTTTAAGGTATAAAATGAAATAGAGATACCCTATAGTCCCTTTGTTTATAAGGAAAAATCACACTCTTGCTTTTGAAAAACATTCATCATACTACCAAAAAAACTACCAAAATATTTTGGACTGTGTTATATTGGTAGAAGCTGATAGGAACACAGGGAAAGGTCAGAAGATGAGGAAAGAAGAAGTAAGAGAGACAGGAATTGCAGGCATTAAACAGCGTATTAAGGACGGGAAGTACATTGTCTCACTGGATTTAGGGCGGGAAATTATTACAGACCCAAAGACAGGCAAGCGCAAGGAGAAGCAGAAAAAGACTACAAAGGTAGTAAACACGTTAAAAGAGGCAAAAGCAATTTTAGGCGAGAATAATGCGGCTAAAAGGCACAAGAAACTTACGGGAGCAACTGGAAAGGTCTACATCGAGAATGTAATCAAAGATTACAAAGAGAAGTATTATGATAGCGACAAGCATTGGAGCGATTCATATAAGCAACAAAAAAACTCCCAACACACCCACTTCATCAATTATTTTGGCAACATGGATTTAAAGCGAGTGGACACGGCTGAAATTGAGAATTACTTTTTGTATTGCCAAAATGATTTGGATTTGTGTACCAATACCATACAGAAGCACAAATGTCATTTAATTGACCTCTGGAAGTTTATGAAAAAGAATTTTTCAAAGTATGGTATTAACGAAAATGTGGTTTTAGATGCGGACTATGGAAATATCATAAAATACGAAGCTACTCCCTTGACGCTGGAACAGATAAATATACTTTTAAATCAATGTTTACTGGAAGATGATAGAAGTACCCTTTTGATGGTTGGACTTCCGGTTTTGGCAGGAATGAGACGTTCAGAGTTGTGCGGCTTGAGACATTCCAAGGTCGATTTTGAAAACAAAAAGATTTTGGTGGACGTAGCCAGAGTGCAAATAAACACCGGATTCATAGAAAAGCTGCCAAAAGGGGATAAAACACGGACAACTTGTATTTGTGAGGTACTTGAAAAATTTATGCAGTTGGCATTGGAACAACAGTTGGAATGGTCTCAAGGAAAGACACTTGAATGTGGTGAATATGTGTATCTGACAAAGACCAATATTGTATCTGACTATTTACCGCACCCGGGAAAAGTAAGCCGAAGATTTAAGGAATTACAGAAGAGAATCAATAAACGATTAGAAAAGGCAGGGCAAGAGCCATTACCTGTTATCCGATTGCATGATTTGAGACACAGCTTTATAAGTGTTCTGCTGAATAGCGGTCAAGTGAACCCATTTCAAGTTTATGGCTGTGCAGGTCATGTGATAGAGGACAATACAAGTACCAAGACTTACTGGCACGATCAAGGAGACAGGCAGGAAATTATTGACTTTTGGAACAAGAGTTTAACTGTGGATTTTGATATTTTAAAATAAAAGAATGTTTAAAGCCGAAGTGAGATGCTTCGGCTTTTCCAATGCCAAAAGGGTGCAAAAAAATCCGATTGACTATAATAAGATATACTCTCATATTCATATTATCATAAATCTTATTAACTGTAGCAATAGTAAAATTCTTTGACATTTGGGCGATATCGCTTCATACTTTTAATATATATTAAAAAAGGAGACAAGATGATGGGTGTTTATTCAGAACTATATATTGATTTTATAGAAAATTATCCTCAGCTAATTGAAGGGACAGAGAAATTTGACTTTATGTTTGATATGTTTATTGCGCTAAAAACGACAGACGGTGTCAATCCAAATCCGCTCATAGCTGAATTTTTTAAAGATGTCTTTTGTGAATTACATGGTGGTGACATTCTTTGGGCGATGGCGTCCGCTGGAGGCTATAGCTATAATTTTTCTTTTTCAACACTTGATGAAGCGTTGAAAGGCTTTACAGCTTTACTCAATTATGATGTGAATTTATACTATTCACCGGCGATATTTAAAGGTTGGCGTAAAGACAAAAATGTCAGCCGCATCAATGTCATCTATATAGATATTGATGATGTGGAGGGTGTTGATTTTTCAGAGATGGACGAAAAAGGTATCAAGGACTATCTTTACTGCACTTACCATCTAACCTCTGCTATGTTTCCGAACTGGCTGGTTTCGAGTGGGCATGGGCTACACCTATACTACATTGTAAACACATTGGACTTGAAAAATGAAGCTGATTCAAAGTTGCGGGCATTATACACAGACTATCTTATTACCCATTTCCGAGCCGATATAGCTTGCCGAAATAAATCAAGGGTTTTGCGTTTCCCATTGAGCCGTAACGTCAAAAACATGGAAGCAATCAAAACCACTCGGTTGTTCCATTTGAACCCGTCAACAGATATAGATATAAAACGTCTGGATTGCTTTCGACACCCTCAATCAGAAATAGACGCATATATAAAGGCGTGTAATCTTATACGGGCAGAAAAGCGCAAGCAGACCATGATTAAAAACGGCACATGGAAAACGAAAGCTATAAAAATCAAAGTAGCAGATAAAAGGTCAACACCAATACCCATACAGACCACAGGGAAAACGGTTTCTGCTATAAATAAATCTAAAATAGATATACAACCAGATTCAGCCACATCTAAAACGGGAGTACATCCGGAATTGAAGATTAACACTTTTCCTATGCCTACAAAATCAAGATATAAACGGATATTACGAGATTTGCATAACTATGCCGCCAGAAGAAAAGGGTGTCCCAAAGGACATCGAGCAATATACACCCATATAACGGCGATTTTTTTAAAGAGGATTTTAGTGCCGGAAGAAGCCGCCGTTGAACGTGTCAAACAATATATAGATCGCGATTTTTTCGATGAAGCAGAGGAGATTGTAAGAAACGCATATGCTTCTAAGACCCAATATATGTATACAAATGCTCGAATTGCCGCCCTTCTTGACTTTCAAGAATATGACATAAAAAATTCATTTTCCGCATACACAGTCGAACAAAAACAAGCGGCGCGGGTAAAAAGTGTCAAGTCTTATGATGCAAAGCGTTATGCGGAAAACCGTGCTAACATACAAGAAAAAAGGCAACAACGATATGAGTATGTAAAATCCCACATGGATTTCACCGCCGCATCATTGGCGGAGGAGTTAGGTTGCTCAATCAGAACTATAAAATCAGTAAAGGCGGTTATCCGTCAGCAGGAAAAAGGCTAGTTGGGGATTTCCATCTAGCCTTTTCTAATGTCAACGTTTGGAATCAAAATATTTTAAAAGGCTATATATAAGTTCTTTTTCTTCTTCACTGTAGTTATCCAGACACACGGATTCATTGGGAACAGTGCCGATTAGGTAATCTACAGATGCGTGAAATATTTGAGAAAGTTCTAAGAGGTTTTGGACAGAGGGAACAGAAATACCCATTTCCCAAGCATTTACACTTGAACGGGTAACATTCAACTTCTGTGCAAGTTCGGTTTGAGACATGCCGCATCGTATCCGTAATTCGTTAATTCTTTTGTTTGTGATAATTATCATAGTTGAACACCTCCACATGACAAGCATATCAAACACAAGTATAAATATACTTATCAGTAATGATTATTTGTAATTGACAAATATTTTCTAAATGGTATAATATTGGCATGGCGGAATTGTGTGACAAATTCCGTATAAAAAAGTTAAAGGAGTGCGAAAATGTTAGGAGTAGACGAGTTCCGAAGTTCAACACAAGCAACAGAATGTCAGAAAAAAGTTGAAAGGAGATTAAACAAGATTAAGCAATGCTTTGTTCCGGCGATTATATTGACAGTGTTATCTGTACTATTAATGAAATTCAGTACCGCAGATAACAAACTTCTAGAAACATTGTCGATGGTAGTCGTAGTTGTCAATATAATTCTGCTAACTTATGCTGAAGCGTGGTTTTATGTCGGAAAACTGTTAGTGTTGCCTTTTAGGAAATTAGGGACAATTATTGGATTCCTTGTCTTTATTTTTTACTTTGCACCTTGCGTTATGGCTGTCATATGTGCACCAATCGTTCCACTGCTTTATGAAAAATACCTTTGCGGAATAACGATGGAATGTTGTAAAGACATTATATAAATCTAAAGGAGTTATTTAACATGAAGGACCTTATTATTGCAATATTTATAGGTTTATGCGGTATCATAACATCCCTCTTTTATTTGATATTTGCCCAAAATGATACGCTAAAAATACTTGCAGAAAGCCATCAAGAACTCGAAAACTGGCTTAAACACCCTAATGACTAAAGCGTGGCTGGGGATTTGCATTTTATAGTTTAAAAAGGAGAAAGAACAATGAGAAGAAAGTTTTTAACGGTAGTATTCACAGCAATGATGGTATTTACAATGAGTATGACAGCACTGGCAGGACAGTGGACGAGTGATGGTAATGACTGGCGCTATGACAAAACTGGCACTGGAAATTTTGCGACGAGTGAATGGTTATGGATTGATGGAAATAATGACGGGATATCCGAATGTTATTGCTTTGATGGAACTTCTTTTATGTATGCAAGCACCACAACACCAGATGGCTATACCGTAGATGAAAATGGTGCATGGACAGTTGATGGTGTGGTGCAGACAAAAAATGCAGAAGCGCAGGCTACAGAAACACAATTCACTGAACAGATTAGTTCCGAAGTTCCAGATGTAGCCGGAACTTATGCGGGTAGTGGAATAATCTGTATCATTGCAAATGAAGGTAATAATAAATTTTGGGTAGAATGCGACCTTGGGAAAGACTATTTGCCGAGTTATGCCGGAAATGGTGTCTTTGCCAGTCCATATATGCGATATAGTTTCAGCGGTAATACACTCATTATTGAAGATTTATACGGTGGCGATACATATCAGCTTGTGAAGCGGTAGGATAGTTGCTAAAAAATGCGTCCAGTATTGGGCGCATTTTTCGTGTCTATCGTTCATCATCTGTTTGGACGTAATACAATTCTTCGACTTTATTTCTCATTCGTTCAAATGCCGCTGTATCATAATCAAATACATTTTTCCTTATGTATTCGTCAAATGTTATTGGAATTTCTTGATTTTGTACCTCTTCAAAATATTCCAATCGTTTGTGTGCATAATATAAGGCTTGTAAAAGTTCTTTGATTTCCGATTGGAAATTTTCCCATACGCCTAAATCCATGTAAACAGTAGATTTTTTACGAAAACGTGATTGCTTGATTTCCAATATGGGAGTAACGATATCTCCTTCGCAGAACCAACTATTGTATATGCGCTCCCGTTCATCTGATAGAACTTTTTGCACTAATATTTCTAATTTATCATCATCTATTATCATTTTTAATCTCCTTTGCTGTTATCGGTTATGCTCTCTGGTGTATGAAATCTTTTGGTGTGGAGGTTCTTCGCCAATGGCAATTTTTAAGGCTTGATTTATATGCCCAAGTATATTTGGATTTTTTTGTAAAGCAGTTGTAAGACCCTGCACGGATTGTTTTTCAAGTGTATTCAATGTCGATATTTCCGCTTGCTTTGCTTTGATTTCTTTATTTAAAATGTTGGCTTTGTGCTTGCTCTGATCTTTATGCTCTTTGCTGGAGCCGATTTCTCCACGCTCTAAACCGTAGTGGCTGGCAACTTCCTTATAAAATTTGTCTTGAAGTTTACGGTATGACTGCCGTCCGCCACGTTCAAACCAAAATTCAGTTCGATTGATTGATGGTGGTTCATCAACATAATCATAAATAATCTTCCCGTGGCTATCCCTTGCCCTTATGGCGTTTCCATTTGCATCACGGACGCATTTCCCGTCTTTATCTTTCTCGTAGACGCTCTTTCGCTTTTGTTTTCCAGTAATAATTGGAATAAAATCAACGTGCATATGTGGAGTGCTTTCGTCAAAATGAATTGTGGCTGAAATTATATTTTCTTTTCCGATATAACGATGGCAAAAGCGAAGGCTATCATTAAAATATTTTTTAATTCCGGTTGGAATGTCTCGGTTAGTCCAATTTTTAGCGGCATTTTTATCCCAACCTAGGTCTTTGAAAAATTCTGGACTGGCAGTTATCACCATCTGCTCCATAACATTTTGATTCTTCTTTACTGGAAGTTTGATTTCTAGTTGTTCAAGACGGCTTTTCCATGCTTGATATAGCGACTTGTTTTTCATTCCGTTGTTTAGATTGAGATGGCTTCTGCTCTCATCAATATCGCTGTTTTTATGAGTATATTTTTGGCGGTGTTCTTCCCAACCAATGTAGTTAATCGCTCCCGCTTTATAGGTTGCGACCCTTAGTATTTGACATACCATAGTGTTATCCCTCCATATCCTTAATATTGCTACAACGAGTTACATTACTAAGTATGTTAGAAGCATCTGCTAAGTTGTAGCAATAACTCACTACGGCTACAAGTAGCCTGCGTTCGGCGTGACTGGGGTGGTATTTATTGCACTGCACAACGGTGGTTGTTCTTTTCATTTTGATGTATCGAAGAATGATTTTGCCAAATACCAAAAAAAGTAGTCAAGGCGGAACAGATAAAACCGTTCCACCTCTTTCTATTCTGGTCGCTCTTGTTTATGTCAATGCTAAAATGAACGCCTGCGGCGGCATTGACAACACCCACATTTACGGGTAGAATAGAGATAGATTTTGTTAGTCAGTACGCTTAACACGTAGGCGCATAAAAATGCGTTGAAGGTCATTGGTCATGGCTAAGTGTTCCATGTACTGTACTTCCTTCCCGAAAAAAACGACTAGAAAGGTTAGACGTGGGAGCAAAATCAGAAGCCACCTACAATGTTCAGAATGAATGGAGAAGTAAGCTGTTTTTAACACCTCAAGATTTAATGCTCATAACTGATAGTAGTGAAAGCCTTATATATAAATATTTGGAAAATCCACCATTTCGGACGGAGCGTATCGGAGGAAAAAAAATAGTGATTTTTGCCAATTCATTTTGGAAGTGGTATGATGGCGAATAATCGGGAAAGGGTGAGGAAACACCTTTTCCCATCTAAAGAGTGGTATGATTTTGTGTCTTTTCCTCTTGGTAGTATCGGACTCCCATACTACCGCATATACTACCGAAAGTTACACGGCTAGAAAAATATAAAAGGGAAAGAAAAGGTAAGATGTGGAAAATTCCTAGAGATAACAAGGTGAAAAAGGGTGTAAAATGTTAAAAGCGGTTAGACATGACATAGCTTATGCGATACCGGTTTAAGGTATAAGTCTGAGATTGAAATCCCGTGTACTGGCAGACACGGGATTTCATTTTAGGCTGTTTTCAATTGATATAGCATTCCTCAAACTGTCTCAGGGGAACCGGGCGGCTGAAGAGATAGCCCTGAATTCCGTCGCATCTGATCTGCTGCAGGTATTCCAGCTGTTCCAGGGTTTCCACACCTTCTACAATCATGCTTATTCCCATTTTATGGCAGATATCGGATATGGAAGATAAAACAGCCCGTGACTTTGCATTTTGGGTGAGGTCATGGACTAAACTCCGGTCAATTTTTAGGACATCAAAATCGATGGAGGTGAACAGGGACAGGTTGGCATTCTTAACGCCAAAATCGTCTATGGATATGGTAAAGCCCTTTTCTTTGATCTCTTTTATCAACTTGATAAAGTTAAAACTGTCTTCTTCCTCCACGGTTTCTGTGACCTCAATTTCAAGATATTGGATCGGAACCTGGTATTTTGACCATATTTTCTGTAATTTTGTTAGAAAATTTTGTTCCGATAAGGTATAGCGTGAAAAATTTACCGAGACAGGGACGATTTTTTTTCCAGCGTCCATCCAGCTTTTGATCTGTGCATTGACCATCTGGAATACATGAAAATCCAATAAACAGATCAACCTGGATTCCTCTAGCAGCGGTACAAAATTATTGGGAGGTATGAAATTCCCTGGGGTAAATTCACATCTCACCAATGCTTCCGCACCGATGAATTCATGGGTTTTCAAGGAAAACTTAGGCTGATAATAGACAGGAAATTTGCCGGCCTCCATCATCTTCCTTAAAACATCAGGCTGGGTCAGGTTAAGGGTATCATCCAGTCCATGGCGGTACCGCCCGGACAATGCCCGTCCATGGTAGAAATCTTTCTTGTCCCGGTACATCAATTCGTCGGCGCGGTACAGGATGTGAAGGACGTCCTCATTGTTTTCAGACCAGTATTTGCCGATGGAAACGGTATAATCCTTTTCATCCTTGAAGGACAGCCGCAGTTCGTACGCCTTTCTGTCAAATTCTGCTTCGCCGGTTCCTACACAGATGATTACAAACTCATCACCGCCAATCCGGTAAGTATATTCAGATCGAAATAACCGTTTGATTTTATTTGCTGTTTTTCTCAGCGTTGCGTCTCCGCGGTAATGGCCAAATTCATCATTAATCCGCTTCATTCCATTGACATCCAAATACAGGATTCCCACCGGCTGCCGGTCCAGATCCGGAATCCGGCTGATATCCGTGTTGAATTTATTGCGGTTGCCCAGTTCGGTGAGTGTGTCATAATAACTGATCCGCTTCAACATTCGAAGGGATTTCATGATTTCAAACTTTGCTCCTATGAAATACCCGATGGAGCTGAGGATGGCGGGCGCGTTGGCCAGCTTCTGAATCGTGTAGTTGTCCACCCCAATATAACCGGAGATTATATTATTGGAATAAATGGGGGCTGCAATGAGAGAATGGATTCCCTGTTGTTTCAGAATCTCATATTCATCAGTACTTTCTGAGCTCACATGTTCCGTATCCTCGATCAGGATACATTTGTGCCGCCTGAACGCGTTCTGCCAGCGGTTGATTATATTTACCGGCACGTCCTGCAGTTTCTCTATCTGGGCTTCGACGCCGCTTGCACACCATTCGTATGTATTGTTCATGGTATTGCCGCTGATCTCAAAGATATAAGCTCTGTCCGATTCGAGAAAGGTGCCTGTTTTACATAATACCTGGTCGATGTAATGGTTCCCGTAAGAATCGGCAAATAGTATCTGGGCGCACTCGGTTACCAGATTTTCCGCTGCAAGGGAGTTCCTCAGATTGATCTTTTCCGTTTCCCCGTCTGTCGTGTCAAACGCAATCTCCACCCGCGCCCTTCTTCCTTCCCAGTCAATAAGCCTGTCTTTCAACAGATAATGCCGGTGCAAAAGGGGATTGGTATGCTCCCAGGTGAAAAACTGGTTTGGTCTCAGGCGGGAGGTGGTACAAAATTCGCAGGGACGGTCTTTTCCCTGAAGGGCGCGGTAACATTTCATGCCGGATATGTCTTCCAGTCCGAACATTTCCTTTCCGGCACGGTTAATGAATAACAGATCATAAGTAGTAATATCTACCACATAGACCAATTCGGACATTTCATTTATCAAATCAACCATATGTTGGATAACCGCCTTTCGTAGGTAAATTATTCTGCAGGTTCAGCGATATAATTCTTTTTTCCATGAGCCTTTAAATAATTTTCATAAGCGATTTGTATAAACTGTTCATCTCCTTCCTTTTCCGGGGGAATGTATGGTTTTCCTTCTTCGCGCTTGCGAAGGTTAAAGCGATTCATTTCCTGACGGATCATATCAGCGTTGGAGGTCATCTCCCTGGTGGCTGCCGCAGTCTGCTGACTGGAGGCGGCGTTGGAAGAAACTGCGGAGGAAATAGTCTGGATTTCCTCGTAAATCTGGTTGATATATGCCTGCTGGTTTCCGGAAGCCTGGTGGATACCGTCAATCATATGATAAATCTGGTTGGTCTGGTTCACGATGGAATTGAAGGTGTCTGAAGCCTCATGGGAGATGCGGCTTCCATCATCCGCCTTATTGATGGTATCCTCAATGTAAATTCTGCTTTGTTTGGCAGCTTCCGAGCTTTTCAGCGCCAGATTCCTCACTTCGTCTGCAACCACGGCAAATCCTTTTCCGGCGTTGCCGGCCCTCGCTGCCTCCACGCTGGCGTTAAGCGCCAGGATGTTAGTCTGGAATGCAATATTATCAATGGTTTTCAGCACGGTATTGATCTTACCGGAAGCAGTGTGGATCTCGTCCACCGCTTTTAAAAGCTCAAGCATCTTGTCCTGGCCCACATCAACCTGACCGTGCATTTTATCAATGATTTCCTTGGCAAGGTCGGCATTGCCTGCATTTTCTTTTGCCAGCTGGTTAGCCTGATTCATGGTACCCGATAATTTCTCAACAGCGGCGGCCTGGTTCGTTGTACTGTTAGCCAGTTCCTGGCTGGCAGAGGAGATATAACCGGCGCTCTGGGCTACGGAATCTGCAACTCTCAGCAGATTTGCAAACATAAAATCGTTGCTTTGGACCAGATGGTACAAATTCCGGCCGAGACTGTCTCCCTGGGACCGTATATCCACATAAGCCGTCAGATCCCCCTCCGCTACCTTCTGAATGACGCGGACGTTATCACGGATGCTCTCTGCCAGAGCCCTGAAGGAATCTATCATACGGACGATTTCAACTGCGTTTCCGTGTTTGGCTATCTCCGTTTCATCCAGGTTTAAGTTGTCAACTCCGGTAGAAAATGCCTCCGACCATTTGGCCACTGTAAGGATGGGAGTGGCAATCTTCTTGGCAGCCCTTCTGCCTACAATCAGGGAGACCGCCACCGATAATATGCCGATCAGGAATAACACGGTAATGCACAGGAAGGAGGTGGTCTCCGTCCGCTTCTGGATCTGCAGTACCTGCTCCTGATAAGTTTCGCTGATGGCTGTGAGTCCCTCACCGATCTGCTCTACCTTGGGTTTGAAATTTTCCGCGTATTCCGCATATGCGGCTTCCCGGTCAAGCTTGCTCATCTCAATTAAATGGGAGGCTTCCAGATGGATTTCGCGGTGGGGCGGCGCGATTTGATCTGCCTCCGCTTTTAGTGCCGGATATTTTTCCAGATCTTCGCTGGAACGATTCATCCACTGACCCAGCGCACAGCCGTCCGGGTCCAGGCTTCCCTGAAATTCGGCTCCTGTTGTGATGGAATCGCTTAACTGCTCCAGCCATTTATAATGGGCGGAAATAACTTGTTGGGCGGAAGACTGCTGGTTTTGAAAAGCCATGATATGATGGTAGTTGGTGTCGGTAATTTTCAGAAATGCAACCGAAAGAAGGACAAGCAGAAGAAGCATGCCCGAAAGGAGAATATAACCTTTTGTAATCTGGCTTTGAATCGTATTCTTTTTCATCTTTTGTACCTCCGGTAATGGGTTTTAAGTATTGAGAGACTGTTCATGGTGTAAAATGATGCGAATGTTACCAATAGCTTTTTTTCGATTTTTAAATTTTTCATTTGTATTAGCCCTCCCCCTCCATTTTTAGAGAATAATAGAATAAAGACCAGATAATTTACTTCCTATAATACTTATTATCAGAAGATGCCAGAGAAATCTATGATACGTCTGATTTTAAGAATTGAAAAATGCAGATAAGAGAATTATAGCAGTTGAAAAATATGGAAAATTTTGGAAAAAAGTGTGTAATTAAAATAGTTATTTTGTCGATATTATTATATGAAGGCCGAATAGGGTTAGTTTTTTATTAAGATGATATAATAAGTATTATAGGTCATAAAAAAGATTTCACGTTATTATGTGTTATATTGAGACATTATCATAAATGGCTCATAAATGGCTTACATTTTAGTGATGTTGTAGGTTTGTCAAACATATGTTACAGTGAATGCAGATAATCATCCATTACCTC
>JAWZDV010000051.1:0-3841 GCA_034142505.1 Bacteroides thetaiotaomicron
AAGACAAGAAAGAAAAACAAACAGTCTAACAAGTTAATCGTAAGAAGAAGAGATGGAAAGACCATTAAATAATTGAAGGAGGATTAAAAACCTATGGCACGTTCACTTAAAAAAGGACCATTTGCAGATGCGCATTTACTGAAAAAAGTAGATGCTATGAACGCAGCAGGACAGCATCAGGTAATCAAAACCTGGTCTCGCCGTTCTACAATCTTCCCACAGATGGTTGGTCATACAATCGCAGTTCATGACGGCAGAAAACACGTTCCGGTATATGTAACCGAGGATATGGTTGGCCACAAGCTCGGCGAGTTCGTTGCAACAAGAACTTACAGAGGTCATGGAAAAGACGAGAAGAAATCCAAACGTTAATCGTCAGTATTTGAAAGGAGGTTATAGCAATGGCTAAGGGACATAGAAGTCAGATTAAGAGAGAAAGAAATGCCGTGAAGGATACCAGACCGTCAGCAAAACTGTCTTACGCGAGAGTATCTGTTCAGAAAGCATGTTTCGTATTAGATGCCATCAGAGGCAAAGACGTGCAGACCGCACTTGGTATTGTAACTTACAATCCCAGATATGCTTCTACATTGATCGAGAAATTATTAAAATCAGCAATTGCAAACGCTGAGAACAATAACAACATGAGCGTTGAAAACTTGTACGTAGAGGAATGCTACGCAAACAAGGGACCGACCATGAAGAGAGTAAAACCGAGAGCACAGGGACGGGCGTACAGAATCGAGAAGAGAATGAGCCACATCACAATCGTGCTGAATGAGAGATAGGAGGCAAATATGGGACAGAAAGTTAATCCACACGGCTTAAGAGTCGGTGTTATTAAAGACTGGGACTCCAAGTGGTATGCTGAAGCAGATTTCGCAGACAACTTAGTGGAAGATTACAACATCAGAACATTTCTGAAGAAGAAACTGTACAGCGCTGGAATCTCCAAAATCGAAATCGAGAGAGCATCTGACAGAGTGAAAGTCATCATCTATACAGCAAAACCAGGCGTTGTGATCGGCAAGGGCGGAGCTGAGATTGAGAAATTAAAAACAGAAGTTCAGAAATTCACAGACAAGAAACTGTTTGTTGACATCAAAGAGATCAAGAGACCGGACCGCGACGCCCAGTTAGTGGCTGAGTCCATCGCACAGCAGTTAGAGAACCGTGTTTCTTTCCGCCGCGCTATGAAGTCTACCATGGGACGTTCCATGAAGGCTGGCGTTAAGGGAATCAAGACAGCGGTTGCTGGACGTCTTGGCGGCGCTGATATGGCTCGTACCGAGTTTTACAGCGAGGGAACCATTCCGTTACAGACATTAAGAGCAGATATTGACTATGGTTTCGCTGAAGCAGATACTACCTACGGCAAATTAGGCGTTAAGGTTTGGATCTACAAAGGCGAAGTACTTCCTACGAAGGGAAATAAGGAAGGGAGTGTTAAATAATGTTAATGCCTAAGAGAGTTAAACGTCGTAAACAGTTCCGTGGCTCCATGGCTGGAAAGGCCTTAAGAGGCAATACCATCTCCAACGGTGAGTACGGTTTAGTTGCATTAGAGCCATGCTGGATTAAATCCAACCAGATTGAGGCAGCCCGTGTTGCTATGACCCGTTATATTAAGCGTGGCGGTAAAGTCTGGATCAAGATTTTCCCAGATAAGCCAGTTACAGCGAAGCCGGCTGAGACCCGTATGGGTTCCGGTAAAGGAGCACTTGAGTACTGGGTAGCAGTAGTAAAACCAGGCCGTGTAATGTTCGAGATCGCTGGTGTGCCGGAAGAAACAGCTCGTGAAGCTTTACGTCTTGCTATGCACAAGTTACCATGTAGATGTAAGATTGCTGCTAAGGCAGATTTAGAAGGCGGTGATAACAGTGAAAACTAATAAGTATGTAGAAGATTTAAAAGCGAAAACCGCTGCCGAGTTGAATGAAGAATTAGTGGCTGCGAAGAAAGAGCTTTTCAACTTAAGATTCCAGAACGCAACTAACCAGTTAGATAATACCAGCAGAATCACTGAGGTTCGCAAGAACATCGCTAGAATTCAGACTGTTATTACAGAAAAATCTAAGATGGCTTAGTTCGTAAATCATATATTCTATCGAAAGGAGAATAGTAATCGTGGAAAGAAATTTAAGAAAAACACGTACAGGTAAAGTCGTTAGCAACAAGATGGATAAGACGATCACGGTTGCAATCGAAGACCACGTAAAACATCCTTTATACGGCAAGATCGTTAAGAGAACGATTAAATTAAAAGCACATGATGAGAACAACGATTGTTCCATTGGCGATACAGTAAAAGTTATGGAGACAAGACCGTTATCGAAAGATAAGAGATGGAGACTTGTTGAGATTATTGAGAAGGCGAAATAAATAATTTCCAGGAAGGAGATCAGGCATGATTCAGCAGGAAACAAGACTGAAGGTTGCTGATAACACTGGAGCCAAAGAATTACTTTGCATCCGTGTTATGGGTGGATCTACAAGAAGATATGCTAATATCGGTGATATCATCGTTGCTACTGTCAAAGATGCAACACCAGGCGGTGTTGTAAAGAAGGGCGACGTAGTGAAAGCCGTTGTGGTACGTACCGTTAAGGGTGCACGCCGTAAAGACGGTTCTTATATCAAGTTCGATGAGAACGCAGCAGTTATTATCAAAGATGACAAGACTCCAAGAGGAACTCGTATCTTTGGGCCAGTTGCAAGAGAATTAAGAGAGAAACAGTTCATGAAGATTGTTTCCTTAGCACCAGAAGTATTATAAGGAGGTGTCGACCGTGCATAAAATTAAAAGAGATGACTTAGTAAAGGTTATCGCAGGTAAAGATAAAGATAAGACCGGTAAAGTTATTACCGTGAACACAAAGGCAGGCACAGTTCTGGTTGAAGGCTGCAACATGATTACAAAGCATGCTAAACCAAGCGCCGGCAATCCAAATGGCGGCATCATCAACCAGGAAGGGCCAATCGATATCTCTAACGTTATGTTAGTTGTTGATGGCAAGGCAACCAAAGTCGGCTTTGATGTAAAGGACGGCAAGAAGGTTCGTGTTGCCAAAGCAACCGGCAAAGTGATCGATTAATCGAGGAGAGGAGGAACAAAACGTTGGCTAGATTAAAAGAAATTTATCAGAGCGAAATCGTAGACGCGATGATTAAAAAATTCGGATATAAGAATGTCATGGAAGTGCCGAAGTTAGACAAGATCGTCATCAACATGGGTGTTGGCGAGGCAAAGGACAATGCAAAGGTGCTTGACTCAGCCGTTAGAGACTTAGAGATTATCTCCGGTCAGAAGGCAGTGCTGACAAAGGCTAAAAACTCCGTAGCAAACTTCAAAATCAGAGAAGGTATGGCTATTGGATGTAAAGTAACCTTACGTGGTGAGAAGATGTATGAGTTTGCTGATCGTCTGATCAACTTAGCATTACCACGTGTACGTGACTTCAGAGGTGTTAACCCTAACGCATTTGATGGCAGAGGTAACTATGCTCTTGGTATCAAAGAACAGTTAATCTTCCCTGAGATTGAGTACGATAAAGTTGACAAAGTAAGAGGTATGGATGTTATTTTCGTTACCACTGCTAAGACAGATGAAGAAGCCCGTGAACTTTTGACATTATTCAATATGCCATTTCAGAAATAATTAGGAGGAAATATCCATGGCTAAAACTTCTATGAAGATTAAGCAGCAGCGTCCGGCTAAATTCTCTTCCAGAGAATACAATCGCTGCAGAATCTGCGGCCGTCCACATGCATATTTAAGAAAATACGGTATCTGCCGTATCTGTTTCCGTGAATTAGCATACAAGGGCCAGATTCCAGGTGT
>JAWZDV010000052.1:0-156452 GCA_034142505.1 Bacteroides thetaiotaomicron
ACAGTCTAAGCCCCTCCAGAAATCGACCAGCCAGAGCCCGCCCAGGGAGCCTTCCTCGCCAGGTATGGAATCTCGTGATTTCCCGGCAACGTTATTGGCGGAAGGAAAAATGCAAAGAACAAAGCAGAGCAGGAAGACGTAAGTGATGCAGATGCACTCATACGCAGTGTCCGCCTCCCCCAGCCCCATTCTCCTCACGAACGAATGCATCTCACTTCCCGCATTTTTCCCTCAAAACAATATTTTAAGAAAAAGTTATCATTATTATATATAGAAGAAACACATCCAATCACGTGCTATAACAGGGAAACAGGTAAGATTAATTCCCTATTATGGCATTTTTTAGGGTGATATAGTTTACATAAATTTATGCAAAGCCATAATTTCCAAAATTGGAAGATATAATTGTTAACAATGATGTAACAATTATGTAATGAGTTATTGTATAATAATTACTATATAACTACCTTAAATACAAGTTAAAACTATTAAAACTATACAACCAATCGCATTAATGTCAAATTTTGCGATGAAAAATATAACAAATGTTTCAAATCTGCATTGACTTTTTTGGAAGCCGTCCATATAATTAGTGGCGCACCCTACAAAGAGGCAAATGGGAGGCTTCTCCCACTTTTGTCCAATTTTATAGCGAAAAAAGAAGAAAAGAGGAGTATGTATGCTGACATTTCACTCATTTCTTCAACGTGTGTACCACTTTGTGAAAAATATGGCGGTTCGTGTGACGAAACAGATGCACAGGAACGCGGCGGTATTGTCGACGGGATTTGCAGTACTGACAGTGGTGGCACTGACTTCGACCGGATTTGGCGGCGGCGGGAAATCCGCACTGACGGCATTTGCGGAGACATGGTCCGAGAATGAATCGGGGACCGATGAGGACGTTGAAGAGATTGAAAACCTTACGGAAGCAAAAATACAAATTGATCTTACTGATTCGAGGCGGCAGGGACAGTTAGTTGTTGGCGAATTATTAGCCAGAGAAGTACAGCAGAAACAAGAGAGTCAGTTAGCAGCCCAGGCAGAGATTGAGAATGTAAGAAAAGAGATTCTGAAGGAAGCGGAAGCGAAAGCTTTGGCGGAAGCAGAGGAAGCGGCGAAAAAGGCAGAGGAGGAAGCCAGAAAGGCGTCCGCGGTGGTAGCTTACACCGAGCAGGACTATCAGGTGCTCCTTCGGATTGTACAGGCCGAAGCCGGAATTTGTGATGACAAGGGTAAGATCCTGGTGGCCAATGTGATCTTAAACCGTGTGAAGAACGGGGAATTTCCCAACAACATCACAGACGTCGTGTATCAGAAATCTCAGTTTTCTCCGGTATCTGACGGCTCTATCAATACAGTAAAGATATCAAGCCAGACCGTGGACTGTGTGAACCGGGCTTTAGCCGGTGAGGATTATTCAAACGGCGCCCTTTACTTTATGTACCGGGGCGGCTCCAGAGCAAGCGCAGTGAACTGGTTTGATGGGAGATTAACCTTTTTATTTCAACACGAAAGACATGAATTTTTTAAATAAAATGATTGTAGAACATTTACCTTTGGGTGTATACTATACGGGAAGTATACATAGCAAAGGAGACAGACCATGATTTTTGACTTAAAAGCAAATTTGGAGTTTTACAGGAACCTTGGAATTGCAGGGCGTTATGCAAAGGCAGTGGATTTCCTGATGAATACGGACCTGGAGAACTTAGAGGCAGGCAAGTATCTCATTGATGGGGACAATGTCTTTGCCAATGTAGTAGAATATACCACAATTCCGTGGGAAGAGGCAAAGTACGAGGCACACAAGAACTACACCGATATTCAGTATGTGATCAAAGGCTCAGAGGTGATGACCTACGCGCCCATAGACCAGCTGAACGTGTCAGTTCCCTACAATCCGGATAAGGATGCCGTGCTGTTTGACAATGCCAATCCGGGCTTACAGGTGGCGGTACATGCGGGAGAATATATGATCTTTCACCCATGGGATGGCCATAAACCAAAGGCAGCTAACGGCGAGCCGGCCCCGATTAAAAAGGTGATTGTGAAAATCAAAGAGAATTAAAGAAGCAGCAGTGTCATCAGGTATCCTTTCATGCATGTACAGATGGATGAAGGGGTACCTGATTTTGTGATGTAAGGCTTGGAGTAAGGTCTGGAGGTGGCGGGATGAGAAGAAACTATCTGTTGTTGGCTGGATGTATGGTTTTGCTAAGTGCGTGTGCGTCTGCAGGGTCGGGGGATGCAGGGCAGACAGTGGGAGTGGAAGAATCTGGGGCGGCGGGCGAGTCTGGCGTCTCCGGACAGGAGCGGGACGGTGAGGTGCTGACCCGGAAAGAGATTGATACGATCTGCAGCCAGATATACAGTACGGTTTACCACTGTGGGGATGGGAGCCAGATTCTCATAGCCGGGATTTCCGGTTCCTACATAAACTTGAGGTACATGCCCCGGCCGCTTGACGACGGCAATTACAGCTTTTTCAGAAATTGGACTCCTTCCTATGAGGTGACGGAGAAACCCGATGGATCGGTGGATATTCCCATCCATATCAATGATTCCGTAAAGGCCAGCTTTCTTGTGAATGTTGTGCCGTCGGTTCAATCCGGGATGCTTGAACTTGAAACGGCAGAACTCATGTTTATCAATCAGGAAGATACGAAGTTTCATCAAATGTATGAAGCGTTTGACAGCAAGGCACAGCGGGATTACCGGCTGTCGCTGAAACCAGACCTGAGCATGCCAAAAGACCAGCTGGCCGGATTTCTAAGGGCGTGTATCTATAATGGAAATTTCTATGTGCTGGATACTCTTTATGGACTGACACCGGCGGACAGCCAGGAGGAACGGTACAAATTAGAGCTTGCAGGCGCCATGGAGGGGGAAGCGGAACTTACTTACTCTGCAGCCAACCCCTACCTGCCGGAGATTTACTATGGTGAGAGCTGTGAGGAGTTTCCGCAGAGAGAAGTGCTTGAGTTTGTGGCGGAAGATGTCCGGACAGGCGCGGGGCTGGAGGCGTCGGGAGCAGAGCGGCTGGAGCCAAATGCAGACTGGGAACATGTGTATCATTTACCTGGCTTTCAGGATCTTTATGAATATGTCTATGAGGATGACCAGGTAACCGGTGTCTATCATTATGACTTAGACCAGGATGGCCTGCCGGAGATTTTGATACTGTTTCCCGGAGGTTCCATGGGGAATCATTTCTGGGAGGTCCTGCATTTAGATGCGTCAGGGGAGATTACAGCCACCAACTCCGGGGAAGGACTGGGGTCCGTATCGCTGTACCGCTATCAGGGGAATTATTTCTTTGTCAATGAAATTTACGATTATAACGACAGGGAATGGCTTGGCTGGGAGGTTCACGCCCTGGACAAAAACGACAACATGTACATCGCAGACATTTACCGTGAACGGACGGGAGCGGAAATCGTATTTACCGATGAATATCAAAGATTGGACAGCAGCTATTATCTGGAATGGCAGCTGGAACATTACATCGACAAATATAAGGCTTATGAGACCGAGGCGGTCGGACGAGAGATTGAAGCCGGTGAGGAGATCCAGAACCTGTTTGAACAGACCGGCTGGTTAAGCGGGACATACGGTGTGATGGATTTCAATAACGACGGCATTGACGACTGGACGAATGTTTACAAATTCTTCCCGAGCGGCCGCTATCCTTACTATTGTTGTTATGCGCTGGTGGATGGAAAGACAAAAGAACTTCTGGATTTTACCAAATTGGAGGACTTATCCTACAATCTGCGCTGCATGTTCCCATACAGCGCAGATGGAAAAAACTATGTGATCTGTCTCCTGAACGGATACGGTAACTATGTCTTCAAACTGGTGGAGCTCCAGGGAATGGAGCCGGTGGAAATCCAAAGCTGGCTGGCAGCCGTCAAAAACCGGGTGCTGGTCCACGCGCATGAGAATCATGGAGCGCGGCTGGGGATTTAATTACTTAAAAGGGATTCCACCCATCCGACCCGGAAAGCACCGCCTCTTTCGTATACGTATCGGCATCCCGCTTCGTCATCCGGTGTACCCAGCCGGGCCGTTTCGCCATGTCGCTGGACGGCCCGTAGCAGCCATACTCTCCATAAAACGCGCTGGTATGGGCGGCTTCCTTTCCCCAGTCGTCCCATCCTTCCTCGCAGATATGACGTCCGATATAACAGTCAATGAGAACCGTTTTTGCAAATTCCCGCCACGGCCGTCCCAGATAGGCGCTGTGGGGCGGGCAGTTGCTTACAAAGCGGCAGTTCTTCATCACATATCCATACTTCTGTCCCTCCGGGGTGGAGGCGGCAGTGACAAAACTGTTGATCTTCTTTCCAACGTCTTTGGAAAACAGTTCACATCCTTCAAAATAGGCCACGGCTCCGCCGAAGATGAAATCAATATCCCCTTCCATATAACAATTCTTATAATAATGTCTTCCCATCATCCTGGGTGCATTCTGTTTCGGCCCGGCAAACCCGTTGGGTTCAATCTCCCGGGGTGGGAGCGGCGCGGTAAACAGGGTGTCCTGTCCGCCCATAATGCGGCAGTTCCGAAATTGAATCCGGTCCCCATCCACATAGAGCGCCAGTGCCTGTCCGACATCCGTTCCTTTTCCGGCGCTGTTTTCAAAAGTCAGATTCTCTGCGGTAAAGTCATTGGCGTCAATCAGGCAGGAGTAGCTGCGGAAGGTCCCGCGTTTTCCGCCGTCAGGCATGTGCATGAGGGCGTAATTGTCATAGGTGAGAATGGTGTGTTCTTTTGATTCACCGATCAGAGTCACATGGGGAATCTCCACGGTCAATCGTTCCCGGTAGATGCCGTTATGTATAAATAGCGTATGTTCTGCGCAGTGATCGGTGCTGCGGGAAGAAATATCCTGTAAAGCGGCGGTGATTGTCGTGTAGTCTCCGCTGCCATCTTTTGCGATGTGTATCATAGGCCCCTCCTTTGTGTGAACTCTTCCGACTGTAGCTTTCATTATATTATAACACTATTTAAGCAAATAGAAAATTATTTGGCGAAAAATCTTCTTATTGTTTGTTGAATTCTGTCGATATATAGGATGCAGAGTGAAGTTGTTTTTTAAAATCGAATAACGTGGTAACTATCATAAAAAGAAGGAGGGCCGCATTGGAAGGGGAAGATTGACGGAGCCATATCTGTGAACGGAGATCGTAAAGATCAGGATGGAAGCCGCCGGATTGTAAAGCAGAATACAAAATATAATCGAGAGGTTTAAGTATGAAAAATTTAAAGATAGGGAAAAAGCTTTTTGTAACGTTTGCCATTATTTTGGCGATGTTTCTTGTTACGGTAGTCATATCCATGTTCGGATTGACCTATGGGGGAAGACAGTTTGCAGATTTCTATGAATACAGTTATCCATTGTCCACGTCGACGATCGAGATTCGCAGATCCATACAGACAGCTGTCAAAGCGCTGGGACTCAGTATGCTGACAGAAGATGAGCAGCTGACGGACTCTTATATTAAAGAAGTAGATACACAGATGGCGGATGCGGAGGAAAGACTCAATTGGCTGCTGGGGATATACCGGGATGATGACACCAGAATCCGGGAGGCGCTCAGTTTACTGCAGCAGGCAGAGGATTACCGCCAGCAGGTTCAGCAACTGGCTGCCAATAATCAGAATAGTGAGGCGTCGGAGATTTTCTTCAACGACTATGATCCGATCATATTGAAGATCCGCGATCTAATGACGGAAATCGACCAGAATACCACAGTTCTTGCCGATGAAACCTATTCGAGTTCCAACAGCGCGCAGAAAGGTGTCATCTTCTTGGCTGTCGTTGTCAGCATTCTGGCTGTTATCGTCACCGTAATCGTGGCAGTTTATCTGACGAAATTGATCAAAGAGCCAATTGCCGAGATTGAGACAGTCGCCAAGGAGATGGCGGACGGCGTGTTAAGCGTAAAGCTGGAGTACGAAAGTAAAGATGAGCTTGGTTCCCTGGCAGACAGCATGAGAATCATGACCCAGAGGATCAAGTATTATATGGATGAAATCTCAACGGCCATCGGCCAGCTGGCAGCTGGAGATTTGAACGTGGAAAAACGGGAAGCATTTCTGGGAGATTTTGAACCGGTGCAGCTGTCCATCAGGAAACTGGTGGCATCCCTCAACAGCACTCTGACCCAGATCAACCAGGCATCCGACCAGGTTGCCGCCGGTTCCGATCAGGTGTCCTCCGGTTCCCAGGCTTTGTCCCAGGGCGCTACGGAGCAGGCATCTTCTGTTGAAGAACTTGCTGCCACCATCAATGAAATATCCAGGAAGGTGAATGATACGGCGGAGAATGCTCTGGAGGCCAGAGGACAGACTGCCCGTGCCGGAAGCGAGACAACCACCTGCAATGAACAGATGCAGGAAATGATTGTCGCCATGGATGAGATTACCCAGAAGTCCAATGAGATTGGCAAGATTATTAAGACCATCGAGGACATTGCGTTCCAGACCAATATTCTGGCACTCAATGCCGCAGTGGAAGCCGCCCGTGCCGGTGCGGCAGGAAAAGGATTTGCCGTGGTTGCGGATGAGGTTCGCAGTCTGGCAAGCAAGTCGGCGGAAGCCTCCAAGAATACATCCGTGCTGATTGAAGGCTCCATTCAGGCCGTGGAAAAAGGTACGAAGATTGTCAATGAGACAGCCGAATCACTGATGAAGGTGGTGGAGAGCGCCAAGAATATATCCGTCATTGTAGACAAGATTGCGGATGCTGCGGAAGAGCAGTCCAGCGCCATTAACCAGGTGACCCAGGGGGTTGACCAGATCTCAAGTGTGGTACAGACCAACTCAGCAACCGCGGAAGAATCCGCAGCTGCCAGCGAGGAGTTATCCGGACAGGCGCAGGTGCTGAAAGGCCTTGTAAGCCAGTTTAAGCTGAGAAGTATCGACGCGGCAGGCCAGGGGTCCATGTAGGGAGTCGGAATCTTGGATATTTGAAATAATTGGGTAATGTGGTATTGACTTTTCTTTCACAAAGTGGGATAATTGAATCAAATTTCGATTTATTAAAGGAGGATTTTATATGTCAACAAAAGCGTATTACCCAATTCATGAAATTGGCGCAGGCAAACCTGGTTTTTCCAAAACCAGATCCATTATCGAAGCAGCTTTCTATGGCAACAACGTGGTGAAGATCAATACTTTAAAGGAAGCGTACGAATTAGCGAAGAATTCTCCGGGTACAGTAGTAACTGACATGCCTGTTTATAGAGGTGAAGAATTTGGCCTTGAAAAAGACGCGAAAGTCCTTCTGTTCAACGATGGCGCTATCACCGGACGTTATGCAACCGCACGCCGTATCACCGGCGAGCCAGGAGTAAACACCGCGGCGCTTGATCTGGTAGCTATGGATGCCGTTTACGAATCCCGCTGGAAAACCATGTACCACGCAGAGGTATTCGTAGGACTTGATCCTGAATTTATGGTAAAAGCCCACTTACTGATCCCAGAGGGTGAGGAGAACATCATGTACAACTGGATGCTGAACTTCCAGTACATGTCTGACGAGTATGTAAAGATGTACAAGAACTCCGTACCGGTTGGCGAGGGCAAGGAAGCTGACATTTACATATTCTCCGATCCGCAGTGGAACGGTTCCGACCGTCCAAACGTATCTTTAGACTGCTTATCCGATCCGCAGAAGAAAACTCTGTGCTATTTCAATACAGAGACTAACTGTGCATGTATCCTTGGTATGAGATACTTCGGCGAGCACAAGAAGGGCACACTGACCATGGCATGGGCCATTGCCAACCGTAACGGTTATGCATCCTGCCACGGCGGCCAGAAAGAGTACACACTGAAAGATGGCAGAAAGTATGTTGCATCGGTATACGGCCTGTCAGGTTCCGGTAAATCGACTCTGACCCATGCAAAGCACGGCGGCAAGTACGATGTTAAGGTTCTTCATGACGATGCGTTCATCATCAACACAGATACCTGCGCATCGATCGCATTGGAGCCAACTTATTTTGATAAGACAGCTGATTATCCTACCGGATGTGAGGACAACAAGTATCTTCTCACCGCTCAGAACTGCTCCGCAACTCTGGACGAAGACGGCAAACTGCAGCTGGTAACCGAGGATATCCGTAACGGCAACGGCCGTGCCATCAAGTCCAAATTATGGTCTCCAAACCGTGTGGACAAGATTGACGAGCCGGTTAACGCAATCTTCTGGATTATGAAAGACCCAACCATTCCGCCGGTAGTGAAGCTGAAAGGTTCCTCCCTTGCATCTGTGATGGGCGCAACCCTGGCTACCAAGAGATCCTCCGCAGAGAGACTGGCTCCAGGCGTAGATCCTAACGCACTGGTTGTGGTACCTTACGCGAACCCATTCAGAACGTATCCTCTGGTCAATGACTATGAGAAGTTCAAAAAGCTGGTAGAAGAGAAGAATGTAGACTGCTACATCGTGAACACCGGCGATTTCATGGGCAAGAAAGTAAAACCGGCTGATACTCTGGGCATCCTGGAAGCGATCGTTGAGGGAAGCGCACAGTTCAAACAGTGGGGACCGTTCTCCGATATCGAGATCATGGAGTGGGAAGGATTCGTACCGGATATGAACGACGCTGACTATGTTGACCAGTTAAAGGCAAGAATGACAGACCGTGTGAACTTTGTAAAGAACATGGAGACTGCAAAAGACGGTTATGACAAGCTTCCGGCTGACGCGCTGGCTGCTCTTGAGAAAGTTGTTAGTGAATTGAAGTAATTCTTATGATATACTTGGGGCGTGACCATATTGGCCACGCCCTTTTTACACATACAATCAGGGAAGAAAATAAGAATCAGGAGAGAATCAATGGATCAAAAGCAGTATATCTTATTTGATTTGGACGGAACCTTGACCGACCCCATGGTGGGAATCACAAAGTCCGTGCAGTATGCGTTGAAGCATTACGGGATTGAGGAGAATGATTTAAAAAAGCTGTGCCTTTTTATCGGGCCGCCGCTGAAAGACAGTTTTATGGAGTACTATGGATTTTCGGAGGAGAAGGCCGCAGAAGCGATCACAGTGTACCGGGAGTATTTTTCGGAGACCGGGCTTTTTGAAAATATGGAATATTCGGGAATCCGGGATGTGCTGGCGGAGCTGAAAGCGGCGGGAAAAAGGCTGTATGTCGCTACGTCAAAACCGGAGCTGTTCTCCAAACAGATCCTGGAGCATTTCCGGCTGACGGAATACTTTGATTTCATCGGCGGGGCCAATATGGATGAGACCCGGGTGAAAAAAGGAGACGTGATCCGCTATGTCCTGGAGGAAAACCAGATCACGGACTTGGACCAGGTGGTGATGGTGGGAGACAGGAAGCACGACATCCTGGGTGCCAAAGAACATGGTCTTGACAGTGTCGGTGTCCTCTATGGCTATGGCAGCAGAGAGGAGCTTCAGTCCGCGGGAGCCGACTGGATCGTCGATACGGTGGAAGAGTTAGGCCAGTTGTTTAGAAATTAAAGAAAGAACCGGCTTTCCAAAGGTTAGACTAAAACATCTGACATTTGGAAGGCCGGTTCTTTTTATGGAAAGATCTGGCTTGCAGAGTTATTCTGCTGTGGAATCTTAATCTTTTCCTGCATCTTATAGAGTTCCTTTGCCATGGTGAGCAGATATTCCTGGGTGTCGGGCTGTAAGCGGTTAAATAATTCCAACAATTCATTTTCGTAGGGGGAGGAAACGAACATATCACCAGTTCCTTCTATTAAAAAAGTTTCTGATACATGAAAGGTCATACAGATAATTTTAACGTATTTTTTTGATAATGGACGTGCTCCACTCTCAATCATGGAATAAGAAGTCTGAGTGATTCCAAGGAGTTTGGAAAATTCCATCTGTGTATATCCAAGTGTTTTACGGACGTCTTTTAAAGGCTGAAGCATGCTTACCCCGTTTCTATTGTCTATCATTATCTTTATTTTTTTCATAAATCTACAAAAATAAAGCGTCAACCAAATTTTTCCAAATGTCATATATAATCATATAACAAATTTTACAATTTGAACATACCTAAACGAATAAATTTCCTAATTTTCCCATTTTCTGCCAAAGTTACAATATATTTAAAAAAAATGTAATTTTTTGTTATGTGGTAATTGATTTTTTATTAAATAACTGATATGACAATATCACAATAGTAATAAATGGTAAATGGTATTTGTGAAGAAAGATTTTGAGGAGCAGAAATTAATATGGAGAAAGATAAGTTAAAGGAAGCAGTTACGCTTTTCCGGCAGCTATCCCCCCAGAATCAAAAATATTTTTTGATGATGGTTCGCGCAGCAGAAGCTGGAGAAAAGAATGCAATGGAAGCGTGCGTCAAAAAGATGAACTCCATATTACAGAAAAAAGAAACATAAGAAAAAAGCAGAGCCTGCATCGCAGGAAAAGGAGTGCTTAACACATGTCAGGAATATATGGAAATGGAGTTTTACTTACGGAAAAGGTACTCGATTGTCTGTGGAGCAGACAGACTACCACGCTCAACAATATTGCAAATGTCGATACGCCCGGCTTTAAGTCCCAATATGTGACGTTTGAGGATGAGTTGATTCGTCGTATCCAGGCAATCGACAAAAAGTCCGGCAATTCGACAGAAGTCGCCAGCGCAATCCAGGGAATCCGGCCGGGACTTCAGACAACATGGGCAGAATCCAGCCGTTTAGACGGCAATAATGTCGATATGGACCAGGAACAGGTAGATCTGGTCCGGACGGTATATGAATACCAGTATATGGTTAGTTCCATCAACAATGATATTACAAGGCTTCGTAACGCGGCCAAAGCATTTTAACATCGAGCAAGACAATGCATTCAGATGAAAGGAATAGAAAAAGACATGGAATTGGATACTGCTTTTATAACGCCGATCAAGGAATGGGGACCGGTCAGGGAACTGCCGATGCAGCGGGAACGCACGGGAGAGGCTGGGGGAAATACTTTATTTAAAGATGTTTTAAATGATGTGGTGGGGCAGGTGTATTCCACACAACAGGATGTGGAGCGAAAACAGGTTCTATTAGCGTCTGGTCTGCTGGATGATGCTCATTCCCTTCCCATCGCGGAAGCCAAGGCAGCATTAAGCATTGAAGTCATGATATCTTTGCGGAACAAGGCTATGGAGTCATACAGTGAACTTATGAAGATGAACGTCTAAGTTCTATACAAATTATTACAAAAGGCTGGATAAGAGAATGCAAAGACTGAAAGACTACTGGCAAAATTTATCAAAAAAATCAAAGACAATGCTCATGGCAATCGCAGGAGGAACTGTTACGATTGCCATTTTTGCGGTTCTAATTTTGAAGTTCGGATTTCAACCGGATTACAGTACCCTGTTCACCGGATTAAATGCGGAGGAGGCCAGTGAGGTAGTTGCTCTTCTCCAGGAAGATGGTATCAGCTATCGGTATAATGACAGTGAAGGGTCGATCCGTATACCTGCGACAACTGTGGACCAGACGAGGGCGGAGCTGTTAAGTAAGGGATACCCGAAAAGTGGATTTACATATGACATGTATCGCAACAATTCCGGACTCATGACAACAGAGTCCGATAAAAAGCAGTACACTCTTTACGAGCTGCAGGACAGGCTGGGGGCCCAGATTCGATTGTTTGAAGGCGTGCAGGATGCCAAGGTGACCATTGCCGAGGCGGGAGAACAAAAATACGCGCTTCAGGATCAATCGAATACGGACGCCTCAGCCTCTGTCGTAGTGACGATGGATGCCGGGCAGACCTTATCTGCCAGCGGAGCCGCGGCCATCAAGAACCTGATTGCAAGGGCGGTGAGGGGACTTAATTTTACAAATGTGTCCGTGTTTGATTCTGCTACCATGCTGGAGGTGGGCGGGAGTTCGGGCAGTGATGATGAATTTGGAAGCGCCAAAGACATCACCTCCCTGACGACTCTGGTAGAGAATAACATCAGTGTCAATGTGCGGCGGGTGCTGGAGGAACTGTATGGCCAGGGAAATGTGGCCATCTCCGTGAAGGGGACCCTGAATATGGAACGGTTGATTCAGGAGAATACCCAGTACAGCACGCCGGAAAAGAGCGGGGAACAGGATAAGACAGGGCTTCTTTATAAAGAAGACACCATCAATGAGAATTCGGCCAATGCAAGCCAGGGAGCCGGAGGGGTGGCCGGGGCGGAGGCCAATGCGGACACGCCAAGATATACGGCCCAGGGCAACAACCAGGTGAACGAGGACACGTATGCCAACAGCAGCGCGACCAGGGAATGGCTTTACAATTTGACGAAGGAACAGCGCCAGGTCGATCCCGGCGTGCTGGAGAATACCACCATCGGTATCGTGATCAACACGGAAGATACGGAAACGGTACCGATGAATGACCTGATCAATCTGGTTGCGGACTCCTCCGGAATTCCCCGGGATGAAGCCAGAGATAAGATCACCATCGTCAGGGCGGCGACCAGAACGGCCCAGCCGGTGACGACGGTACCGGATGAAATCGAGACGACAGGGAAGCTGCCGCTTCCGATTATCATAGCGATGGCTGCCGGCGGCGTACTCATTATTCTGCTTCTGATCTTACTGCTTATGGGCAGGAAAAAGAGCAGAAAGCTGGCAGAGGAGATGACTCTCAATCCGGAACTGTACGCGGTGGACAGCGAGGGCGCGGCGGAAAATGAACTCCGCCCATTAGAGCCAAAGACAGAGGCCGGAATCCAGATGCAGGTGGAGGACGAGGAGATGGAGAGAAACGAGGAAATCCTCAATCTCCGGATGCAGCACAGCCTGAAACTGAAACAGAATATCGGAGAATTCGTGGATCAGAATCCACAGATCGCGGCCAAGCTGGTACAGAGCTGGCTGAGAGGGGAGGCAGAAGAGGTTGGCGGAAATCGCAGAAGAAAAGAAAGATAAAATCGATATACAGGCGGAAGCGAAGGCTATGGATATCAAGCAGAAAGCCGCCATTGTGGTGGTCTCTCTCGGAGCCGACAGAGCTTCCCAGATATACAAATACTTGAGTGAGCAGGACATCGAGGATTTGACCTATGAGGTTGCAAAGATGGGAAGAACCACCAACACACAGGTGGAAGGGGCGCTGGATGAGTTTTATAAACTCTGCCTGACCCATAAGATGATGTCGGACGGCGGCCTGGATTATGCCAGAAACGTACTGGAAAAGGCATTTGGCGAGACGACGGCCAGAAGCTTGTTGGAGAAGGTATCAAAAACCCTTCAGTCCAGACCGTTCAATTTCTTTATGAAAGGAGATCCGAAAGCCCTGCTTTCCCTGCTTCAGCATGAACGTCCCCAGGTAATTGCCCTGATCATGTCCTATATGGACCCGGAGCAGGCGGCTCAGATTCTGGAACAGCTTCCGGATCAAAAACGGATTCCGATTCTGGAAGGAATGGCCAAGATGGACCGGGTGTCTCCGGAGGCCATTGCCATTGTGGAGGAGGAGATGAAGCGCAAGTTCGCCACAATCATTACAAGCGAGGACAACATGAATCTTGGCGGTATCGATTATGTGGCGGATATTATGAATCATGTGGACCGCAGCAATGAAAAACGGATCTTTGATGAGATGGATAAAATCAATCCTGATCTGGCCCAGAGCATCCGGGATAAGATGTTTGTATTTGAGAACATCCTGGATATGGATGACCGCTCCGTTCAGCGCTTTATCCGGGATTGTGATACGAAAGACGTGGTATACGCCCTTAAGAATGCATCTGATGATATGAAACAGATCTTCTTCTCCAACATGTCCAAACGTATGGCGGAGACGGTCCAGGGTGACTTGGAGATCACGACCAACGTGAGAATGAAGGATGTGGAAGAGGCACAGCAGCGAATTGTGAATATTATCCGCAGCCTGGAGGACGCGGGTGAGGTGATCATCAAGAAGGGAGGGGACGATGATGATAACATCATTGCCTAACCGGATTATCAAGCATGGAACTGAAATTGAGATTAAGCAGTTTGTTTTGCCGGACAGATCCGATGACAGGCCGTTTAAACCGGTCGTCATAGAGGAGACGCAGCCTCCGTTGGAGAGAGAAACTTCTGTTTCCGATGCCGTGGACGGCGCCGGGGAGGAGGCCAGCCAGATTCTGTTAAAGGCGAACCAGCTGGCGGCCAGCATCCTAAAGGAAGCTGAGGAACAGGCCAGACAGATGAAGAAAAATGCCATAACAGAAGGTTTTCAGGAAGGATATGAACAGGGGGTCTGCCAGGGGAAAAAACAGGCGGAAGAAGAACTGGAGAAGTTTAAACAGCAGGAACAGGAGCAGTTTGAGGAGGATATGGCCAAAGCCCTGGAATCCATAGACAGGGCGAAAGAGAGCTGTATGCGGACGTATCTGGAAGAACTAAAGGAATGTTCCGTGGCGATAGCGGAAAAGGTAGTACATATCAGTTTGAGATCCAGCGGTGAGATTATCAAAAGAATGCTGATTGCCGAGACCGAAAAATTAAAGAAGAGAGCCTGGGTTAAGATTTATATGGAAAAGGCAGATTATGACATGATGACGGAGGCGGACGCGGATATCGTCAATGAATTGGCGAAGCTTTCCGATAACATCAAATTCGTGGTCATGGAAAAGGGAAACAGCGGAAGCTGTATTCTGGAGATGCCGGATGAGATTGTTGATATCAGCGTCGATACCCAGATGGAAAACATCAGAGAGATACTTGAAAATATCAGGTTTTAGGAGCAGGTATGTTTGAAAAAATCCCCAAACTGATTTCAAAATCAGAGACGGCCAGTTATATCGGAAAAATTGAAAATGTAGTTGGCATGTTGATGGAGGCTTCCGGCGGAAGATCCAGCGTTGGCGATATCGTCATGATCTATAACGAAGAGCAGAACTGCCAGATTCCGGCTGAGGTGGTCGGGTTTAAGGATGGAAAGATCCAGATTATGACCTATGAGACCAGCAGCGGGATCACCTCGGGGAGTTTTGTGCGCAACACCAGAAGACGGCTGAAGGTGCCGGTGGGGGATTTCCTGCGGGGAAGGATCATCAACGCGCTGGGAGAACCGATTGACGGCGGAAAGCCAATTCAGACGACCCGGAGCTACACGGTGAACAGCCCATACACCAATCCGCTGAACCGGCCGCCCATACGGGAACGGCTGGAATTCGGGGTGAAGGCCATAGATGGATTGAATACCATAGGCAAGGGCCAGAGAATCGGAATTTTCGCCGGTTCAGGCGTGGGAAAGAGTACCCTGATGGGAATGATCGCCAAAAACGTCAAGGCAGATATCAACATCATTGCCCTGGTGGGAGAGCGTGGACGAGAGGTGCTGGAGTTTGTGGAGAAGGATTTAGGGGAGGAAGGAATGGCCCGGTCCGTGCTGGTAGTCGCCACCTCCGACCAGCCGGCCATGCTGCGGATGAAATGCCCGCTGGTCGCCACCACCATTGCCGAGTATTTCCGGGATCAGGGAAATGACGTGCTGCTGATGATGGATTCCCTAACCCGCTACGCCATGGCCCAGAGGGAGATCGGGCTGGCAATTGGGGAACCTCCCATTGCCAGAGGCTACACCCCCTCCATCTACACGGAATTCCCAAAGCTTCTGGAGCGGAGTGGTAATTTCAGCAAAGGCTCTATCACCGGGGTTTACACGGTTTTGGTAGAGGGGGATGACACCAATGAACCGATTGCGGATACGGTGAGAGGTATTTTGGACGGCCATATTGTGCTGAGCAGACAGCTTGCCGGGGAAAATCATTTTCCGGCAATCGATATCGGCGCCAGTATCTCCAGGCTTATGGTGGAGGTCGTTTCGGGGGAACACCGGATGGCGGCGTCCCGGTTTCGAAACATGCTGGCGTTATACCAGAAAAATGCAGACTTGATCTCCATTGGAGCCTATAAAAAAGGAACGAATGCGGCTTTGGATGAAGCGGTGGCGAAGATCAACAGTATGAATTCTTTTTTACAGCAGGGGATAGACGAGGCATTTTCCTATGAAGAAACATTGGAATTCTTAACATCAATTACCGGATAAAAGGGGTGAGTGGGCCAGTGAAACAGTTCAAATACAGTCTGGAAACCGTATTGGATTACAAAGTACAGGTCCTGGATAACTTGAGAGCCGAGCATGCGGTGATTCTGGGCAGTGTGAACCAGAAGCAGGTGGAGATTGAGCAGTTGAAGGAAGAACTGGGAGGCTTCCAGGAAGCCTTTGACCAGACGAAATCCACAGGGGATTCCATTGAGAATTTCCGGCTGTTTGACATGTGCATCGGCAGAATGGAAGAGATTATCAGTTGCGAAAAGGATGAATTGACGCGGCTGAAAAAGAAGGAAGTCTCCAAAAAGAAGGAAGTGATTTCCGCCAGGGTGGATACTTCAAAATTTGAAAAGCTGAAAGAAAAACGGCTTTTGGCCCATCACAAGGCTGAGATGAAGGAAGAAGAGAACAATGTGGAAGAGTTCATCATCCGGGGAATCACCAGAAGCCGGCAGGAGAGCCGGTAAAACGGCTGAGACATGATAATCACGGCGAAAGGCTGTTGATTATAGAACGCGGTCCGGAATATGAGGATACGCGGACATAAAAAAGAGAAAGGAGGGAGAAAACATGGCAGAGATTCAAATGATCCGAATGATACCCAATGCCATACGGACTACGGCGCCAAAGGAAGACCAGACAGGGCAGAAAACCAGTTTTCTGGAGATGCTGAAGGAAAAACAGCAGAGCGCGGAAAGCCAGATCGGCGGCCAGCCGGAGCAGGAACCGAATGTGGGAAAGCAGGAGGAAGCTAAAGGGGAAGAAGACCCCGGACAGAAGCTGGCTGACGCGGTGGAACTAGGCGCGGTGGAAATGCCTGTAGCGGCTGGTATCCAGATTCCGGTTTCCTTGCCGGGCCTGGTAGATTTGACGGCTGTGGAGGACGGACTTCCATTGGAACAAACGGTTGCGGCAAATACACCGGAGATAGCAGCCGCTGTGGACGAGGAGATGCCCCAGACTGTGGCCGGACATACCAAAGCTTTGCAGGAAAACGCCCGGGAGGGACAGCCGGAGGCACCGATCCTTAAATCAGCTGTTTCGGAGCAGGCAAAAACGCAGGCAGCCGGGGACGGCGGTTCTGTCCAGGTGGAGAAGGCGGAAGCATCGTTGCCTTACCAGGAGGACGCGAAAGAGAGCAGTGTAAAAACAGAGACCATATCACAGAAGACGGAAGCTGAGACTGCTTTTTTGAAAAAAGACAAAAAAACCGCAGACGCGGGAGTCAGGACTCCGGAAGTGGAAACGGCAGAGAAGCAGACCGTATCTGATCTAAAACCGGCAGGCAGAGAGACGGTTCTTTCACAGAAGCCAGCATCGGTCCATGAACCGGTACGGACTACCCAGGCTGAGCTTCCAGCCAATGTGGCGAAAGCCATAGCGGCCAGAATGCCGGCCAATCAAGGCACGCTGACCATTGAACTGGAACCGGCGTCTCTTGGCAAAGTGACGGTATCTGTGATTTATGAGAATGGACATACGTCCCTGTCCCTGATGGCATCCAACCCCAAGACCCTGGAGCTGTTGAGCAGGAATGCAGGTGAGATCGCGGGGATTCTGGAGAACAAAACAGGCCAGGAGACCATCATCTATACCAGCGAACCGCAGCAGGAATCCACGGATTCACGGGAAGGCGGCGGGGAAGGCAGGAGAGAGCCTGAGAAAGACCGGCAGGAGAAGAAGAAACAGCCGGATTCATTTTTACAGCAGCTTCGGCTGGGTCTCGTTTAAACAGGAGGAATTAGAAATGGCAGATGCAATTACATCGAGCGGCACCACCAACCCTTATGTGGGGAACAATTATACGGCGGGGGCTACTGAGAAAAACACGCTGACCACCACCAGTTTTATCAAACTGCTGGCCGCACAGCTGGCAAATCAGGACATGAGCAATCCGATGTCCAACAGCGAGATGATGGCCCAGATGACCCAGATGGCTATGGTGCAGTCCATGACCGCCATGAATGATGCCATCACCACATCCACGGCGGTTACCAGTCAGACCTATGCTGCCGGACTGGTAGGGAAAGAGCTGACGGTGGCTGTAACAAAAGTCGGAGACAGCGGTTTCGAGGAGCCGGTGGGTGTCAAATATGGAAAAGTGGAGTCGGTGAGTCTTATTGGAGGCAATCCCATCATAAAACTGGAGGGCGATACGAAGGAATATCCGCTTGCTTACGTTCTCGGAATCGGCCGGATTGAGGACCCCTACAAGACAGAGGGGGAAGATGATAAGAAGCCGGAGAATAATGGAAGTGTGTAGAGGAAAACGATTGTCTTAAACCAGACAGAGAGGTGGGCTGAAACTGACAGGTGAAAGTGTCGGAAAGGACCATGTATGGAAGTGAATGGATTACATCGTTTGAATTACGGCCATATACCCGGGACGAATGATCTGGCGACAGGCCAGGAGATAGGCCGGAACAACCAAAACTTCAGCGATGTCCTGAAAGGACAGCTGGAGCGGGACAACGCTTTAAATTTTTCCAAACATGCCGTGAAACGGCTGGATGAGCGTGGGGTTGCACTTGACAACCAGCTTTTGAACAATTTAGAGCAGGCCGTGGAGGAGGCGCGCAGTAAAGGAGCCAGAGATGTGGCTGTGATCGGCAGTCAGGGCGTCTTTATTGTCAATGTGCCAAACAACGTGGTGGTGACCACCATCACACAGGAAGATATGAAAAATAGAATTTTCACTAATATTGACAGTGCTGTTCTGATGTAGGCAGGACCGAGAGGATGTCGGCCGGATACAGGGATTTTGTACCGGCAGGAACAGCGGAAAGGATACGTATGTTAAGAGCAATGGATTCAGCAGTGGCGGGCCTGCGGGCTCACCAGAACAAATTGGATGTAATTGGTAACAATATCGCAAATGTGAATACATTTGGGTATAAATCCCAGTGTTTCAGCTTCCAGGAGGCTATGTACCAGAGTGCGGCAAGTTCCACTGGCGGTGTCCGCGGCCAGGCGGTAGGCAGCAACGGTTCCCAGTTCGGTTATGGTACGTTGATGGGGTCTATCAGTATGGATATGACGGCCAGCACCCCCACTCAGGTAGGCGGCCTGAACGCCTGTCTTAATGCAGATGGGTTCTTCATAACAAGTTCGATGGCGAATAAGGATGTAAACCTGGGAGGCACCGCGGCGGATAATACCAGTAATATCAAGGGCAGTGACTTTGAGTATACCCGTGTAGGAAAGTTTCAGCTGGACAGCCAGGGATATCTGACGGATGGAACGAATTTTGTATATGGGTTCCGGCCATCAGACACGGCAGCCAGCGGATTTGATACGGAAAGTATGGTGGCTCTCCGTGTTCCGTCAGCGGCAACTCTGACGATAACGGCGGCAGTTCCGCCAGCCACGGTTGATACGGAGACGTTAGCCCTGACCTTTGACCATGACAACGAGGCGCTGTTATCCAGCAGTATTCAGATCAATAACCTGGGTGAGGTAACCGTGACAGTTCCGGTGACAATCACAGATAACACAGTGACTCCCGCTGAAACGAGAACAGAAAACAGACAGGTATCCATCGGCAAAGTAGCTGTGGCTACCTTCCAGAACCAGGAAGGTCTTATGAAAGCCGGCGGCACCTATTACACGGCATCTTCAGGTGACAACTCCGGTGCCTGTTCAGCCACTGTGCCGGGCGGCTCCACCGCTTCCCTGATGAGTGGATATCTGGAAGCATCTAACGTGGATCTGGCCAGGGAATTCTCCGAGATGATTACCACCCAGCGTGGGTTCCAGGCCAATTCAAAGATCATCACGGTCAGCGATGAGATTCTGTCAGATCTTGTGAATATGAAGCGTTAATAGAAAGAAGGATCCTATGATTGCAGTAGTCCGCTTAAATGGAGAGGTGCTTTATTTAAATTATTTTCAGATAGAATATATGGAATCTATTCCGGAGACCAAGATCAGGATGATGAATGGGAATTACTATCTCGTCAAAGATACGGTCAATGAGATTTTGCAGCAGGCCAGGCAGTTTATACATAGCTGTATCATCCAGGATGACGAGATAAGGTAAGGAATTCGGAAGATAAAAATGCAGGAGGCATGATACATGGACTTAACAACACTGATCGGAATTGTGGTGGGAACCTTTCTGATTATTAATGGCATTAAGATGGAAAATCTGGGGAATTTCATGGATAAATCCAGTGTCCTGATTGTAGTAGGCGGTACGCTGGCGGCTGTGGTAGCCAGTTATCCGTTGTCCATACTAAAGGATATTCCCAAACATATTATGGTCCTTTTTCGCGGAAAGCAGTATAACATCCCGAAGCTTGTGGATCAGCTGGTAGATCTGGCTATGACTGCGAGACAGAGTGGTCTGCTGGCGCTGGAGGAGAAGGCGGATGAAATCAAAGATCCGTTTTTCAAACAGAGTGTCCTTATGATCGTAGATGCCAATGATCCGGAAAAGGTTAGGTTCGTGTTGGAGCGGGAGTTGGAAAATATGATGACCCGTCATGATGAAGTGGCGGGATTGTATGAAAAAGCTTCCGCCTATGCCCCTGCATTTGGTATGGTTGGTACTCTGGTAGGTTTGATCAATATGTTGAAAGGACTCAATCTGGATGATGGAGGAGGGGCCTCCAATTTGGGCGAGGACATGTCGGTGGCATTGATTACCACATTTTATGGCAGCGTGCTGTCCAATCTGGTGTTTCATCCCATTGCCAAGAAACTGCGAATTCGCCAGGATGAGGAGGAGCTTTACTGTTCCACCATCATCGAGGGGATTATCGCGATCCAGGCAGGGGAGAATCCAAAATATTTAAGAGAACATCTTCTGGCGTCCCTAAAGCAGTCCCAGCAGAAAAAGCTTCTTTCCAAGGCCGCGTCCAAGGGCAGCCAGGCTGGAGGTGAGGCGGATGAGGTCTAAAAAGCCAAGGCCCACGGACGGGGGCGGAAACTGGATGGATACCTATGGCGACATGGTGACGCTCCTTCTGACCTTTTTCGTAATGCTTTTTGCCATGTCCAATTTAAATGAACAAAAGTGGGAAGTGTTTGTGCGAAGTATCTACCCCAGGGCCAGTGAACAGGAGACGCAGGAGCAGGTGACCGTAAATGGAACGGTATCGGAAACGGCTGAGGGGCAGGAGGGTACTGCTGAAGTACCGGAAACCGAGGAGGCGATCGATATCGATAAGCTGTATCTGGTTCTGGCGGAGCGGATGAATGACATCGGCATCGATGGGGTCACCATATCCCGCGGGGAGGACTATACCTTTATTGTTTTTGAAGACAAAACTTTTTTTGACGGTGACAGTTCGATTCTGACGGAGCAGGGGAAATCAACCCTGGATGTGTTCTGTGAGGTGACGGGACCGGCGCAGGCAGGTTTGTCCCAGATCAATATTATGGCCCATACGGCTCAGGGAGATCCTGACAGACCCAACAATCCGAGAACGGACCGTATGCTGTCTGCCATGCGGGCCGCTGAGGTGTGTATCTATATGCAGGAGAAAAATGTAATAGATCCGGGGAAACTGGTGAACATCAGTTACGGACAGTTTCGTCCGGTTGCCAGCAATGATACTTCAGAGGGTCGGGCCAAAAACCGCCGGGTGGAAATCCTGATGATTGATGAAGGTGCGGATCTGGAATCCATGAATAAATACTATGATGAATATAACAGTGGCGTGAATGCGGATACCACGGTGGTTACCGATGGGAAGGCGGCCGGCGCGGACCATGGATTTGAAGTGGAAGAACCTGATGCGGAGTGGGTGTCCTCCACAAAGTCACCGGTCCAGGGGAGTAAAGAGAAATCCGAAGATATCGGTTTTTCTACCCAGGATGGGGATACACAGGCAGAAGGGACATTAACAGAATAAAAAGGTAAGGGTGGCTTTAACAATGGCAGATGTATTATCCCAAAGTCAGATTGACGAACTTCTTAAAAGTATGCAAAACAGTGGTCCTGAAGAAGCCCAGGTAGTGGAACAAAAGGCAGAACCGGAGGAGACCAAATACAGCAAGTATGATTTTTACAGTCCGAGAAAATTCACGAAGGACAAGATGAGAATCCTCAACAGTGTGTTTGAGAACTATGCCAGGATTCTGACTTCCCAGGTCAACGGCATTTTCCGGGTGATGACGGACATTACGGTGCTGGAGGTTCAGGAACGCAGATATTATGAATTTGTGAATTCGCTTCACGAAAATGACAGTGTCACCATGGCGAACGCAGAAGTCAAGGACAAGGGGAAAAATAACGTTCCTCTTATGCTTCATGTGACACCGGGTCTGGTGATTACGCTGATCAACCATATGCTGGGCGGCGGGGATGAGATCGTAAAGGTGGAGCCAAATTACCGGTATTCCGATGTGGAAGTCGCCCTGTACCGCCGGGTGGTGGAATATTTTGTCCAGGCCCTGAAGGATGGCTTTTCCAACTATATTAATGTTGGCTTCCAGGTGCAGAGGGTAGAGGAAAACCCAAGTATGGTACAGGAAATCGGGCTGGATGAAACCGTGGCGATCATCCACTTAAATGTGGATGTGGCCGGTCTGGCGGTTGAAAAAATAAAGCTTTGTATTCCGGGAACCCTGATGGAATTCATATTCCATATGATTGACAGCCGCAAGCACATAGCCAGAGGCTTTGCCTATGAAGATAACGGGGAGATCATCATGGATAACATCCGGTACACGAAACTTCCTGTGACAGGACAGTTAGGAACGGTGGAGATCGAATTGCAGGATCTCTCGGAACTTCAGGTTGGCGATGTAATCAATTTGAACAAGCCAAAGGACAGCGCGTTAAAAGTATTTGTGGGCCGACAGCCCTGGTTCACCGGCAAGATCGGGACATATAAAAAGAATATTGCAGTCTGCATAGAAGACAGGATTTATGCAGAGGAAGAAACCGGGCAGGAAGACACAGATAACAAAAATATAAAGGAAAAGTGAGGAAGGTAAAGTGGAAAAGATTATGTTGGTAGATGACGCTGCATTTATGAGAATGATGATTAAGAATGCATTGTCCCAGAAAGGTTACAGTGATTTTGTAGAGGCTCAGGATGGAGCGGAAGCGGTAAAGAAATACGATGAGGAAAAACCGGACCTGGTGATCATGGATATCACCATGCCCAATATGGACGGTCTCCAGGCTCTCAAGAAAATCAGGGAAACGGATTCCTCCGCGAAAATCGTGATGTGCACCGCCATGGGGCAGGAAAGCATGGTAGTGGATGCCATCCGGTCCGGGGCCAAGGATTTCATTGTGAAGCCGTTTAACGCGGAACGAATTGTGCAGACTGTTGAGTCGATTTTAGGCAAATAGGGAGGAGCCAGATGGCATTTTTAAGTTCATTTGATATCTGTGCTTCCGGTCTCAGCGCACAGCGGGTGAGGATGGATATTGCCGCGGAAAATATATCCAACGTAGACACTACCAGGACAGAGGCCGGAGGTCCTTACCGGAGAAAAGAAGTGGTGTTTGAAAGCTATGGCGCCGGTTCTTTTCAGGAATCGTTAAGAAATGCAGCCCGGGGAAACGGCTTTAGCAGCCGCAATGCCGGGGTCAGAGTCGCCGCTATCGTGGAGGACGACAGAGAGATGAAACTCGTCTATAATCCTGATCATCCGGATGCGGATGAAGCAGGGTATGTAAGTATGCCCAATGTAGATGTGCTGAAAGAGACAGTGGACAGTATGTCCGCGACCAGATCCTATGAAGCCAATGTAACCGCCCTCAATGCGATGAAGCTTATGGTACAGAAGGCGTTGGAGATCGGGAAATAGGCGCGGATAATGACATGATAATACATAAAGGAGATTAAAATGGGCGTTAGCGACTTTAATGATATGGAACTGGATGCCATAGGCGAGATTATGAATATCAGCCTGGGCGCATCAGCAACAGCAGTTTCCACCATGCTGGGCACAAAGGTGAATATTACAACGCCTGTGGTCCGGGTATTAACCAGTGAGGAATTTGAATTTAAAAATCTGGAACCGGCAGTCGGAGTAGAGATAGCTTACACAGAGGGCCTGATTGGAAGCAATATCATGATGTTCCGCCGCAATGACGTGCGGGTCATCGTGGGAATGTTAATGGGAGCCGAAATACCGGAAGAAGAATTTGAACTGGATGAGATCAACGTGAGCGCGATCTGCGAGGTTATGAACCAGATGATGGGCTCCTCGGCCACGGCGCTTTCGGAATTCCTCGGAAATCCTGTTAATATATCCACACCCGTATCCTTCCCGATCGAGAGTGAGGAGAATTTTAAAGAGAAATATTTTACACCTGAAGTCAATATGGTTGTGGTGCATTTTTCGCTGCAGATTGAAGGAAAGCTGGAGAGTGAATTCCTCAATATTATGTCCTCCGATCTGGCGAAACGTCTGCTGGAACCATTTGAGATAAGTTTTGAAGCCGAGGCGAAGCATCAGGCGGAGGCAGCCGAGGCGGCGGAGGCGCTTAAGAGAGAGCAGGAAGCCGCTTTGCAGGAGGCGCAGCCTGAGCCGGAAGTCCGGGAGGAAGAGGCGGCAGCCCAGCCACAGCCGGTACCGGCGGAAACGCCTGTCCAGCCACAGCCATCAGCCGCACAGGCGCCCGACCAGGCCCCGCCGGCCGCATCCCAGGCCCCGCCGGCCGCATCCCAGGTCCCACCGGCCGCATCCCAGGTTCCGCCGGAAACATCCCAGGCACAGCCGGGATACCAGCCGCCTTACAGCCAGCCGGCTGTCTACCAGGCAGCGCCGGACCCCATGGTGCTGCAGCTTCTGACACAGATGCAGCAGTCCCAGTTACAGATGATGGAACTGATGCGGGATATGAAAGTGAAAGAAAAGCCGGCCCGGGAAAACACGCTGATTCAGCCGATTCATTCGGCTCCGCTGGAGGACCATGGCGGCAATGGGACGGAAGAACGGGCGAACCAGGAAATGCTTATGAAGGTTCCGCTGGAGCTTTCCGTGGAAGTGGGAAGAACCAAGAAACTGGTCAAGGATATTCTGGAACTGACCCAGGGGTCCCTCGTGGTCTTAGATAAGATGGCCGGGGAACAGGCGGATCTCTATGTGAACGGCCAGTGTGTTGCCAGGGGAGACATCGTAGTTGTGGAAGATAATTTTGGAATCCGAATCACAGAGATTGTGACCAGGGATTTGAACCCGGAGATCTTATGATGAACGACAGTTTTACATCCCTGGCCGGCGCGTTGTTTGCCGTGGCCTGCGTGCTGCTGCTGGCATACTGGAGCAGCCGGTTTTTGGGAAAGAATTATGCAAAGACCGTATCGGGAAAGAATATGAAGGTTTTGGAGCAGATCCGGATCGGGGCGGACAAACAGATCTTTCTTTTGAAGGTGAAGTCCCAGGTATATCTAATAGGGGCCAGTCCGGCTGGAATCCAGCTGCTGTCCCGGATAGAGGATGAATTTCCGGAAGAGGAGAGCGGGCCGCCGGAGGAGACGGGAGGATTCAAGACCATCCTGGAGCAATACGCAAGGCTTCAAGACAAGAGAAAGGGAGGAGACAAATGAATGACCTTCTGGCCGGATTAAACGGCGGCAATGTACCTGCCCTTGATCTGATCTTCATGATCACGCTGGTGGCGCTTCTTCCCTCCATTGCGGTCATGATGACGTCCTTTACCAGGACCATTATTATTATCTCGTTTACCAGAAATGCTATGGGAATTCAGCAGACGCCGCCCAACACGGTTTTAGTCGGCATCTCCCTGTTTCTGACCCTGTATATTATGAATCCTGTCATAAGCCAGATTAACACCGAGGCTTACCAGCCCTATTTGAGGGGGGAGATCACCCAGACAGAGGCGGTGGAACGGATGGGAGAACCACTGAAAGAATTTATGCTCCGGAACACGGAGAAGAAGACGCTGGACCATTTTGTAGAAATGTCAGGAGCCCAGATTCAGGAGGATGTGAAAGCATATCCGCTGACGGTCGTCACTCCGGCATTTATGACAAGTGAACTGAAACGGGGATTTACGGCAGGATTTCTGATTTATCTGCCCTTCCTGCTGATTGATATCGTGGTTGCCACCACCCTGATGAGTATGGGGATGGTGATGCTGCCGCCTACCATGGTTTCCCTTCCCTTTAAGCTGCTGCTGTTTGTGACGGTGGACGGCTGGGAACTGCTGTTTTCCAGTATTGTCAGGAGTTTCCGTTAACTTGTGGACCACAAGGAGGTTGTGATGACGAATATAGAGGTATTAGATGTGATGTATTTCACGTTCCAGCTTGCTTTGAGACTGGCGCTGCCATTTCTGGTTGTCAGTATGGCTGTGGGCGTGCTGATTGCCATATTTCAGGCGGCGACCCAGATCAATGAACAGACCATGACGTTTGTTCCCAAGCTGCTCGCAATCCTTGCCATGATGGGGGTTTTAGGAAGCTCCATGCTGGTGATGCTTCAGGATTTTACCCGCCAGGTGTTTGAGATGATAGCCGGAGGATGATGAAGGATGCTCCTTTTATTTTCTCTGATTGTGATGCGCATGAGCGGGGCCGTGGCGTTCAGCCCTCTGTTTGGCAGGACGAATTATCCATCCCAGGCGAAGGCGGCTTTTGTGTTTCTGCTCTCCCTGCTGCTTTATTCGGGACAGGGAGGAACACTTTCCCATCCGCCGGGTACGATGCTTGAGTATATGGTGATGCTTTTGATGGAACTGTTTGTTGGATTTACGCTGGGATTTGCCATGGAACTGGCAATTCTGGTGATCCGCTTTGCATCGTCTGCCATGGATTACCTGATGGGGTTAAATATGGCACAGATCTATGACCCCCAGTACAATACCCAGATGACCATAACGTCAGGTTTGTATTACACGTTTTTGCTGCTGCTGTTTTTCGCAGTGGACGGCCATCTGAAGCTGATTGATCTTTTTTACGGTTCAGCCAGGCAGATTCCGTTTGGAATGGTGCAGTTAAGACCTGGACTTGCCCTGGCGGTTCTGGACATGTTTGAACACAGCATTGTCCTGGGTCTTCAGTTTGCCTTTCCGGTGATTGGCATGGAGCTAGTGGGGGAGACTGCGGTGGGTATCCTGATGCGGATCATCCCGCAGATTAATGTGTTTGTAGTAAATTTTCAAATTAAAATCATCGTGGGACTGTTGATGCTTGTGTTTCTTTTCAGTCCGATGGCGGACAAGCTGTACGTGGTGATTGATGATATGTTCCAGTGGATGCAGACCATGATGGGACTGATGGGGTAGGAATCAGGAAGGAAGTGAGGCATCTTGGCGGGAAACAGCAGCGGACAGGAAAAGACAGAACAGCCAACCAGTAAACGGCGAAAAGATGCCAGGAAAGAGGGGAATGTATTACAGAGCAAGGATATTTCCACGGTTGTGCTCCTGTTTGGAGTCTTCTGGATGATCCGTCTGATGATGCCCTATATCTATAAAAATGTCAGAGCTTATATGGAGTGGATTCTGGAAGGGGTGGGAGGAGACGTAGAAACCTTCCTGTCGGCCGGACTGATGGTGGAGACGCTGGCTGTTTTTTTACAGTGCAGCCTGCCGCTTCTTCTGTCGGCCATGATCCTGGGGATTTTAGCCCATGGAGTGCAGACTCGTTTTAACGTGTCCTTTCAGTCCATCAAACCGAAGTTCAGCAAACTGAATCCCATAAGCGGCATAAAAAAGATGTTCGCCTTAAAGAATGTGGTGGAACTGATCAAGAACTTATTTAAGATCACGCTCCTGGTGGTTTTGTTATACAACCTGTTAAAGAGCGATCTGGTGCCGGTAGCCAGAATGATTGACATGCAGCCCCAGAATTCCGCGGTCTATACGTTACAGATGGCCTTTGATCTGGTGATCAAGGTGAGTATGGCTTTCACGGTTGTTGCATTCTTTGATTTTCTTTACCAGCGCTGGGAATTTGAGAAAGACTTGAAGATGACCAAGCAGGAGGTAAAGGACGAATTCAAACAGACTGAGGGAAATCCGGAGATTAAAGGCCGGATCAGAAAGCTGCAAAGACAGATGGCCTTAAGCCGGATGATGCAGAAGGTTCCCCAGGCGGATGTGATTGTGAGAAACCCGACTCATTTTGCGGTGGCCTTAAAGTATGATCCGGACCGCAACAACGCACCGGTGGTTCTTGCCAAGGGGCAGGATGAACTGGCGCTTCGGATTATCAAAACCGGAGAGGAAAACGGGGTCTTTATTATAGAGAACAGACCTTTAGCAAGGGCGCTGTACGCCTCCTGCGAGCTGGACAGGGAGATACCCGCCGAATTCTACGGCGCGGTAGCAGAGATTTTACTTTACCTGTTTGCGACCGGACGCAGAGAGGATTTATTCAGATAAACAAAACGGATGGAGTAACGGATGAAGAAGATACTGAGTTATTCGGTGGTACTTTTTGTACTGATTATCATACTGCTGTTAATTATACCACTGCCGGCCGGGCTGGTGGACGTGGCGATCATACTGAATATGTCGCTGTCCATGATGATTCTGGTAACAACCATGACAATCCGGGAACCCCTGGAATTCTCCATATTTCCATCCCTGTTACTGGTGACAACCTTATTCAGGCTTGGTATCAATGTTTCCACAACCAGAAACATTCTTACAAATATGGGCTCCTCGGGGCTGGTGATCAAAGCGTTTGGTGACTTTGTGCTCCGTGGAAATGTTGTAGTTGGTTTTATAATCTTTTTAATTATTGTATTGATGCAGTTTATTGTCATTACCAAGGGCGCGGAGCGTGTGGCGGAGGTTGCGGCGAGATTTAACCTGGACGCCATGCCGGGAAAGCAGATGGCCATTGACGCCGATTTAAGTTCCGGCCTGATCAATGAACAGCAGGCCAAGGAACGGCGGCAGAAAATACAGCGGGAAGCCGATTTTTATGGAGCCATGGACGGTGCTACCAAGATTGTCAAGGGAGATGCCGTCATGTCTCTTGTGACCACGGCCGTGAATCTGATTGGCGGAAGCATTATCGGAATCGTGCAGTCGGGGGAGAGCATCGGCGACGTGCTGAATACGTATTCCATTGCCACGGTGGGCGACGGACTGGTATCCCAGATCCCGGCGCTGCTCATCTCCACGGCAACGGGTATGATCGTGACCCGGGCGGTTTCAGAGGGAAGCTTAAACGAGGATATCTCCAAACAGTTTATGGCGCAGCCCTATTCCATTATGATCAGCGGCGTTGTGATGGCGGTGATGTCCATGATACCGGGGATGCCGGTGCTGCAGCTGCTGATGGTGTCGCTGGGACTGCTTGGAGGCGGATTTTATTTGAGCCGGAGAATCCAGGCGGAGCCTGCCCTTGCCGGTGGAATCATGTTCCAGGAGGCGGAGGCGGAAGCGGCGGCCATGGAAGAAGCGGCGGCGGCCAGACCGCTGTCGGAGGATGAGTATTACAAAGATGTGAACAATGTCTACAACCTGCTGAGTGTGGAGCCGGTGGAGATGGAATTTGGATACAGCCTGATTCCGCTGGCGGACGAGTCGGTGGGAGGCCGGCTGATCAGCAGGATCGTCATATTCCGCAGACAGTATGCGCAGGATATGGGATTTGTGATCCCGTCGATCCGCCTGAGGGACAGTTCCGGTTTGAGCACAAACCAGTACTGTATCAGAATCAAGGGAGAAGAGGTGACCCGGGGGGAAATCCTGATGGATTACTACCTGGCCCTGGAGCCGGAGCATCCGGAGAAAGAGGTGGACGGAATTGAGACGGTGGAACCTGCCTATGGCATTCCCAGCCGCTGGATTCGCCCGGAAGACAGGGAGAGAGCGGAGCTCTATGGCTATACGGTGATTGACCCGCTGTCGGTTATGGTGACCCACTTATCCGAAGTGATCCGCCAGCATGCCTATGAACTGCTAACCAGGCAGGAGGTGGTGCACTTAGTGGAAAATGTGAGAAAAACGGCTCCCGAATTGGTGGAGGAGGCGTTCCCCGGGCTGATCCCCTATGCCCTGTTTCAGAGGATTCTCACCAATCTGCTGAAAGAAGGCGTGCCGATCAAGGACATGGAAACCATCATTGAGACTTTGATCGAGGTGGTTTCGGAGACCGGTCTGCCGGTGAAGGATTTAGATATGATTGTGGAACGGATCAGAACCGCGTTAAAACGCACCATTACCCGTCTATACTGCGAGGATGGAAGCATGAAAGTGCTGACCCTTGACTCGGAGCTGGAGCGCACCATGGTCGGTTCGATCGCCAAGGGGGATAATGGCTATTACCTGGCGTTAAGTCCGGATATTCTTCAAAGCTTAATACGGCAGATGGCGGAACAGCTTAAGAAGTTTAACGGTTTTACCCAGAATCCGGTGATACTGACCTCCCAGATTATGAGGGTTCATTTCTACCGTTTGATTGAACAGTTTTATCCGAAGGTACGGGTACTTTCCTTTAATGAAGTGGCGAACAATGTGCAGATACAGTCGATTGGAAGCCTGAGACTTGAGTTTCAGGCAGATATAAATGGCGGACAGTGAAGGATGAGTTGATATGCTACAATTGGACGAATTGAAAGAGAAGACAAATGAAGAGCTGATGGCCATCTATCAGAAAGATAAGCAGCACGAGGTGAAACAGGAACTGACGCTCCGCTACTTATACATAGCGAAGTCCATTGCGATTCAGATGCGCAATCTGTATGGTGATTTTATGCAGATGGAAGACATCATCAATGAAGGTGCAATTGCAATTATGAAGGGAATCGAACGTTATGACCCGTCCAGGGATAACAAGTTCGAGACATTTATATCCAGGAGGATCAGGGGCATGATTATAGACATCATACGGAAAAATGACTGGATGCCGCGAAATTACCACAAGCAGTACCAGGCGATTGAGGATACGAAAAATCTGCTGTCCAGCGATCTTGGGAGGCTGCCTTCCGATGAAGAGATTGCGGCTTATCTGAGAATGGATGTGAGAAAATGCCAGAGATTCCAGCGGATGAGCACCATGGTCAATGTGCTGTCTCTCGATATGATTACCAGCCGGGAGGACGAGGGGCAGTCGGCCCAGATCCGAAGCAATAATCTGGACCAGCAGCCGGAGATGTCCTTCATCAAGGGGGAGACGGTCAAGATTCTGACGGATGCCATCAACCAGCTGAAGGACAAGGAAAAAATGGTGATTTCTCTCTACTATGTGGAGGAATTGAACATGACCCAGATCGCCCATGTGCTCAATGTCAGCGAGCCCAGGATATCCCAGATTCACAGCAGGGCGATCCGGAAGCTGAAGACCTATATGAGTGAGTACCAATAAAAATACAGGAGGAGAAATTATGTACCAGGGATTTTACAATCTGACCTCCGGAATGCTGACCCAGAGCCGGAATCTAAATGTGATCAGCAACAACATGGTCAACGTCCAGACCGCAGGTTACAAGAACGATACCATGGTGACCAGCACATTTCAGGAAGAGATGCTTTACCGGACCGGCAGAAGGAATAAGGAGAATCCGGTTCCGCTGGCGGTTACATCCAAGATAAAAACCGCGTTCAGAACCTATGTCAATTATGATCAGGGAGGTTATGAGCAGACGGATGGGATTTATGATTTTGCCATAGCCGGGAATGGATTTTTCTGTATCCAGACGCCGAATGGGGAGAGATACACGAGAAACGGTTCCTTTGCCGTGGATGAAGAAGGGTATCTGGTGCTGCCGGAAGCGGGACGGGTTCTGTCTACAGAAGGACAGCCGATCCAGATTGACGACGAAAACTTCAGTGTGGATTCCCTGGGCAGTCTGACGGTCTTAGAGAGAGCGGAAGGGGATGAGGAGGAGGACGCCGAGGAACGGGAACTGAAGGAGTTTGGAACCATAAGAGTGGTGGATTTTGCGGATTACGAGCAGCTCCACAAGGAGGACAACGGACTGTACTCCACAGCCCAGGCTCCGGTGCAGGCAGAGGAAGGGGAAGCCGGTCCGCGGATTCTGTGGAAATCCATTGAGAGATCCAATGTGGATATGATGGAGGAGATGACGGCCATGATGTCGTCCCAGAGGGCGCTCCAGAGCGCGGCCCAGATGTTAAAGATGTATGACCAGATTATGAGTAAGTCCGCCACGGATATCGGCAGGATGTAGGAGGAAGCTATATGAATCAATCGTTTTATGTAGGAGCGCTGGGGGCTGCAAACGGCACGAAGAAGCTGAGCGTCATCGCCAACAACCTGGCAAATGTGAATACCAACGGTTTCAACCCGAAGACGGCCGTGTTTTCAGAACTCGTCAATTACAATGTCAATGGCGCGCCGGAGGAAGTGACGGAACTCCAGGCCGGAGCCGGTATGAAGGTACAGAGAACCTACACCAGCTTTGACGCTTCCACCCAGACGCAGACAGGAAACCGGTTCGATTATGCGATTTCGGAGCCAAATGCGTTCTTTATGGTGCAGGACCCGGTAAGCGGAGAGATCACGTATACCCGCAATGGCCATTTCCGGCGGGGAGAGAGGGAAGACGGGTTTTATCTGGTGACGGAATCCGGCAAGCTGGTACTGGACCAGAATCAGGAACCTTTAAAGGCAGAGGTGCCTGATGTGGATAAGATTCAGGGAGAGATGTCGGAAGACTATGACTATGAGGAAGAGGAGGAGGACGACGTGGACGAGGAAGACAGACCCAGAATCAGTCTGTATACGTTCTCCAATCCCAGCCGTCTGATGAGTGTGGGGGACCAGGAGTATGTTCCCGTTGACGCGGATGCGGAACCCATTCTGCTGGTGAGACCCTCCATTGTCAGAGGCGCCCTGGAATCATCAGGAACTGACTTTGCCAAGGAGATGGTCCGTATGATCGAATGTCAGCGAGCCTTTACCTATGCCCTGCGCATGGTGTCCACCTCCGACGAGATTGAGGGAACCATCAATACGCTGAGGGGATAAGAAATGACGTGAAAACCGTCATGGAATAAAAAAGAAAGTGAGGCGAACATGAAAATCAGAAAGTATGAAGATATGAACCTTCAGGAACTGGATGTGATGAAGGAAATCAGCAGCATAGGGACAAGCCATGCGGCTACCGCTCTTTCCAAGTTCCTTCAGAAGGAGATACGGATTACCCTGCCCCAGGTCAATGTGCTTGGGTATGAGGACGCAGTAAACCGGATTGGAGACATAGAGGAGATTGTAGCTGCCACTCTGGTAAAGATGAGCGGCGACGTGGACGGATTGATGCTGTTTCTGTTTAATATGGATTTTGCCAATACCGTACTGGCAAAACTCTTAAACAAGCACTATACCGCCTTTGAGGAGATGGACGGCCTGGCCTATTCCGCCTTGGAGGAGGTGGGAAATATCATTATCTGCTCCTATATCAACGCCTTTGCCCAGCTGGTTGGCATGGATATCAGCTTATCCGTGCCCAGCTCCACAGTAAATATGCTTGGAGGAATTCTGACGGTGCCCATAGCGGAATACGGTTATGAGACGGACAAACTGATGTATTTCAATGCCGATTTTATCATGGAAGGGAAACTGCTCTCGGACTGGCTGCTCATGCTTCCTGATATCAATTCATTGAATCGCATTATGGGGAAGCTGGGTGTTTGATGATGGCGGATAAGGAACTGAAAGTGGGAATCGGGGATATGAAATTCACCCGGGGGGAGGGGACCATTATTACATATGCCCTCGGCTCCTGTGTGGGGGTATCCTTTTATGATCCGATGTTACATCTGGGAGCGCTGCTTCATGTGATGCTTCCTGCTATGTACCAGTCAACGGATTCTAATATTTACAAATATGCGGATACCGGAATCCGTGAGACAATACGCAAACTGACTGCCTTCGGCCTGGTGAAATCCAGGACAGTTGTAAAAATCGCAGGCGGCGCCAAAATGTTTGAAATCAGCGGAAACGCGGATTTTGGAAATATAGGCCAGAGAAATATCAATATGGTGAAGCAGATCCTTGCAGAAGAGCGGCTGCATGTGGTGAGGGAAGATACCGGCGGCAGCCACGCAAGAACGATGCTGCTTCAGGTCGAAAATGGAGATGTGAAAATCAGAACATTCGGACGGCCTGAAATATTATTGTAGAAGGGGGTTTTGTTATGCAAAAGGAAAAAGATGGAATTCTTCTGGAATCAGGAACAAACGAGATTGAAATTATGAAATTTACTGTTTTAGGTGAATTTTATGGTATCAACGTGGCGAAGGTCAGGGAAATTATCATGAGTGAAAAAGTAAAGCCAATGCCTCATGCCCATCCGGCGGTGGAAGGACTTTTTAAGCCCAGGGATACGCTCATTACCGTGATTAACCTTGCTTATTATCTGACGGGTAACAGAACGGAGAATGGCGCCAGAGACTTATTTATTGTCACGAACTTCAACAAGATGACCGTGGCTTTCCGGGTACAGGGCATCGAGGGGATCAGCCGGATTTCCTGGAAGGATATCCAGAAGCCGGACAAAACCATAGCCAACGGCGATGAGAGTGTTGCTACCGGTATCGCCCAGTGCGAGGGCCAGCTGGTAACCATCCTGGATTTTGAGAAGATCGTTGCGGAGATTGCCCCGGAAACCTCGATCCAGGTTTCTGAGATTGAAGCCATGGGAGACCGGATGCTGTGTGATTCGCCGCTTGTGATTGTGGAGGACTCCATTCTGCTTCGAAGGATGATTGACGATTCTCTGGAACGGGCCGGATTTACCAATATCACCAACTTTACCAACGGGCAGGAGGCATGGGACTACCTTTCCTCCATCAGGGATGACGATGACCTGTATGAGAAAGTGAATCTGGTCATCACCGATATCGAGATGCCGGAGATGGACGGACACCGGCTGACAAAACTGATCAAGGATGATGCAAGGCTGAAAAAACTTCCTGTGGTGATTTTCTCTTCCCTGATTGATGAGCAGATGAGAAGAAAGGGCAGGGAACTGGGGGCGGATGAGCAGCTGGCGAAACCGGAGATTGGACATCTGGTATCCATTCTGGATGAGCTGTTGAAAAGAACCAGGAAGTGATAAAAAAGAGCGGGAGATGATAAGATGAAATATGAAATTACAAAAGATTTGGAAACAGGGAATGCATTGATTGACAGTGAGCACAGACAGCTGTTGCAGGCGGTCAATGAGCTGATGGATGCGTGCGCCCAGGGAAAGGGCAGGAGCCAGCTGGAGCCGATGATTGCCTACCTTGTCTCCTATGTAAACCAACACTTCGGTGATGAAGAAAAATTGCAGATGCAGTCCTCCTATCCCGGTTATGCGCCGCATAAACAGTTCCATGAGGCATACAAGCGGGAGCTAAACCAGGTGGCCCAGGAAATGAAACAGGACGGAGCAAGCATTGCAGCCCTTGGAAAACTAAACCAGATGATCTCCAAGCTGGTGACCCATATCCGGGTTGATGATAAAAAAATCGCCCAGCATCTGAAACAATCATGATGAGAAGGATCATGCTTTTATCAGCAGTCTTTCTGATGGCGGCAGCCACGACAGCCTTCGGGTCAGAAACCGGGACCTGGGGGATGTCGGAGGACGGAAAAAACTGGATGTACTTTTATTCGCCGGACAACCCAGCCAAGGATGAATGGATTGAGGAGGACGGCAAGGTATATTACGTGGATTCCAAAGGCCGGATGAAGACCGGCTGGGTGACGGACAAAGAGGACGGAAATAAATATTACATGGGAGCCGACGGGGCCAAATGTTTTAATATGATTACACCTGATGATCATTATGTAGGACCGGAGGGCACCGTATTAAAATCCTTTGATACCTACCGGAAAACGGTGAGCAAAGAACTGGGGAAGTTTTGGAAGGATAAGTCCTACAAAGCGCTGGACCGCAGCCAGCTTCCCGGTTTCCAGCTGGTGGATTTAAACGGGGACGGCTACCGTGATGTTCTGGTTATGAACCGTGTGGAGAATCCTGACAGGGTGGTCATGGCGGCGATATGGGACCCTGCCACGGGAAAACTGGTTCTTTCCGCTGAGGCGGATTTAAACGGAGAGGAAACATCAACACTTATGTTTCATCCGGATACCCAGTCAGTCTGGCTGTCCATGAGCCATCCGGACGGAGGCATGGATTTCTTTCAGCTGCGGGACGGAGGCGTCCAGTTTGAGCAGATTTGGAGCTTTCAGACAGAGGCTGATGACTGGGGAGATACGGTCTGCTATGTCAACCGTGTCAAAGTGGAACAGGAAGAATGGGAGGAAACTCTCAGGTTTGCAAAAGAAGAAATGGGGGCCATCATGACACCTGACTTACTGCTTTTAGACGAGGAGAATGTCACACAAGCGGTGAACCAGATGCCGGAAGAGGAATTACTTCAATGGCAGTAAAAAAAAGAACATGTAAGGGGGATACTAAGTGGCTGGGTTAAAAAATACGATAAAAGGAAAGATACTTCTCTATGTATCGCTGATTGTCATTATATCCTTGACCATTTTCGGGGGAGTCAGTATATGGCTGAATTTATCCAGTACGGAAAATGTGCTGGAGCAGAGCATGAATGAAATGGCAGAGATTGCGGCGGAACGTATCAGCATGGAACTGAGGGCTTATGAAAATATTGTTGTCGATGCAGGCTGTATCGCCCGTCTGACTGACGAGAATGCGACAACAGAAGCAAAAAAGGAGATCATCGACCAGCGGGCGTCCATGCACGGGTTCGTGAGAGGTAATCTTTTGTTAGCCAACGGCGACAGCCTGTTTGACGGAAATAACTACGCCGACCGGGAGTATTTTCAGAAGGCGATGACAGGCGCTACTTACACCTCTGAACCGCTGATCAGTAAAGTGACAGGCAAAGTTTCTTTTATTATCGCTGCGCCTTTATGGGAAAACGGAACTCCCAATACCAAGGTTGCAGGGGTAGTATACTTTGTCCCGGTAGAGACATTTTTAAATGATATTGTCTCTACCATCAATATCAGTAAGGGCGGCGCCGCATATATGATCAATGCCCAGGGCGTCACAATCGCGGATAATACCATGGACAGCATTATGACCCAGAATATTGAGGAAGAGTCGAAGACGGATTCCTCCCTGAAAGAACTGGCTGCCATCCATACACTGATGAGACAGGGAAAATCAGGCTTTGGCATCTATGAAATCAATGGGGTAAAGAAGTTTTCCGCCTACACCCCGTTGGAAGGGACCGACGGCTGGAGCATAGGTATCACCGCGCCAAAAAGAGATTTTATGGATGATACCTACACATCGGTGTTTATCATGGTAATGTTTCTTATCCTGGCGGTGCTGATCAGTTCCCTGGTGGCTTTCAGGATGGCAGTTAAGATTGGAGAGCCCATCCGCTTATGCGCCCAGCGGTTAGATCAACTGTCCCAGGGAGATTTGCAGTCGGAAGTACCGGAAATTCATCAGAATGATGAGACAGGCATTCTGGCGCAGTCCACTGCAAGACTGGTGCAGCATTTCAGCGAGATTATCACTGATTTGTCCCGCGGACTCAGCGAGATGGGGGATGGGAACTTTGCTATCGACAGCGAGGTGTCTGATCTGTATGTCAAAGACTTTGAACCGATTAAGCTTGCCATGTACCGGGTGATTCAGAAACTGACGGCAGTGCTGGCCCAGATCAGCCAAAGCGCCGACCAGGTAGCTTCCGGCTCCGACCAGGTGGCTTCCGGAGCCCAGGCGCTGAGCCAGGGAGCGACGCAGCAGGCTTCGTCTGTGCAGGAACTGGCGGCAACCGTCAACGAGATTGCGGAAAAAGTGAAACTGAATGCGGAAAATGCCATCCAGGCAAGCCAGCAGACCGGCCAGGTGGGGCAGGAGGCGGAGATCAGCAACCAGCGGATGCAGGAGATGCTGGCGGCCATTACAGAAATCAAGGATGGTTCCGGACAGATCGAAAAGATCATCAAGACCATCGAGGATATTGCCTTCCAGACGAATATTCTGGCCTTAAACGCGGCTGTGGAGGCGGCCAGGGCCGGTTCGGCGGGAAAAGGCTTTGCGGTAGTTGCGGATGAAGTCAGAAGCCTTGCGGAAAAATCGGCCAATGCTTCAAAGAGTACGTCCGAGTTGATCCAGAACTCTTTAAAATCAGTGGAAAAGGGCACCAGAATCGCCAATGAGACGGCGGCGTCCCTGCAGGTTGTGATGGATGGAATTCTGGAAGTGACGGAAAGCATCAATGAGATATCGGAGGCATCCAGCCATCAGTCGGGCGCCGTGGAGCAGGTGAGGATGGGAATCGACCAGATATCCGGGGTGGTGCAGAACAATTCGGCCACGGCTGAGGAAAGCGCCGCAGCCAGCGAGGAGTTGTCCAGCCAGGCTCAGATGCTGAAGGAAATGATGGCAACGTTTAAAATCAAAGCATAATAAATAAGACAAACAATCGGAGGGTACTATTTTGGCTACTATTATAACCATTTCCAATCAAAAAGGCGGTGTCGGCAAGACCACAACTTCCGCCGCCCTGGCTGCCGGAATTTCGGCAGAAGGCAAGAAGGTGCTGGGAGTTGATTTGGACCCGCAGGGGAATTTAGGATTCTGCCTCGGTCTGGAGAACGTAAATGGTCCAACCATTTTGGATGCGCTGACCGGGACGATGACGACACGGGAAGCCATCAGCCATACGGAATACTGTGATATCCTTTCTTCGGATATCACCCTCAGCAGCGGATTGGATCAGGTTTCCTCTGATTACAGGGAATCAATTCTGAAAAATACACTGGAACCGGTTATGGACGAATATGATTATATTATCATCGACACGCCGCCTGCGTTAAACCTTTTGACCGTAAATGCCTACGTGGTCTCCGATTATCTGGTGATTCCCCTGGCATCCGACATTTTAAGCCTGGTAGGGCTGGCTCAGCTGAAGGAAACCATCGAATCGGTCCGGGGAGAGTTAAATCCGGGGTTGAAGGTGCTTGGCATTCTGCTGACCCGTTTCAATAAGCGGACTCTTTTGTCGAGGGATGTTCTGGAGATGGCAGACCAGCTGTCGGCCCAGATTGGCACCTCCGTGTTTCAGACAAAAATCAGAAGCGGCGTAGCCATAGCGGAGGCGCCGGCTCACGGCGAAAGTATCTTTGATTATAATCCCCGCTCATCTGCCGTCAGGGATTACCGTGATTTTATCCGGGAAATCGCAGATGAGATTCATTTGAAGGAGGTGTAGGAGCGTGCCAAGAAAGACGAATAAGACGTCTCACGTGTTGAATCTGATTACCAATGGCGCCTCTGTGGAGACGGAAGAAACTTCGGAGAATCAGGAAGAAGCGGTCATAGAAAACCAGCCTGCACCGGCTGAAGTCAGGGAACCGGAAGCTGAAAAGAAGACGGAGGACAAGGAGGCGGCCCCCAGGCTGGCATCATCCGGTGATAAAACCGTGATAGTGGTAGACGAAACCAGCAAGAGCCAGCAGATCTCCAGTCAGATTCTGGACCGGCTTACGGACCAGCTGGAAGAGGATCTGCAGGAGAAACCGATCCATTATCATATGGTCAACGTGATGGAACAGATCCTGCGCCGCATGAATCTGCCCCACCATATGGAGCAGTATGGGGTATGTATGTGCAGCCGCTGTCAGGCTGATGTCCTGGCGCTGATTTTAACCAGGCTGCCCGCAAAATATGTAGTGGTGGATGAAAGCTCTACGGCTCCCATCATCGGTTTTTATGAGAGCAAGTTCCGGGTACGGATTCTCACGGAGATTATCAAGGCATGCATTGATGTCAAGGATCATCCGCGCCATGACAACAGCGGTCCGTATGACGGTTGAGAAAAAAGATGCGCAGGTTTTTACCTAAAACTTGTGCATCTTTTCTTATTTTTCGGAAGAACACGCCGATAACTATATTATAAGGAACGCATTTCGATATCAATTTCTTTTATGAGAGGAGTATAAAGATGGCAAGTGTATCAGGTGCAACTAGCAGTCTTGGAAACACCAGTTTGAGAGGGTACGGCGGTTTTGCCTCCGGAATTGACCGAGATAGCATCATTGAGCAGATGACGGCTGGAACCCAGTCTAAAATAACAAATCAGCAGAACAAGATAACGAAGATGACGTGGAAGCAGGAGTCCTACCAGTCGGTCAGCAGTAAGATTCTGGAACTCCAGGATAATTATTTATCCTATGCTTCCGGAGCGAATTTAAAGGATTCCATGTACTTTGCAAAGAATCAGATTACGACCGTAGGACATACGGATGTGACAAAGTTCGTATCCGCCACGGGGACTTCCAACATGCTGGAACATCTGTCTATCTTAGGCGTGGAAAGGCTGGCCAGCGCAACGACCCGCGTGTCGGCAGGAAAGGGAACTTCGTCCATTAAAACCAATATCACGGCAGACAGCCTGCAAACCCCTGTCAGGATATCCAAACTGCAGGACCGGCAGCTTGTGTTCGGCACCTATGACGAGGCAAATAAAAAGTTTAATAAAAGTGGAACATTTACGTTTCCGCCGTCCTACACGGATGTGGATGCCGACGGCAATACCATCACCGTGGACATTGATTATACCATTGATTTAGATTCTGTTGCGAATCTTGCCACCGGGGAGACCGGGGGAGAGGTACTGGCGGGACAGCTGAATAAGGCACTGGCCAAGTCAGGAGTCAAATCAGGGGAGGACAGCATTTCCGATGTCATGGAGTTTGTGTATGAAGATGGCAAAATGCAGCTGAAGGAGAAACCAGGAAAGTCCACTAATCTGGTGATTCATTCCTCCTCCAGCGCGTTGGAAGCACTCGGATTTAACCGAAAAGAAACTAGCACTGATCCTGATGCTGAAGCCAATGACAAAAAGGTCTCCGATGGTATTTCCCTGGCAGAATTGGCTGACAACCAGGCGCTGTTTAAGGACCGCTACATCAGCGAAACCAGTAATATGGCGGCCTATCTGGCAGGCAAAAAACTTTCGATCAGTTTTGGCGGGCAGACGAAGCAGGTGGAACTGATCAAAGCCGGAGAGACCTTTGAAGACGATTTGGATGCGGATGGTAATGCAATCGCGGGTTCTGGCTTTGCAAAGTTACAAGATACGATACAGAAGCGTATAAACCGGGAGTTTGGCGCCGGAAATATTGCTGTGGAGGTAGGGACAGATGGAGGCCTGGAGTTCAAACTGGAGGCTGGGGTAAGTGAGAGCCAGTCCCTTGTCATCAACTCCGATTACGCCGAGGTGAGAAAAATCCTGGGAATTCAAAAGGGGGCCAGCACGAAACTCAGCATGTCCGGCAGTATCGCCGACAACGTGGAGAAGCTGCTCCCGGCCCTGTCCGGGGAGACGCCGGCAGAAACAGCGGCCAGACGTGACCAGTTTATAGAGGATTTGGACAGGGATGGACTGATCATCAACGGTGTGAAGGTGGCGGGAGTCAATTCCAGTACCAGTCTTACCGATATGATGGAGAAAATCAACAATAATAAGGACGTGGGTGTGAAAGCCACCTATATGGCCGGAACCAACCAGTTTGTGCTGGTGGCCAACGAGACAGGCCGGGGCCGGGAGATTGAGCTGAATGGTGCATCGAACTCCATCTTTGGAGATGGGACCGTAATTCAGGGGGAGAATGCCAGCGTTCTGGTAAGCTATGGAAACGGTGTTAAGACCGTGATAGAAAGTTCCTCCAATACCTTCGATCTGGAAGGACTCCGGGTCACCGTAAGCGGTGTGTTTGGTGATGTCCAGAAGGTTGGGGACACCTGGACATCCGATTCCTCCAGAGCTGTCACCTTCAACGCCAAGGCAGATGTGGACGGCGTGACGGAGACCGTGAAAAAGTTTATCGAAGCCTACAACGAGATGATCAAAGAGGTGAATACCCAGATCACAACCAGGCCGGATAAGAGCTATGGACCTCTGACAGAAGAGCAGAAAGAGGAAATGTCGGAGAAATCCATTGAAAACTGGGAGAAGAAGGCAAAGGAGGGGCTGCTGTACAATGATTCCACCATGCGCGCCCTGAGTATGGATCTTCAAAGTGTCATGACGAAATTGATGTCAGGCGGAGTTACAAAAGAAGATATGAGTGAAATAGGGATTACGATTTCTGATGATTATCTGGATGGTGGAACGATTGTCTTTGATGAAGCAAAATTTAAGTCCGCCATGACCAGTGAGCCGGAAAAAGTGGAGAAACTCTTTACAGGAGGCAGTGGAGTGACAAAGGGACTATCCAAGATTGTGGAGGAAACCCTGACATCCTACGCCACCAGATTTTCCAGCAAGAATGGGAATTCCTACGGCCGTCTCATTGAGGAGGCAGGTTCTGAGATCATCCCAAGTTCCATTATGAGTAACCAGATTTATAAACAGCTGAAAACCATGCAGGAGGATCTGGATACCTTAAAGGCCAGACTGAAGGGGGAACAGGACCGTTATATCAGCCAGTTCACGAGAATGGAAACGATGATTAACCAGATGAACAGCCAGTCCAGTTATTTAGCTCAGTTCCAGGCATAAACAAAGCGGGCTTGAGGGACAAGGAAGGAAATGGAATGAACGGTTACCAGAAGTATAAGGAAAAAAGCATTTACAGCATGAGCAGCGCAGAGCTGCTGCTCATGCTGTACGATGAGGCGGTGAGCCGGCTGACCAAGGCGGAGTACGCGCTGGATGATAAGGAATATGAGCTGTTTGACGATTCTTTGAAACGTACCACACAGATTGTGCGGTATCTGATTGATATTCTTGATATGGAACAACCCATCAGCCGGGATCTTCGGCGCATCTATGACTACCTGATCTTTGACATCAGCCGGATAAAAGCGGGCCGTGAGCGTGAAAAAGAGGAGATAGGCAGAATACGCCATATTCTTTCAGAACTGCGGGAGGCTTTTGACGAGGCGGGACGTAAGGCCATGGATACGCATATTGTCCAGAACAGGGGGATTCTGGGATAGGAGGGGGTTTCATTGGATGTAGAAGAACTTATGATACTGCTGCAGAGACGCTGCAATGCCATGAGAGACATCAAGCGGATCACAGGAGAACTTTTGGAGGCGTCCTCCCGGAATGACCAGGTATCCTTAGGCCTGCTTCTTCAGATGCGGGCGGAGGAGATGGCAAAGGCGGAGGTCTGCTGGGAACAGATCTGGCTGATGGCCGAGCAGGGACAAAAGGAAGCAAAGCTGGTCCGCCACCTGATGTCCAGGGAGTTTCTGGAAGATGGCCAGAAAAAAAGCGCCGAGGAGCAGAAGATCTATGAGATACGACATAAGACAGCTTCCCTGCTGTTGGAGGTTTTGGAGGCGGATCAGCGCCTGAACCGAAATATTGGCGGAGACCGGTCTTATTATGTATCAAATAAAAAATGAAAGGAGGGATTTTTATGATGGTGGGTGGTATATCCGGCGGCAGCTATTACCAGTATCAGAATACGGTGAACCTGCTTCGTCTGTCCGGTTTGCGTACTTCGAATCAGCAGGCGGTCAGTCCGGTGAAACGGACAGCGCCAGTGACGTCTTCATCCAGCGCCTATGCGGATATACAGGATTTTCTAAAGTCCTATCAGTCGAAACTGACGGGACTGGAAGAAGCGGCATCCAGGCTGACGGAGAGTAACAGCAGGAACGTGTTCCAGGATTACCAGGTGGCTTCAAAAGATGCTTCCGTGGCGGAAGCGTCGGCGAATTACCGTCTCCGGGGAGATACGGATATTACGCTGGATGTCCGGTCCCTGGCCCAGGCGCAGCAAAATGCCAGCGCGTCCCATTACTCCCAGGAGGAAGCCGGAGCAGAGGATTCCATGGATTTTGAAGTGACTGGTCCCGGCGGAGCCAGGGTATCTGTGTCTGTGAACAGTATGAATGAGAACGGGACGGCAAAAACCTATGACCAGATGTACCGGGAAGCGGCGAAGGCAGTCAATGAGCAGCCGGACACCGGAGTACGGGCATCGGTATCCAATGTGGACGGGAAAGTTTCCCTGGTTCTTGAAGCGAAGCAGGAAGGCGCGTCATCCGGATTTACGGTCAGCGGCAATACCGGGGCGGCGTCAGGAATTGAGAACGCGTCCGTACAGGCTCAGGATGCTGTCTACACGGTAACGGAACGCGGTGTTACCCAGAGTCTGTCTTCCAGTTCCAATACGATCAGTCTGGACTACGGACGGATCACGGCAGAACTGAAAGGGACCGGTGAAACCGGGATTTACACCGGCGTGGACGAGGACGCGGTGGTCTCGGATGTCAAAGATCTGGTGAAGCGCTATAACGAGGTAACGGAGTTTCTAAAGAAAAATGAGGACCGGGGAACCGGGGCGGCATCTCATTCCTCTTCGTTCCAGCGGGGAATGGCAGACGAGAAGACCCTGGCGGTTCTGGGAATCTCCTACAACAAGGATGGTCAGCTGGAAGTCAACGAGGAAACGTTAAAGACTGCCCTGGAGACAGATCTGGAGGGCACGAAGAGTCTGCTTGGCGGCCAGTTTGGCATTGCAAGGAAAGCGGCGGATCGTGCGGACAATGCGCTGTCCACACCGGTTCAGCGGGTTGTGAACAACGATCTTATTTCTGCCATGAACACCAGGAGTCAGGAAGATACAGCTGCAAATTTCCGGTATATCTCTAATTTTGCCAGAAGCGGGCCTTATCATATTACCAATTATTACGCGGTTGGCCTGCTCTTTAATTCGATGGCATAACATGAAATGTCCAGGAAGCTGCACAGACAATGTGCAGCTTTTTGGCAAGTACAGACAGCGATGGGAGTAAATAGATGAATCGTTTAATATTTGAGGGACGTTTTCTGGTAAATATGGTGGGCGGCATCATACGCCAGGAGGATCTCCGGGTAAGACACAGCCGGATTGACTGGGAACGGATGTACAGAATCGCTGATTATCATAAAATTGCAAACATGGTATATTTAGGTCTTCTCGGGAACGGGGAGGCGGTGCCAGGACGGTGGCAGGAGCACTTTTTTAAACGCTATCAGGAGAGCCTGTTTTATGGGGAAGTGAGCGTGGAAGCGGAGAGAGAAGTCCTGATGCTGTTTGACATGATGAAGATCCCCTGTACGGTTTTAACGTCCAGCCGAATCCGGGAACTGTACCAGATCCCGGAAATGTCGGCCAACAATCCGCTGCGGCTTATGCTGGATGAGGAGAGCTTTGTGCTGGCCAAGGGGTATCTGGTTGATTTAGGCTATGAGACGGAGAGAACTTATAAGGGCTGCGGGGAACGCATGAAGCATGGGAACGGGTTTTGTGTGGAACTCTATTACAGGCTGCCTTTTCGCACGCGCCCCTATGAAAAGAATATGCAGCGGATTCTGGAATCGGCATTTTTGCGGGGAAGCTCCAACTATGTCCGGACACTGTCCCTGGACAACCGCTATATTTTTATGGCGGCATGGGCGGTTTACCACTATGCGGAGGATGAACTTCTGATCAGGGAGGTTTTAGATCTCTATCTCTATCACAGAATGTGGCGGGAGGAGATGAACCGGGAGTATATCCAAAAAACGCTGGACTCCTTTCAGATCGACGCCATTGCGGAAAAAATCCTTCAGATTTCCTATATGTGGTTTGGTGTAAAAGAAGAGATTCTGCCGGAGGGACAGACGGAAGATATGAAGGCCTATGATGTGCTGGAAAACCGGATTCTAAGCCAGGGTTCCATCAGCACGGAGACAGACCAGCAGGCCCTGCATTTAGCGTCCTGTATCAAGCGGGAAATAGAGAAGGAAAAGCGGAGAGACAAATTAGAACTGTGGAAAGAACGTTTTGGGAAAGTATTCTCCCGGTTTATGCGCAGACTGCGCTGGCTGTTTCCGGAGTACAAATACATGTGCGCCATTTATCCATTTCTTGAGACTCTGCCCGTGCTTCTTCCGTTCTACTGGATTCGGCGGGGAGTCAGACTTTTGATCAGTATTTTTTCAGAAAGCCGGAAGTAAGAGGAAAAAATTCCTCTGCTTCCGGCTTTACTGCATGCCGCCAGTTTCCTGGCTGTCGGTAAAATATTTGGCCAGAGCGGCCTGAAGGGAGCGGACGGAACTTGTTTCAGGGGCAAGAGAGGCCTTATTCATCCGCTCCGCCTCCGCCAGCTCTTCCCGCATGACGGCAATCTGCTTCGGCGCGTCAATGGCAAGCCGGACTCCGCCGGCGCCGCAGTCGACTATGGTCACGCGAACATTATCTCCAATGATTATACTTTCATTCTTTTTACGGTGTAGTATCAGCATGATGATCACCCTCGTCTTCAGATTTTACGGAATCCAGAATACAGGAAAAGGAATTCAGGGGATGACGGTAGCCATAGTCGGCATTTTCAAGAATCACCTGTTTTCCGATCCTGGTGCCAGGATTGATTGCAAGAGGACATTTCATATTGACCGTATTCTCCAAATAGTTGTCATGGATCACACAGAGAACGTAGTAGGAGAGTTCTCCGCTGTCCTCCACACCCAGGGAAGCGAGATCTTCCTGGGCCAGTACCGGTGAATAGTCCGGGCACAGAAAAGCAGGGTTGATCATGACAAAGGCGATCTCCGGCTGCTCAACAGACTGCATCAAAAGCAGAGATCCCTCATCCTCGCTGAGACAGATGGGAAGGTAACTTGTCAAACTGGAAAAACCTAAAAAACCGGCCGGAATCGAAACTAAATCTTCCTGGGTATATTCTGCCTCTCCATAGTAATCGTTTTGTATGTTCATGAAATACTCCTATATTGATAAATTCATATTTACGCCCAGCTGATCTTCCCGTGGGGGAACGTAGTGGAATCCTCCGGTATATTCAAAATGAATGTCGGGATACTGGGTTACAATGGTCATAACCAGCGGCGGAACATAAGAAAGTTCCCCTTTGGCAACACGCAGTTCGAAAGATCCGCGCTGGACCGCATAGGCGGAGACGGTTTCCGGGGAAACGCTCCGGTGTGGGGCAGCTAAAGCCGCCGCGGCAGCAGCCGTTGTATCGCTCACAGTGGCAGCCACCTGGTCCGAAGGCCGGGAAACAGGGCCGGAATCGGCCTCAGCTACCTGGTTCAAACCGGAGTCACTTATATAAAAACCAGCCTTCGGCGGCGAAGATGCCGGATAAGAAGGAGTTTCTAAAGCATCCCGGCCGAAGGAGGTTTTTTTCGAAAAAGCAGTTTTTACTTTATTGATATATTCGAAGTCAATGGAACTGACAGCGGCCCGGTAGCGGGACTGAAAAGCCCGGTGCCGGGCCAGCGCCTTCTGGCGCTCCAGGGAGACATGATCCGCTGGTATCAGTCTGGCGTTTTGTGTAAACCGAATCGCCTGAAAGGGAATGGAAGTCACTTTTAGAAGCTGCTCCATATTATGACCACTCCTTTCCGGAGGTGAATAATCATCAATGGTATCCTTATCTCATAAAGTCAAACAGAGAAGAGGTCATCAGCTGGGAACCGACTTTCAGCGCGGCATTATAGGATTGCTGATAGGAGAACATCTCTGTGATCGCTTCATAGGGGTCCGCCCCCATGATATCTTTGTACTGCTCGGTCAGATTCTGTTTCATCAGGTTCAGTTTATCTTCCGTACTCTCCAAAAGAGCATATTTATTGCCAAGATCACTGTATACGGTGCTGACGGAATGCTCCGTCTCGGTCATGGTTTCCATGACATTTGACAGAGTGTCGGAGAATTCTGCCTTATCTCCCCCGTTCAGAAATTTATTGGTGGCCATCACGGCCTGGCCGATCAGCCCGATCGGGCCGTTGTTTAACCGTTTCTCAATCTCTGCCTTCGCCGTATCAGGGTCCATGGTTTTGACTGCATCGGCAGATAGGCCGGTGAGCATATTCAAGCCGCCGGTAAAGGTATTGAGAAGGGTGTCCCGGTCGGAAATACTGCCATACCCCACGTCCACATAACCGGTCTCCTTCATGGATTTAACAATGGCGGTCAGGGTTTCGTCGGAAGTCAGGGTTCTCGGAGGAGTACTGTTCTCGGTCCCGCTGAATTCATACTGATAGACACCGTTGCCTTTGTCTTTTAATTCCATCACCATCTCCGTGGTAAACTTGTCACCGGCAAACTGGTGGGTGAAAGTCAGTTTTGTGCCATCATCGCTTAGGGCGAAGGGGGGAGTGGTAGCATCATTTCCACCATAAATATAATAATTTTGATATTTTCCATTCAAATCATTTATCATGGCCTGCTGTTTCTGGAGCAGGGCATCACGGGTGGTCTCAACCTGCTGGGTGCTGCCGTTGTTGCTGTCGGAAATGATATATTCAACCTTTGTCTTGGCCTCGGAGAGCAGCTTCTGAATCGAACGCGCGCCCAGTTCCTGCTGGTATATGCGGTTTTTGACATTGGTCATCAGGGAAAGTTTGTTTAAGGTATCCTGATACTGGTTGTCAATCTTTTTTCCTTCATAGTAGGCCAGTGGATTTTCAGAGGCCGAATCGTAGGCCTTGCCGGTTTCCACTTTTTTCATGCTTTTATTCAGCCTGCCGTGGACTTCATTCACGGAATTAGTATAATTCCGGTAAGTGGTTGTAGTTGTTATACGCATTGGTAAATACCTCCGTTTTTTCGTTTGCTTATCGTCCTACCAGGCCTGTTCCGCTGATTAAGGTATTTAAGGCTTCATCCAGCGCGGTCATCAGACGCGAAGCCGCATTGTATGCGGAGATGTAGGACATCATATTGGAAGCTTCCTCGTCCAGACTGACGCCGGATACGGAGTCTCTGGAGTCCTGGATGCTGTTTAAAACGGTTACGTTCGTCTTAAGACTGATGGTATTGCTGCTGGAGTCATTGGCCAGAATCGTGGAAACATTATTGATGTAATCCGCAAAGGATTTGTCTCCTAGCTGTGCCTGGGATACGTTCATGGCTTCCAGCATATCCAACACCGTGGAGTTAGGGCTGTCTCCCGATGTCCCGATATGAACGGTACCATTGCGCCATTCCTTGCTGATTCCGATGGTCAGGGCGCTTATAGGGTCATCCGGGTCGTTCTTGTTGGCAAAGAGAGGACTGTCGGCGCCGCCGTTGCCGGTTTTGTTTATGGCATTCATGACATTTGAAAACTGGACAGCCAGGTCATCCAGCCGTTCCATATAATACTGGTAACCTCTCACGTCATCCCCGGCGCCGGTTCCTTTCTTGCCAAGCATATCCAGACTTGCCTGGATGGAACCGCCGGAAAATTGGACGCCGGTGGCGGAAGCTTTCACTGAGGCCGGCGGATTCGCTCCGGCGGCGGAAGAAGGCGAGGCGGTGAACGTGAGAAAAGCCGTTGTCGGATCGCCTGTGGTAGCAGCAGCAATGGAAACGGAACCATAATTTTTACCGGCAGTACCATTGGAACCATCGACAAGGGTCAGACGTTTTGTCGATCCATCGGTATCCTGATATACCATCTCTACCTTTAAATCATCCGGCCAGTCTTTTTTACCGATGATATTGCCATTGGCGTCAAAGTCGTATAATTCCTCGGGAGCGTCAATGGTATTTCCATGTGCATCCACTGTTTTTCCATCATGAGCGGCGTCTTTAAAATAGGAAACTTCAATTGGAACATAGCTGGCCAGTTCATCTAAGAGCATATTGCGCTGATCCTGCAGTTCCAGACTTTGCTGTCCAAGGACCTGATTGCTTTTGATCTGATTGTTTAAGTCCCCGATCTGGCGAAGAAGGTCATTGACTTTCTGCACAGCGCCCTGCTCGTTGGTGCCGGTACCGTCCAGCTTGGAAAATTCCGCATTCTCAGCGTCCACAATCTGGCGGGCAGCATCATTTAAGAGGTTGGTCAGAGACTGCATCCGGGAACGAAGCTCACTTTCATAGACCGCATCGATCACATTGGCGTTGTCGTGCATCCCGGAAAGGGTGGACTGAATATCGGCAAGGGCCTGGCGGATGCCATCCTTGTCACTTTCGTCCAATACCTTGGAAAGCCGGTCCAGCGATGTCTGCATGGAATCGGAATAACCTGCCTTTTTGATCTGTGCCCGGTACTGGGCATCCAGGTAAGGATCGCGGATCTGGGAAACCCGGTCCATACTGACACCAAAGCCTACGGCGATTTGTGAGTCATTCATGTAGCGGGAGATTGGCCTGCTGTAATTGAGGCTGGAAGCTTCCAGCTGCTGGCGGGTATATCCCGAGGTATTCATATTGGAAAGATTCTGACCGACAAGATCCAGCCGCTTCTGGTTGGCCTGTATGGCCGAGAGAGCAGTGGAAAAGCCGGAAAATGTTGCTCGCAGCATGTGATATTCCTCCGTTATGTTTGATCTTTATACGTATCTGTCATGAAAATGGGTTCCCAGGTCCGTGCCGTCGGAGGACGGTCCGTTTTCTGAGGATAAGATGTATTCAAATTCTCTTAAGCGCACCCGGATGATCTTTTCCGCGGCGTCCTCCGCATTCTGCAGAGCGCGGAGTTCCTGTTCCAAATCAGCGAACAGGGGGGCTAATTGTTTTTTCGCTGAATCCTCCGCCTGATCTAAAATCTGCCGGAAGGTGAGCCCTCCAAATCCAAGATCGTCTGCCAGCATAAGCCGTTTCTTTTCCAGGCCCCGGAGTTTTAACAGGTAAACCTGCCCGCTTTTTAAAAAGCCGTCAATCTGATCATGACGGCCCAGGGATGCAGCCTCCGCCTTTTCCCTCTCAATACTGGTAATATCCCTGATGACACTGGTCAGTTCCCGGATCAAGCCGGCAAACTCTTCCAGTTTGCTGTCTGTGTCTTTGTATTGGTCCATAGTCGCCTCTCCTTTATTCCAGCCATGGGCCGGGCGCGATTTCGGCAGTTTAACGGTAACCAAGGATTCGTTCTGCAATCCTTCTGGGATCAGGTTGATAAGTTCCCGTTTCCACCTGTAACTTTAAATTCCGAACCCGTTCCTCAGGAACTCCGGGTTCTAGCTGTGCTGCCGCTTTGCGGGCCAGCAGGCGGGCAAAATCAGCATCGTCTCCCGCCGGTAACGGTTTGTTGAGAGATACCCTATCATAATCGCCGGCTTCCTTTCCGGCTGATGGTTTCTGCATGATGCCAGTGGAGGTAATAGCCCGAAAATCCGAAAAATCGGAATTACCGGTATATAATTTGATGTTCATGATACCCTCCTTTCCACTTCTTTTGTAAACTTGTTGATCTGTCATATATAAGTTATCGGCGCTTTTTTCCATTGAATAAGACAGTTTGAAAAAAAATACCGAAAAAATTTGCCGGAAAACTATAATACTCACGGAGGTTGCGCCGATATATATATAGATATAGATGAAATACCAGAAGTTTATCATGATGGAGGTACTATGGCCAATATCTTACAAGTGAGCAGTCCATCGGTCAATACGGACAACCGGACATTAACAGAGAACCAGCGGACCGCGGCCTACCAGGACAACCAGCAGATTCAGAATCCGTCGGACCCGTCCCGGGTTGTCAGAGCGGATGGGCAGGAGGAAGGAAAAGCCGGAGATACAACCGGAGAAAAACGATATGGCATCGTAGATTATGAGAGCAATTATGGCGCGTTCCTCAAGCAATTAGGGGAAGGGCTGAGGCTTCCCGGAATTTTGGAACAGCTGTTTACCGGACAGGAAGCGGCGGCCCTCTTTGGAGGGGGCTTATTAGAAACAGGGGAACTGGTGGAACAGCTTCTTTCCATGGTCAAGGTGAATTCACCGGAGGAGCTGCTTGCGTTTTTAAAGGGACAGCAGGAATCACAGGCCAAGTTTTCCGGGCCTTTTTTTGACAGTCTGAGAAGCATTTTGACACAGAGCGGTTCAGAGGGGCTGAAGGAATCCGTGTTGGATTTCCTTAAAATATATAATGACTATTCTTCCGGCAGCCACTTCCTGACGCAGATGCGCTCTCTATCCGAGGATATCAGCAGTCTGCTGCTGGGGCCGTTTCGGGATGAGTTTGGACAGATGATAAAGGAAATGAACTGGGAGGCGGCAAACGGCGATACGGCCGCCAATACCGGGATGCTGAACGGGAGACTGATCCCGTTCCTTTCCAATTATATATCCAGAAGCCATGACTACGGCGCGGTGCGGGATGCGGTCATGCTTCTGATCTTCCATGCGGTGCGCTATGAAAATGGCAGTATGGAACGTCTCATGCAGGCCTATGAGCGTATGGCGGGAAGTTATGGGTTTAAAAAGTTCTTCGAAGGAAGGATGAAGCCGGAGTTAGAAGGGCTGATGGGACGCCAGGAATTAAGGAGCGGCGGTTTTGCCGATGCCTTCACCTCCCTGGTCTTAAAGGGAGCAGGCGGGGAGGCCGGACTTGAGAATATCCAGCAGTTCTATCAGATCCTCAATGGGATGCTTCTCAATGAGAGCGTATACCTGCCGCTGTTACATATTCTTCTTCCCTTTCAGTACCAGGGAAAAGACGTGATGTCCGAGATCTGGGCGGACCCGGATGCGGAGCGGGAGAAGGAAGAGGATGGACGAACGATCAAGATGCTGTTCAAGTTTGATATCAGGGATTTGGGAAAGTTTCAGATGGTTTTGCAGCTTCATGACAGATTGGTGGACATGCAGCTTCATGTGCCTTCGGCGCTGGCTGACCGGCGGGAGGACATCGAGGGCCGGGTGGCCGGGATTATGAAGAAAAACGGGCTTGGAGTGACCAGTCTGCTGGTAAAGGAAAAGACGGGTGAGTTACAGGTGGAAGATGTGTTCCCCGGAATCAGGGATAAGGAGAGGAGCATCAATGTCAGAATTTGAGGAGCTGATGAAGAAGAAAGCAGTGGCTCTTAAGTATGAACCTTATAAAAACGGAGCGCCGGTGATTGTGGCCTCAGGGATGGGATATATGGCGGAAAAGATTACGGAAGCAGCCATGAAAGCAGGGGTTCCGGTGTATGAGGACGATTCTCTCGCCACCCTGCTCAGCCAGATGAAGCTGGGGGCCTCCATTCCGCCGGAGCTTTACCAGGCGGTGGTGGAGATATATCTTTACTTCCTGGGCTTTGTGCCGGATGAGAACCGGGAGGAGGCAAAACAGGGGCCGCCCATGGATGAGACAGGAAGTAAGGAGGACAGAAGGAATGACCGTAACATGGAAAAATAAAGCAACGGCTTTCGGTTTGGCCTGTATCATGGTTCTTAGCTGCGCGGCGGAGACGCTGGCGGCTACCAAACCGATTAACTCTGTCAGCTTGAGTGTGAATTCAAAGCTGGAACCGGGCAGGGGTCTGCCTGCCATTGAGATAGGAAACGGAGCGCCGGAAAACGGGGGCGTCAAGGTCGATGCAAATAACAGCAAATACCAGGTGGTCCGGGCGGAATGGGTGGACAAAACGTCTGTCGAGCTGAAGGCAGCGGACGAGCCGAGGATGAAGGTTACGCTGTCCCCGACGGATGTGGGCGCCGATTATTTTCTGGCAAGCTATAAAGAATCCAGCGTGAAAGTCAGCGGAGGTACCTTTGTATCGGCAAGGCGGGATGGCGACGACCTGGTGGTGACCCTGAGAGTCAGAGGGGTGAAAGGGGAGTATGACCCGCCCAGGGACGCCTTCTGGAATGAGAAGAATCTGGGGGAAGCCAGGTGGGAAAAACCGGAGAACACATCCGGTTATTACGAAGTGCAGCTTTACCGGAATGGAAAATCGGTACATAAAATTCCGCAGACAAGCGCCCTGAAGTATCAATTTTATCCCTATATGACGAAAGAGGGAAATTACACCTTTAAGGTCAGGACCATACCGGTAAAGGAAATTCAGGTGAAGTACGGCAAAAAAAGTGAATGGCTGGAATCGGGAGAACTTCAGATCACAGACCGCTACGTGTCTGATGGCAAAGGTCAGTTAAAACATGATAATCAGGTGGTAAAAGGGACCGAGGAGATCGTGGGCTGGTTTGAGGAAGACGGCGGATGGAGGTACCGTTATCCGGACGGCAGTCTGTGTCGTGGCGGATGGGCATACATCGAAGGACAGTGGTATTATTTTAATATGGATGGCCTGATGCTTACGGGATGGCAGAATATCAACGGCCAGGACTATTATCTGTACCAGAACGGGCAGATGGCGGCCGGGTGGGCGGCCATCGGTGGAAGGTGGTACTATTTTCTTCCGGAAACGGAACAGGGAAGACCGGCCGGAACGATGGTGAAAAATGGCTGGAGGACCATCGGTTCCTATTATTATTACTTTAACCAGGATGGTTCCCTTTACACCGGCTGGCTGAACCAGAACGGGAAATGGTACTATCTCAACACAGTAGATAACAGTCTCATGGGGGCCATGTTTACGGGATGGATCAACCGGGACGGACAGACTTATTTTACAGACTCCAACGGCGAGATGGTGGAGGGCTGGTACGAGATTGACGGAAACTGGTATTATTTTTATCCTGGTTCGGGTGAGATGGCCAGAAATGTCAGTATCAACGGATTTTATATCAATCAGGATGGCGTATGGACGCAGGGATAGATGAGGAGGAACAGCGTGAGAAAACCGGAGATGATAAAGATGATTGCCGCTATGGCGGCATCTATGATGCTGACTGGAATGTGTGCCTATGGCGCCCAGTCCAGCGTGATTGAGCAGGTGGGGGTTACATTTAAGGCGGCTTATGGTGACGTGGAGGAGATTCCGGAACCCTTGATCACGGTCAGCGGCAGTGGCTGCACCCTGGGGGATATCCAGTACCGCACGGAATATGAAAACTGGAAGCCGGGACGCAAGGTCCGGGTGGAGGTGACGGTGCTTGCGGACGAGGGAAGATATTTTCCTGTGTCCTTAAACCGGTCCCAGTGTAAGATCAGCGGGGCGGAGTACGTGTCGGCGAAAGCCCTGGACAGCAACAGCCTCCAGGTGAAGGTGGATTACCGGCCGATTACCATATTGGGGGACACCCAGAAAGCGGGATGGAACGGCAGCTCCAAGAAAAAGGCAGTGTGGAAGCCGGTTGACAACGCGCCGGGATACTCCCTGGTCTTGTATGGGAATGACAAGGTGGTCAAGCGGCTGACGGTGGAGAGCAATACGGTTGACCTGTCCGAGTATATGAAGGATATGGATAAAACCTATTATTATGAGGTTAAGGCGGTTCCGATTACCTCGGATGAGAAAAAATACTTAAAGGAGGGCCAGTTTGTAACCTCCACGGATCAGGAGTTTGACTGGCAGGACTTTGAGGAGGAACAGCGCTACCAGGGAGCGGGGGACGGCGGTTCCCTCAAAGGGGAAAACTACGTGCTGCCGGACGGCAGAAAGGCAGTCAATACCTGGAAACTGATATCCGGCAGCTGGTATTACTTTGACGGCAACGGAAACCGGGTGAAGGGCTGGCTGAATACAGGAGGCCACTGGTTTTATATGGACCAGCAGGGCGTGATGTGCACCGGCTGGGTGAATTTAAACAATGGCTCCTGGTTCTACCTCGGAGAAAATGGCGATATGCTCACCGGCTGGATTCAGCCAAAACCCGGCGAATGGTATTATCTGAATTCCCAGGGATATATGGAGAGGTACTGGATTCAGATAGATGGCAGATGGTATTATATGGGGCAGGACGGGATGATGAAGACCGGCTGGCTCCAAGATAATGGGACCTGGTATTATTTAGACAGTGATGGAAGCATGGCTGTGAACCGCACCGTGGACGGTTATACCATCGGGGCGGACGGCAGGGCCTTGAGATAGGACCGATAAAAGACACGGAGGAGGAGTATAAGAACAATGGGATTAATTGAATCTGTGGCCGGAGCCCAGGACCTTTTACAGCAAAAGAAAGAGGCCGGACAGACAACTTCCAAAAGCAGCGCAAGTTTTAAGAATACACTACGAAACGGGATACACGGGATCACGGAGGATATGGATGCCATATTTCAGGAGGCGGCGGCGAAGTATCAAGTGCCGGTCAAGCTGCTTCAGGCTGTGGCGAAGGCAGAATCCAACTTCAATCCCAGGGCGGTATCCCATGCCGGGGCTGTGGGGGTGATGCAGCTGATGCCGGGGACAGCCAAAAGTCTGGGGGTGTCCGACCCCTATGACGCCAGGCAGAATATTATGGGCGGAGCCAAATATCTGAAAGAGAATCTGGACCGTTTCCAGGATGTAAGCCTGGCGCTGGCGGCCTATAATGCGGGACCCAACAGAGTGACCGAGTACGGGGGGATTCCTCCGTTTAAGGAGACACAGAATTATGTAAAAACCGTTCTGGGTTACATGGGAGATTCTGCCCTGAAGGCGGCGAAGACCGTCACCACAGGCGCGGGAATGACCGGAGGATATGCTCTTTCGAATGTCATGAATTCCAGTAGCATATTAAGCGGCGTACTGGGCGGTGGTTCGGGGATCACTCCCAGCTATTCTGTCCTGTCATCGCTGACGGACCAGTTGTCTTTCCGGCAGGAGGGGGATGACATCGTGATGGACCAGCAGAGCTTTGCCAGCCTGATTCAGCTGATGCGGATTCAGATGATGATGAACGCGGACAGGGAAGTGGGGGCTATCAATCTATGATATTGAAAGACTGCAGCAAATGTTTGATCTATACCCCTAAAGGACAGCGCTTCCGGGAAGCGCGGGTGGTGCATACCAAAGACAAGGTTTCGCTGTTCTTTTCCGATTATAAATTGCAGGATGCCCGTTTTCGTACACGAGTGGATTTCTTTGATATCATGTCCGGGTTGATAGTCACGGAATGCGAAATTGTCATACACCGGAATCCTAATTTTTTGGGAACCGGGGAACCCTGGATGGCTGATTGCCAGATCCTGGATGTGAAAAAAGTGATCCAGCGGCAGAGAGATATCCGGGCCAAGGTTTATCTGGAATTGGAATTCAGGAAAAAGAATGGCATGCTGTTCTACGGTACCGTTCGCAATCTCAGCGCGGGAGGAATGTATCTTACCACGGTACAGCAGCTGTACAAGGGGGAGACCATCTCTTTTTCTTACTGTTTTCGAACGTTAGAGCGTCCGTTTCAGGCTGTTGTACTGTGGGGGAAACGGGTAGAAGGCGACCGTTATGGATATGGATGTAAGCTGGTGGGACTGACCAACGGGGCGGAAGCGGCCGTCCGTTCCTTTGTCTATAAAAAACTGCAGGAGAAGGGAGAAAAGGAGACTTGAACATAAATCTTGTGATGATAGTAAAAGATGAGGAAGAGTCTCTGAAACGCTGCGTGGAGAGTGTGGCCCCTCTGGTGGATGGGATTGTGATTGTGGATACCGGTTCTTCCGACCGGACAAAGGAGACTGCGAAAGAACTGGGGGCGCAGGTGTGGGATTACCGGTGGACCGGTGACTTTGCCGCTGCCCGCAACTTTTCTCTGGATCATTCGGATGGAGACTGGAATCTGGTGCTGGATGCGGATGAGACCTTACGCCCCGCCTCCAGGGAAGTGCTGGAACAGACCATAGACAGAATCTCAGGTGAACACGGCCAGAACTGGATGGGAGCAATCACCCGGTATGACGCCTATCATGACGGCGATGGCATCAGTGTCAGCACCCTGCTCATACCGCGGCTTCTGCCCAGAGGAATGCGCTATGAGGGGATCATTCACGAACAGCCGGATACCCAGGCGCCCTGTATCTCCATTGGATTGAGCGCCGACCACGATGGCTATCTGTCGCAGGACAAGGGGGAGCGGAACTTGCCGTATCTAAAAAAGGCGGTTCTGGAGCATCCGGAGGACACGTATTACCAGTATCAGATGGCGGCCACCCTGCGAAATGGGAGACGCCTGGAAGACTGCCTGCCCTGGTTCCGGAAATTTTACCGGGAGGTGCCGGAAGAAGCGGGATACAGGACGGAGGGAGTGCTGCTGTACCTGTACACCCTGTTAGACTTAAACAGCCGGGACTGCCTGATGGAAGCGTGGGATGTGATAGAAAAAGAACGCATTATTATGGGAGACAGGGCGGATTTCTGTTTTATCTGCGGGATCTTTTATATGAAACTGGTTCTGTCCGATACCAGTGCCTATCTTTCCTATCTGCCGGAGATTGAGAACAGTTATTTAAAGTGTCTGCGTCTTGGCGAAGTCCCGGAGCTTGGGGGCGTGGTGGGAACCGGCTCCTTTAAGGCGGCTTATAACCTGGGGCTGTGGTATGAAGTATCCGGCCAGATGGAAAAAGCCCTGGAATATTACCGGATGTCGGCGGAACATGGGTTTGCACCGGCAGAAGAGAGACTTAATTTTCACAATCCGCTCTTATGATATGGAAAAAACTGCCGATAACTATAATATGTGAAGAAAAAACGGCGGGTAACACCGAAATAAGATAGAAAGGTGGAAACGGGCAGATGCAGATACAGAATAATATAGCCTCGGTAAACGCATCCAGGAACCAGAAGATTATCAAGGGAAAACTGGATAAATCATTGGAAAGGCTGTCTTCCGGTTATAAGATTAACCGTGCAGGGGACGATGCCGCGGGCCTTGCCATCTCAGAGCTGATGCGCAGCCAGATCCGGGGATTGGATCAGGCGATGCGCAACGTAAACGATGGTATCAGTATGACCAACACCGGTGAGGGCGCTCTGTCGGAGGTGCATTCCATGCTTCAGAGAATGCAGACTCTGGCCGTACAGGCGGCCAATGGGACTTACAGCACCGTGTCCAGAGAGAATATTGACGTGGAACGGTTACAGCTTTTGGAGGAGATCGACCGGATCAGCCAGAATACGGATTTTGATGAGATTCCTCTGTTTGCAGAGTGGCCCAAGGACCAGGCGGTGCCGGAACCTCCCCTCTATGTGCCCCCGGAGCTGCAGGATGAAATTACGCTTCAGATCGGACACTCCCAAGAGGAAACACTGGGAGTCGGACGGTATTTTGTGGGAAGCCGGGAGCTGCGTCTGGATGACTTGAGTTTTCTTTCGGTGAACTCTTCCAATGTTGCGGTGGAGCGGATTAACGAAGCCATTGAGGCGGTGTCCGATATCCGGGCATCCTTCGGCGCGGTTGAGAACCATATGCATCATACCAACAGCAATCTTGGCGTGACAAAGGAAAATATCACGGTTGCCGAGAGCCGGATCAGGGATACGGATATGGCGGAGCAGATCACATCCTATACCACGGAAAATATTATTCTCCAGTCCTCCAGTTCCATGATGGTGCATGCCAACACACTGCCGGACCTGGTGTTAAAACTGCTCCAGGCGTAAGTTTTTTTTAAAATAATGCTTATATAACCGGACAATTTGACGATATATAGAATGTAAGGCAAAACGAATAAAGAAGCTTTGCAGGAAGTCCATGTAGGGCCCACATGGACGAATAGACAGGAACAGGGAAGTTCCTGTTGGATATAATTTAATCAAGGAGGAACTATTTATGGTAATCCAACACAACATAGCAGCAATTAACTCTTACAGAAACTTAGGCGTTAACCAAAAGGGATTGAACAAGAACTTAGAGAGACTGTCTTCCGGTTACAAGATCAACCGTGCAGGTGATGATGCGGCTGGTCTGGCTATTTCCGAGAGCATGAGATCCCAGATCAACGGTTTAAACCAGGCAGCATCCAATGCGAATGATGCAATTGGTTTGATCCAGACAGCAGAAGGTGCCTTGACCGAGGTTCACTCCATGCTTCAGCGTATGACAACCCTGGCTACCCAGGCTGCGAACGGTACATACAACTCCGTAGCACGTGCCAACATCCAGACCGAGCTGAATCAGCTGGTAGAGGAGATCGACCGTGTTGCTAACAACACAGACTTCAACGGTATCAAACCTCTGCAGGCAGCAAATGGTTATGATGCAGATGCTACAAAGACAGGTCTGCCGAATACGATTGCGGGTGCTGGCGATGTAAATGGAACAGTAACAAATAATAGACCTGGTTCAGGTGGCGCGGTTTCTGGTTCAGCAGCTGCTGACTACAAACATACCATGACATTCCAGATTGGTCCGACCGCCGCAGAGCAGATTAAGGTAAATGGCCAGGCGATGACGGTATCTGGCATTTTCGGTGCTGCTGGTTACCAGGGACATGCCGGATCAACTGATACAAATTCAACATCAAATTTCGGCATCACTGACCAGAATAACGTGCTTTACCTTGGTTCCAAGACCGCAACCTACGCAAACAGAGCTATTGATGCAATTAAGGATGCGATTGACGTAGTATCTACCTACCGTTCCAAACTCGGTGCTGCACAGAACCGTCTGGAGCACACCATCAACAACCTGGAAGTTACTTCTGAGAACATCACAGCTGCTGAGAGCCGTATCCGTGATACAGACATGGCAGATGAGATCACGAACTACACAAAGAATAACATCCTTCTGCAGGCAGCTCAGTCCATGCTGTCCCAGGCCAATGCCGCACCTCAGGGCGTGTTGAGTCTGCTGCAGTAATTAACAGCATTGATTTTTTAAAAGCCATTTCAAAAGCAAAAGCTGAGAAATGGCTTTTTCTTTTACAGACGGAGGAAGTATGTTGGATAATGAGAGAGACATTCGCATTTCGCAGTGCATGATCGTAAAAAACGAGGAGGCGAATATACGCAAAGCCCTGTCCTGGGGAAAGGGAATCGTGTGGGAGCAGATCGTGGTGGACACCGGAAGCACGGACCGGACGGTGGAGATTGCCACCTCCATGGGGGCCAGAATTTTTCATTTTCCCTGGGTCGATGATTTTGCAGCGGCAAAAAACTTTGCCATCAGCCAGGCAGGGGGACAGTGGATTGCATTACTGGATGCGGATGAAGCCCTGGCACCGGGAGATGAACAAAAACTGCCCGGGATCATAAGACAGCTGGAGACTACTCAGGCCCAGGCCATTACCACGGGATGGATGCAGCTGGATGAAGCGGGGAAGATTATGGCCGCCGGAACCCAGATCAGAATCTTCCGCAATCTGCCCGGACTGTCGTACAGACGGAGAATTCACGAGCAGCTGGAGTGGAAGGACAAGTCTCCTCTCCGTGTGGCGGATGCCACGAAAGAACTTTCGATCCTTCATACAGGCTTTTGCGGCGCCGCCTGGGAGGAGAAACGGGTCAATGAACGAAACCGGAAACTGATTCTGAAAGAATTGGAGGACCATCCGGGAGACTATGAGATGATGGGATATCTGGGGGATGAGTACTATGCAGGCGGAAACCAGCAGGAGGCGGAAGCCTGGTACCGGAAGGCGGTTAAGGCCATGCCGGCCGCTTTGGATGCCAGGGACCAGAGGAGCGCAGTCACGTTTCTCCACCTGTTACAGATCATGAGCGCCGGCCGGGGAGCCGCCAAAGAGATGCAGGACCTGTACAGAAAAGCCGTATCCCTGCTTCCGGAGGAGGCGGATTTCGACTATCTGATGGGAGAATATTTTGCGGCCGCGGGAGCGTACCAGGAGGGACGCGTCCATCTGGAGCTGGCTATAGAGAAGCTGGAACAATATGGCTGCTATAACCGGGCGATGCTGTTAAACAGTCATCTGAAGGAAGCCTATGAAAGACTGGCCTGGTGCTGTCTGCTGACGGAGGACCGGGAGAGGGCGGTTCATTACAGCGTCGCGGTTCTGAAAGCGCAGCCTTATTCCATGCAGGCGCTTTCCATCTTGCTGGAAGCTTTCCTGGGAAAGGGAGAGAAACCGATTTCTCCGCCGGAGGCGGTACTGGGATTTCTGGATCAGCTTTACCGCCAGGACCAGTTAAAGGACCGGCTGTTTCTTTTGAGAGCGGCAGCAGGCGTGGGATGGAAGGAGTTGGAGGGACTGCTGGAGCAACGGTTCACCCAGGAAGAACTTCAAAGCATTCAAACCATTCGAAACCGGGAGAGAGGAGAGAGACAGGGTGAGTAGCAACCATGTAAGGCTGTCACAGTGTATGATCGTAAAGAACGAGGAAAAGAATATCGAGCGGGCTTTGTCCTGGGGGAAGGACGTATTGTATGAGCAGATCGTGGTGGATACGGGCAGCACGGATAATACGGTAAAGCTGGCCGAGGCCATGGGAGCCAGAGTCTATCAGTTCCCCTGGATCGACGATTTTGCCGCGGCAAAAAATTTTGCAATCAGCAAGGCTTCCGGGGACTGGATCGCACTGCTGGATGCGGATGAGTACATTCTGCCGGAGGGAGTGCTGAAACTGATTCCGCTTTTGGAGCGGTTAAACAAGACCGATTATCATGTCATGCTCACCTCCTGGCTCCATGTGGATGAGAAGGGGAAGGTGTTTGCCGGAGGGGTTCAGACACGGATCTTCAGAAACCTGGAAGGACTGCGGTTTATTAACCGGATTCATGAGGAACTTGCCGTAAATGGAGCAACGATCTTTCCCTATACCGTGGATGCCAGCAGAGAAGTGACCATCTTTCACAGTGGATACAACCGGGAGTCCAGCGCCGACAAAGGCAAGGGAGAGCGAAACGCCAGGCTGATCCATATGGAACTTGCCGAACATCCTGACAATTACAATATGATGGGATATCTGGGAGATGCCTACTATGCCATGGAGGATGAACTGGCGGCGGAGGAGTGGTACCGGAAATCCATCCGCCTGATGCCGCCCCGGATTGAAGAGTATGATGTGAGAAGCGCGGTTACCTTCTGGAAACTGATGGTGATTCTCTCTAAGAGAGGGGAGGAAGGGCCGCTGATGGAAATCTATGAGAAGGCGGTCCGTCTGGTTCCAAAAGAGAGCGATTACGATTACATTGCGGGAACCTACTATACCACAAAGAAAAATTACAGGAAAGGCGCCCGTTATCTGGAGCAGGCGGTCGGAAAGCTGGAGCAGTATGGGCAGGTAAACGGAGGCGACTTACTGTCTGGAAACCTCCAGGGCGCCTGGGAACTTCTTGCCCTGTGCCATTACCAGAACGGGGATCTGGCATCCTGTGTCAAATACTGTACCTGCCTGTTGAAGGCAGACCGTTACCTCATGTCAACTCTGGTGATGATGATGTGTGCGTTTCGGTGGGATGAGGAAAGAAGGGCAGAGGAAGCGGCGGATGCAGCCCAGGTAGCCGCATTTTTGGAACAGCTGTATGATATTCACAGTCTGAAGGACCGGGTATTTCTGCTGCGGGCTGCCATGAAGGCAGATTATGACAGTCTGGTGAAGAAGCTGCGGGCTGCCTGTTCCCTGGTGGAATTGGAGTGTTTTGACCGTTCTATGAAAGAGCGAAGCGGACAGCCGTAACAGGGCTGTCCGCTAGTTTTTTGGAAGAGAGACCGCCCACAGAGGGGCGCCGTGGTCATATGCCTTTTTTAACTCCGGCAGAAGCTTGGAGAGTTCCCAGTCCTTCGTACAGTTATCAAAGTTGTTTGGGTCGGCAATCCGAACTTTATCGTCTCCCAGAGATTCCGTCAACAGGATAAAATGACCATTATCCGTAAAGGTGCCTTCCCCCATCAGGGCTACCAGAATGTGGCCGCTCTCTAACAGTTCCGTCACCGTTTCCGGATTCCGGTTCCTCACCGGTTCCACCAAAAAGCCATAAGCGGTGAGAGAGTCCCGGATCAGATTGTGATAGGAGCCACCCTGAGGGGCATGACAGCCATTGGCCGAAGCCCAGTCGGCAGCCTCCACAGGAGTGATGCGGGCAGAAGAAAAACTGTTGATGAGCATGGCAGCCGCGGTGGGACCGCAGCCATACTGGGCCATAGGGTCTTCCCCGCCATACAGATAATCCGCCCACCGGCTGTCTCCCTGGTTATAGTAAAGCATTGGCCCCATGGAAGTGTCAAGCAGGGCCGTGTAGGTGACTTCCGTATCCGGTGCAGGAAATGACGCCGGCAGGGTCTTTCCCTGCTGCTGTACGTCTTCCTTCGCTGAGGCCAGACGGGGACTGGATTCCGAAAGACCATATACGATATCCATATGGTCCGACTGCTCTGCTTGTTGTGTCCGGGCTTTTGCCGTCTTCCAATTGCCGATTCTGGTAGAAAGGACCTCCACCGCCCCGGTCGTCTGCTCGATCACGGAAGGAGCTAGATACACACTGAAACTGAGCACCATAACGGAAGAGGATAAAAGGATGCCGGCAATGAGCCAGCGGGGAAATACAAACGGCTGGCTGCCGGCTTTTTGCTGCCTGTGTTTCTTCATAAGTTCCTCCTGCGTGAGATCAGGATTTGGACAGCCGGTTGATCAGTACCTGTGGGATGGACTGCAAGGGTGATTGAACGCAGACGGCCCCGATTTTCTGGGCTTCCATTGGCATACCGTAAACCACACAGGTTTCCCGGTCCTGTCCGATGGTAAACGCGCCGTTTTTCCTCATTCGCAGTAGACCGGCGGCTCCGTCAGCTCCCATGCCGGTGAGAATGATCCCGATGGCCTTCTCCTTCGCATGGCTGGCAACCGAATCAAAGAGCACATCCACCGACGGACAGTGGCCGTTTACCTTTTCCTCGGAACTGCACTGAACCGCGTAGGAATTTCCCATGCGGACCAGCCGCATCTGCAAACCGCCCGGGGCAAGCAGCGCCAGGCCGGGATGGAGACGGTCTCCCCCCTTGGCTTCCCGGACCTCCATCTTACAAAGCCGGTTCAGGCGTTCCGCGTACATGGCGGTAAATCCCGCCGGCATATGCTGTGCAATGACAATACCGGGAAGCGTGGCGGGAAGCTGCTTTAAGATTTCTAAGGTAGCCTCAGTGCCTCCGGTGGATGCGCCAATAGCGATGACAGTGTCATTGCTGCCGGTTGGATGAAACTGGGATATGGTCTTTGCCATCTGTCTGCCTGCGACAGACAGCCCGGCGGACGGTACCGTGGATGGAACACGGACGCGTGCCTGGGATGCCACAACCAGTTTGGAAGCCAGCATGGATAAAAAGGCATCCTTACTGACATAATTGTTCATGTCCGGTTTTCTGACAAAGTCAACCGCACCTGCCTCCAGGGCATCAAATACTCTTAAGTTAAGGGAAGATACCAGAATGACAGGGAGAGGATGCTTGGGAAGCAGCTTCTTCAAAAATTCAAGACCGGACATCCCCGGCATCTCGATATCCAGGGTTACGACATCCGGCTTTAAAAGCGGTATCTTTTTCTCCGCGTCAAAAGCATCCACGGCATATCCCACAACCTCAAAATGTTCATCCGCCGCCAGAGCGTTCATAAGCCAGGTCCGGTAAACCGCCGAATCGTCAATAACCATCAGCCGAATTTTATTTCTCATAGATAACCCTTCTTTCCAGTGATTTTACAAAATAAGGTCTCTACCGGGCCTTGCGGTAAATAGCAGGCATCAGGTAGAGATAAGGACAATCTGATTTATTAAGGCTCTCTGAATGGCCGATAAAAAGGTAGCCGCCTGGTACCGTGACGTTGTAAAAACGCCGCACCAGGTCCGTTTTTGTGGGCTGGTCAAAATAAATCATCACGTTACGGCAGAAAATCAAATCAAAGGGTCTCCGAAAACGGATTGGGTCCATCAGGTTAAAGGTCTGAAAAATCACATTTTGTTTGATGATGGGTGCGACGGTGTAGGAACCGTCCGCGGTCTTAACGAAATATTTCTTTTTCCAGGCATCAGGAACCCGGGATAGGTTTTCCTCCTGGTAGGACGGATTTTTGGCCTGGTCCAGGATCTGCTGAGAGATATCGGAGGCAAGAATCCGGGTATCCCAGGCGGAAGCCTGGGAACCGAAAAATTCTTTTAAGTAGATAGAGATCGTATAGGCTTCCTCCCCCGAGGAACAGCCGGCACTCCAGATCGACAGCACACGGTCCCGTTCATGGGCTTTGGCCAGGTTTGGAAGAACAGTATCCCTTAAATAGTTGAAATGAGCTTCCTCCCGCATAAAATAGGTATAGTTGGTGGTCAGCTTATCCAGCATGTTTGTGACCATCTCATCATTTTTGCCTGAGATGAGCGCGTCAATATAGGGGGAAAAGCTGTCATAACCCTTGGCGGCTAACGTGTTTGAGAGGCGGCTGACAATCAGCTGCCTCTTCTTACTGAGATCAATCCCATAATTCTTTTTAATATAGTTGTACAGTCTCTGAAAATCTGCATCGCTTAAGGTCAACATATGAGCACTCCTGTGTGATTAATACTGGTAGTTGGCAAGAGCGGTACAGTTGAAGGACATTAAAACTTCCTCTTCATCTAAATTTACCATGCCATCCAGCAATTTCTGCTGGCGTTTTACCGGGATCGGGCGGACATCCTTAAGATCAATATCCACAACCTGATGAACGGAGTCCACAACGATTCCAAGAGAAATGGAGTCCACATTGAGAACCACAATACAGGTCTTGTTGGTATATTCCGCCTCCGGTTTTCCCATACAAAGCCGGATATCCACCACCGGAAGAATCTGCCCCCTCAAATTGATGATGCCCTTGATAAAGGATGGGACAAGAGGAAGCGGGGTGATTGCGTAGGCATTAATGATCTCAATCACATAATTGGTGCTGAGAAACAGGATAAGGCCTCCTGATTCAAAAGTAAGGCAGCGTTCCACCTGGCTGGTATCAGCCTGTACGGTCTGTTCCTGCTGCTCATATTGATTTTCCATTTGTTCAGACATGATTCATTCCTCCATGTTTATATATTTTCGATGACGGCGGCATGCAGACTGAGGATATCGAGGATAATACTGATATTCCCGTCACCCAGAATGGTGCATCCGGTGATGCCGTAATTCTTTAAGTCAAAACTGTTCAGATAAGTGGGAAGCGGCTTTACCACAACCTGCTGTTCGCCGATCAAATCATCTACAAACAGGCAGTAGGAGCGGTCGCTGGCCTCCACCCAGAGCAGGATGCCGTCCTCCATGGAAGTGATCTCTGTGTCCAGATGGTAAAATTGATGAAGCCGTACAATGGGATAGAAGCTGCCCATGCGCTCCACCATCTCATTCTCATATTCATCGCGGATAATCTGTTCCGCCCGCACCTTGAAGGACTGGCGGATATTAGCAATCGGAATGGTGAAAATGGAATTTCCCACAGTCACTTTCATGCCATCGACAATGGCAAGGGTGAGAGGAATCTTCATGGTAACGGTGGTGCCGGCCCCATCTTCACTGGAGATGGAAATCGTACCGCCCACAGATTCCACATTTTTCTTGACGACGTCCATCCCGACGCCGCGCCCGGAGTACTCGGTGACTGACTGGTTGGTAGAAAAACCGGGAAGCATAATCAGTCCCAGCGCTTCCTTGCGGGTATACTCACTTTCCGGCTTGTTGAGCAGGCCCTTTTCCTTTGCCTTGGCCAAAAGCTTATGAGGATCGATGCCATAACCGTCATCCGATACGGTGATGACAACCTCGCTGCTGGTATGGGAAGCGGACAGGATGATCTCACCCTGTGGGTCCTTGCCGGCGGCAATCCGCTCTTCAGCCGTATCTTCAATGCCGTGGTCCATGCTGTTGCGGACAATGTGCATAATCGGGTCCTGGATGCTGTCCACAATGGTTTTATCCACCTCGGTTTCCTCACCGATCAAGGTTAAACGGACATCCTTGTTGAGTTTCTGCTTCATATCGCGCACAATCCGGTTCATCTTCTGGAACACCCCTGAGATCGGCACCATTCGAAGGGACATGGCGATATCCTGTAAATCATCGGTGAGCTTGCGCAGCTGCCGTCCGGATTTCATAAAATTGTCAAAACTGTCCCGGGGAAGATGCTTTAACTCGGGGGAGGAGGTAACCATAGATTCCGTAATCACGATTTCCCCTACAATATCCATCAGGCTGTCCAGCTTCATGAGATTGACACTGATTAAATTCTGCTTGACCGGAGCATAGCTTTGCTGAACCTGGGTGTTTAAGGAAGCCAGATTGGACGTCTGGGACTGGCTGCCGGCAGAAGCTGTATTACCCTGATCCTGATTCTTAACGGAATTGTCCTGGGGATTATCCGGATTGGAATCGGATGGGAGATCAATCAGCTCATAGGAGCGGATATGATTCTGGGTTTTTAACAGATCCTCCGCCTGGGCTGCGGTCTCGTGGCTGTCAAAGGCCAGGTAAAAGCCGTCCTCAATGATGGACTGGCAGGTACCGGGGTTGGACTCCATATCGTCCGGATAGTAGCGGAAATCCAGCTCACATTCCTTTAAGGAGGTAGCTATCATATAAGCGCGGAGGTTTTCCATACCCACGCCTTCCTCCAGGAAAATGTGGAGATAGCAGACAGCCTTAAGATCATCAGGAAGAGACTGGCTGTCCGTGCCGGAAGCTGTTTTTTCTGTATCGGAACCGCCGGCGGACTGTCCATCTTTCTCCAGCGCGCTGATTTTTTGCAGAAAATCATTGATTTCAGCCGCAAAAGCATCACAATTATTGGAAAGGGGCTGGCCCTGTTCCACCTTTACAATTTCACTTCTCATGGAATCTTCGGAGCGGAACATCAGATTGAAAAGCTCTTTCCTGTGCTCGCTGTTGAGAGATTCAATTCCCTTCTCACGGATATAGAAAAACAGATCTTCAATATGATGTGCAACTGTTGCGAGAGAACCAAATTCCATCATGGCAGAAGACCCTTTGATGGTATGCATAATCCGGAAAATCTCATTGACATCATCGGAAGATAAATCGCCGTTTTTTTCATCGGCAACCAGCATTTCATCCAACTGGTCTAATAAGGAATTGGTTTCATACAGGTATGTATCAAGCATACTTTCCATACCATTATCCATTAACTTACACCGCCTTTTTCTAATTTTATTGAAAATAATATCATAATTAATTTATCGGCGGAAAAGGAAAAACCATAAGGATTATATTTAAAAATGTTATATTATGTCGGAAAGTGCCGATATAACTATTATGCAGACAGGATATGGAGAAAGGCGGAGCACATGCGGGAACAGTTAAAACAACAGTTTAAAGATATGATGACCATGCTGGCAAAGGGAGAAGCCGTCCTGTATACCAGGATCAGGGAAAAAGATAAGGAGACTCTTGGCCAGTTGCTGGAGGATATGCAGAATTCAGCCATAGCCATCGGCACCACCATAGAGCAGGTGGAGGGGGAAGGAAGCGGGACGGTAAAACATTTGGAAGACTACTGCGAGCTGGTCTGGCAGTATATGACGATGGAGGAAACCAGCGAACGGTTTCGCCTCATCAATTCGATGGAACAAGAACGAAAGGCTGTCATGGAGCTGCTGGACACAGAGTTTGAATCCCGGCTGGTGATTGCTTTTCTGATCAGCAGGGGGGGGCCTGGAAACAGATGGAGCGCTTCTTTCATATTATGAAGGATAAGGCGGACTGTCATGTTGTGACCGCCCATTATATGGAAAGAACCGTCCTTGGGCCAAATGCGGCCATCCGTGACGAATCATGGATGATTCCGAAGGAAGTGGAAACCAGGGCGCTGGGAGAGTTTGATATCCGTGAAGAAATGCCGGACATGGTATTTGTGGACGGACCTTTTGTGGAAGCAGGACAGATCGGGATCACGCCCGGATACGACTTTACGGAGGTCCGGGAGAATGCGGGAATTGTATTGTACATGCCCTGTTATGAGGATGAAAGCCAGATCAGGGAGACAGACTTTGATGCCTTACAGGTCCTGGATTCGGATATGATTCTGCTGCCATCCGAGGCGGTATGCGACAGATATAAAGAGGAACTGGGGAAGAAAAAAGATGGAAAAAAACTGATCCGGAAACTCTACCTGCTTCATGCGCTGGACGGGGAGACCTTGTTGGAAGAGAGCATCAAAAAAACAAAATGATAGAGATCAATAAAAGGGGGTATTACATATGAGTATTATAAATTCAATTGCGTCGGCCAGTATCAGTCTTAAAAGTACGGAGATCATGACAAATATGAATCTGGCCATGATGGGCAAGACGATGGATATTGCCGAGGAACAGGGTCAGGCACTGCAGGAAATGCTGGAAGCGGCAGACCCGGGGATCAGCAGCAGTCAGCTTCTGGATGTTTATGCGTGACGGGAAATCATGAAAAACTTTGGAAATAGGGTTAGAGAATGGAGAAATTTGTCGATATATCATATTAGAATAATCATGTTAGGGAAAGGATAGTATGAGATGAAGGATTTAAAAATTGGAAAAAAACTGACTCTGATCTTTGCTACGATTATTGTTTGTTTTTGCATCGCGGTGTTAACCACGATTTTGGGAATGAACAATACAAAAGGCAGCTATGAGGATTTCTATTCAAACAGCCATCAGGCGATTGTTCGTTCCGCCAATATTCAGATTCACCTGCAGAATGCAATTAAGTGTGTTACCCTGGCAACGGTGGAATCTGACGCTGCCAAAACACAGACGTTTATCAATGACTCGGATACGGCTATGGGCAAGGTAAAAGAGGAACTGGCTTGGTTTAAGAGCAGCTATCAAGGCGATTTAAGCGTGCTCAATCAGTTCGAGAGCAAAATGAACGAAAACTCCAAAATAAGAGAAGAGGTTATGTCGTATGCCGCAGAGAATACCGCTGAGGCAAATGCAAAAGCCCAGTCTATCTTGTCAACGGACTACAATCCCAGAACCTTGGAAGCAATCGCGTTATTACAGAGTTTTTCAGATTCGGTTGATGCAGAGGGATTGAAGGATTACAACAGTTCCGAGCGCGCCACAGGTTTCCTTATGGCGCTTGCGATCATCATTTCCATTATCGCAGTAGTTGTGTCGGTTATCCTGGCTCTTTTGCTGGTTCGTTCCCTTCTGCCGCCGATCAAAGAAATTCAGGTGGGAATGGAAGAGATTGAAAATGGTAAACTGGACGTGGCGCTTACTTATACATCCAAAGATGAACTCGGACAGCTGGCGGAGAGCGTCCGCGCTATGATCGGTGCATTGAAAGATATCATTCATGACCAAGGCTATGTCTTTGGAGAGATGGGAAATGGCAACTTTGATATTGAATCAAGAGTTCCGGATAAATATGTGGGAGATTTCAATGCCATCCTGGTTAATATGCGCAAGCTGAGAGATAATCTGAACAGTACGCTGATCCAGATCAACCAGTCCGCGGACCAGGTATCGGCAGGATCTGACCAGGTGTCCTCAGGCGCCCAGGCTCTGTCCCAGGGGGCTACGGAACAGGCTTCTTCCGTGGAGGAACTGGCGGCTACCATCAATGAGATATCCAACAATGTCAAGAAGAATGCGGAGCATGCCAAGGATGCCAGCGGTAAGGCGGACGCGGTGAAGGAGCAGGCGGGAGAGAGCAGCCGCCGGATGCAGGAAATGCTTGCAGCCATGACGGATATCAGCAACAGTTCCGGCGAGATCGGAAAGATTATCAAGACCATAGAGGATATTGCATTCCAGACCAACATTCTGGCTCTCAACGCGGCCGTGGAGGCAGCCAGAGCTGGAGCGGCAGGAAAAGGCTTCGCTGTTGTGGCCGACGAGGTGCGCAACCTTGCAGGCAAGTCAGCGGAGGCTTCCAAGAATACCTCCACGTTAATTGAAGGTTCCCTCCAGGCAGTGGAAAGAGGTACCAAGATTGCCAATGAAACGGCTGAAGCGCTGAATGAAGTGGTAGACGGCGTTCAGGGTGTGACCGTTACCATCGAGCATATTTCACGGGCCAGCGACGAACAGGCTACTTCTGTTGATCAGGTGACACAGGGAATCGACCAGATTTCCAGCGTCGTACAGACGAACTCTGCTACGGCTGAAGAAAGCGCGGCAGCCAGTGAGGAGCTTTCAGGCCAGGCCCAGATCCTTAAGAATCTGGTAGGCCAGTTTAAACTGAGAAGTGACGCGGTGTCCGCTCCGATGCAGACGCCGGCAGTTGAGACGTCCTCCTATGTGGCGCCAAAGAGTACATACGTCAATTACAGCGGCAGCGATAAATATTAAACAGTAATAGATCAAGAACAAAAGCTAATCTTTTCGCTATTAACACGCGGAAAGGTTAGCTTTTTTATGCGGGAAAGAGAAATCCCGCAGGAAGGATTCGTCAACCTGCACAGGTTAAGACAAATTTTCACATCATCAGTTATACCTTTTTTTCTCCTGGAAATCTATAATGAGAATAGAACGTAAGGAGGAGCAGGGGTTATGCAATACGGACATTTTGACAATGAAAACAGGGAATATGTGATTGACCGGGTAGATCTGCCGGCGTCCTGGACCAATTATCTGGGAGTGAAGGATCTGTGCGCGGTGGTGAACCACACGGCAGGCGGATATGTGTTCTACAAATCGCCGGAATACCACCGGATAACCAGGTTTAGGGGCAATGGAGTGCCGATGGACCGGCCCGGACATTATGTGTATGTAAGGGATGACGAGACAGGGGAGTACTGGTCGGTCTCCTGGCAGCCGGTGGGGAAGGACTTAGAGAAGGCAAAGTATACCTGCCGCCACGGTCTGTCTTACAGCCGGTATGAGTGTGATTATCAGGGAATCGGAGCCAGCCAGACGCTGGTGATTCCAAAAGAGGACCCGGTGGAGCTTTGGGATGTGAAGCTGCAAAACAACAGTGACAGGGAACGTCATTTAAGTGTATACTCTTACTGTGAGTTCTCGTTCCACCATATTGAATTTGACAACAAAAACTTTCAGATGAGCCTGTATTCGGCCGGTTCTTCCTATGAGGACGGCATCATCGAACACGATCTGTTCTATGAGGAGTTCGGATACCAGTATTTCACTATGAATGGAGAGCCGGACGGATATGACTGTCTGCGGGATACCTTTATCGGAGCGTACCGCACCGAGAGCAACCCGGTGGTTGTGGAAGAGGGAACCTGCCGGGGCAGCTTTGAAAAGGGCGGAAACCACTGCGGAGTCCTTCAGAAGAAGCTGGTGCTGCGTCCAGGGGAAGAGGCAAGAGTGGTCTACATGCTGGGCGAGGGAAACCGGGCAGCCGGAAAGGTGATGCGGGAGAAATATAAAAACCCGGAAACGGTTGACCAGGTCTATGAGGAATTAAAGGAGTTCTGGAATGAAAAACTGAACAAACTCCAGATCCATACCCCGGATGAGGGAATGAATACGCTGATCAATACCTGGACGCTGTATCAGGCGGAGATCAACGTGATGTTTTCCAGGTTCGCCTCCTTTATCGAGGTGGGCGGAAGAGTGGGACTGGGTTACCGCGACACGGCCCAGGATGCCATGACGGTGCCTCACTCCAACCCGGAGAAATGCCGGAGCCGTCTGGTGGAACTGCTGCGCGGCCTGGTATCAAAGGGCTACGGCCTGCATCTGTTCCAGCCGGAATGGTTTGACCCGGAGGTGGAGGTGAAACCGTTTAAGTCCCCGACCGTGGTGCCGACACCAAAACTCAGTGATATGATCCACGGCCTGGAAGATACCTGCTCCGATGACGCGCTGTGGCTGATCGCCTCCATTGTGGAGTACGTAAAAGAGACCGGGGAGTATGACTTCTTTGATGAGGTCATTACATACGCCGACGGCGGTAGCGGTACGGTCTACGAGCATATGAAGAAGATCCTGGATTTCTCCGCGGAACAGGTGGGAGACCACGGCGTCTGCAAGGGCCTGCGGGCGGACTGGAATGACTGCCTGAATTTAGGCGGCGGCGAGAGCGCGCTGGTATCCTTCCTGCATTACTGGGCAATCGGGAATTTCCTGGAGGCGGCGGAGTATCTCCACCGGGAAGAAGACGTGGCGGTGTATTCCAAGATGCAGAAACGTGTCAAGGAAGCCTGTGACCGGGAACTTTGGGACGGGGAGTGGTATATCCGCGGAATCACAAAGAACGGCCGCAGGATCGGCACGAAGAACGATAAGGAAGGCCGGATTCATCTGGAGTCCAACAGCTGGGCGGTGCTTTCCGGGGCGGCGGACTATGAGAAGGGAAGGAAGGCCATGGATGCTGTGGATGAGCAGCTCTACACGCCTTACGGCATTATGCTGAACGGCCCCTCTTACACGGAGCCGGATGACGATATCGGATTTGTGACCAGAGTGTATCCCGGAGTGAAGGAAAATGGTTCTATATTCAGCCATCCGAATCCATGGGCCTGGGCGGCGGAATGCAGGCTTGGCCGCGGGGACCGGGCTGTGAAGTTCTATGATGCCCTGTGTCCTTATTATCAGAATGACAAGATTGAGATCCGTGAAGCGGAGCCATATTCCTACTGCCAGTTTATCATGGGCAAAGACCACACGGCCTACGGAAGAGCCAGACATCCGTTTATGACGGGCAGCGGCGGCTGGGCGTATTTCTCGGCCACCAGATATATCATGGGAATCCGGCCGCAGTTTGACGCGCTGGAGATCGATCCCTGCGTGCCGGCGGACTGGAAGGAGTTTGAAGCGGAGAGAGTATGGCGGGGAGCCAGATTCCGTATTAAAGTGGAAAACCCGGACGGCGTGATGAAGGGCGTCAAGCAGCTTTATCTGGACGGTGTTCCTGTGACGGAGATTCCGGTGAAAGAGGCGGGAAGCACCCACGAGATCCGTGTCGTGATGGGATAGGATGCAGGTTATGGGAATATAAAGGCAGAGATGGTAAAAAAGGAGCGGATGAAAATGATAAAATTTGGAACAGGCGGCTGGAGAGCGGTAATTGGGGATGAATTCACAAGAGAGAATATTCAGAAGCTCTCGAAGGCGCTGGCAGACAAGATGAAGGATGAAGGAGTGGAGGAGCAGGGGATTGCCATCGGATATGACAGGCGTTTCTTATCCAAGGAGTCGGCGATCTGGGCCAGTGAGGTGTTTGCGGCGGAGGATATTCCGGTGAAATTTATCCTGGGCTCCGCGCCCACCCCGCTGATCATGTTTTACGTGATGAAGCATGAACTTCCTTACGGCATGATGATCACCGCCAGCCACAATCCGGCTGTCTATAATGGAATCAAGGTATTCACAAAAGGCGGCAGAGATGCGGATGAGATTCAGACCATGGAGATGGAGCATTATATCAGGGCTCTGGAGGAACGTCTGGCGGAGCAGGCCTGCGGCGATATGAAAGCGGCGTGCCTGAACCGGGACGGCAAGCCGGGCGTGGAGATCATGGATTATGAGAAAGGGATGGAGACCGGGATCATAAAGGAGATCAATCCGCTCAATGAGTATCTGGACAATATCATAGGCGCGGTGGATATGCAGGCCATCCGTGACCGGGGACTGCGCATCGCGATTGACCCCATGTACGGCGTCAGCAACACGTCTCTTCGGACGATTCTCTCCACAGCCAGATGTGATGTGCAGGTCATCCATGAGGAGCATGACACCTTGTTTGGCGGTAAGCTTCCGGCGCCGTCGGCATTTACCCTCAGGAGTCTTCAAAACTATGTGGTGGACAGAAAGTGTGATATCGGTATTGCGACTGACGGGGACGCGGACCGTGTGGGCGTCATCGACGACACCGGACGGTTCCTTCATCCCAACGATATCCTGGTGATGCTGTACTACTATCTGGTGAAATACAAAGGCTGGAAGGGACCGGTAGTCCGAAACGTGGCTACCACCCATATGCTGGATAAGGTGGCGGAAGGCTTCGGTGAGACCTGTTATGAGGTGCCGGTAGGCTTTAAATACATTTCGGCCAAGATGACGGAGACCAACGCCATCATCGGCGGCGAGTCCTCCGGCGGTTTGACCGTGCGCGGCCATATCAACGGCAAGGACGGCATTTACGCCTCCACACTGCTGGTGGAGATGATCGCTAAGACAGGCAAGAAGATGTCGGAGATCGCCAAGGAGATTGAGGAGGAGTACGGCGCCATCCATATGGAGGAGCGGGATTACAAGTTCAGCCAGGAGAAGAAGGACGCTATCGCCCACACCCTGTTGGAAGAAAAACTCCTTCCGCAGCTGCCGGACGTGGAGAAAGTATCCTACTTGGACGGCTGCAAGGTGTATTTCAAGGACGGCGGCTGGATTATCGCAAGATTCTCCGGCACGGAGCCACTGCTCCGCATCTTCTGTGAGATGTCCGATAAATACAAGGCGGCCCGGATGTGTGAATGCTTCGAGGAGTTCCTTGACATCACTTATCAGGGGAATTAAAGTTTAAAATCAATAGAAACGGAAGGGACAGCAGGTGCAGATGCCTGTTGTCCCTTTTTACAGTTTTGTATTTGGAACATTCATGATATACTATGATCACTACAAAGCAGCAGGGGGGAATGGCAATGGAACAAATCACAAAGAAACAGAGATCCATAAAATGGCGGATGACGGGAATCATGCTGATGTGTTGGTTTTTGCCGTTCTGCCTGATGATCGGCGTCATGGGCTATTATGTACTCAGCAACCAGTACGGCGTGGCGGCCGAGCGGGTGGTGGACCAGGTGGACAACAACAACCAGATCTGTCTGGAACGCTTAAATTACGGTCTGCTTGCCTCCAGAAAGGCCACCTATGACCAGGTTTTAGAGAGTACCTGGCAGTCCTACAACCGGGGAGATATTTTTAAATACAATCTTTACAATACCATGAATATGTACATATCCAGGGAGTACCGGCAGAACCAGTGCTTTTCCAACACCATTGTCTGGGCCTGGGAGAACCCGGAGCAGCTGACTTGCAACGCCTACAATACCAGCGCGGGCGGCTCCTACCAGAATTACCAGACCTACTGGCGGGAGGACCACGAGCGGGTATCGGAGTATCTGGAAACACTGGATACGGCGGTGGGATTCATCAATCTGGACGGCCGCCTTTACATGGTGCGGAACCTGATTGACAACACCTACCACCGGTTTGGAGCCCTCATCATGAGACTGGATTTGAACTACTGCTTCGGTCCCCTGTTAAATAATTCTATGGCCGAGGCACTGACTTTAAAAATCAACGACCAGACACTGGTTTTAAAGGGCGATATGATGACCCCTGAGCAGCTGGATATCTCTCTTGCAGACACGCCGCAGGGCTATCGGCGCCAGGGAAATGATTTATATGTTTACAATTACCAAAAAGAAGATTACTTTACGCTGACCACCTTGATGAAGGTAAACAAGGATGTCATTCCGGTGCCGTTTTACGGATATCCCTACATCTTCGCCGGCATGGTCCTGTTCCTGATACCGCTTCTTCTGATTCTGATGCGGGTATACAAGCGCAACGTGACGAGACCTATCGAGACGCTGATGATGGGTGCCGGAAAGGTGGAGGAGGGGTGTCTTGGCTACCAGCTGACAGAACGGCCAGAGAATCTGGAGTTTCAGTACTTAGTGGACTCCTTCAACCAGATGTCGGAGCGGCTGCGATACCAGTTCGATCACATCTATGAGGAAGAACTGGCCCTGCGGGACGCCAAGATTATGGCCTTACAGTCCCATATCAACCCGCATTTTATGAACAACACGCTGGAGATCATCAACTGGGAGGCCCGGATGGAGGGCAATATGAAGGTGTCCAAGATGATTGAATCCCTGTCGATTCTCATGGATGCCGCCATCGACCGGAAGCGGCAGGCCACGGTTCCTCTGTCGGAGGAGATGGTCTACGTCAACGCCTACCTCTATATCAACTCCGAGCGGTTCGGCAAACGTCTGACCGTGGTGAAGGAACTGCCGGAGGAGATCATGGAATACATGGTACCCCGTCTCATCTTACAGCCTGTCATTGAAAATGCCATCGCCCACGGCGTCCAGGTCAGCGGCTACGGCACCGTCATTATCAGAGGCCACAGAGATGACCGCTTCCTCTATCTGGAGATTGTCAATGACGGCACCCTGACAGCGGAGGACGAAGCACGGATCAGCCGCTTCCTGTCCCCGGACTACGACACCAGCAAGGAACCGTCCGGCAATGTGGGGATCGCCAATGTGAACCAGCGGCTGCGCATCCTCTACGGCGAGCCCTGCGGCCTCACCATGCTGAAGGACGACGAAAACCACGTGATTGCCAGACTGACCATCGCAATGGAATAGGAGTTGCACCGATTTGTTCCTGGTTGGTTAGAGTGAACAAGAAAATACAAGAAATAACAGAACCAGTTATTCATTTTCACACCAAAAAGAAGGATAATAATGACATAAGGTATACAGAATGTAGAAATACATAAGGGTATACAAAAACAGGAGGTAATAAGAATATGAAAAAAACAACAGCATTATTACTGGCAGGAGCATTAGCCTGTACATCACTTGCAGGCTGCGGGTCCAAGACCACAACCGAGACACAGCCGGCGGCAGCGACGACTGCAGCTTCCGGCACGGAGAGCAAAGCAGAAGAGACGAAAGCGGCGGAAGCCAAAAGCGTGGCCTTAAACGTAACCACCACCTTCGCAGGTGAGGACGGCAACGCCAAGAACTATCAGAACGCCATCAAGGACTGGATGGCAGCTACCGGCAACACCGTAAACGACTCCTCAGCCGTTTCCGATGAGACCTTCAAAGCCCGTGTAGCCAGCGATTTCCAGATGGGTTCCGAGCCGGACGTACTGTTCTACTTCAACGGCGCCGATGCAAACTCCTTCGTGGAAGCAGGCAAGGTGATGACCATCGACGAGATCCGCGCGGAATACCCGGATTTCGCATCCAATATGAATGACGACTTAATCGCCGCATCCTTAGTGGACGGCAAGAAATATGCAGTTCCGGTAAACGGCTTCTGGGAGGCCATGTTTGTCAACACCGAGGTTCTGGAAGCAGCCGGCGTGGAAGTACCTGGCGCAGACTACACCTGGGATCAGTTCAAAGCAGACTGTGAGAAGATCAAAGCAGCCGGCTACGCACCAATCGCGGCAGCCCTTGGCAATATTCCTCATTACTGGTGGGAATACACCATCTTCAACCACAACACACCGGATAACCACATCAACATCCCGAAGGCCGTTGACGACGAGCAGGGACAGAGCTGGGTTGCAGGTATGAACGATGTCAAAGAACTGTATGAACTGGGATATTTCCCGAAGAACACCTTATCCGCAACGGATGATGACACATTCCTGATGTTCATGGAAGGCAAGGCAGCATTCTTAATCGACGGTTCCTGGAAAGTTGGCGGTATCGCCGGCCAGTGCCAGACCGATCCGGAAGATCCGGCTACCTTAGATGCAGAGAAACTTGACAAGATCACCGTTACCTATGTACCAGGAAAAGACAGCAGAAAAGCAACTGATTTAATCGGCGGTCTGTCCATGGGTTACTATATCACCAAGAAAGCTTGGGATGATCCGGAAAAACGTGACGCAGCAGTTAATTTTGTAGAGTATATGACATCCAATGAAGTGGTTCCGGTATTTGCACAGCATACGGCTTCCGCACTGAAGGCAGCTCCGGCTGTTGACCAGTCCCAGTTTAACTCCTTACAGGTGAAAGCGATGGAGATGATGAGTGGCGTGACATCCCTGACACCGGCAGTTCAGGATATCTTCCAGGGTGAGTGCAGAACCTCCACCTTCGACGGTATGCCACAGATCGTAACAGGCAAGGTAACAGCAGAAGATGCAGTAGCAGAAGGATTAGCGGTTTATAACGCAAACTAATAAGCAATTTTCAAAGGCCGGAGGCGTAACGGTTTCGTCTCTGGCCTTTGCATGAAAAGGGTGAGAATAATGGGAGCAAATATCTATAAAAACAAGAAAGCGCTGTTTGTTTTTCTGGTTCCGGCATTTCTGTTCATGGCAGTATTTTTATACTATCCATTTTTCCAGAACATCATAAACAGTTTTAAACAGATCCCCGAGCTGGGGGCGGCGGCCAAGGGCTTTAACGAGCCGTGGTATACCAACTATGTAGAAATGTTCAAAGACGAAAACATGTGGACCGCCATGAAGAACACGCTGATTATGATGGTCGTGACCATCGTCGGTCAGGTGGGGATCGCCATCGTTCTGGCGATTCTGGTGGACAATATCAAGGGCGGAGCCAAATTCTTCCGCACCGTATACTTTTTCCCCATCGTCATCTCCGCTACGGCGCTGGGCTTAATGTTCAATCTGATTTTCTTATATGACAAGGGCATGTTAAACCAGCTGCTGGAAATCTTCGGAGTGACGGAATTAATCGACTGGAAGGGCGAGAAACTGGCGATTCTGACGATGATGCTTCCGGTTATGTGGCAGTATGTAGGATTCTATTTTGTCATCCTGATCACGGGGCTTAACAACGTGTCAGGGGAGCTTTATGAGGCGGCGTCCATCGACGGAGCGACACGTTTCCAGAGGATTCGTTACATTTCCCTGCCGATGATCCACAATGTGATCTGTACCTGCGTGGTGCTGGGTGTCACCGGAGCGCTGAAGGTATTTGACCTTCCGTGGACCATGTTCCCGAAGGGCATGCCTCTTGGAGAGACCTGGCTGACCGGTACCTATATGTACTACCAGACCTTTAACACGAAAAATATTGATTACAGTTCCGCAATTGCGGTTCTGATCGTTGTGCTTGGAATTGTCACCGCCAAGGTGGTCAATACCATCTTTAAAGAGAAAGATTATTAGGAGGAGATGCGGTTATGGGAACACAGAAAAAGAAATTTTCTGCCGGAATGGCAGCCATTTATCTCGTCCTGGTTTTCTGGGCGTTGACGACGATTTACCCGATTTTCTGGGTGATTATCAATTCATTTAAAGCAAAAGGGGAGATATTATCCAACTCCTTTGCCATTCCGATGGGGGAAATGTTTACATTGGCCAACTACCGGACGGCATTTGAGAGACTGAACATTTTCAGCGCTTACCGGAACAGTATGATTATATCGGTGACCGTGGCCGGCGTGGTGATTCTGCTGGCAGGTATGGCTTCCTTTGCACTGGTGCGGTATAATTTCAAGCTTCGCAAGCCGTTGAATTCCTTAGTAGTAGCCGGTATGATGTTCCCGGTATTCTCCACCATTATTCCGGTATTCCGTATGTTAAGCTCCTGGCATATGGTGAATACGGAGAGTCTGGCGCTGTCACTGATCAGCGTGGCGCTTCCGCAGATTGCGGGCAATATGTCCTTTGCCATCGTGGTGCTGACCGGTTATATCCACAGTCTCCCCATTGAGCTGGAGGAATCGGCATACTTGGAAGGGTGTTCCCCGTTCCAGATCTTCTTTAAGATCGTGGTTCCGCTGGCAAAACCGTCCTTCGCGACCGTGGCAATCTTCTCGTTTTTATGGAGTTACAACGATTTGTTCACCCAGATGTTCTTACTGAGACTTCCGCAGCACAGAGCCATCACCCGGCTGTTAAACGAGCTGACGGCAAGCGAGGGGACCAACTTTGGCCTGATGGCGGCTTCCGTGGCATTGGTGATTATTCCGGTACTGATCGTCTATATTTTCCTTCAGAAATATATTATTAAGGGAATGACGGCAGGGGCGGTAAAAGGCTGATACCTTGACAGAACTTCGAAAAAGGGTTTGGTGATCGGTGAATATCATGATATACTGTTGTTAATAACAGGGGGATGAACGTATTTATGTATAGAGCAGTGATAATCGACGACGAACCAATCATAGTAGAAGGACTGTCCAGGGTTGTTCCCTGGGAGAAATATCAAACGGAGGTGGCCGGCAACGCCGGCAACGGCCAGGAGGGCTTGAAGATTATCAGGGAGTTTCGGCCGGATATGATATTCTCCGATATTTCCATGCCGGGGATGGACGGACTGACTATGATCGCGGCGCTCCGGGTGGAATTTCCGGATATGCTGATCACCATACTGACCGGATTCCGGGATTTCGATTTTGCACAGAAGGCGATCCGCCTCGGGGTCAGCCGGTTTCTGCTAAAGCCGTCCAACATGGATGAGATCGAGGAGGCGCTGGCCTTCATGACGGAGACGCTGACGAAGCGGGGGCCTGTAAAGAACGGTGCGGATTTCCTGCATGCTGCAGCCGCGGCTGGTTCTGAGACCATGGCGGCGAGAGAGCCGCAGGAGGTGAGCGGCGACAGCGGACAGACCGGAGACGGTGACAGCGAGAAGACAGCCGGAAGCTTTCTGGTGAAAAATGCACTCCGGTATATGGAGGAGCACTATAAGGAGCGGATCACGCTGGCCGAGGTGGCGGACAAAATCTATGTCAGCCAATGGCATTTAAGCAAGCTTCTAAACCGGCATACCGGTAACAGTTTTTCGGAGCTTCTAAACCATACCAGAATTGAGAAAGCCAAGGAACTGCTGAAAGACCCGTCCATGCGGATCGGAGATGTGTCGGAGGAAGTCGGCTTTTTGGATGTGGCCCACTTCTCCAGAGTGTTTAAGAAACAGGAAGGCATCTCAGCCAATGAGTACAGAAATAACCGAATATGATAACATACAAAAATCGGGACTACTTATGAAGTCTCGATTTTTGTGCTTTTCATTGCAGTTTTTTCGTAAAAGGTGTATAATTTATATATAAGTTAACGAAATTTTATTGAATAGTTAATAAAAAGTATTAATTGTCTGTAATATGTCGGAGTATCAGGAAGGAGCGGTATGAGATGAAAGAGGACAAAGACCGCAGATTAAGACTTTTACTGGACGACGGAATCTACCAGACGATCCTGAAAGCCAGCAGCGCAATTGCGTTTATGTATGATTTTGAGGATAGTTTGGAGTTTGTTTCTCCTCATATCGGAGAATTACTGGCAGGGAATTACAATGGGCGGCTGCTGTCGGAGACAATGCTGGAGGATGGCGTGATCCATCCCGATGACGTAAAAAAATCCATAGAATTTCGAGAACAGGTGATGCAGAAACGGGCTAGGGAAATGGTTCTGCGGTTGAAAACGCCGGACGGGGAGTACCGGTGGTTTCGTATGGTAATGACCTGCCAAACCCAGAAGGATGGAAAAGTGCTGTGTATCGGCATGATATTTGACATTGATGAACGGATGCAGTACCAGGAGGAACTGCGGCGTCAGGTGGACTGCGACCCGGTCAGCGGTGTTTACCACAGGGCAAAATTTCTGCAAAAAGTTCAGGAGGCCTTGGAGATGCCGAGAAACAGTCCCTGTTATCTGTTCCAATTTGACATAGACCGTTTCAAGCTGGTCAATGATCTCTATGGAATGGCAGAGGGAGATCAAGTGCTCCTTTTTATCGGCGGCGTTCTGAAAAAACTGGCGCGCCCGGATGAGATATTTGGCCGTCTGAGAGATGATCTTTTTTGTGTATTTACATACAGAAACCGCGAGGAAACGCTTTCTCTGGTGAAGCAGATTCAACGGGAGGTCAAGCAGTACCGCCTGGCGTTCCGATTCTTCCTGCCTACCGGCATTGTAGAGGTTGCGCCTGGCTGTATTGACTCTTCCAGCAGTCTGTGCGATAAGGCGACGCTGGCCCAGAAAAGTATTAAGTGGAACTATTTGAGGGAATTTTGTTTTTATGAGGAGGAGATGGGGAGAAGACTCAATCGGGAACATTTACTGATTGCTTTGATGGAGGAGGCATTGGAGAAAAAGCAATTTGAAGTCTGGTTCCAGCCCCAGTATGATATGCGCAGCGGGAACATGATTGGAGCGGAGGCGCTGGCCCGCTGGAGGCATCCTGAGTTAGGGTTTATATCTCCCAAGGAGTTTATCCCGCTGTTTGAACGAAACGGGTTTATTGTAAAACTGGATGAATATATTTGGGAGCAGGTCTGCCGCCACATTCATGACTGGCAGACGACGGGAATCACGCCGCCTCCGATCTCTGTCAATGTCTCCCGTATTCACCTATATAATACGGGGTTTGGAGACAAGATTGTGGCACTGTGCAGACAATACCATGTTCCGCCGGAGCAGCTTTGGCTGGAAATCACCGAATCCGCTTATACGGAGCAGCCCCAGGAACTGTTTCAAGTGATGAAAAAAATGAGACAGTCAGGTTTTCTGTTTGCGATGGACGATTTTGGCAGTGGTTATTCTTCCCTGAATATTTTAAAGGACATTCCGGTAAATGTAATCAAATTTGATCTTCGATTTTTAGACGGTGCGGACAAAGCCGGAAAAGCCGGGAAGATTATTATGAAAAAATCAGTTCAGCTGGTTGAGGAACTGGGGCTTTCCTGCGTGGCTGAAGGCGTGGAAACCTGGGAACAGGTTCAGTTTTTGCAGGATATTGGCTGTAACAAGGCGCAGGGATTTTATTTTGCACGGCCTATGCCGTTAAAGGATTTTGAGAATTTACTATAACAGATAGTCTGATAAAAAACGAGGTTTTGAGAGCCTCGTTTTTTTGTTTTTAATTCCTATTGACAAACTATGAATTCATATGATATTCTTTTTGGAGTTAGTCATTGCTAACACGAAAGGATTGGGATATGAAGAGGATTACTTACAGCAGACTGTGGCTGTTTCTGGCGCTGGCGGCACTGTCTTTGGTGTCGCTGGCTGTGGGAGTGAAGGAGTTCAAGCTTCTCTGGCTGTTTCAGCCGGGAAGTGAAGGGCAGAATCTGGCGGTGCTCAGCCGGATACCGAGACTGCTCTCCATCCTGATTACGGGGGCCAGCCTGTCTATTGCCGGATTGATTATGCAGACGCTGACGAGGAACAAGTTTGTGGCGCCGTCCACGGCCGGGACTATGGAGTGGTGCCGGTTCGGCGTGATGCTGGCGCTGCTGGTGTTCGCAGGCGCGGGGACCGGAACGAAGATGACGGTGGCATTTATCTGCTCCCTGGGGGGAACGCTTTTGTTTATGCGGATACTGAGCGTGATTCCTTACAGGGATTCCGTGATGGTCCCGCTGATCGGCATGATGCTGGGAAGCGTGGTCAGCTCGGTAACCACCTTTTTTGCCTACCGGTATGACATGGTTCAGAATATCTCCTCCTGGCTGGAAGGAAGCTTTTCCCTGATTATAAAGGGCAGGTATGAGATGCTGTACCTGGGGATTCCGTTTTTGATTCTGGGATATGTGTACGCGGACCGGTTTACCATCTCCGGCATGGGGGAGGACATGGCCAAAGGGCTGGGGTTAAACCACAAGGCGGTGGTGTTTGCCGGATTGGCTATTGTTGCCCTGATTACATCCACGGTGATTGTGACGGTGGGAAGCATTCCCTTTGTGGGGATGATTATTCCCAACATGGTCTCGATCTGGAAGGGGGACAACCTAAAGAACAGCATCGGGGATACGGCGCTTTTGGGGGCGCTGTTTGTGCTCGTCTGTGATCTTGCGGGCCGGCTGCTGATCTTCCCTTACGAGGTGTCGGTAAGCGTTATGATGAGCGTGGTGGGAAGCGTGGTATTTCTGACGATACTGTTTCGGAAGAATTCACCGGGAGTGAGGAGGAAGCGGTCATGAGAGAACAAAACAGAAACAGGTTGAAACTGACCGTCCTCACCGCAGCCGCCATCCTGGCGGTGGGATTGTTCCTGTGCTACGGTCTGACGGAGAAGAACATGGGCTACTTTCTTCCCCTGCGGTTTAAGAAGTTAGCGGCCATTACCCTGGTCAGTTACAGCGTCGGATACTCGGCGGTGGTGTTCCAGACGATCACGGGCAACAAGATTCTGACTCCCAGCGTGATGGGGCTGGATTCGCTGTATCTCTTTGTGCAGACGGTGATTGTGTTTTTCTTTCAGTCCAAAGCCCTGGCGCTGTTGAAAGGAAACATGAATTTTCTGATCTCCGTGGCAGTGATGGTGGGGTTATCCTGGATGTTATATCTGCTGCTGTTTCGGGGTGACCAGAAGAATATCTATTTTCTGCTGCTGGCCGGTATGGTGTTCGGACGGCTGTTCGGCGGCATGGCCAGTTTTATGCAGGTGCTTTTAGACCCCAACGAGTTTGATGTGCTCCAGGGGAAGATGTTTGCTTCCTTTACCAGCATCAACACCGGGCTTCTTGGCATCTCGGCGGTCATCTGCGTCATCTGCTTTCTGACGACATGGCGGGACAACCGGGCGATGGATGTGCTGGCGCTTGGGGCCGACACGGCGGTCAGCCTCGGCGTGGATTACAAGAGGCTGGTGAGAAAGCATTTTATGGTGGTGTCGGTGCTGATTTCCGTCTCCACCGCGCTTGTGGGGCCAATCACCTTTTTAGGGCTTTTAGTGGTATCTCTGGCGAGACAGCTGATGGATACTTACCGCCATAAGGAACTGACAGCGGGCGCTTGTCTGCTGTCCATGTGCTTCCTGGTCTACGGGTTGTTTCTGGTGGAGAAGGTATTTGCCATGGGAACGACGCTCAGCGTGATTATCAACTTTACAGGCGGATTATATTTTTTATATTACATGATGAGACAGGCAAAAACATAAACATGATCCCGAAGGAGGGGATAAAAGATGATTTCAGTATCAGGAATTATAAAACAGTATGGGGCCAGGAAGGTGCTCGACGAGGTCAGTGCGGACTTTCCCACGGAAAAACTGGTGGCGTTTATCGGAAGCAACGGGGCCGGCAAGAGTACCCTGCTTTCTATTATTACCAGGACTCTGGAGAAGAATGAGGGGGAGATTCTGGTGGAAGGAAAGTCTTTGGACCGGTGGCGGAATAAGGAACTGGCAAAACACTTATCGGTGTTAAAGCAGTCCAACCATCTGACGGTCCGTATCAAGGTGCGGGAGCTGGTGTCCTTCGGACGTTTTCCATACAGCCATGGTCATTTGACGGCGGAGGACGAGGAGAAGATTGACGAGGCCATCGCCTATATGGGATTGGAACACCTGGCGGACCGCTACTTGGACCAGCTGTCAGGGGGCCAGCGGCAGATGGCGTATATCGCCATGGTGATTGCCCAGGATACCAAGTACATTTTCTTAGATGAGCCGTTAAATAACCTGGATATGAAGCACTCGGTGCAGATCATGACGATCCTGCGGCGGCTGGTTCATGAGCGGGGGAAGACGGTGATGGTGGTAATCCATGATATCAATTTTGTGTCTCATTACGCCGACTATATTGTGGCGATGAAGGACGGAAAAATTGTGGCCGGAGGAGATGTGGAGGAAATGATGAACAGCCACACCTTAGAGCGGGTCTACGGAATGAATATCGAAGTGAAAAAAATCAATGACAGAAACGTGTGTTTATATTATTCAGCATAAAAACAAAGACAAAAAGAGGAGAGACAAAGATGAGAAAACCGATGAGACAGACAGGCATATGGTTCGCAGTGGGGGTGATGGCAGCGGCGGCGCTGACCGGCTGCGGCAGGAACACCGCGGACAGCTCCGTGACAACCGGAGGGCAGGAAACAGAACAGACTTCTTCCACAGATGCAGGCGGGACAGGTACGGAACCGGAGGCCCTTGAGACGGAGGCCTTAAAGGATGCGGCGGCCGGCACCGTGAACGTAAACACGGTCCACGGCGAGGTGGAACTTCCGGTCAATCCGGGAAGGGTGGCCATTTTTGATATGGGGATTTTGGACAGCCTGGATTACCTGGGCGTGGAGGCGGAGTACGCCGTTCCCACAGCGAATCTGACGGACAGCCTGTCGAAGTATAAGAATGCGGTCAACGCAGGCGGCATCAAGGAACCTGACATGGAAGCCATTTTTGAGTTCGAGCCGGATCTGATTATCATCTCCGGAAGACAGGAAGCCTTCTACGAGGAACTGGGCAAAATCGCTCCAACCTGGTATGTAAGCCTGGATTACACCAACTTGATGGAGGACTTTGTGGATGTCTACACCACCTTGGGCCAGGTATTTGATAAGGAGGAGGAGACCAGTCAGGCAATCAAGGACATTGAGAAAAAGATCGGTGAGACCGCCGGCAAGGCCCATCAGATGGAGGAGAAGGCGTTGATCATTCTCGCCAACGACGGAAGCCTGAGCGCTTACGGTGCGGGTTCCCGGTTTGGGTTAATCCACGACATTTTAGGCGTGAAAGCGGCGGATACAGGCATTGAAGCATCCACCCACGGCCAGTCTGCAGGCTACGAATACATTGCCAAGGTGAACCCGGATTTCCTGTTCGTAGTGGACAGAACCGCCATCGTGGCCGGAAGCCAGAGTGCTGGTGATACCCTGGAAAATGAACTGGTAGAGTCCACAAACGCCTACAAAAACGGCAGGGTGGTCTACTTGGATGCCGAGAACTGGTATTTAGCCGGCGTCGGTCTTCGCACCTTCCCGGAGATGATCGGGGAAGTGGCGGGAGCGTTAGAGTAAGAAACTCCATTATTTCATCCAAAGCCGCGTCAGCCGGGAAACCGTCTGGTGCGGCTCTTTTTCTGATTCTTTCTTTTTCTTTAGGATTTCTTTTCTTTTATCTGCGGACGGACTTTAGAACTGCCTTCTATAATGACATCATAAAGGAGGTAGGGAAATGGACATTCAGACATTAAATCAATATTTTTTACAATATGGAGCGGGATTTATCTTTCTGATCGTACTGCTGGAATATTTGAATCTGCCCGGCTTTCCGGCGGGGATTATCATGCCGCTGGCGGGAATCTGGGCTTCAAAAGGAGATATCAGCTTTTTGATGACCATGGTTCTCACAGTAGGGGCCGGGCTTTTGGGAAGCTGGATTTTGTATCTGCTTGGACGGTTTGGCGGTGATCCGCTGTTACAGAAATATATGAAGCGTTTTCCGAAGCAGGAGCCGGCGATCACGAAAAATCTTGCCATGCTGCGGGAAAAGGGCGCCTGGGGCGTGATGGTCAGCAAGCTGGTTCCCATGCTGCGCACCCTGATCTCCATTCCAGCCGGGGTGATCCGGATGGATTTTATGAAATATACCGTCAGTTCGGCCATCGGCATATTGATCTGGAACCTGGTGTTTGTGGGCGCCGGTTATGTGATGGGAGAAGCTGCGCTAACGATGTTTTGTTAAACGCTTAGTCTGAGGAGGGAAAGTTGATGAGAATTGCAATGTTTACCAATAATTATAAACCGTTTATCGGCGGAGTGCCGGTTTCAATCGAACAGCTGTCGGATGGCCTTCGGGAGCTTGGCCATACTGTCTATATTTTTGCACCGGATTACGGTGTGGAGGAGACGGATGAATATGTGATTCGTTATCGGACACTCTATCAGAAAGAGGAAAAAGGCCTTGTGGTAGGCAATTGTTTTGACCGTGAAGTGGAGAAACGGTTCCGGGAGCTGCATTTTGACGTCATCCATGTCCATCATCCCATGGTGTCCGGCTATATGGCATTGTATCTTGGAAAAAAATACAATGTGCCGGTGGCGTACACCTATCACACCCGGTATGAAGATTATCTTCACTATTTTAAGGTGTTTCAGAAAATGCAGGACCACGACCGGCTGTTCCACGGCGTCACGAAATACAGCAGAGAGGTGCTGGTGCCAAGATATATGGCGGCGTTTGCCAACCAGTGCGACCAGATCTTTGCCCCCACGAGGCTGATGAAGGATTTTATGCTGAAACAGGGGGTTGATACCAGGATCACGATTCTGCCGACGGGGCTGCGGGATGGCGCGTTTGTGAAAAATGAGTCAAAGTCGGCAGCGATCCGGGAACGTTATCTCGGCGGAAGAACGTATCTGTTTTGCACCATCGCCAGACTGGAGAAGGAAAAGAACTTAGATTTCCTTCTGGACGGAATCCGGGAGCTGAAGGAACAGATCGGAGACAGCTTCTGCCTGATGCTGATTGGCGAGGGCAGTGAGCGGGCGCATCTGACAGCCAGGCTGAAAGCGGAGGGGCTGGAACGCCAGGTGGTCCTGATCGGCCGGGTTCCCAATGAAGAGATCCGGGATTACCAGTTCGCCAGCGACGCCTTTTTGTTCACCTCCAAGTCGGAGACCCAGGGCATTGTTCTTTTGGAGGCCATGGCATCGGGAAGCCCTGTGGTCGCGTTGAAGGCCAGCGGCGTGGTGGATGTGGTGCGGAATGGATTTAACGGATATATGACAGAAGAATCGGTGGCCGAGTGGGTCATGGCAGTGAGAAAAACGGTGGAACAGCCGGACCAGTACCGGTGGATGAGTGCCCAGGCGGCGCTGACAGCTGCAAATTACCGCAATTCTTTTATTGCCCGGGAGGCCGAAATGCAATATACTGAAATGATCAATACAAAGAAACCTGCAAAATTGTGGAAGATACCCGCAGGATGGAGAGGAGAGTTACATGGACAAAGACCATATACTGCTTGTTGAGGATGATAAAGAGATCCGGGAGGGCGTGGAAATATTCTTGAAAAGCCAGGGCTATGTGGTGTTTCAGGCGGCGGATGGCGTGGAGGGGCTGGAGATTCTTGAACGCGAGGAGATCCATCTGGCCATAGTCGATATTATGATGCCAAGGATGGACGGAATCACCATGACAGCCAGGCTGAGGGAACGCTATGATTTTCCCGTCATTTTCTTATCGGCGAAATCGGAGGAGATGGACAAGGTTCTGGGGCTCAACATCGGGGCGGACGATTATATCACGAAGCCGTTCACCCCGATGGAGCTGATGGCCCGGGTGAATTCCCAGCTGAGGAGGTACCACCGATTTCTGGACCAGATAAATTCCAGCCAGAAGGAGGAAAACCCGAAGATTCACCGTCTGGGCGGCCTGGAGGTCAACGAGGAGACCGTGGAGGTGCTGGTGGATGACCGTCCGGTGAAGATCACGCCCATTGAGTTCAAGATTCTGCTGCTGTTGCTGCAAAGTCCCGGCCGGGTATTTCCGGCGGAGGAAATCTATGAGCGGGTCTGGAATGAGCGGGCGGTGAACACGGACACGGTGATGGTTCATATCAGAAATCTCCGGGAGAAAATTGAAGTGAATCCGAAGGAGCCAAAATATTTAAAGGTGGTGTGGGGAGTTGGGTATAAAATTGAAAAACAGGCATAGGTATGGAATCTGGCTCGTCCTCGCGCTGATCCTGGCGGTGTCGGCGGCTACGGTGCGGCTCTATCCCTACATGCAAAACCGGGCCGAGAGTTTTCGTGAGACCAGAAGCCGGGACATGGGAACCATTCCCGGGGATCTGGACCAGCTGGTGTCTCAGATGGTGAACACCAGCTATGTGGCCTACTGGGATTCGATCCAGGAGCGGGAAGAAAAGGCGCTGACGGCCTCCCAGGTCTTTCTGCCGGGGCTGGAGGAAGCGATGTACCAGGCGCTTAAGGAGGACAATGAAATCTTCCTGGGAGAGAAGGCGGATGTGGGAGTCCCACGGTATACGGGAAACGATTATCAGAATCTGAAAGAAAACATGGACAGCTTGGGGCGGGAGTGGAAACAGAAGTATCATCATTACAGTCCGGTCCTTCATTATCAGCTTCTGGACCGGCAGGGGCGGGAGATTCGAAGCAATGTGAAGAATTCGGCAGTCTTTTTTTCCTCGGAATTGAAGCCGGATGAAATTCAGGCAGTCTTCGATTTTCAAAGCTCCGGCAGCTGCAAAGGGGAATTGCTGGAAGGGGAAGGCTGTGATTTGGAACAACTTCGTCTGGCAATCGAAGCATATGAATTCTACGACCCGCTGGAGGCAAGGACGGATTCCGGGTACCTGTACAGCGGTGTCAATTTTTCCGGGCCAAAAGATTACCGGGTGCGGTTCCGCTGCAGTCCGGAGGCATTTGCCAGTCTGACTCCTGATTCGCCGGATAATCTGGGGACGGGGCTGGAAGTGAATGATTACCTGTTTGGCGGCGGGTATCTGACGGTGATTCTGATCATGGGCATCATTCTGGTTTTGGCGGCCCTGTTTCTGCCCGGGGTGCAAAGTCTGCGGCTGGGGTACAGTCCCTGGTGCCGGCTGGCGCTGGAACCCTTGTGCGGCGCTGCTATCATGTGGGGAAGCGTGGCGGCGGGAGGCAGATGGCCGGTGAAGCTGATTATGGGGTATATGGATGGAAGTCTGGTGGAGGAGTTTGTGAAGGCGGAATTTCAGCCGGCAGCAGCTTCGGGACTGGCGCTGCTCGTCAACCTGGGCTTCTGGGCGGCCATGTACGGCCTGCTTTACTGGATGGTGCTGTGTCTGCGCCCCCTCTTTTTCATGGGCTTGGGGCGGTATCTGGCGGAGCGTTCCTGGATCGGGCGGGGGCTTGTCCGCCTGTCCGGCAGTCTGCACCAGAGCATGACGGTCTTAAAGGAGACGGACTGGTCCGAGAATTCCTATAAGAGAATCCGAAACATGGTCATCGCCAACTTTGTGATCCTGTCCCTGATTACCGTGCTGTGGCTGGGAGGAATCCTGGCGCTGGCCGTCTACTCGCTGTTTTTATTTGTCATCCTGAAAAAATACAACGACAGGCTGAAACAAGCCTATGACACCCTGGTAAATGCCGTCAGCCGGATCGCGGCCGGGGAGCTGGATGTGGAGATCACGGAGGATTTTGGCATCTTTACCCCTTTAAAAGAGCAGTTGTTGAAGATTCAGACCGGCTTACAACACGCGGTGGCCCAGGAGGTGAAAAGCGAGCGGACCAAGGCGGAGCTGATCACCAATGTGTCCCACGATTTAAAAACTCCGCTGACAGCCATCATCACCTACGTCAACTTGTTGAAAAATGACAATCTGACAAAGGAAGAGAGGGATTCCTATATCGAAATTCTGGACAGGAAATCCATGCGGTTGAAATCTCTGATCGAGGATTTGTTTGAGGTGACGAAGGCAAGCAGCGGCAGTATCTCTCTCCACATGACGGATGTGGACGTGGTAAGCTTATTAAAACAGGTGCGTCTGGAACTGTCCGACAAAATAGAGGAGAGTGAGATCGAGTTCCGGCTGCAGCTGCCGGAGGAGAAAGTGATCTTAAGGCTGGATGGGCAGAAGACCTACCGCGTCTTTGAAAATCTGATGGTCAATATCCTGAAATACGCCATGCCGCAAACCAGGGCCTATCTGGAAATCCGGCCGGAGGAGACCGGAGTCACCGTCTCCATGCGGAACATTTCCGCCAGGGAGCTTCATGTGTCGCCGGAGGACTTGACGGAACGGTTTGTCCGGGGTGACGAGTCGCGGAACACGGATGGCTCCGGCTTGGGGCTGGCGATCGCCAGAGCCTTTGTGGAAGCCCAGGGCGGAACCATGCACATCCTTGTGGAGGATGACGTATTTAAAGTAGTGATCTTCTGGAGGTATCCGGAGGAAGAGAAAAACGGAAACGGATAACAAGAGCGGACAGCAGATCAGACATTCTGCGGCCATCATCGTAATCATGATCCTATGGATATGATTGCGGGGGTGGCCCGGGATGTCTTTTTTTGATGCATGGAAATCAAAATATCTCATAATTAGATATTTTCAATAGAAAATTGAAATATAGTGGAAAAATATGGAAATTTGTAAGCGCGGCGTAAGCAACTGCAACTATAATGGTAAACAGAACAGAGGATGAACTGCTCCATAAGAAAACCGGGGGAGGATTCGGAGTGAAAAATAATAAATTGTTCAAAGCCAACCTGCTGATCAGTGTAATTCTGGTTGTTGGTTTTCTGCTTACCGCAGTCTTAAGCAGTGATATCAGCAAACAGACCCTGTTTTGCTGGCCGGTGGGGATGTCCTGTCTGGTGATTGGGGGAATGATCCTGGCGATTCTCCTGATTATCAATTCGGTGATCCGCCGGTTTCACACACAGGTGACGGAGCTGGTGGAGGAGAGACAGGCGTATTTTAAGAAAGCGACGGAACAGCTCTATGAGAGCATCTACGAGATGAATCTGACACGGAACTGTTATGTGGGAAAGACAACGGAGGAGTATTTTAAGAGTATGGGGGCCGGCGGGCTGCCTTTTGACCAGGGACTGCGGGTGATTGCGAAGAAACAGATCAAAGAAGAATACCAGGATGGCTACATCTCCATGTTTTCGCCGGACCATGCCATAAGGGAGTATCAGGCGGGAAATAACCACCTGCGCTATGATTTCATGAGCCGGGAAGATGGAGGGGAGTACCGCTGGATGCGGGTGGATGCCTATCTGTTTTACTCGGAGGAGAGCCGGTCTGTTCATATGTTTGCGTACCGCAAGAATATTGACAGGGAGAAGAAAAAGGAGCTGCTGGCGGCCACGGATGAGATGACCGGCCTGTACTCCAAGAAGGTGACGGAACGGCTGATCAAAAAGCAGATTCTGGAGAGCGGGAATGTGATATACGCATTCTTTATTTTTGATATCGATAATTTCAAGCAGGTCAACGACACCTTCGGGCACTCCTTCGGGGATTTCTGCATCTGCCGGTTTACCCAGACGATCCGGGACCATTTTGGAACGGAGGATATCCTCGGGAGAATCGGGGGAGACGAATTTGTGGCGTTTACGAAGGTCTCCGGCCGGGAGGAAGCGAATCGGCGGGCGGAGGAATTGACCGGTTTGTTGAACATGCTGCTTCAAAAAGATGATAACCGGTGCAGAATCACAGCCAGTCTTGGGGTGGCGCTGTACCCGGCGGACGGCGTTAGTTTTGAGGAACTGTACCTGAGCGCGGACGAAGCGTTATACCGGACAAAACAGAGGGGGAAAAATGGGTACACGCTGAAGGAGGAGGAGACGGGAAAGAGAGGGGAGACGCCGCTGTGGCCCGGGGACGCCTGGCCGGACAACTCCCTGGCGGTGATGCAGAGCCAGATACAGCCTCATTTTCTTTATAATTCGCTGATTGGGATCAAGCAGCTGTGTGACACCGATCCGGGCAGAGCGTCGGAGGCGCTGCAGCATTTCTGCCTGTTTCTCAGACAAAATTTAGAGTCGCTTTCGGACATGAACCTGATTCCCTTTGAGAAGGAAATGATTCATGTGCGGGAGTTTCTTTATCTGGAAAAAATGCGGTTCGGGGATAAGCTGTCGGTGGAGACACGGCTCTTGGCGACTGATTTTCTCCTGCCTTCCCTCACCTTACAGCCTCTGGTGGAAAATGCGGTCCGCCACGGCATCAGGAAGAAAAAGGGAGGGGGGACGGTGACGATCAAAACGGAGGAGAGCGGGCAGGAGGTCATCATCACCGTTGCGGATGACGGCGCCGGTTTTGACACGGGGAAAATGCCGGAGGACGGACAGCTGCATCTGGGACTTTCCAATGTAAGGAAGCGGCTGGAAGCGCAGTGCGGCGGTTCTTTGCAGATTCAGAGCAAAAGGGGCGTGGGGACGGTAGCCACCATAATCCTGCCGCTAAGGAGGAACGTACGTTGAACATCATGGTGGTGGATGATGAGAGGCTGGTCATGGATCACATGCTGGGACTGGTAAAGCGGGTGGCGCCGGATGCCGTGGCTGTGGGTTTTACGGAGCCGGAGGACGCCTGTTCCTACTTATTGGAGAACCGGGTGGATATCGTTTTTCTGGATGTGGAGATGGGAGAACTTGGCGGGATTACTTTGGCAGAGCGGTGCAAGGAATTGTGCCCGGAGATCAATCTCATCTTCGTAACCGGATATTCCCAGTATATGAAAGAGGCATTCCGCCTTCACGCCAGCGGCTATCTGATGAAGCCGGTCAGCGAGGAGGAACTGCGGGACGAGCTTGACAACCTGCGGTATCCGCTGCCAAAGGAACAGGACCGTCGTGTAAAGATTCAGACCTTTGGAAATTTTGAGATTTTTTTAAACGGAAAACCGGTTGATTTACCCCGGACCAAGTGCCGGGAATGTCTGGCCTACTTAGTAGACCGGAAGGGGGCCAGAGTATCCATGCCGGAGCTGGCCTCCATTTTATGGGGGGACAGACCCTATGACAGAAAGGTGCAAAACAGCACCCACCAGGTGATTTTTGCGCTGATGAAGGCGTTAAAGCAGGTGGGGATTCAGGATATTATCATCAAAAACCGGCGGGAACTGGCCATTGACCCGGAGAAGGTGGACTGTGATTACTATGCGGCGTTAAATGGGGATTTGGAGCAGATGAACGCTTTTACGGGGGAGTATATGACGAATTACAGCTGGGCGGAATTTACGCTGGGAGGACTCAGCGAAAACCGGTTCAGCCGGGGGTGACAGACGGGGAAAACCGGCGGATATCTGCTTGACGGCGCATGCAATCCGTATTACATTATAGGTAAAAGACACAAAAGGAGGGGAGTGCCGGATGCAGATGGAACAGATGTCGCTGTTTGATGACAGGCAGGTTTACAATCCGCTGGCAAGCAGGCTGAGGCCGGAGCGCCTGGAGGATTTCGTGGGGCAGAAGCATCTGCTGGGGGAGGGAAAGCTTCTTCGCCAGCTGATTGACCAGGACCGGATCACCTCCATGATCTTCTGGGGGCCGCCGGGAGTGGGGAAGACAACGCTGGCCAGCATTATCGCCGGCAGAACCCATGCCCGGTTTATCAATTTCAGCGCGGTGACCAGCGGAATCAAAGAGATTAAGGACGTGATGGCCCAGGCGGAGGAGAGCCGGCGGATGGGAACCAAAACGGTGGTGTTTGTGGACGAGATCCATCGTTTTAATAAGGCGCAGCAGGACGCGTTTCTGCCCTATGTGGAGAAAGGGAGCATTATTCTGATCGGAGCGACGACGGAGAATCCTTCGTTTGAGATCAATGCGGCCCTTTTATCTCGGTGCAAGGTCTTTGTGCTCCAGGCTCTGGAAAAGGAGGACTTGGAGGATTTGCTGAAACGGGCCCTGAAGAATCAGAAGGGGTTTGGGTTTCTCAACATTGATATCTCGGATGATATGATCGGCATGATAGCGGAGTTTGCAGGCGGGGATGCCCGGACGGCGTTAAACACGTTGGAGATGGCGGTGAATAACGGGGAGATCAGTGCCGAGAAAACTACAGTGACTTTGGAAACGCTGAAACAGTGTATCGGGAAGCGGACGCTGCTCTACGATAAGAAAGGGGAGGAGCATTACAACCTGATCTCGGCCCTTCACAAATCCATGAGAAACAGCGACCCGGACGCGGCCGTCTACTGGCTGGCCAGGATGCTGGAGGCGGGGGAGGACCCGCTGTATGTGGCGAGACGGCTGGTACGGTTTGCCAGCGAGGATATCGGGATGGCGGACAGCCAGGCGCTGACTCTGGCTGTGTCGGTGTACCAGGCCTGTCATTTTCTGGGAATGCCGGAGTGCAACGTCCATTTGAGTCACGCCGTGATCTATTTATCCATGGCGCCCAAGACCAATTCGGCATACATGGCCTACGAGTCCGCAAAGCTGGACGCTCAGACCATGCTGGCGGAGCCGGTACCCTTACAAATCCGCAACGCGCCCACCAGTCTGATGAGGGAATTGCATTACGGGGAAGACTATGTCTATGCTCATGACACGGAGGAAAAGGTAGCCCGCATGCAGTGTCTGCCGGATTCTTTGAAGGATAAGACCTACTATCGCCCTGGAGTCCAGGGAGCGGAGGCGGAGGTGAAGGAGAAGCTGAATGCGGTGAAACGGTGGAAGGATGGGGGAGAATCATAGATGTTTTTGGGCTATACTAAACATTTGACAAAGACTGCCGTATCATGATATGCTGGTTACGGAAAAGTAGCCAATTAATTCGGTGATCATGAATTTTTTGCGAGAACAACCGCTCTGTATGCGAGGCAGAGCGGTTGTTTTCGTTTTTGGAGGGTATTTTGGAGGGTGTAAAGAAAAAACACTTGACACCCCACCGGCCATGTAGTATGATAACACAGGTGATGATATGGAAAAGATTGTAGAGCAGGGAATCCTGTATGATTTTTACGGGGAACTGCTGACGGAGCATCAGAGACATATTTATGAAGACGTGGTTTTTAATGATCTGTCTCTCAGTGAGATCGCGAAGGAGCAGGGCATCAGCCGTCAGGGCGTTCATGATTTAATTAAACGGTGCGACAGGATTCTGACAGGCTATGAAGAAAAATTACAGCTCATCCATAAATTTAACGAGACCAAACAGAAGGTGGCGGACATCCGCCAGCTGACGAAGGAATACCAGGAGACGGAAGATCCGGGGCTCCTGAAGAGAATCGAACAGATTGCAGGCGACATCATTGAACTTTAAGATTTGACTATTTGACTGCCTGGCAGGAGGTTTTTCATGGCTTTTGAGAGCTTATCCGATAAATTACAGAATGTATTCAAGAACCTGCGCGGAAAAGGCCGGCTGTCTGAGGCAGATGTGAAGGCCGCTTTAAAAGAAGTCAAGATGGCTCTTTTGGAAGCCGACGTAAGTTTTAAGGTTGTAAAACAGTTTATTAATTCCGTTCAGGAGCGGGCCATCGGCCAGGACGTATTAAACAGTCTGACTCCTGGACAGATGGTCATAAAGATTGTCCATGAGGAGCTGATCTCCCTCATGGGTTCCGAGACAACGGAGATTACACTCCGGCCGTCTAACGAGATTACCGTCATCATGATGGCAGGTCTCCAGGGCGCCGGTAAAACCACCACCACGGCCAAGATCGCCGGCAAGCTGAAAGCCAAGGGAAGAAAACCTCTTCTTGCGGCCTGTGACGTCTATCGTCCGGCGGCCATCCAGCAGTTACAGATCAACGGCGAGAAGCAGGGCGTACCGGTATTCTCCATGGGAGACAGCCAGAAGCCGGTGAACATCGCCAAAGCCGCCATCGAGCATGCGGATAAGAACGGCTACAACGTGGTCATCTTAGATACCGCCGGCCGTCTTCATATTGATGAGGATATGATGGGCGAACTGATTGAGATCAAGGAGGCCGTTACCGTGGACCAGACCTTGCTCATCGTGGATGCGATGACCGGCCAGGACGCGGTGAACGTGGCGGAGATGTTTAACAGTAAGATCGGGATTGACGGCGTCATCTTAACCAAGTTAGACGGTGACACCAGAGGCGGCGCGGCACTTTCCATCAGAGCCGTGACAGGCCGGCCAATTTTATATATTGGTATGGGCGAGAAGCTGTCCGATTTGGAGCAGTTCTACCCGGACCGCATGGCATCCAGAATTCTCGGCATGGGAGATATCCTTTCCCTGATTGAGAAGGCGGAGTTGGAGGTCGATGAGCAGAAGGCGAAGGAGTTAAGTCAGAAGCTGAAAAAAGCAGAATTCGACTACAACGATTTTCTGGACCAGATGCGGCAGATCAAGAAGATGGGCGGTATGTCCAGCATTATGAGCATGATGCCGGGGATGCCACAGATGAAGGGCAATGCCGAAATCGACGAGTCCGCCATGGACCGGGTGGAGGCCATCATTCTTTCCATGACAGCCCAGGAGAGAGCCAATCCGGCAATCTTAAATCCGTCCCGCAAGCAGAGGATCGCAAGGGGCGCCGGCGTGGATATCAGCGAGGTGAACCGCATTGTCAAGCAGTTCGACCAGATGAAGAAGATGATGAAACAGCTGCCGGGTATGATGGGCGGCAAAGGAAGAGGCGGCCTTGGAGGCATGCTTGGCAAGTTTAAGATGCCATTTTAGGCAGATTCCATGTTTTTCTATGTTAGCAAAGCAGTTTATCTGCATTTGACTATAAATTTTGGTATTCCCCGCAAGGGAAACCGTATTAAGGGATAAGGAGGTGAAATTGACATGGCAGTAAAGATGAGATTAAAAAGAATGGGTCAGAAAAAGGCTCCTTTTTATAGAATTGTTGTTGCAGATTCCCGCTCTCCAAGAGATGGCAGATTCATCGAAGAAGTAGGTTACTATGATCCGAACCTGGAGCCAAGCGTAATCAAATTTAACGAGGAAGCAGCTAAAAAGTGGTTAGCAACAGGTGCTCAGCCAACCGAGACAGTTGGAAAACTTTTGAAAATCGCCGGCATCCAATAACACGAGGTGAGGATATGAAAGAATTAGTTGAAGTAATGGCGAAAGCGCTTGTGGAACATCCGGAAGAAGTCGTTGTGACGGAAACTGTAAAAGGCGGGGAGACGATCGTGGAACTGAAAGTCGCTCCGTCCGATATGGGCAAGGTGATTGGGAAGCAGGGAAGAATCGCGAAAGCTATTCGTTCTGTTGTTAAAGCAGCAGCCTCGAGAGAAGAGAAAAAAGTAATTGTAGAGATACAATAGTTACTAACATGCAGGACCGCCGGCCTAATCGTCAGGCGGTCTTACTGATTCCAAGTTACCGTTCAGACGGCGGGAACATTGGTACGGAAAGGTGCGTCAAGCTTGCTTGTAAGCATTTTTTTGTGTCGATTTCCACATCGGATGTCTGAATGGTAATGATTAAAAAAGGCAGAGGGATAGAATGATGGAAGACACACTGCGTGTAGGCGTGATTTCCTCCACCCACGGCGTCCGCGGCGAGGTGAAGGTGTTTCCGACTACGGATGATGTAACCCGGTTTAAGCAGTTAAAAGAAGTGATACTGGATACAGGAAAAGAACAGAAAATCCTTGTGATTGAGCAGGTGAAATTCTTTAAGAATATGGCAATCTTAAAATTCAAGGGTTATGATAATATAAATGACATTGAGATTTATAAGGGAAAAGATCTGCTGATTCCCAGGGATCAAGCGGTGGAACTGGGGCCAAATGAGAATTTTATCGTGGATTTGATTGGCCTTAAGGTAGTGACCGAGGATGGGAAACCGTTCGGAACCTTGACGGATGTTCTCCAGACGGGAGCCAATGATGTCTATGTGGTGGAGACGCTTGAGGGGAAAGAGGTGTTGCTTCCGGCCATTCCGGCCTGCATTCTGGATGTGAATCTGGATACTTCTACTATAACGGTTCATATTTTGGATGGGCTGTTGGACTTATAAAATGTTAACTGTTCAGGACGGCGGGAATGTTTGGATAAAAAACCGTGTCAAGCTTGCTTGTAAGAGCTTCTGAACAAGAGAGGAAGACTATGAATTATCATATACTGACCTTATTTCCACAGATGGTGCTCGACGGGCTGAATACCAGTATTATCGGGCGGGCTGTGGAGAAAAAACTGATCTCTGTGGAGGCGGTCAATATCCGGGATTTTTCCAAGGACAAGCATAAGCATGTGGATGACGCGCCTTACGGCGGCGGAGCCGGCATGGTGATGCAGCCGGGGCCGGTTTGTGATGCCTATGAGGATTTGTGCAACCGTCTGGGACGCCGGCCGAGAGTACTCTATATGACGCCGCAGGGGAAGGTATTCAACCAAAAGATTGCGGAGGAACTGGCGGGGGAAGAAGATTTGGTGTTTTTGTGCGGCCACTACGAAGGGATTGATGAGCGGGCGCTGGAGATGATTGTCACCGATTATTTATCCGTGGGCGATTATGTACTGACCGGCGGGGAACTTCCGGCTATGGTGATGATCGACTGCATTTCCCGGCTGGTTCCGGGCGTGCTCAATAATGACGAATCGGTGGAGATCGAGTCGTTCCATGACAATCTCTTAGAATATCCCCAGTACACGAGACCGGAAGTCTATGAAGGCCGCGCCGTGCCGGAGGTGCTGCTGTCCGGCCATCACAAGAATATCGAGGAGTGGCGGCGGCGGGAGTCAATCAGACGGACATTTGAGAGACGGCCGGATCTGCTGGTGGATGTTAATTTATCGAAAAAGGAACAGCAGTTTTTGCAGGAATTGAAGTCCAGACCATAGCATAAGGAACCTTATCAAGTGATAAAACAGGAACGCGGGATTGTGCAAATAAATCCAACGTTCCTGTTTCGTTTATATGATTTTGTGAGCCGCGCAAATAGTAATGATGGAAATATATATTTATTTCTTGACACGCCAATATTCATATGCTAAAATTCTTTATAATAATAACAGTTATCATAATTAATTTTGGGGAGGGGGGAGAATTTATGGGATTTTTAGCGGATATGACAGTGGCAGAGTGGGTAATTTTGATTGTTGTGCTCGCCGTTATCGGTGGAGCATACTGGCTGATTGATGATTCCAGACGGCGCGGCATGCATATTGGTGGGAAAGCATGCGGCGGCTGTCCCCATTACTGCCAGATTGGACATAATTGTGATGGAACGCCCAAGGAAGTGGATGTAGAGGAAAAGACAGCAGAAAAGCCATGAACTGTCGGACTCGGCTGCTGCAAAGGCGTAACCGGAGTTACTGCGCCCTGCCAGCTAGATGAAGGCCAGATATTCTAAAAAAATCAGTAAAGAATCAGCAAAGAATCTCAAAAAAGGACTTGCAATGCCTAACGTTATATGATAAAATTAGACGTTGTGAAAAATAAGAGATGGTCCTCTGTTGCGGAAATAAAAGGGAGCATTAAGAACATCAAACATATTAAGGAGGTTCACACGTGAACGATATTATTAAGAACATTGAAGCAGCACAGTTAAAGGAATCTGTACCGGTATTCCACGTTGGCGACACCATCAAAGTCTTCAACAAGATCAAAGAGGGTAACCGCGAGAGAATCCAGGTATTCGAAGGCACAGTCATCAAGAGACAGAACGGTGGCGCAAGAGAGACTTTCACAGTAAGAAAGAACTCCAACGGCATCGGTGTTGAGAAGACATGGCCATTACATTCTCCGAGCGTCGATAACATCGAAGTGGTGAGAAGAGGTAAAGTAAGACGTGCAAAACTGTACTACTTAAGAGACAGAGTAGGCAAGGCTGCAAAGGTAAAAGAATTAGTAAAATAATTCATGTGATGAAGGAGCTGTCGCTAAGTATATGAGCACAGCTCTTTTTTACTATGATTGCGAGGTACTTCATAAATGGAATTTTACCAGATGGAAGATACAAACACCCTGCGGCGAGTGGTCAACTGGATTGTTGATATTGTCGTGGTCATTTCTCTGGCCTGGTTTGTGGTGTATGGATTTGGAACCCAGATTCAGATCGTGGGGCAGTCCATGGCTCCGGGGATGAATCCGGATGATGTCGTGCTGATGAACAGGCTGGCTTACGATTTTGGGGACCCGAAGCGGTTTGACGTGGTGGTGTTTGTGAGAGATGACAAGAAATCGAATGTAAAACGAGTGATTGGACTGCCTGGCGAGATGGTACAGATAAAGGGCGGTTCTATTTATATCAATGACGAGCTGCTGGAGACGGAGGAAGGCTTGAGCCACGTTTCCTTAGCAGGGCTTGCGGAGAATCCGGTGCGGCTGGAGGAGGACGAGTATTTCCTGTTGGGGGACAACCGTGACAGCAGTGAGGACAGCCGTTTTGCCAATATTGGAAATGTAAAACGAGACCAGATTGACGGCAAGGTGTGGATGCGCATCCGGCCGATTGTAGATATAGGATTGGTTCACTAGGGAAAGAGGTTATTTATGAATATACAATGGTATCCCGGGCACATGACGAAAGCCAAACGTGCCATGAAAGAGGATATAAAACTGATTGATCTGATCATTGAGGTGGTGGACGCGCGGGTGCCGTTTTCCAGCAGGAATCCGGACATCGACGAGCTGGGACAGAACAAGGCGAGAATCGTGCTGCTCAACAAGTCCGACCTGTCCAACGAGCGTCTCAATGATGCCTGGGCGGAGTGGTTCAAGAGCCAGGGCTGCCACGTGATCAAGGTCAATTCCAGAAGCGGCGCCGGTTTAAAACAGATCAACGGCGTTGTGGCGGAGGCCTGTAAGGAGAAGATTGAGAGGGACCGCAGAAGAGGTATTTTAAACCGGCCGGTGCGGGCCATGGTGGTGGGAATCCCCAATGTGGGCAAATCCACCTTCATCAATTCCTTTGCGGGCAAGGCCTGTACCAAGACCGGGAACAAGCCGGGCGTGACCAAGGGAAACCAGTGGATCAGGCTGAATAAGAGTTTGGAGCTTTTAGATACCCCGGGGATTTTGTGGCCCCGGTTTGAGAACCAGGAGGTGGGACTCCATCTGGCGTTCATCGGTTCTATCAACGATGAAATTCTGAATAAAGAAGAGATGGCGGTGGAACTGATCAAGTTTATGCTGGGCCATTACCGGACGGTGATGGAGGAACGGTATCAGATAGAGGGGGATGACCCTTACAAGGCGCTGGAACAGATTGCAAGAGTGCGGGCCTGCCTGGCAAAGGGCGGCGAACTGGATCTGCTGAAAGCGGCCAAGCTGTTTGTGGATGATTTCAGAAGCGGAAAACTGGGGCGGGTAACCCTTGAATTTCCACCGGTGGAATCGATATAACGATCCATCAGAAGACGTAGAAAGACATGAAGGTTGTACTACAAAAGAAGTGGATGCTATACTTAACGGCAGTTGTGATGCTGGCCTATTTTATGGTGCATCATGTGACCCAGAGGGTGGATGTCTACGGGGTTTCCATGGAACCAAACTATATGGAGGGTGATATCCTGCTGGCGGATAAGCTGTGTCTCAAGTATTCTAAGATTCAGAGATTCGACGCGGTAGTATTTCAGTATCGTTACCGGGATGATCAGTTTTATATTAAGAGAGTGATTGGACTTCCGGGGGAGACCGTGCAGATTAAAGATGGAAATATCTATATAGACGGGGCGCTGCTGGATGACCCATATGCCACGGAACCGATTGAGAAGCCTAAGCGGGCGGCAGAACCGGTGGTATTGGGAGAAGATGAATATTTTCTGCTGGGAGATAACCGGAACGACAGTTCCGACAGCAGGGATTCCGATATTGGCAATGTCTCAGCCGGCCAGATCATCGGCAAAACGGGGCTCCGCATCTGGTGCGGGGACCGGGAAACGAAAAATGATGACGAGCCGGTCGTGAAAATCGTGACAGAACAGCAGAAACAAAGGACAGAAGATGGGAAGAGATACTGATGAAAACACTGAGTGGTGAGAAATTACAAATCGAGCTGGAACGCTTAGAGGCGATGAAGGAGTACGAATATACCTATGAGGCATGCAGCTATATCTGCGGCATTGACGAGGCGGGCCGCGGACCGCTGGCAGGGCCGGTGGTGGCCGGGGCGGTGATTCTGCCGAAGGATTGTCAGATTCTGTATTTAAACGACTCGAAGAAGCTGTCGGAGAAGAAGAGAGAGCTGCTGTATGAGGAGATCAAAGAGAAGGCGGTCAGCTGGGGCGTCGGTGTCGTGGGACCGGGGCGGATTGACGAGATCAATATTCTCCAGGCGACCTACGAGGCCATGAGGGAGGCTGTGACCCAGTTGAACCCGTCGCCTGAGATTCTGTTAAATGATGCCGTTACCATCCCGGGCATTGACCTGATGCAGATTCCCATCGTCAAGGGAGATGCAAAAAGCGTGTCCATCGCGGCCGCCAGCATTATGGCGAAGGTGACCAGGGACCGGATGATGGCGGAGTATGACGCCCTCTATCCGGAATACGGTTTTGCCAGGCATAAGGGCTACGGGACGGCGGTACATATTCAGGCAATCAAAGAGCATGGACCTTGTCCGATACACAGGAGCACGTTTATCAGGAACTTTGTGTAAGGGATTGCGGGGGATATCGGTGAATAAGAGAGAGACAGGCAGTCGTTATGAAGCAGAAGCGGCTGCCTTTTTGGAACGCCAGGGCTACCGGATTCTGGAGCGGAACTACCGGGACCGAAGAGGGGAGATCGACTTAATCGCGAAGGACGGCAGCTGTCTGGTGTTTGTAGAAGTAAAATATAGGAAAGATGTGAAACATGGGTATCCGGAGGAGGCAGTCGGGTATTATAAACAACAGCGCATCCGTCACACGGCAGAATACTATTTATACAGCCATAACCTGGGGAATGATACCCGGTGCCGGTTTGATGTGGTCAGCATTCTGGGAACGGAGATCCGGCTGATCAGGGATGCCTTTTAAGCGACAGAATGGGAGAGTGATGGCAGAATGGAATGGATACGAAAACAGGAGCATGCAGTGCTGAGGGAGATGAACCAATCGGGAGTTCCCTATCTTACCTTTCCGATCCTGGACGATACCGGCCTGGTGGTAAATGGATTTTCCACGAAGGAGGGCGGCGTCAGCGAGGGAAAGTTTGCAACGATGAATTTCACGTTTACAAGAGGGGACAACCCGGACCATGTCATGGAGAATTACCGGCGGATGGCGGCGGCCCTGGGCGTGGATGAGAAACGGATGGTGCTGTCTTACCAGACCCACACCACCAACGTGAGAAGGGTCACGGAGGAGGACGCGGGAAAAGGGATTGTGAGAGAGCGGGATTTTACGGATGTGGACGGACTGATCACGGATGTTCCCGGGATCACGCTGGTGACTTTCTATGCGGACTGTGTGCCGCTGTATCTGCTGGACCCGGTGCATAAGGCGATCGGACTCAGCCATTCCGGCTGGAGAGGCACGGTGAACCGGATGGGAAAGGCGACCATCCGGGCTATGTCCGAGGCGTACGGTTCGAAGCCGGAGGATATGATTGCCTGCATCGGCCCCAGCATCTGCCAGGACTGTTATGAGGTAGGAGAGGAAGTGGCTGGGAAGTTCCGGGAAGCATTTAAAGAGAGGGACTGGCCGCAGCTTTTGGAGGAGAAGGGAAACGGCAAATACCAGCTGGATCTGTGGCGGGCCAATGAGATCATCTTCCAGGAGGCGGGCATCCCCGGGGAGCAGATTCAGATTACCGATATCTGTACCCACTGTAATCCTAAGCGACTGTTTTCACACAGAACCTGCGGCAATGAGCGGGGGAATCTGGCCGCATTTCTCTGCTTAATTTCAAGATGCCAGATGTAAATGCCAGCCGACTGAAATGATGGTGGCTGTAAGTGCCAGCGGACTGAAATGATGCTGGCAGTAAGTTCCGGTGAATTGTGTATTGATTTAAGCTTTGACACATGACAGCAGATCCTTCAAGGGAGCTGTCATGTGTTTTTCTTTGTGATAAAGGACGATCATCTGGTTGGACAAGGAAAAACCGGGGAAGGAGAGGGCGGTGAGTTCTCCCCGGGAGAGTGCTTGTTCCACCAGCCCTTCCGGCAGAACGGCGATGCCGAGACCTGCCCTGGCGGCCTCCATCAGAGAACCGGAATTGACGCTGGTCCAGCTGGGAGAGGGAATCAGGCCGTGGAGATAGAGACTGCTGTCAAAAGTATCCCGGACGGCGCTGCCTTTTTCCCGCAGCAGCAGGGGGCAGGCGCAGAGCTCCTGTAAGGTCCCTGGTTTATGGTGTTGTAGAAAGCCGGGACTGCACACCAGGCTTAAACGGTAGGAGGAGAACGGTGTGCATACAAAGGGGCCGTCCGGGGGAGCGCCCTCGATAAAGGCAAGCTCCGCCCCGCCGGAGAGAAGGACGCTCATGGCGCCCGCGGCGCTCTGGACCTCAACATGAACCGAAAGCTCCGGCCACAGGCCATGAAAACGGGTTAAGATGGCAGGCAGCTGGTAAGAGGCGATTGTGATGCTTGAGACGATCCGGATGGGGGCCAGTTGTTCCAGCTGTCCCAGCCTGGTTTCCAAAGCCTGGAAGGAGGCCAGCAGCGGAAGCGATTCCTCCAACAGCATACGTCCCCGCTCGGTGATGCGCACCGATTTATTCAGCCGGTCAAACAAAAGAGTGCCGGCCTCCTCCTCCAGCTCCCTCACGGCATGGGAGACGGCGGACTGGGTGATAAAGAGGGCCTGGGCCGCTTTTGTAAAGTTCCCGGTTCCGGCGACGGCTTTCAGGATTTCAAGATGACGGAGGGTCATGGAAATGCTCCTTTCTTATCATGAATAAAATTCATGGGTTTTATGATATTATATCATTTTACGCATGGTACGGCAAGCGTTATAATGGTACGAGAGAGGAAGGTAACATTGATGAAAAGACGAGTATTATATCCATGGCTGCTGCTGATCAACTTATTTATCAGCACCTTTACTTTTGGCGGCGGTTATGTGGTGGTTCCGATGATTCGGAAATATTTTGTAGAGAAAAAGAACTTGTTTACAGAGGAGGAATTGATGGAGATGGCGGCCATCGCCCAGTCTTCGCCGGGGGCCATTGCCATCAATCTGTCGGCGCTGTCCGGCTACCGGGTGGGAGGTATCCCGGGGGTGGCCGTCAGCTGTTTTGCGGCTGTGATTCCTCCGTTAGTAATCCTGTCGGCCATCTCGGTGTGGTACACGGCATTTTCCGGCAATCCGGTGATCGCTGGGGTGCTGGAGGGAATGGAGGCCGGCGTGGCGGCGCTGATTGTGGACTTGGTGGCGGATATGTGCCGGATGATCATCAAAGAACGGTCAAAGCTTCTCACAGCCATGATCCCTGCGGCTTTTTTAGCCAATTATGTGCTGGGGATCAATGTGGCGCTGATACTGGCAGTCTGCTGCTGCGTCTGTGCGGGGAAAATCTGGCTGGTGAATAAGAAGAAGCGGGGTGAGGAAGCATCATGCTGAGTGCGTTGTCGGAATTGTTGTGGGCATTTTTGAGAATTGGTTTTTTTAGTATCGGGGGCGGCTACGCCGTCATACCCATGATTGAGGAGGTGGTGGTCCGGCAGAATGGCTGGGTGGGACGGCAGGCATTTACCGATATGATTACGATCTCCCAGATGACGCCGGGGCCGCTGGCCGTCAATATTTCCACCTTTACGGGAATGCAGATCGCGGGAATCCCCGGGGCGCTGACGGCGACGCTTGGCTGTGTCATATCCGGTATTCTGATCGCGGTCTGCCTCCACCGTTTTTTCCAGAAGCACAGGGAATCGGCTTATGTGTTTGAGATTTTAAATGGACTGAAGGCGGCATCTTTAGGATTGATTGTGTCGGCGTCGGCCACGATTCTTGTGATGGCATTTTTCAGGAATGGGATTGTCACCGCAGCCAATTTAAACATCCGGGCCATCGTGGTCTTTGGGATTTCCATGGCGCTGCTTCGGAAATGGAAGATGAATCCCATCCTGCTTTTAGTCCTGACAGGAATGACCGGCCTGATCTAGACCGGTCATGAGATGATACTTATTGTTTAGCATTTCTTTTGATACAGCCCATGCTGGCTGCAGTAGAAATAAAGCATTCCGCCCCGCATTCTGGGGAAACGGACTTCGGCTGCCTGCTCCGGATAAAGCTTGATAAACAGCACCCGGTCGCAGGTGGCGTAGGCCACGAAGGAGATGTAATGCTCCTTTGTCATCTCGTGTGGGATGGTGAGATAGAAGTCGTCTTCCATCTCCCTGACGGCCGCCTCATGGGGGGCCTCCTCCCGGCAGGCAGTCAAGGGACTTAGCTTTCTGCCACAGCAGGAAATGTCCGCATCGCCGGTACTGAACATGGCGTTCCCGCAGACGGGACATACATAAAATTTTACTTTCTTCATATTACCTCCATCGGTCTCGTTCGGCTCCAAATCGCCTGATAAAATTTTGTCAATATTGACGCCTAAAAGGTCAGAGAGGTCATGGAGCAGGGACACATCCGGACAGCCGATTCCCCGTTCCCATTTGGAGATGGTTCTGTCACTGATATTCATGGCATCCGCCAGCGCCTTCTGGGTCCAGCCTTTTTCCTTCCTCAGACTTAAAATTATATTTCCGACTTTTCTGCAATCCATTGTTTCTAACCTCCTGTGCCTCAATCATAGCGCGGACGTCTTCAATTTGCAACAAACGTTTCGTGGAGTTTCCTGCCGGGAAGATGTGCCGTCCGCACCATTACAAAATTTCCACTGTCAGGGAACAGAAGATTCCTGGCAGGGGAGTCAAAGATTGACGATATGAGAATTTGATAGAAGTGGGAGACGCATTATGCCACGGCTCCGGTCCCGCGGATCAAACTGTCGGATTCTGTAAAGATCTCCGTCATGGTGAGAATCCCGGTCCGGTATCCATCGATAAAGCGGTCTCTGGCATAAATCCATTCTGCCTTTGCCTGTGCATCCCGGAATTTCTCGAAAAGCTGGCAGCCTTCCTCATCCAGTTTTTCACTCAGCTGCTCAGCAAGCTGGCACATCGTGTTGGCGGCCGACCGGTATTCTGCATTCCCCCGGTAGGTGACGGGGACTACGGAAAGCTCCTCCTCAGCAAAAGCCTCTAAAAATTTACCCATAAAATACCTCCTTCTAACTGTGTTTCCCTATTTTTTCTTAAGGGAATCGTATACCATAGCAATCCCTTTTCGAACGACCTCAGATTTTGTGATTTCGAGACAATCTGAGACCTTTTCCAGTTTGTTGTTCATCTCTTCATCAATACGTACCCGGAACATGATGTCCTTTAAATGGTCGGTACGACAGCCATACTTTTTCTTTCCGTTGATAATGACACCTCCCATCCTTTCTATAACTAGTATCATAACACATGTTGCTACAATAAACAAGAAAAAGTGACCCACATTTGGATAATATTTTCTAACAGCCAAGACGGCGGGAAAATGGATGCAGAAAGGCGCGTCAAGCTTGCTTGTAAGCACCTTTCTGTATCCATTTTCACATCGGATGGACATCCGATGCTTCTTGACCGGCTTTTTCGGTCAAGAAGATAGCCGTCTGAACCGTTGGCCGTTTTACCTGCTGCCCCCCAGCCCATCAGCGCAGTGATGGACTGAAGCGTAAACAAAAACACCCGTTACCATATTTCAAACCACCATCTGCCTAAGTGATTGTGCTTTCACAATTCATATATTATAATGACAAATAGGTTCTTCAAAGACCATAAATCCGGATGCATCAAAAAAAAGGAGGAGTTGTGACATGGACAATTTTAAGTATTTTACCCCTACAAAAGTGATTTTTGGAAGAGAGACGGAGAAACAGGCCGGGGAGCTGGTGAATGGCCTGGGCTGTAAGAAGGTTCTGATTCATTACGGCGGTGGAAGCGTGGTGCGTTCCGGGCTTTTGGACCGTGTGAAGGCATCCCTCGAGGCCGAAGGAATCTCCTATGTGGAGCTTGGCGGGGCTGTACCCAATCCAAGGCTGTCTCTGGTATATGAGGGAATCGGCCTGGCGAAGCGGGAAGAAGTGGATTTTATCCTGGCTGTCGGCGGTGGCAGCGCCATCGATTCCGCCAAGGCCATCGGCTACGGAGTGGTCAATGAAGGGGATGTCTGGGAGCTTTATGACAGGAAACGCCAGGCAGCCGGGTGTCTGCCGGTTGGCGTGATTTTGACTATTGCAGCGACGGGAAGCGAGATGAGTGATTCCTCCGTGATTACCAACGAGGACGGCTGGGTAAAGCGGGGATACAGCAGTGACTTCGGGCGTCCGGTGTTCGCCATCATGAATCCGGAGCTGACCATGACGCTGCCGGACTACCAGACGGCCTGCGGCTGCACGGATATTTTGATGCATACCATGGAGCGCTATTTCACCTCCGGCGGGAATATGGAGATCACGGACAGTATTGCGGAAGCGCTGATGCGCACGGTGATGACCAATGCCATCATCCTGCGGGACGATCCCGGGAATTATGACGCCAGGGCAGAGGTCATGTGGGCGGGAAGCCTTTCCCACAACGGTCTGACCGGATGCGGCATCAAAAGCGCGGATTTTGCCACTCATATGCTGGAGCATGAGCTGGGAGGTCTGTTTGACGTGGCCCATGGCGCCGGTCTGGCCGCTTTATGGGGAAGCTGGGCGAGATATGTCTACAAAGACTGCCTTCCCCGGTTCCACCGCTTTGCTGTCAACGTGATGGCTGTTTTGGACCATGGAGAGCCGGAGGAGACCGCCCTGAAGGGAATTGAAGCGCTGGAAGAATTCTTCCGTTCCATCCACATGCCGACCTCCCTGCATGACATGAACTTAGATCCGACGGAGGAAGAGATGAAGCTGATGGCGCGTAAATGCAGCATTGCCGCCGGAGGAGCCAAGGGCTCCGCCAAAGTGCTCCACGAGGACGACATGCTGGCCATTTATGAGATGGCACGGTAAGGAAACGTTATTCCCACTTGAAACATTTGATAGAAACCGCGCTGCAGAGGACCGCCAGGGCGGCCATGATGACCAGTGGCAGAAAAACGCTGTCCACCGGCTGCCCTAAGGAGGCGGCCTTTAAGAATTTGATGCCCTGGGTCAGCGGAAGGAAGTCCGCGAACCTCTGCAGGGTTGCAGGCATGATTTCATAAGGCAGGGTGGCGCCGGAGAAGATGAGCATGGGAAAATACAGGACACACGCGATCATACTGGCGGTCTTGGAATCCGGAGCAACGCCGCCCACCATCATGCCGATGCTGAACATGGAGACGATCACCAGCAGGTACCCGGCCAGAAAACCGGCGATGGAACCGCGAAACTGAAAGCCGAAGAACAGGGTGGCCGTCAGCGACAGGGACAGCAGGGAGACTACGGCGTACAGGGTGTAGATGGCTACCTGGACCAGCAGGAGAAGTCCGGGGCTCACCGGAGTCACCTGGTAGCGTTTTAAAATGTGCCTGCCCCGGTAATCCGACACCACAAGGGGCAGTCCCATCACGCCGCCGGCGCAGATGGAGATGGTGGCAAGGGCTCCGAAGGACTGTTCGAGAAAGCTGTATTCCGCTCCCTCAAACGCCGGCTTTGTCCCATATATGACACCCAGTATCACCAGTACAACGAGCGGCATGAAGATGGCGAAAATCACCATATCCATTCCCCGCAGCGATAATTTCAATTCTGTTTTCAACATTGTCTTAAAAGCTTTCATCATTCTGTCCCTCCTCATCGGTAAACCAAAGATAAGCGTCTTCCAGTTTCTCACAGGAACTGGCCTCCAGTGCCTGGGCCACAGTCCCGTAAAATACAATCGTACCTTTTTTCAGAATACAGATCTGGTCGCAGAGCGCCTCCACCTCATCCATAAAGTGGGAGGAGAGGAAGATGGTCAGCCCTTTCTGCTTCAATCCCAGGAGAATCTTCCAGACCTCCCGCCTTGCCTTCGCATCCAGCCCCGTGGTCAGCTCGTCAAGAAAAACCACTTCCGGGTTCGGAATCAGGGCCAGCACGATGAACAGCCGCTGCCGCTGGCCGCCAGACAGTTCATTTACCGGGCATGATCCCTTCTCCCCAATCCCGAACTGCTTTAGCAGCAGCTCCGGCTTTGCGGCATCTTGGTACAGGGAAGCCGTCACCCCGCACAGCTCCGCCACGGTGATTTTCTCCTGATAATGGGTCTCCTGAAACTGGACTCCGACGTTTTCAAACAGCTGTTTCCGGTTTGTCAGGGGATTCCTTCCAAGAACCGATATCTCTCCCTGATCCGCCCTTTTCGTTCCGAGAATACACTCAATCGTCGTGCTTTTCCCGGCCCCGTTGGCCCCCAGCAGTCCAAAGACAGTTCCCCGGGGGACGGTAAGGTTTACATTGTCAACAGCCTTTAAACTGCCATAAGACTTTGACAGTCCGGTTACTTGAATCACTTCCTGCATCATCTGCATAATTATGTTCCTCCTTTTGGTTGATTCACAAAAAAGAATACTACCAGAAAAAACATTGGTGGTATAATGGAGGGTTTATGAAAATCGGTTTTTCATTTCCAGTATTTGTTCTGTCATGCTCCGGGCATTTTCCTCGGCGGCCCGGAGAGAGGAGATCAGTTTATCGCAGACCGCAATGATATCGTCGTCCTCATCGGGAGTGTCCAGCGCTTCCCTGATATCCACATCAGGATTGTCCGACAACTGGCGGAGCATGCGAAGGATGGCTTCCAGCGAATAATTGGCGCACCGCAGGGAGCGGATTATCTTTAGCCGCCGGATATCTTCATCCGTATACACCCGGTAGCCGTTCTCTTTGCGCCGCACGTGAAGCAGGCCGTTCATTTCCCAGTTTCTCAGGGTATCCATGGTAAGATCCAGATAATCGGAGACTTCCTTTCGTCTCATCAAGTGTCCATTTTCTGCATCCGTCTCATCCCCGTCCAGAATGTTTTGCACAATCTCGATGGATTCCTCGGCACGACCGTATTCCAGCCGCACCATCTCCCAATATTCTTCAGCCAGTGAAAGCGCCCTGTCAAAGTCACCGGCAGCAGAAGCCTTCACCACCTCAATTACCTTTTTGCGAATCCCGTTTTGCAGCACCTCCACGTGAAACGCCAGCCGGGCCAGCCGAAACTGTTCCACATGAAAATCCGTAAACACCCGGTACCCATTGGGCAAACGTTCCGGCTTCGGGATCAGCTTTAATTCTTCGTATAACCGCACCGTATTCGGATGAATTCCAATCAGGGCGGCTACCTCTGAGGTCTTATAGGTCTTCATGGACGTTCCTCCTGCTATTGATAAAAATCATGACAGAATCATATCACATTTTCCGGAAAGTTACAATTCACACCCATGCCAGATGCCACCTGCTTTACATGTACGAAGGTGTGAATTGCAACAGCGGCTGTTTATGTGAAGTCGCCTGCGGCGAGGGACAGCCGCTTTGGCTCCATATCTGTACTGGCCCCACACCAATCAACGCAGTGATTGGCGTGGGAGTGAACAGTAACTCCAGAAAACTCAAACAAAAATTCTTGTTTATATTCATCTTGACGAATCCATAAAATAGTAGTATGATAACAATGTACAAAAAAATGTATATTATGTGATTGGTTCTGTACATATCACACGAATGATAAAAGAGGAGCTGGTATGGAAGACTATCTGTTTCAAAAGACGGGAGTTGCCATCGGGCAGCTGGCTTTGGATCTGATGTCCAGGAATGTGGGGGAACGGATTCCTACGGTGTCGGAGTATCAGGAGAAATTTCATGTATCCCGGGGGACGATTCAGAATGCGTTCAAGTATTTGAAGGACAACGGGGCGGTCAGTATCCAGTACCATGGGCATCAGGGGGCGTTTCTAGAGTCCATCCATTATGGGAAGCTGCAAAACTGCTGTATCAAGAAGGAACTGCTGGGAATCATGCCGCTTCCCTATTCCACGACCTATGAAGGCTTTGCGGCCGCCATCTACGCGGCGCTTGGCGAGTTGAATTTCAATATGGCGTATGCCAGAGGGGCGGGAGGCAGAATCCGGCTGGTGGAATCCGGGACGTACCAGTTTGCGGTGGTGTCCCAGTACGCGGCAGAATATTCCATCGGGAATAACAGCGATATTGAAATCGCGCTGAACTTTGGACCGAGCAGCTTTTTGTCAAAGCATGTGCTGCTGCTGCGGGATGGCACGAAAGAGGGCATCTGTGACGGGATGCGGGTGGCTTACGACGAGGCCTCGCTTGACCAGAGCACCATCACCCGGAGCCTGATTCAGGGGAAGCAGGTGGAGAAGGTTGCCATCAAGACCCAGAACACGGTTTCTTCCCTGCTGGACGGCACCATAGATGCCGGGGTATGGAACTATGATGACATTATCGACAACAAGTACCGGCAGCTGAAAGTGGTACAGCTGGACGATTCGATCTACAACGACCGGTTTTCAACAGCAGTGATTGTCATTAAAAAGGGAGACGAGTACATCCGTGCCCTGCTTGAAAAATATATCAGTATCCCTTTGGTTTTAACGATTCTGAAGGAAGTAAGAGAAGGAAAACGGCTGGCAGATTATTGATGCCAGTTGTATTCTATATCAATGTACAAAATATTGTATATTACTATACCAAATCAATGTACAATATTTTGTACGAAAAGAAAAGGAGGAAGCATATGGAAGAAAAGGAAGAGCTTTATGCGCGGCTGCAGATTCTGGAGGATGGAGGATTAATATCCGGGGCGGTGGCCGCATGCTGCAAAAAGGTGATTGAGCTGGCGCAGCAGGAGAAGCCCGATGTGGACGGGGAGCGGTTTGGCATGTTTGTGACCCATTTGGCCATGGCCATGCAGCGCATCCGAAACGGGGAGACGGAGATGCCCATCGACAGCCAGGTACTGGAGACGGTCAAACTGGACCCGGTGTATCCGAGGGCGGAATCATTTTCCAAAAAGATGTTTGAGGTCTGTGATGTGGAATTCACCCAGACGGAACAGGATTTTCTAAAAGTCCATCTTTGTAATCTATTCACATAAAACAACTCAAAAAGGAGGTAGCGAAATGAAAATTGCAATTGGAGGCATGCAGAAGCGGGAGATGGAGGAAGCAGTCAAAAAGGCTTGTCCGGAGGCGGAGACGATTGTCACCACGGATATGGGGGCCGTGCCGATGTTGAAGGACGGAAGAGCCGATTATTATTTTGGGGCGTGTGAGAGCGGCGGAGGAGCGGCCATCTCGATCCTGATCGGATTGATGGGATATGGGAAATGCTGCACGGTCTGCAAAAATGGCGGAAAACCAAACGAGGAGGAGATCAGGAAGTTTGTAAAAGATGGGAAGATCTGCTTTGGCATGACGGTATCCAACATTGACGGAACTGTACCGGTATTAATGAAGGTGCTGCTGGAGCAGGCGGCTGGTTAAAACATGGAGAGGAAAGGTAAGGTAAGAGTATGGAATTAAACATGGTTAATATCATTATCGTTATGCTGGTCTGTGCAATGACGGCGTTTATGTCACATATGGGTATGGCGGTGTTCCACGATGGAATCCGTCCGGTGATTCCGGAGTACATAGAGGGACGGATGCACCGGACAGAGATGGCCTCCATCGCCTTTGGCTTAAGCGTGGGCTTTATCGCGTCGGTGGGCATCGGGAACTCCCTGGTAACCAATTTATTGAATCCCTGGCTGTTGTTCCTGGCAACGGATATCATCGGTATCGCGGCACCGAAAAAATGGCTGGCTCCGATTCTTGGCGCGGCCTGGGGCGCGATCTGTCTGACTGCGATTGGCGGGGTTAATACGGTCCTTACGGGGATGCCGGTGGATTTGATTTCCGCCATGGGCGATGTAGGAGCATTTGTGGTAACTGGTTTTGCAATCTTCCCAATCATTGCCATTATCATGCAGTTTGGGATGAAAAAGGGAATCATAACCGCAGTGATCGTTTTAGTATTCCGCTTTGTCGGCCCTATGTTCTCCACCATCAGCGGGGATGCATGGACGATGATGATCGGTGTGGTTGCACTGGTTGCTCTGTGTATCATGAAGGATTCCGGGAACAAGGAGAAGGAAGCCGTCAGCGACTTGAATATTTTCTCCGAGCGTGTGGCGCGTATCCGCAAGAACCTGCCATTTTTGATGGTGACAGGAGCGCTCATTGCAGTGGCTTGTAATATTCATGTATTTGCAGGTTCCGATGTGTCCATGTTTGACTTATCCAAAGCCTATGCCATGGGAAATACGGCTGAGGCCCAGGCACTGGTTAAAACAGTGGCTACCAATGAGTTTATGAGAGCGTTGAGTTTTATTCCGCTGATCGCCACCACCGCAGTGACCACCGGTGTTTACGGCGTGGCCGGATTTACATTTATCTATGTGGCCGGTTATCTCTGCCCGAACCCGATTGTGGCGGCAGTTGCAGGCGCAGCGATTATTTTTGTGGAAGTGATGCTGCTTGGCCTGATTGGAAAATTCCTTGGCAACTTCCCATCCATGAGAGATGCATCCGACAATATCAGAAGTTCCATGAATACCTGTGTGGAATTCGCTCTGTTAATCGGTTCCATCACGGCCTGCGGAACCATGGGGGCTTCCACATCGGCAGGCGCGGCCGGAGGTTTCATCATCGGAGGTATGATTTATCTGATTAATGAGATGACAGGAAGAAAGATTATGCGTATGGCCATCGGCCCGGTTGCCGCCATTGCGACGGGACTGCTGCTGAACCTTACCTACTTAATTGGCATGACGCCGCTGGTGTAATAGGAGGTTTCTTATGATACAGACAGTAAATGGCCTGATCCGGCCGGAGGAACTGGGAATCACCATGAGCCACGAGCACCTGGCCCTGGATTTATCGCCGGTACGGGGAGATGACGATTCCAGCTTCGATGATGAGGAACAGATTGTGTCGGAGATTTTGATGGCGAAGGACTATGGCGTCCGGTCGTTTGTGGAGGTGACCTGCCGCGATATGGGGAGAGATCCTCAGAGATTGAAACGATTCAGCAGCCGGTGCGGCATCCATATTGTGGCGGCTACGGGTTATTATCTGGAACCTTATCATCCGGAATCGGTGAAACATGGCCGGGTGGAGGAACTGACGGAACAGTTTTGCAGAGACCTCCTGGAGGGGATGGACGGGACGGATATCAAAGCCGGTATCATCGGCGAGGTGGCGTCCGGCGAGCCGGAGATGGCTCCCAGTGAGGAAAAGGTGCTGATTGCCGCGGCTATGGCGGGGAAGAAGACGGGAAGAGCCGTCACCACCCACTGCCAGCTGGGGAAACTGGCGTTAGAGCAGTCATCCCTGCTTTTGCGGTATGGCATGAACCCGGCAAAGATCATCCTGGGACATTTGGACCTTGCCAGTGACAGAAGGTATTACGAGGAGGTGCTGCGCACCGGGGTGAATATTGGATTTGACACGATTGGGAAAACGGCTTATTTAAGCGATGAACAGCGGGCGGAAAATCTGATGTGGCTGCTGGAGCGGGGATATGAGGACCGTATTGTGCTGTCCCAGGATATTTCCAGAAAATCCTATCTGTCTGCCGGTGGCCGGTACTCCGGCTATATGACGGTGATGAAGGACTTTATCCCGATGCTTGAGGCCAGGGGGCTTAAGGAGGAGACGAAGCGGAAGCTTTTGGCGGATAATCCGGCCAGAATTTTATCGTTCGATTAAGCCGAGGGAATCGGAATGCGTTCGCCTGGGCAGGCGGGGTATGAATCATATTTGCCTGAACAGGCGGGCATTCATAAACCATAACGAGAGGGGAGAGACAATATGGAGTTACAGACATTTCCACTGACGCCAATGACCATCGGGGAAGCGATGGAAATGCAGTTTCGCATGGTGGACTGTATCACCCAGGTACTGGAAGGCCATGAGATTCTGACAAGAGGAGATTTGGGAGTGGTGCCGGGACTTAACAAGCCGGATATGACAAGAAAGGCGGAGCAGGTGATTGCCTCGTTCTTTGGAACGGAATCAAGCATGATGGTCAGGGGAGCCGGAAGCGGAGCAATCCGTCTGGGACTTCATGCCATTGCTTCCCCAGGCTCCCGGATTCTGGTTCACAGGGCGCCGATCTATCCGACTACGGCCGTTTCCATGAATATGCTGGGACTCACACCGGTGGAGGCGGATTTCAACAGCCCCAAGGAGGTGAGAAAGGTGCTTGGCGGAAACCCGGATATCAAGGGGGCCTTGATACAGTACACCAGACAGCTGCCGGAAGACCGCTATGAGCTGGACGCCGTGGCGGCCGTGATCAGGGAGACCGCCCATATTCCGATTGTGACGGATGATAATTATGCCGTGATGAAAGTGAAGCGGATCGGCGCCCAGTGCGGCGCGGACTTATCCTGTTTTTCCGCTTTCAAACTGCTGGGACCGGAGGGGATCGGTATCATTACAGGAAAGAAAACGTACATAGACCGGTTGATCGGGGAAAATTACTCCGGAGGAATGCAGGTCCAGGGCCATGAAGCGCTGGAGGTGCTGCGGGGGCTTACCTATGCCCCTGTGGCCCTGGCCGTGCAGGCGGTTGTGGGAGAAGAGTGCGCGAAACGCCTCACCGCCGGAGAGGTGCCTGGCGTTCGTCATGCATTTGTGGCAAACGCCCAGTCCCGGGTGGTTCTGGTGGAATTGGAGGAAGAGATCGCCGAGTCTGTGTTAAAAGAGGCCGAAAAGCTGGGCGCGGCGCCCTATCCGGTGGGAGCGGAGTCGAAATATGAGCTGGCCCCCATGTTCTACCGGGTTTCGGGAACGTTCCGGGCGTCAGACCCGGCCTTAGAGCATCGAATGATCCGGATCAACCCCATGCGGGGAGGAGCAGATACCGTGATCCGAATACTAAAAGAATCCATAGAAAGAGTGACAACATGTTTTTAGAGCAGACAGTGAAAAAGAATCCAGATTTGATTGATACAGCCATTGCCCTGCATCGCACGGGAGCCATGATGCCGGATTCTTTTGTGGTAGACATGGATACTCTAATGGAAAATGCCGGGCACATGTTACAGACGGCAAGGGAGGCGGATATCAGGCTGTTTTTCATGCTGAAGCAGCTGGGAAGAAATCCATTTATCGCAAGAGAGCTGGTAAACGCCGGATATGAGGGAGCGGTTGTCGTCGATTTTAAAGAGGCGGATTTAATGATGAAAGCCGGAATTCCCATCAGCAATGTGGGACATCTGGTACAGGTTCCGGAATCGGAAGTGGAGCGGGTGGTGGCTTACGGGCCGGAGGTAATTACGGTTTTTTCCATGGAGAAGATCAGGTCCATCAACCGGGCGGCCGGGAAGCTTGGCCGGAAACAGGGTCTGCTGGTCCGGGTTTATGGGGAAAGGGACCATATTTATTCCGGACAGACAGCCGGGTTTGCACTTCATGATTTGGAAGAGACCGTCAGGATGATTCAAAAAGAATGTCTTCATGTGGTGATCAAAGGGGTAACATCATTTCCCTGTTATCTTTATGATGAAGAGCAGCAGAAGATCGCCCCAACCAGCAACCTTCAGACGGTGCTGGAAGCGGTGGAGATTCTGAAAGGAGAGGGGATCACCTGTGAGATCGTCAACACTCCATCGGCTACCTGCGCTTACACCGTTGGCCTGATGAAACAGTACGGAGGAACCTGCGGGGAGCCGGGGCATGGACTGACCGGAACGACGCCGATGCATGCGGCACAGGACTTGGCAGAGCGGCCCTGCGTGGTCTATGTCAGTGAGATTTCCCACAATTTTGATGGGAAAGCCTACTGTTTTGGCGGCGGACATTACCGCAGATCCCATGTGTCGAAGGCGCTTGTCGGCTCCGGCCGGGATGGCGGCAGATTTTTGGATGTGATTCCGCCGACGGATGAGAGCATTGATTATCATTTTGGTCTCAGTGAACCGTGTGAGGTGGGGGCTGCCGTGATTATGGCTTTCCGGTATCAGATCTTTGTGACAAGAAGCGACGTGGTGCTGGTGAAAGGCATTTCCAGTGGCAGGCCGGAAATCATTGGGATCTATGACAGTCTTGGGAGGCGGAAATGAGCAGAAGATTGATTGTGATAGTGCTGGACGGATTTGGAATTGGGGCGATGGAGGACGCGCGGATAGTGAGGCCGGGGGATGAGAAGGCGAATACCCTTCGGAGTATCTTAACGGATTTTCCAGACATGAAGCTGCCGGCCCTGGAGTATTTAGGCCTGATGAATGCCTACGGGGCGGAGAGTTCCTCCATGAAGCAAAATCCCGATGCCAATTACGGGAAGATCCAGCTGATGCATGACGGGGCGGATACCTTTATGGGGCATCAGGAGATTATGGGTACACTGCCGAAGAAGCCGGAGGCCCACCCGTTCCAGGAGAAGGTGGACGCGGTAGCCAGGCATTTAAAGGAACACGGGCACAAGGTGGAGATCATCAACCGGGACGGACTCCGGTATGTGCTGGCGGATGACTATGTGACGGTGGCCGACAACCTGGAGGCAGATCTGGGGATGTGTTACAATGTAACCGCGCCCCTCGATTTCATTTCCTTTGAAAAGGAGGTGGAGATCGGCCAGCTGGTTCGGGAGGTAGTGACCGTCGGGCGGGTGATCGTCTTTGGCGGCACCGGAAACTGTATGGACGACCTCTGGAATGCGGAGGAGAGCAAACAGGGAACCTATATCGGAATCGCCTCCTCTAAATCTAAATCCTACGAGCAGGGATACCAGTGTATTCATCTGGGATATGGCGTGGACAAAAACGTTCAGGCTCCCACCCTCCTGACCAAAGCCGGCCACAGCGTGTCCCTGTTTGGCAAGGTGGCGGATATCGTGGCAAATGACGATGGAAAAAGTGTCTCCTGCGTGCCAACAGAACTGGTGATGGAAGAGACAATCGAGGAGGTCCGGCTCATGAAGGAGGGCTTTATCTGCACCAATGTACAGGAGACAGACTTAGCCGGCCACTCCCAGTCCACAAAGACCTACAAGGAAATACTAGAGACCGCGGACCGAAAACTCGGGGAAATGCTTCCGCTGCTGACAGAGGAAGACATCCTGGTGGTCATGGCGGACCACGGCAATGATCCGCTGATCGGCCACAGCCGCCACACCAGAGAGTGCGTGCCGCTGTTGGTTTACCAAAAAGGGGTAACAGGAAAGAAACTCGGCGTCCGGCTGACTCTGTCCGATGTGGGAGCCTCCGCCTGCCGGTATTTAGGAGCGCCTGCTCCGCAGAACGGGACGCCGTTTTTGGACTTGCTGGAATGTACATGAGGGATTTGTGATAGCAGATAGAATACAGAATAGAAAGAGTGCGGCTCCCTATCGGGAAGGTCCGCACTCTAATTTTTTCATTTAATACTTAGATCCATCAGAGATCACAGGCGCCTGGTAATGGACGGCTTGTCCCTGGGAGGGAACATCCAGGTGCGCTGTTGCCGCTTCTCCCTTGAGATGGAACCGGCTGACCAGACTCTTTAATATCTGGGCCTGGCTGGACAGTTCCTCACTGGCTGCGGCACTCTCCTCGGCAGTCGCGGAGTTCGTCTGGACGACAGCTGAGATCTGGTCCACGCCGGTAGTGACCTGCTTAATCGAATCGGCCTGCTGCTTGGACGCCTCGGCAATCTCGTCGATGGCTGCCATAACTTCTTTTGAACCGCTGACGACCTCAAGAAGCTGTGAGGCCGTGTTATTTGCGATCTGCGTACCTTTATTCACAGCCTGGATGGAACCCTCAATCAGCAGAGAGGTATCTTTTGACGCCTCAGCGGATTTGCTTGCCAGGCTGCGGACTTCATCGGCAACGACGGCAAAGCCTTTTCCGGCTTCTCCGGCTCTGGCTGCTTCCACAGCGGCATTTAACGCCAGGATATTGGTCTGGAAAGCGATATCCTCAATCGTTTTGATAATTTTTCCGATTTGTGAGGATTTATCGCTGATATCCATCATCGCCGCAGTCATCTGCTGCATATACTCGTTGCTTGCCGTAATCTGATCACCCACAACACTCACCTTTTGACTGGCATCGGTAGCTTTTTCCGCGTTGCTGTTGACATGATTGGAAATTTCAGAAATGGTAGCCGCCAATTCCTCAATCGAGCTGGCCTGTTCGGTGGCGCCCTGGGAAAGCGCCTGGGAACCGGAAGCTACTTGATCACTGCCGGAGGCCACCTGGTCGGAGGACTGGTTGATCTGAGTCAGAGTTTCATTCAGCGAGTCTGAAATATTCTCCAGCGCCTGTTTTACCTTGGCAAATTCACCTGCGTAGTCATAGGTGAGCGTAAACAGCAGGTTGCCGTCTGCAACGTCATTTAGAACCTTGGAAATTTCATCTATGTAGTTTACATAATCACGGAGCCGTGTGACCGTCTTGTTAAAGTTTGCCGACAGAACTCCCAGTTCATCCTTAGACTGATAACGAATGGATTCATTGAGATTGCCCTCTGCAATTTTTTGAGCTACCTGATCAATCTCCTTTACGGGCGCTGTGATTCCATGGACAATGTACAGTGCAAAGAGGACTGAGATAACAGAGATGATGGTAAGGATAACAATCATCAGTTTCTGAGCCGCCGCATAGCTGACATCGGCATCGCGGTTCGCCTGTTCGCCGCCTGCCCGGTTGTGCTCGACAAGCTCCAGACATTTTTCTGTCAGAGCGTCGAAAGCGTTCATTGATTCTCCGGTCATGATCGCCATCGCTTCGTCGGTCTTGTTTTCCGTGCTCAGTTCAATCATGTTGGTGCCGATCACTAAATAATTGTCAAATTGGGTCCTGATTTCCTGCAGTAGTTTGCGTTCCGTATCGTCGGTGACAAGAGCATCATATTCGTTGTACCTCTGATTAAAGGTCTCCACCAGCGAATCCAGTTTTTTGTTGACCGAGTCCATTTCCTGTGCATTTTGGGAAATAACGTGCTTATATTCCTGTGTACGCACATCGGAGAGAGCCGTATTCATCTCTTCCGCGGCGATTGTTGACGGAAGCCAGATGTCGGCAAATTCCGTGGAGCTCTTATTGATGGTATTCATAAACTGCAGGGATAAGATACCGGTCAGAATCAGTCCAACCAGGGAAAAGATCACCAGCAAAGACAGCTTTGTTCTTATTTTTAAATTTTTCATTTTGTTCTCCAATCTATTTATAAACCTTATCATATCAAACATATCGATATTCCGAAGTGCTGTAAATCCAAGTTTTTACATCTCTGACCTCAATTGGGAAGAATCATGGATGACCTGTTCATAATGTCATATCTCCTGATTCTGGCATAAACCATAGCAGATATACCCATAAGATGTACCCCCTTATCTACCAAAAATAATTAGTTATTGTATATTAATCGACAAAAATCAAAACACTTATAAGGAAAAAGAGAGTAAAATTTGAATTATTTTGTTGTTTTGTTAGAAAAATTAGAAAAAAGTTTTTTATATAGATTAGATTTATGATAATCCTGTGCAAGACTACATATTATTTTTGAAACATGACATGCAGTTGTCATCTTGCATCGGTTATGATAGCAAAAATATAACAAATAAGGAGAGTGGTTACCATGATAAGATCCATGATGCAGACCTATGTCAAAGGAAGTGTGGAAGCGGTTTCCCTATACCAGAAGGCCTTCGATGCCCAGATGATCAGCGAGTATAAACATGAGGACGGAAGTTATTATCACTCGGAGCTGGTGGTCTATGGGCAGGTGCTGGCGGTGTCGGAGTGGAAGGGCGGCGGGGACAGCGTCACGGGCAATACGATGCAGTTCTGCCTCCATTTTCAGAAGGATGAGATGGCCTGTGTGGAGAAAGCTTATGACGTATTAAAAGAAGGAGCGGAGATTCTATTTCCGCTAGGTCCCTGTGATTTTAGCAGCTGTATGGTGGATTTGATTGATCGATTTGGAGTCCGCTGGTGTATTTTTACAGATTGAGAAATTAGGAGGACATTATGAAGATCAGAGAGGAACTGGAAGCCCTTGGCCGGGATTACGTCGGCCTGTATTTTAACGAAATAGAAGTGGACCCGGATAAGATTTTAGCGGTGATGATCAACGAAGTGGTTCCCGCAAACCCCGACGATGATTTCTACGGCGGCCCTAAGGCGGCTTATCTTTCCACCACAATTCCGCTGTTCCAGGCGGCCGGTATCCCTGTGAATTCTGTCCAGGAGATTCTAAACAGGGGAATCTACATCACCAACGCCGTGAAAAGGCCGAAATCCGAATCCACCATCGAGAAAAGCAGCCTGGAGGAAAGCCTGCCGTATCTGGAGCGGGAGCTGTCACTCTTCCCCAATGTAAAGGTGATCATGCTGATGGGAGATGTGGCGAAAAAATGTTACAATCAAATCACCAAAAAAGCCACCGGAAAACCCGCCGTCCCGGCCGTCTCCACCTACAAACTACGTAACAGCGAGACCACCTGCAACGGCATCCGCATCATGCCGTCCTATATCATGACCGGCCAGAACCTTCTCATCGAAAAATCCAAATTCCAGATGGCCTCCGAGGATATCGCCATGATGTGCCGATTGATCGGAGAGAATTGAACCTATATGCAAGTAAGACAGAAATCCGGACATAGATTTCTGTCTTTTTCAATTAGAATTTGTAAAATGAATTGCATCTAGTAATTACATATGTTAAAATTAGTTCAAAGCATATTTTTCATCTGTATTCCGTCCGGAATGCAGTCTGATAGTACTTCTATTATTCTATTGCACAAAGACATAGTCTGTTGTGTAAATCCGAAAATTCATGCTTTTCATCACATAATATAAGCAGGAGTTTTTGGAGAAAGAAAGCCTCCTGCGGACAATTTCATAGCAGGAAGGCGGCGAACCATGAGTGGACAAAAGAAACTGGAAGAATTGGCGAAGCAGTTAAATGTCATGGATGACACACTGTTTCACAAAGTAGTGGAGGACCCTGAAGCGTGTGAAGAAATACTTCGAGTATTCTTACAGGATAAAGAGTTGAAGATCATCAGCAGTACTCCACAGAAGTATTTAAGAAATGCAGCAAATCGGTCAGTGATCGTAGATGCATATTGCGAGGGCAGTAATGAGAAAAAATATGTTGTAGAAATGCAGAAAGCTGACAGAGATGACCATCAAAGACGCGTGAGGTATATTGGCTCCAATGTAGATACCAGAATCACCGAAAAGGGAATTGATTTTAAAGAGATTCCGGATGTGTATCTCATCTATCTCACGAAATTCGATGTATTTGAAAAGAAAAAAGCAGTATACCATATCGACCGAACGATACAGGAGACGGGAGATGTCGTAGATAACGGATTTTATGAAATTTATATCAATGCAGAGATTGATGACGGAAGTGATACTGCTAAGCTGATGCAGTATATCCGTCATACGGAAGGCCGGAATGAAACATTCAAAAAGCTGTCAGACCGGGTTCGTTATTTGAAGGAGGAGGGAAGTCATACGATGTGTGAAGCAGTAGAGGCATACGCAAGAGAGTACGCGGCAGAGGCAGAGCAGAGAGCTGCAGAGGCAGAAAGGAAAGCCGCAGAGGCAGCCGCCGAAGCAGAAAGGAAAGCCGCAGAGGCAGCTGCCGAAGCAGAAAGGCAAAACGCCGCCGAATTATTTAAAAATGGAGTCAGTCTGGACGTGGTTCTTAAAAGTTTGAAAACCTTAGATCAGGAGACCATCCGGGAGATATATAAGGAAGTGATGGGCGATTAGGATGCATGATGGCTGGCATTCTCCAGGTATCGTAGCAGTTCAGACGATACATCTTCTTGACAGCCAGTTTTAAGTGTGCTATATTACGATAGCAAGTGCAACACCACATAATAATTAGTTTAATAATAAGTTACAGGGAAATAGCTTGATAAGCAGCGGTGTACTGAACCGTAATTGGGAGGTTCGCAGCTCCCATCCCCTTGTTTTAAATTTGAAACAGAGTCCGGTTTGGATTCTGTTTTTTTATGTGCTTTCGTAAACTACTGATAGCAGAATGATGGGTGCCTGCAGCAGGGAAAGCGGAGGAATGGGTATTGAGAATATTGTTTGTTGGCAGGATCGATGCGGCGGGCAGAGAGATTGCGGCACGGTTATTCAAGGAAAATAATAAAATCAGCTGGCTGACAGGAACCGGCCAGGAGGATGGGAAAACCGTAGGAAAAGTCTACCGGAAAGAGATCACCTATACGACCTGCATGCAGATCATGACCGCGGAGGGGATTGACACCCTGTTCTTTCTGCCCCCGGATTTCCGGGAGCCGGAAGCAACGGAAAAGCACTGGAGGAAGCCCTTTCTAAACAGCCAGATGGAGGTCTTAAGTGCGGCCGCCGTGCTGGAGATCAAGCGGGTGGTCTATCTCTCCTCCCTCATGTTAAACCGCGAAGAAATCCTTACGGAAGAGCTGGAAGCCCTCCGGGCGGGCGAGAGACTCTGCCTGTCCTATGAAAAGAACAGCAAGGGTTCCTGCCTGATTATCAGATCCGGGTTTCTGGCGGCCAGAGGCAGTGAGGAGGAGATGGGGTATCTGGGTTATGTGCTGGGCCGGATGCGAAAGGGCAAGCCGGTCCTGACCAGTCTGACCGCAGATTCCACCCTGGATTACGTCTTTGGAAGTGATTTGGCGGACGCGGTGGCCCGTCTCTTAAGTTCCTCCCGCCAGGGGATTTATCCCGTGGCTACGGGCCAGCCGGTGCGTCTGGATGAATTCTTTGGAATTCTGGCGGAGCATACCGGCTACCGCCAGCCGATCGAATACGGGCGGACCCGGTATACCGACGAGACCGGCGGTCCTGATCAAGTGAGAATTAAGGACGGCTGGATGCCATTCTACATATTCCGCCAGGACGGTGGGAAGCTGTTAGACCAGATTACCGCCGATGGGGAGATCGCGGCAAAGGGCACGGCCGATGACTTAAAAGAGAAACAGCAAAAGAGAAAACGATTCCTCATAGAGTGCTGCCAGAACCTGCTCTTATTTGCTCTGGCCTGTCTGCTGCAGCAGTTTGGAAGAGACTGGAGCGACTTGCGGTTTGTGGATGTGAGACTGGCTTACGTGGTCATTATCTCCATCTCCTTTGGCATGCGCCAGGGCATGGCGGCCTCGGTGCTGGCGTGTCTGGCCTATCTGTTCAGCATGAGAGGGAGCGGAGTTGATTTATCCTACATATTATACAGCATTGAATCCTGGATTCCCTTTATCGTCTACGGAGCCGCCGGCGCGGCGGCAGGTTACGCGGCGGATAAGCGCGTGGACGAAGTGGAAATTATGCAGGACGAACTGAAGGACCTGGATGACAAATATCAGTTCCTAAAGGTTATTTACCGGGAAGTCCTGGAAGTAAAAAACCAGCTGCAAAAGCAGATTATGGTATCCAAGGACAGTTTTCTCCATGTCTATGAAATCTCGGAGAAGTTAGACTCCTTAAGTCCCCGGGCGGTTCTGTTTAAGACGCTCCAGGTGCTGGAAGAAATCATGGAGTGCAGTTCCGTTGTCATCTACTTAAAAACACCGGGAGATGGACGTTTTGGAAGAACCATCGCCGCTTCGGAAGGTATAGCCGGAACCATAAAGCCGTCCATCGACTTTCAGCAGTTCCCGAAGATGCAGGAGGTATTAACCGATGGAAAACTGTATGTGAACCGGGAACTTTTGGAGGAATACCCTTCCTATGCCATGCCCGTCATCCAGGATGGCCATGTGGCAGCTGTTGTGTGCCTGTACGATATCAAATTTGACAAATATACGGTCTATTACAAAAACCTGTTCCAGACCGTGGTTCAGATGGTTCAAAACAACTTAGTCCGGGCCTACGATTACCAGAATGCCGAGCGGGAGAAACGATATCTGGAGAGAACCGGAATCCTAAGCCCGGATGCCTTTGAATATGAACTGCAGATTTTAAAGGAAGCGGAAGAAGATGTCCATGTCCGGTTCCGGATGGGGCGCATCACCTTCCAGGAGAATCTCGGCCCGGTGGAACTGTATGGCCGGATGAACGGATTGATCCGCGGAACAGATTTAGTCGGAAGAGACCGTGACGGGAACTATCATATTGTTCTGATGAACACCGATGAAAAGGGAAAAGAACTGGTGGAAAAGAGATTTTTAAACCAAGCATTGTCAATTGTCTGGGAGGAGTAGCCGGTGAATACCATTTATATGATTCTGATTGTGCTCCATGTCCTGTTGAGCTTCATGTATGCCTATGACTGCTATATGGAGACGCGGGCGGTGGAGGAGGCGGTTTTTCGTGGGATGTTATGTCTGCTGCTGCCACTGCTGGGTTATTTTTTCTTCTGGCTTCACGATTACTTCGTCAAGAGGAATGGGGAAGAACAGATGAGAGAGTTATATCTGGGAAACCGGAGAGTATTGGACGATTTTTCTCTGCTTCAGCCCATCAAGGTCCAGTCGGAGTTAAATAAGGTGCCGGTACTGGAGGCACTGGTGACCGATGACTACCAGTTTCGGAGAAAAATCATCATGGAGACCTTAAAGGATGAGGATATCATCAGTTATCTGCCGGTCTTAAAGCGGGCGCTGGAGAATGAGGATACGGAGACCTCCCACTACGCCAGCGCCGTGATTATGGACGCCCAGAAACGGGCCCATGAGTATTTGATTCAGAAGGAAGCCGCCTTCGAGGCCCGGCCGGATGACCGGGATGCCCTGGAAGAATTTGAACAGGAGTTATACAAGGTGATCTTCGGCAATGTATTTGACGAGCGGAATACCAGAAAATACATCACTGTTTACCAGACCGTGTCAGACAGATTATTAAACTTAAACGACCGGAAAGCCAGCTATTTTCACAACCGGATTACCGTGGATTTTGAGATCGGGGACGTGGGGCACGCCAAACGTCTCTGTGAGGAATTTAAGCAGGAATATCCGGACGATGAAGATATGGTTGTGGATACCATCCGGCTGTGCGTCACGCTGGAGAGCAGGGACATGATGGATGAATTTTTGGAGGAACTGAAAACGCTTCCGGTTTTTCTGACCGGCAAGTCGCTGCAGTATATCCGATTTTTTCTATCCTAGTAGAAATGGAGAGGTTGATCAATGAAAAAATATTACCACAAGCTTATTCTGTTCATGCTGGTGGCTTTGGCGGCCGTGTGCGGCATCTGGCTGGTCAACAGCGGGACGCTGGTGAAAAACCGGGAGAACAATACCGCCGGCTTAAACCTTGCCCTAGAGGCGGTGAACGCGGCGGCACCCGCGGAGCTTTTAGCCAGCCGTCAGAATCTGCTTGTGCTGTATTCCCCACAGATGGAGGATTCCGTCAAGTATGCAGACAATGTGAAAAAAGCGGCGCACCACCTGAAGATGGACTGTGACTTAGTCGAGACCGGAAGACGGGACACGGTGTCTTTTCAGGACTATGACGTCATCTTCATTGCCACCTCCCAGTTTGAGGAGGAGATCGGCGTCCCCGGTGCGGAACTGATCATGAACTATGTAAAAAATGGAGGCCGTCTGCTGATTGGCGTGGTACCGGAAGGCATAGGGGAAGCATTTTCCGTCATTTACCGGAAGCTGGGGATTCTGGAATATGGGGATTACCGGACTGTGGATCACTTTGAATACAAAGAAGAACTGGTGCCGGGCATGAAACAGATGCAGTTTGGCGGCGAAGGGTTTGGGGACACAGCCCTGTATGTCCGGCTGGACAGTGACAGCCGGGTTTATATGGAGTGCTGGAACCAGGAGGAGACCGAAAAGAAGTCGCCTATGTTCTGGACCAGCGGATACGGAAAGGGGCGGGCCGGTTTCTTCAACGGGACAGCGATGTCCGGCGATTTCTGGAGTGGTATGGCAGCTGGGAGTATTGTGTCGCTCTATGATTATTACCTGTATCCGGTGACCAACGCCAAAACCGTTTTTATTGATGATTTTCCCTCCCCTCAGTACAACAATGAAAGTGAGGTAACTAAGGCCGAGTATAACCGGACCGTAAAGGAATTTTACCGGGATATCTGGTGGCCGGATATGCAGGCGGCGGCCACGATGTACCGCTGCGGCTATACAGGCCTTTTCGTAGCTACCTATAATGACATTGTGGAGCCGGACCGGTTTGAATATGATCTGGACCGTCTGGAGCAGTATTACGGCAACAGTCTGATGAAAAATGACTACGAGATCGGCGCCCACGGCTATAACCACCAGTCCCTGGGCCTTCAGGGCCAGATCCCAAAGAAGCTTGGCTATCGTCCCTGGGCCAGTGTGGAGGACATGACGGCCTCTATCCGGGAACTTGATGAGATATCCAAGGAATTATTTCCGGAGACCACGCTTCAGGTCTATGTGCCGCCGTCAAACTATCTGAGTCCGGAGGGACGCAGGGCCGTGGCGGCAGCTCTGCCGGATTTAAAAATGATTTCCGGAGTCTATACCATGGAGGGAGAGGAGGGAGCGGTTTACGTGCAGGATTTCAGGATCGCTGAGGACGGGATTGTGGAGTATCCCAGAATTTCTTCCGGCATGTTAAACAAGCAGTATGACCAGTTCGCTATCATGAACGGACTGGGGCTTTACGGGATCTTTTCCCACTTTGTCCATCCGGACGATATCTTTGATGAAGAGAGAGGAGACGGAAAGAACTGGGAGCAGCTGTTTGATGGCTTTGGCGATATCCTGCACATGGTAAATGAGCGGTATCAGGGACTGCGGCCGCTGACGGCGTCCCAGGCGGCGGATGCGCTGACCGTAGCGGAGAAGCTTGAGATTGCCATGACGGTGGAGGGTGACCGGGTGGTTGGAAAGGCCAGCGGTTTTTACGGGGAGAGTTACTGCTGTTTTAAATCCAGGCAGACTCCCTTTGCGGACAATGACAGCTGCGAGGTAACTCCGGTCAGCTACAGCTATGGTGGAGAATATTATCTGGTGAAGATCATGAAACCGGAATTCTCCTTCCATCTGGAGGAGGGATCATGAAAATCTGCCTGATTGCCGAGGGCTGTTACCCCTATGTGGCGGGAGGGGTGTCCTCCTGGATTCAGATGCTGATCAAGGGAATGCCCCATCACCAGTTCATCATCTATACCATTGCCGCCAATATGGAGCAGAGAGGGAAGTTTAAATACACCATACCGGACAATGTGATTTCGGTGGAGGAGAACTTTCTGGACCAGTTTTTAAGTGTGAAAATCAAAAAGAATCACAAATACAATCTGCTACCCCGGGAACGCCAGGCAATTCTGGACTTAATCAGCCGGGACGAGGTGGACTGGAACTGCCTGTTTGACATGTTTTCAAGAGATGGGACCTATCACGCCAATGAGTTTCTGTGCAGCCATGCATTTATGGATATCGTGATGGAGGCCTGTGAGAGCACGTACCGGGTTACACCGTTTACCCAGGTATTCTGGACCATCCGCTCCATGCTGCTTCCGGTACTCAACATCTTAAGCTGTCCCATTCCCGACGTGGATGTGTTTCACAGCGTTTCCACCGGGTATGCCGGTCTGCTTGGCGCCATGTTCCGCTACAAAACAGACAGACCTTATATCATCACGGAGCATGGAATCTATACCAGGGAGCGGGAGGAGGAGATTCTAAAGGCCTCCTGGGTGGATGTCTATTTCAAACAGACCTGGATTGATTTTTTTATGGGAATGTCCCGGGCTTCCTATCAGAAAGCGGACCGGATTGTCTCCCTGTTTTACGGGGCGAGGCAGCTTCAGACCGAAATCGGCGCGGACCCGGACAAATGTCTGGTGATCCCAAACGGCATCGATATGAAGCGGTTTGCCCATATCCCACCGATGGAGGATGACGGCCATCCGCTGGCTTTAGGCGCTGTGGTCCGGGTGGTGCCGATCAAGGATATCAAAACCATGATTTATGCTTTTGATTTAGTGAGACATAAGGCGCCGGATGCGAAGCTCTATCTGATCGGGCCCACGGATGAGGACCCGGAGTACTACCAGGAATGTATGGATTTGATCCACAGCCTGGGCTGTACGGGGATTGAGTTCGTGGGCCGTGTGAACGTGGCTGAGTGGTATGGCCGAGTCGATCTGGTGCTTCTAAGCAGTGTCTCCGAAGGCCAGCCCTTTGTCATTTTGGAGGCCATGGCTTCCAGACGGCCGGTGGTTGCCACCGATGTCGGCTCCTGCCGGGAGTTAATTGAGGGAAGCATGGACAGTTTCGGAAATGCCGGTCTCATCGTGCCGGTGATGAACCCGGATCAGATGGCCAAAGCCATATTGCGGCTGTATCAGGATGCGGACATGAGACAGGAGATGGCAGAGGTGGGACTGAAACGGGTGCGGGCCAGCTACCGGGAGGAAGATTTTCTGGCTGCATATGAGAAGTTGTACCTGGAGGTGAATGACAGTGGCAGGAGTGGGCTTTGAGTTAAAGAAGCTGTTTTCTAAAAAACGGGGATATCTGGGGGCGGTCAACGCCTATATCATTTCGGCCATTGTGACGGAAGGCCCGATGATTCTCTGTATGGTGCTGCTGTTTGCGCTGAGAAAAATCATGCAGCTGGCGGGCGGCACCTATGGAACCCAGGAAATATTTCTGATCACGACGACCTATATCATGATCTTTTCCCTGATCCTGTCCAATACGGTGCTGATGTTTGCCAGCCGCTATATCTCCGACTGCATCTATGAGGAGCGGATGGAGTGCATTCTTCCGTCCTTTTACAGCTTTATCTTCTACCTGCTGATATTCGGGGCGCTGACTGCCGTACCCTATGTGCTGTTTCTGGAAATACCCATGCTCCACAAGCTGTTAAACCTGCTCCAGTTTGGGATTATGCTGATTGTGTGGGTGCAGATGTCCTATCTCTCGGCCATCAAAAAATATACAAGGGTCCTCCTGGGCTTTCTGACAGCCAGTCTGCTCTCAATTCTGGCCTCCGTGGTGTTTACGCTGGTGGGCATGAATGAGCTGACAGCTGCCTATGCCGCTTCCGTACTTGGATTTTTCGTTATGATGTTAATGTATATGCGGGAACTGGTCTGCTTTTATCCGAAGGGAGATATCGACCTGTTTATCTTTTTTCCGGCGCTGGACCGGTACAAAATCCTGATCGCGGTGGGCTTTTTTATGGCGGTGGGGCTGTTTGGACACAACTTTGTGTTCTGGTTTTCCGAGTACCGGACGGAAGTGATCCGGGGGATGATCTACTGCATGAAGTATGATGTGCCCTGCTTTTTTGCCAGCTTAACGATTATTCCGTTTTTGATTATTTTTGTGGTTTCTCTGGAAGTGAATTTTTACAAGGCGTACCGGCGGTATTTTGATACCATTCAGTACGGAGGGGCGCTGTCGAATATTCGTCTGGAACGGACGGCGATGGAAAAAACCTTGTTTCGGGAGCTGGCCCATGTGTTTGAAATCCAGTTTTTTGTGGAGATACTCTGCGTCAGCTTTGTCGGAAACTTCCTGGGAGCGGTGGGATTTGACCGGGAGATGCTGATTGTCTTTCGTTACTTATGTTTTGGATACTGCTTTTATATGCTGTTGAAAAGTTTGATTATTCTGATGCTGTATTTTGATGACAGAAAAGGGGCCTGTCTGTTTTCCGCCGGGTTCGCGGTGCTCAGCGTGGCATTTTCTGTGATCGCCCTGCATTTTGACATAGACGTTTATGGATTGGGATTTTTGGGAGCGGCCGTGATCACGTCCATGGGAGGGCTTGTCTATCTCCACCGTTATATCCTGAAGCTGGAGTACCACATCTTTTGTGAACAGCCGCTGTTCTTTGAGGAAGGCAACGGGATCTTTAAGAGAATTTCTACCTTTATGAAGACGTTTGAAGGGGATTGGGGGAAGAATGCGGAAAAACGGAAACGGAAAAAGCGGAAAAAGAGACAGGAGAAACGGCTGAAAAAGCGGCAGGCACGGAAGCGGAGACAGAGACGGAAAAGGAGACGGACCCGGAGGCGGCACTCCTCAAAGAGAACGCAGGGGCCGAACAAACGGAAGAGAGAAAGAAACAAAAAGAAAGAGAGCAAGAATGAGAACGAGTAAGAAGAAAATTTGGATCACTGCCGCCCTGCTGGCTATGTTCTTATCCGGGTGCGCCGCATTTTTGGAAGAGACGGAAGCGCCTAAGGAGAGCATCGCCGAAGGGGAAGAGGCGGTGGAGATTCAGGAGGGCGGGGACATCGATGACGCCGGGTTAGGCGAGGATCAAAATGTCTATTCAAAGGACGTCACAGACAGTCTGGTCTATTTTTACGTCACCGTCCGAATGGGAAATGAGGGAGCCGGGACAAACCACACCTTTGACGAGGTGAAGAACGCCGTCCGTTTCGTGGATGATGTTCATGTGGATACGGATGTTTATGCGGAGGCTCTGGTCCAGGTGGGCGACAGCGAAGGACCGAAGCAGGGGATGCTTGGATACGGCGAGACAAAGAGCAATGCCACCATCCGCCTGCGTGGCAACAGTTCCTCTCTGATGCCCCAGAAGTCCTATAAACTGTCCTTAAACGACAATGCCGGACTCTGGCGGGGACAGTCCAATATCGCACTGAACAAGCACATATTTGATTCCACCAGATTCCGGAATAAGCTGTATTTTGATCTGGTGAAAGAACTGCCGGAGGTGCCCAGCATCCGAACCCAGTTTGCCAGACTGTTTGTGAAGGATGAGACAGCGGGGGAGGAGGACTTTACCGACTATGGATTTTATACGCAGACGGAGGTTCCGTCGAAGAAATATTTAAGCAACCATGGTCTGGACCGGTCCGGTTATCTCTACAAAGCGATCTCCTTCAACTTTGAGCCCAACGAATACTTAAAGGATTTTGACGATCCTGCGTTTGACTTGAAACAGATGGAGACGGTGGTCAGCTGCAAAGGCCGGGAAGATAACGAGCGGCTGCTGGAATTAATAGAAGCCGTGAATGACAATTCCAGGGATATCAATGAGATTATCGACACTTATTTTGACCGGGAAAATTATGAGAACTGGCTGCTGTTCAATATCCTGATGGGAAATATTGACACCACGGTTCAGAACTTTTATCTATACAGCCCCCTAAACGGGAAACGATGGTATTTTATTCCCTGGGATTCCGATGCCAGTCTGTTCCGGCAGGAACGGGAGTTGGAAGGCGGCTCAGGGGAATACGACGACTGGGAGAGAGGAATCTCCAACTACTGGGGTGTTATCCTGCACCAGCGCTTCTTAAAAAATGAGAAAAACCGGGAAGAACTGCGCGAAAAGGCCAGGAAGATGCACGAGTGGCTGAATGGGGAAGTGATCGAGGAGAAGGCGGCGGAGTACAACGCAGTGATCGAACCATACGTGAGCCAGATGCCGGATATCTTAAATCTGGGCAATACCTTGGAGGAACGCAGCCAGGTGATTGCCGGTCTTGGAGAAGAACTGGAAGAAAATTACCGGATCTTTGAGGAAAGCCTGGAATGGCTGATGCCATTTTTCATGTTTGAGGTGGAGCAGAGCCAGGACGCGGTGTCGCTTACCTGGGAAGAGGCATACGATTTTTCAGCGGAGGATATCCGCTACCATGTGTGGGTCAGCCGTTATCCTGATATGTCAAACCCGGTGGTGGATCAGGCGGATCTTTCTGTTTTAAGCCTGGAGGTGCCAAAGACACAACTGGGAGAGGGAACTTTTTACTGGAAAGTGGAAGCCTCCTCGGAAGACGGGCGTGTGGTCCGCTCCATGAGTAAGATTAAGGTTAATGATGTCTATTACCCAGGAGTAATGGATTTTGAGGTGAGGGGGCCGGAGGATGGGGAGATACCGCTATGAACAAAAGTATATCATCAAAAAAGCCCAGTACCTGGAGCTTCGCCAGATTCTCTCCGCCATGATGGGGCAGGATGACCACGTGGGGGAATCCGGGGATTACATGATCCGCAGCCTGTATTTCGATGATATGTACCGCAGCGCCTACAAGGAAAAACTGGACGGTGTCTATGTCAGAAAGAAATACCGGGTACGGGTGTACAACTGTGAGGAAGGCGTGATTCATCTGGAATGCAAGCACAAACAGGGGGCATATATCTTTAAGGAATCGGTGCCGTTATCGCGGAAGGAATATGACAGTCTCTTGGCGGGGGAATTGGAATTCCTCCTAAAGCGGAGCGAGCCTATGGCAAAAGAATTCTTCCTGGATGCCCGGACACGGCTTCTGCGGCCGGAGGTGATTGTGGATTATGACCGGGAGCCCTACGTCTATGACGCGGGGACCGTGAGAATCACCTTCGACAAGGAAGTGAGAGCCGGTTACCCGGAGGACGATATCTTCGACAGCAGGATTCCCACCTATGGAGTGATGCGGCCGGATGAGACGATTTTAGAGATAAAATTTACGGGATATCTCCCGGAACGAATCAGGAGATTGTTCTATGTACGGAATTACACACAGATATCCGCGTCTAAATACTGTCTGTGCGCGGACCGGATTCGCGGATTCCGGTAGGAATCCTATCAGTCAATCAGAAGGAGAAGACAGATGATGTTACATGCAGACAAGGCAACTACATTTTCGGATTTATTTAAAAAATCATTTTTAAAATCCATCCCACAGGAGGTGGACCCGGGAACCCTGGTATTGACACTGCTGGTAGCCCTGGTTCTTGGCCTTGGAATCTTTATGGTTTATAGAAAATGCTTTATTGGCGTGGTCTATGACCATTCCTTTAACCTATCCCTGGTGGTGATGACGATATTGGTATCGGTGATCATCGTGACTATCAGCTCCAACATCACGCTGTCTTTAGGTATGGTCGGCGCGCTGAGTATCGTCCGTTACCGGACGGCGGTGAAAAACCCGCTGGATTTGATGTTTATGTTCTGGGCAATCACCACGGGAATTGCGGCAGGAGCTCATTATTACTATATCGCCCTGTTCAGTTTCCTGTTTGTGACGGTGGTATTTCTCCTGCTGAGGCGGTGGAAGGGGGATATCAACACGTATATGATGATCGTCAATTACGAAAGCGTCCTGGAATGCGAGGAGGCAGTCCGCCGGGCGTTAAAGGGTTACAAAAATTCAGTGAAGTCAAAAGTACTGAAAAACAGCAGCACGGAGCTGACCGTTGAGATTTTCTTGAAATATGAGAACTTGAATCTCGTCTCCATAATCAAGGATATCGATGGCGTTAACGATGTCACGCTGGTGCAGTACCGGGGGAGTTATGAGGTATAGTATGAAGATTGGAGCAGCGGTTGTTATTGCAGCGATATTGGGTTTTATGGGAAAAATGATATGGATGAAAATAGAGGGGCCGGGTGTCAGCCAGACGGTTCTGGAAATCGCGGCGGCAGAAAAGCCCCTGGTCAATCCGCTGAAGGGCTGGGCGCCGTTCTCAGACAACAGCAGCACGGATTATCCGGCTTCCATGGCCTTTGTCCTGATTCCGTGGAGTGAGCTGGAGCCGGAGGAGGGCGTGTTCCGGTTTGAGGAACTGGAAAAGGAGAAGAACATGACTTACTGGCGGGAACAGGGGGCCAGATTCGTGATCCGGCTGGTCTGCGATTACCCCGGTTCGGAAAGCCATATGGATATCCCGGAGTGGCTCTATGAGAAGACCGGGAGGGACGGGCAGTGGTATGACAATGAATATGGAAAAGGATATTCTCCCAACTACGGCAATGTCGTGTTTCGGGAAGCCCATGGACGGATGCTTCAGGCGGTGGGGGACCACTACCGGAATGATGAGCAGGCAGCGGTGATACAGCTGGGAAGTCTGGGTCACTGGGGAGAGTGGCATGTCAATCACGAAGCTGGAATCAAGACATTCCCGTCAGAAATCATCACGGACCAGTATGTAGAGCAGTACCGGACCGCATTTCCGGGGAAACTGCTGATGCTCAGGCGGCCCTATGCCATCGGATCGCGGTATCAGATTGGCCTTTATAATGATTCCTTTGGCAAGAGCAGAAGCCATGAGGAGTGGCTGTCCTGGATCGCGGACGGTTATATCTCGGAACAGACCAAAGAAAATCTCTCCGGAATGCCGGAGTTTTGGAATGATGGAATCTCGGGAGGGGAATTTGCCTCCGGGGTCGATATGGAGACCTATTTTGGCAGCCAGTTTTCCCAGGTATATGATCTGATGAGGAGGAGCCACACCTCTTTTCTGGGACCGCACTGTCCGCAGAAGGCGCTTAGCCAGGCTGCCGGGGAGCGGGTGAACCAGCTGTCCAGAGATATGGGCTACTGCTTTGTACTTAGGACCTGCACCGTTTCAGAGTCCGGCACGAATCAGAGCCTGAAGCTGACCATCCAGGGGGAAAATACCGGTGTTGCGCCATTTTATTATGACTGGCCGGTGGAGATCACTCTGGAGGACGGGACGGGAACGGAAGTCTGGCGACAACGCTATGACCCGAAGATCTCATCCTGGCTGCCGGGAAGCTGGACCATGGAGGCGGTGCTCACGGGGACGGAGAGTCTGCCGGAAGGCGCTTATCAGGCTGCCTTTGCCATCATCGATCCATTGACGGACCAGCCGGGAATCAGGCTGGCCAATCAGGGGGAGGCGGGTCTGCGTTATTCCATGGGAACATTTCAGAAGAATTGAAACATGACATTCTGTTGTCGCCTTTGATCCGGTATGATGTGAGACAGAGGGAGGGGAATATAAAGACAGGAATAGCCAGCAGGAGAAAAGTGTGGTAGAATCATAGTATTGTTTTCTGCAGCTCAATGGCCCGGGCCAGGGGCCGGGACAACGGCATCCGATGGAGGCGAGTACATGAGACATCACATTATTGTTAAATGGAATTCAAAAGAAAAGGCTGAGCCCCATGTTTATCAGGGGATTTTTAAACTGTTTCAGGAGGCGCTTGACATACCTGGTGTCCATGATGTGACATTTCATACATCTGTGATTGACAGGCCAAACCGGTATGATCTCATGATCTGTATCGATATGGACCGGGAAGCGCTGGACCGGTTTGATGCTTCCGTGGTTCATGCCAGGTGGAAAGAAGAGTATGGCGGATTTATAGAGCAAAAGACCATATTTGACTGCGACTAATTTAAATGAAGTAATATTTGCGCCTCGTTCGTTTATATATGTTACAGAGGCTATGTGATTACGTGGATTAACGGTTTTGCAGGAACATAGAGAGATAGAAACGAAAAAAGCTGGAGGCGGAGATGAATATTGTTGAGATTTTAAAGGTTGTATTTTTGGGAATTGTACAGGGAATTACGGAATGGCTGCCCATCAGCAGCACCGGCCATATGATTCTGGTGGATGAATTTTTGAAGCTGGATGTGACTCCGGAATTTATGAATCTGTTTTTGGTGTTTATCCAGCTGGGATCGATTCTGGCGGTAGTTGTGATTTACTGGGAGCGGCTGATTCCATTTACGTTTCGGGGTGGTTTCAAAGCGGATCAAGAGAAATTTTCCATGTGGTTTAAAATACTGGCAGCTTCGGTTCCGGCCGGTGTTGTGGGGATTTTGTTTGACGATATCTTTACCGCTCTGTTTTACAATTATCTGACGGTGGCTGTCATGCTGATCCTGTTCGGAATCTTCTTTATTGTGATTGAAAATTATAATAAAGGCCGGACACCGGCGGTGACCTCCATTTCCCAGATTACCTACAAGGCGGCGTTGTGGATTGGCATGTTTCAGATGATCGCAGCCGTATTTCCGGGGACTTCACGGTCCGGTTCTACCATTGTGGGAGCTTTACTGATCGGTATTTCCAGAACGACGGCGGCGGAGTTTACCTTTTTCCTGGCGATTCCGGCTATGTTTGGCGGAAGTCTGCTGAAACTGTTGAAATTCGGCTTCTCCTTCACGTCGGGGGAACTGGTGATCTTATTTACCGGGATGCTGGTGGCTTATCTGGTGTCCGTGGTGGTGATTAAATTCCTGATGGAATATATTAAAAAGCATGACTTCAAGGTGTTTGGCTGGTACCGGATTATCCTTGGCGTTGTTGTGCTTGGGTATTTCTTTTTGTTTGGCTGACCATTTGGAACGTTTTTGACAAAGGAGGAAATGGTATGAGACGGGAATTGGGAATTGCAAGATGTGGACTGGCCTGCTGCCTTTGTGGGAATATGGCCTGCAACGGCTGTGACTCCGGGGAATGCTCCGGCATCAGCTGGTGCGAGAACCGCAGATGCTCCATGGAAAAGGGGATCAAAGCCTGCCATGCGTGCGGCTCTTTCTGCCGGAAGGGGCTGCTGGGGAAGATCAAGGCTTATGGTTTTTCCCTGTTTGTACAGAGGTACGGCGAGGAAGCGTTGATGGACTGCTTGGAGAGAAATGAGAAAAACGGTGTCGTTTACCACCGGGAGGGAATTACCGGCGACTATGATGAGTTTGACGATGTGGAAGAACTGATATCATTTATTAAAACAGGAACGCGGTAATGAGTACCGCAGAGGAGAAGAGTATGGATTTAGTCAGAGTGACAAAGGAAAATCTGGAAACGGAGCATATCTGCTGCGCCATCGCCAACAATAAGGACGGTCAGGTCCTGTCAAAAAAAGCCTGGCTGAAAGACCGGCTGGACGAGGGCCTGATGTTTGTAAAATGTGATGTCCGCGGCAAATGTTTTATTGAATATATCCCGGCGGAGTACGCCTGGGCGCCGGTGGAGGCGGATGGGTATATGTATATTGACTGTCTGTGGGTGGCAGGGCAGTTTAAGGGACAGGGGTATTCCAACCTGCTTTTGGAGGAGTGTATCCGCGACTCCAAAGAAAAAGGGAAGAAGGGGCTTGTGATCCTGTCGGCAAAAAAGAAGATGGGATATCTCTCGGACCCGAAGTTTATGAAGTATAAAGGATTTGAGACGGCGGATACGGCCGGTGCGTACTTTGAATTGATGTATCTTCCTTTTGAGGCGGATGCAGAGAAACCGCGGTTCAAACCGCAGATGAAGGAAGGCATTTCCATACCGGAGAAAGGGTTTGTGTTATATTATACGAACCAGTGTCCGTTTACGGCCAAGTACGTGCCGATTTTGGCGGAAACCGCGAAGAACAAAGGCGTGGAGATGAAAATTGTCCACATCGAGTCGGCCAGACAGGCCCAGGAAGCGCCGTCGCCATTTACTACCTTCAGTCTTTTTTATGACGGGGAGCTGGTGACCCATGAGATCCTTTCCGACAAAAAATTCGAGAAAATATTGGACGAAAAGGCATAATGACCGAATAAGTATTGACAAGTATACTTGTCAGTCATATAATGAGAATACCAACAAAACTTGGCAACGAAAAATCGGCGATCGATTTGGGCAAGGAGGTATTCTGATGAACAAGGATGAAATATTGGAAAAAAGCAGAAAAGAAGGCAGGGACGAAGGGAAAGAATATACTGACAGCATGGGCCGCCGATATGGCACGGCCGCGCTGTGTGTCATGTTCGCCGTCCTTGCCCTCTTTAATTTGTACCACGGACAGAGCAATTATCAGATACTGGCTCTGTTTTTTGCGTATCTGGGGCTGGAAGCGCTGGGGATGTACCGGGCAAGCGGACAAAAGTTTTATCTTTTCCCGACGACAGTTGGGATTCTTGCTTCCTGTTTGTTCTGCGCCAGTTATTTTATGAATGTTTAAGATTGGGTGGTGTCATGGAAGATCAACTGATACTGAAGAATCATCTGAAAGAGGCAAGAGCCGAAAAAAAGCTGTCCCAGACCCAGTTGTCTGAATTGGTGGGGGTATCGAGGAATACCATCAGTTCCATAGAGACCGGACAGTTTAATCCGACGGCGAAGCTGGCGCTGATTCTTTGCATTGCGCTGGATAAAAAGTTTGAAGAGCTGTTTTATTTTGAGTGAAAGAAGGAAAAACGATGAGTGACAACAAGAAAAACACAAAATATTCCGGGGAAAAGGCTGGGGAGAAAGAGCCGATCAACTGGAAACGGGAACTGATTGAATGGATTAAGATTTTTGTGACGGCGGCGGCCATCGCCCTGTTTTTGAATTCCTGCATCATCGCCAACAGCGTGGTGCCAAGCGGCTCCATGGAGCAGACGATCATGACTGGGGACCGCATTGTGGGCTCCCGGTTGTCTTACCGTTTTGGCAGTGATCCAAAGCGCGGCGACATCGTCATTTTCGACCACAAGTCCGAGCCGGGGAAGGATAAGACAAGGCTGGTGAAGCGGATCATCGGACTGCCAGGGGAGACGGTGGATATCAAAGGCAGCCATGTCTATATCAACGGGTCGGAAACGCCGTTGGAGGAACCATATTTACCGGAAGCTATGGACTCCGACGATTACCACTTTGAGGTACCGGAAGGCTGTTATCTGATGCTGGGAGATAACCGCAACCACTCCGCTGACGCCCGGCGATGGAGCGATCCTTATGTGCCGGAGGAAGAGATTCTGGCAAAGGTGATGTTCCGGTATTTTCCGGGGATTAAGAAGATTCAGTGACAGAGAATAGGAGGTGGAATTTAAATGGAACGCTATATAACAAAACTGATCCCGCTGCCATACCGTATGTTTCAATCCACGGTAACTGAGGAGGAATTGGCAGCCCTGGACCAAACGTTAAATCAGTACGCAGAGGCTGGCTGGGAGTTGGCGGCATATACGTATCTTGGCGGACAGAATGAAGTAGAAAGAGGTCTTTTGGTGACATTTAAAAAGCAGGAGGCTCATCATGTATGAATGTCATCAGGCGGCTGATAACAGCTATTATATTCAAAGTCCGGCAAAAATTGGGCTTGTCAAGTTGAATGAAACGGATGTCTGCCTCATTGACAGCGGCAGCGATAAGGATGCGGGGCGGAAGATACGGCAGATACTGGAGAAGAACAACTGGCATTTGACGGCCATTTACAATACACATTCCAATGCAGATCATATCGGTGGAAACCGGTATCTGCAGGAACAGACTGGCTGTAAGATTTATGCGCCGGGGATCGAATGTGATTTTACCAATTCACCGATCCTGGAGCCGGCATTTCTGTATGGCGGGTTTCCGCCGAAGGGTTTGAGACATAAATTTCTGCTGGCCCAGGAAAGCCGGGTGGAGCGGCTGACGGCGGAACATCTGCCGGAGGGAATGGAAGCGATTCCACTTCCGGGGCATTTCTTTGATATGGTGGGATTCCGAACGGCGGATGATGTGGTGTATCTGGCAGACTGCCTGTCAAGTAAGGAGACGCTGGAGAAATACGGGATTGGATTTATCTACGATGTGGCGGCGTACCTGGAGACCTTAGAAAAGGTGAAAGAGATGAAGGCGGCTTTGTTTGTGCCGTCACACGCTGAGGCGACAGCGTGCATTGCGCCGCTTGCCCAGATGAATATCGATAAGGTGCATGAAATCGCGGAAAAAATCGTGGCAGTCTGCCGGGAGCCGGTTTGTTTTGAGCTGATCTTACAGCGGTTGTTCCGGGATTACGGATTGAAGATGAATTTTGAGCAGTATGTCCTGGTGGGAAGCACGGTCCGGTCGTATCTGGCGTGGTTGAAGGATACAGGGAGGGCAGAGGCGGTGTTTGAGGACGGGATGTTACTGTGGAAGACAGCCGGAGGCCAATGACATGTTTGAATATTTACAAAAAGATGCTGTCTCCCATGCGGATATGCTGGACCCTCTGCTTAGAGGTTCGGGCGAAGTGATTTATGATGGGGACGACGGTGTGATTCTTTATGAGACGCTGAGTGAGATTTATTTTGCATCCATGGATGACAGCGAGAAGTGCCTGTCGATCTTGGAGAAGTATCCGGTAACGTTATTTGCCGTTCACCAGGAGGAGACAGCGGTGGCTCTTCAAAAGCGCCATCATTTCCCGGAATATCATCCCTGCCATCAGTATGTTTATCTTGGCGGGACATTTGGGGATACGGAGATTTCCCGTGCGGGAATTGATCCAAAACAGCTGGGGGAAGTGAAACTGCTGGGGGAAGAGTACTGGGAGATTGTCAATCGGCATTATGACGCTATGGACGACCCGGAATATATCAAGGAACTGATCAGGAGAAAGCAGCTTTGGGGGATCTTTGAGGACGGGGCGCTGGCTGGGTTCATTGGACAGCACTTTGAGGGAAGTATGGGACTTTTGGAGGTTCTTCCCCAGTACCGGAAGAAAGGTTATGGAAAAATCCTGGAAGCATTTCTGATTCGTCACGTGCTGGGCCAGGGAAGAACCCCGTTTTGCCAGGTATTTGATGGCAATACGGCCTCCGCAAGGCTTCAGGAACGCCTGGGCATGACTTGCTCACCGGAGAAAACCTGGTGGCTGTTTAGATAAATGTGAAAGGATTGGGCTAAAGGTTGGTTGGAATCTATTTTAGCGGCAGTGGCAATTCAAAGTATTGCATAGAGACATTTCTGGGAGAGTATGAGGCAGGGGCGAAGGCATATTCCATTGAGGACGAGCCGGTGCCGGAGCAGATCAGGCGGCAGACAGAGCTTGTGTTTGCTTATCCCGTTCAATACAGCAATATCCCTAAAATTCTGAATGATTATATCGAAGATCACAAGGAACTTTGGAAAGGGAAAAAAGTGTTCGTCATAGCCACCATGGGCCTGTTCAGCGGTGACGGAGCCGGCATCCTGGCACGCTTGCTGAGCCGGTATGGTGCAGAAACCGTCGGCGGTCTTCACGTAAAAATGCCGGATTCCATCGCCGATGAAAAGGCGCTGAAACGACCTTTGGATGTGAACCGAAAACTGGTAGCTGCCGCCACCGGCAAGATCAGGCAGGCGGCCAGAGATTATCAGCAGGGAAAACCGCCCCAGGAGGGCATCGGTGTTCTCTGTCACCTGGCGGGTCTATTTGGCCAGCGCCTGTATTTTTACAACAAGACCAAACGCTATACCGATCAACTGCGCATCGATCCTCAATCCTGTATCGGCTGTCAGACCTGCGTCACCCTCTGCCCGATGAATAACATTTCCATGGAGAATGGCATCGCAGTCTCGTCTGACCGCTGCACTATGTGCTACCGCTGTGTCAACCGCTGCCCGAAACAGGCAATCACACTACTTGGCCGGCAGGTTGTGGAGCAGTGCCAGATTGAAAAATATTGTAAAAGGGAGAATGAGAATGGCTAAAAAAGAAACGACAACGAAAGAAGATCTCATGATAATTGTAAACCTGTTGGAGGAATCCAGGATCACCTACTGGATTGACGGTGGGTGGGGAATTGACGTGCTGGCGGGGAGACAGACGAGAACGCACAGAGATATCGATATTGATTTTGATGCGCAGTATACGGAGAAACTGTTAAAGATACTGGCCGCTCAAGGGTATGAGATGGAGACGGACTGGGCGCCTGTTAGGATGGAATTGTATAGTGAAAAATGGGGGTATCTGGACATCCACCCGTTTATGATAGAGGAAGATGGAAGGGCGAAACAGGCGGATCTAGAAGGCGGCTTTTATGAGTTTGAGCCGGACTATTTTGGAAGCAGCCTGTTTGAGGGAAGAACCATTCCATGTATCTCCGCCAAAGGCCAGAAGGTGTTTCACACCGGTTATGAATGGAGAGAGGTTGACAAACACGATATTGAGATATTGGAAGGGCTTTTGCAATAGCTCTTTTTTGGATTTTATTGCTGCTAAAAAGCCTGATGAATTTAACAAAGTAGTAAATGATTTTCTGATTATTTAACAAGAAAAACCATTGTAGCAACAGAATTGTAGAATATAAACAATAATATATCGAATAATCCAAGATCAACCGTCAATATTGACGTCACAATTCACGAAAAAATTTTAATATATTGATTTAAACGTATAAGTAAATTATAATATAACCATACAAAATAATAAAATTACACAAAGGAGATGGTGTGGTGGAATCTTATGCGTTTCTAGAAGAGGAAGCACGGAAAGTCAGGGAAGATATTGTGGAAATGCTTCACATGGCTGGCTCCGGGCATCCCGGTGGTTCACTTTCTATAACTGAAGTTTTGGTCAGCCTTTATAACCATATTTCCGTTAATCCCAAAACACCTGACTGGAAGGAAAGAGACCGGGTAATATTAAGCAAAGGCCATGCGGCTCCTGCGTTATACGCTGTGCTAGCTGAACATGGTTTTTTTTCTACTAACGAGTTTAAACGTTTAAGGAAATTAGGAGGAATGTTGCAAGGACACCCAGATAAGAACAAAGTTCCGGGAGTAGATGTCTCCAGTGGTTCTTTAGGGCTTGGAATTTCCATGGCTGGTGGAATCGCTTTGGCCGGAAAAACAGGGAATAAATTATATCATGTTTATGCAATCCTCGGAGATGGGGAAATGCAGGAAGGAATTGTGTGGGAATCAGCCATGCTGGCGGCCCACTATAAACTTGACAATTTAACCTGGATCATTGATCGCAATGGTCTTCAGATCGATGGCAGTACCGAGGATGTGATGACATTAGGAGATATTGGAAAAAAACTGGAAGCATTTGGATTCTCTGTATGCTGTGCCGAGGGACATGACTTTGGAAGCTTAGAGGATGCGCTGTATGGTGAAATAGTGCCGGAAAAACCAAGATGTGTTATTTTACATACCGTGAAAGGGAAAGGCATCACATTTATGGAAAACAGGGTAGAGTGGCATGGCAGCGTTATTTCCGATGAAAGCTATGAAAAAGCCATGTTGGAATTAAAAGGAGGAATGTGAGATGCCAAAGGCAATGAGAGAAGCGTATGGGGATGCCTTGCTTGCAATTGCAAACGATGAACGGGTTGTCGTGCTGGATGCAGATTTGGCAAAGGCCACATCCTCAGCAAAATTTGCTGCTGTCTATCCAAAACGTTTCTTTGACGTGGGAATTGCGGAGCAGAATCTGATGGGAACAGCTGCCGGAATGGCCATCAGTGGTTTTATACCTTATGTATCCAGCTTTGCGCTATTCGTCACAGGACGGGCTTATGAACAGATTCGAAATGCAGTCTGTTATTCCAAAGCTCCAGTGAAGATTGTGGCTACTCATGCAGGTCTGTCACCCAATGCGGACGGGGGAAGCCACGAGTCGATCGAGGATATTGCGCTGATGCGGATTCTTCCTGGTATGACAGTACTAAGTCCTTGTGATTACAATCAGGCTCTGGATTTCATGATTCAAATGAAAGATCTGGAAGGACCAGCTTATATTCGTCTCACCAGACATCCGGTGCCGGACATCACCCCAGCCTATTCGCATACGAAGATTGGAAAGATCGCCGTCATGAGAGACGGCCGCAATCTCTGTATTGCAGCAACCGGTGTGATGGTGGAAAAAGCGCTGAGGGCAGCGGAGATATTAAAAACACATGGGATTGAAGCGGCAGTATTAAATGTTCATACCATAAAACCCTTTGATCAGGAAACCATATGCAGCTATGCGAGAGTGTGCGGACGCATTCTGACTGTCGAGGAACATTCTGTCATTGGGGGAATTGGCTCCGCAGTTTGCGAGGCAGTTTGCGAATGTGATATTACCGGTTCCTATCCGGCAAGCAGGTCCTGCTGCCAGGTACGGCGCATCGGAATTCTGGATCATTTCGGACAGTCCGGAGATTTAGAGGAGCTGATGAATGCTTACGGTCTTTCCATAGAAAACATAGTAAATCAGGCTATGGAAATGTGTGGATTGCCACATTCCCAGCTGGAGGGCGGACATGAGAGATAACAAAAAGCCCAGGACACCAATTCTGGCTCCTACGCTAGCCTGTGCGGATCGCTTGAATTTAAGAGAGGAACTTGCCATATTAACAGGCTTAAAAACACCAATGCTTCATTTAGATGTGATGGATGGGCATTATGTACCGAATCTCTGTTTTGATTTAGAGACAATCCGGCAGATTCGCGACTACTATCCTTATCTGCTTGATGTACATCTCATGGTCAGCAATCCTCAGGATTACATCGAACCACTTAAGGCGGCTGGGGTGGAATATATCAGTTTCCATTTGGATGCAACCCATTATGCCGTCAGACTGTTAAAACAGATTGAGGAGGGTGGCATGAAAGGCGGTATTGCATTAAATCCTTCCCAGCCGGTACAGTTTTTACATGAGGTACTTCCGTATGTATCTTACGTGTTGGTTATGGGTGTGGAACCGGGTTTTTCAGGACAGAATTTTTTGCCGGAAACGGTAAGAAAGATAAAGGAATTAAGTGAAATAAGAAAGGAGAAAGGATACGTATTTCAAATCGAAGTTGATGGCGGAATTGATGATGATGGAATCCGCACCTGTATGAAATACGGAGTGGATATTTTGGTCAGTGGAATGTTTGGTGTATTTAAGCGGGAAAAAGGATTGACCGGAGATTATCTGGACTGTCAAAAGCTTTTGGAGCAAACTGAAAACGTGGAAAATGAAGGAGGAGCAATATGAAGAGAATTCCAACATTGATTGACTGTGATACCGGAATCGATGATGCCATGGCCCTGGTTCTTGCCTGTGCATCGGATAAACTGGATATCCGTGGAGTGACGGCCGTAGCTGGAAATGTAGAACTGAAGTACACATTAGCCAACACCTTAAATGTCTTGAATTTGCTGGACCATGGTGATGTGCCAGTGGCTGCCGGGGCCGACAAGCCACTGGAGAGGGATCTTTTGGTTGCTGACTATGTGCATGGCAAGGACGGACTTCGTGGATATCGATTTGAAACGGATGTAAAAGATGCTCTGGTTGACAAACCAGCATGGGAACTGATGCGTGATCTGCTGCTTTCCTCAGAAGAAAACATGGCGATTCTGGCTTTGGGGCCGCTGACCAATATCGCTATTTTGTTAGAACGGTATCCTGAGGTAAAATCGCGGATTGATAAGATTGTGTTCATGGGAGCTTCTGTGAGAACAGGGAATCCCACTCCACTGTCTACATTCAACGTGCTGGTAGACCCGGAGGCGTACCGGAAGGTGATTGTAAGTGGGGTGCCATTTTACGCTGTTCCGTTGGATACCACCAGAGAAGCATATCTGTCGGCTGGGGAAGTGGAGGCCATTGCCCATATTGATAATCCTGTAGCCAAGATGGTAACGGGGATTCTATCCGGATATGGATGTAATTCTATGGGTAAGGATTCCGTGAAAAATCAGGAACTGGAAGCAGGTAAACGGAGATTTAAAGGTGCTGCAAGACTTCACGATCCGGCAACCGTAGCATATATCATTGCGCCGGAGATATTTACTGAGAAAAAATATTACGCAGATGTGGAATGCAGAGGGGAACTGTTAACAGGATATACTTTTTTTGATATCGAGGATTATTATGGAAAGTCAGAGGAAGAAAAGAACGTTTATCTTGTAGAATCCATTGATCGGGAGGCATTTGTAGATTTGTTTATTCAAGCAATACGGTCCTATAACAGACGATAAGAAAAGGAGAAAATTATGAGAGGAAAAAAAATTTTATCAATTATATTGGCGGGCTTGATGACGGTATTGTCTGTGACAGGTTGTGCCAGTGGACAAAAGGATACGGGAACCAGTACAGATACGACAACTGCTGCTGTTGCGCCAGTGGCAGGGGAGGCGGGTAAGAAAGAAGAAAAAAAATTCAGGGTTGCAATCGTTGCAGTGGGAACCTTCGGTACTCAGGCGTTTATCGATGTAGCACTTGCCGGCTGTCAAAGAGCAGAGCAGGAACTGGGAATCAAGCTGGATAAAATAGAAAACTGCCAGACTGCCAATGCGGTTGATACTCTTCGAAGCATGGCACAGAGCGATATTGATATGTTTATCATGACAAGTGGAGCTTATGCAGACACGATCCGCCAATTGTCAGAAGAATTTCCAGATAAAGTCTTTGTCAGTGCCGATATGTCAATGGAATTAATTCCTAATGTTATCTCTGTCGGTTATCGGGAACAAGAGGCCGCATTTCTGGCAGGCGCGATTGCTTCTGCCATGACGAAGACCAATAAAGTGGCATTTATCGGTGGCCAGCCTGGAGGTTCTATGGATCGTTTCGAGGTTGGGTATTCCTGTGGAGCAAAATATGCCAATCCTGATGTGGAGGCTTCTGTGGCTTATGTAGGTAACTTTAATGATGTAAATAAGGCAAAAGAACTGGCCACCATGCTTTATGATCAGAATAACGATTGGCTTGTTCCGGCGGCTGGAGCCAGCAATCTTGGAGTATTTCAGGCATCTTCCGAGGCAGGAGAAGAAAAATATACACTGGGAGCAGCCGATGGTCAATTCCATCTGATGCCAGATAAGATTGTGGCATCTCAGGTGAAAAAAATTGATAATGTATGTTACATGATTATTGAAGATATGATGAATGACAAAAACTATCTGGGAAAATCTCTGGACCTTGGATTGAAAGAGGAGGGGGTCGGCATTCTCTACAATCCGGATGAGAAAATTGCGGGAATTATTCCGGACAATACGAGGGAAAAAATTGAGGAACTGACCCAGGAAATCATTGATGGCAAGATAGTGGTGCCAAAGACGGCGGATGAGCTGGCGGCATTTGCCTATCCGGTGTCATAGGAAGCTGACAGTACTTAAACACTGGAGGCAGGATACGAAGGAGGGCCTGTTTTGAACGGTAATAATATTGTAGAACTGGAACATATCACAAAAGTGTTTCCCAATGTAATTGCCAATGACGACATATGTTTATCAGTCAGAGAAGGAGAGATACATTCCATTGCCGGTGAGAACGGTGCCGGAAAATCGACTTTAATGAATATTTTATACGGTCTGTATCAGCCGGAGCAGGGAGTCATCAAACTGAGGGGCAAGGAGACAAAAATCTCCTCCCCCAGCGATTCGATCGCACTGGGAATCGGCATGGTGCACCAGCATTTCATGCTGATTCCAAAATTAACAGTCACACAGAATATTATATTAGGGATGGAGACAGGAACAAAAGTAAAGATTGATTACAGAATAGCGGTAGAGCAGGTTAAAATGCTTTCTGAACAATATGGAATGAATATTGAACCGGAGGCGAAAGTGTCAGAGATTTCCGTACCAATGCAGCAGAGAGTGGAAATCTTAAAAGTACTTTACCGCAAAGCTGAAATTTTGATTTTTGATGAGCCAACAGCAGTCCTTACGCCACAAGAAATAGAAGAATTCTGCCAGATCATGGAACGCTTAAAAGGACAGGGGAAGACAATTATTTTTATCAGTCATAAGCTGGCGGAAGTGATGAAGGTCAGTGACCGAATTTCAGTCATGAGAAGAGGACAGATCAGGGGAACCGTTGATGTCTCGGAGACAAATGAGAAAGATTTAGCAGTCCGAATGGTCGGACATGAAATCTCCCTGGGTGGAGGGGAGAGAATAGCGGTAAAGGATAACAGCGTGCTATTAGAGATAGAGAACTTGGTCTGCAAGGAGCATGGTGTGACCCGGCTGGACTCGTTAAATTTGTCTGTCCGGCGGGGAGAGATCATAGGTGTGGCAGGTGTAGATGGGAATGGCCAGGAGGAACTGGTAAATGCTATCTGTGGGAAAATGATACCAGAGAACGGAAAAATGGAGTTTTTAGGCCATAACATCGTCGGAAAATCCGTAAAGTCTATCAAAAAAATGGGGATGGGCGTCATTTATGAAGATCGCCATAAGGACGGTCTCGTGCTTCCGTATACGGTTCAACAGAACTTAATGCTGGGATATCAGGATGAAAAAAAATATTTAAAGCATGGTATTTTTATCAATTTTGAAAAATTGCGGAAGAATGCCGAACGTCTTACGGAAGAATTTGATATTCGCTGTGGTTCATTGGATGCGCCTGCGTCCACTCTCTCAGGAGGAAATCAACAGAAAATTATTTTGGCCAGAGAGATGGATGCGGATCCTGAATTGATTATGGCAGTTCAGCCTACCCGCGGCCTTGACTTGGGTGCCATAGAATTCGTCCACCAGAAGCTGGTGGATGCAAGAAATAATGGGAAAGGAATCTTGCTGCTTTCCTTGGAACTAGATGAGATCTTACAACTTAGCGACCGGATTGCAGTTATATTTAAAGGAAAGATCGTCAAGGTCCTTGAGAACCGGGGAGCAACAAAAGAGGAACTGGGAATGTATATGCTTGGAATCGGAGAGGGGGCAGAACATGGAGAAAACAAGTAAACTGCAAAAGAACCTGATGAACCTCTATGTATCAGTAATTGCTCTGACATTATCCATCCTTACCGGCGGTATTATTGTGGCGGCCCTTGGTATTAATCCCGTAAATACCTATACTGCACTGTTTCAGGGGGCCTTCGGAAGCATTTCAGCTCTGACCGGAACAATCAACCGCATGATACCGATTATTCTTGCGGGACTTGCCATTGCACTGGCTAAAAAGGGATCAGTGTTTAACATTGGTGTAGATGGACAAATTGTATGCGGAGCTTTTGTATCGGCTTTGATTGGGGCAAATTTTGCATTGCCAAAAGTAATTCATCTGCCGCTTGCTTTAATAGGAGGGACAATGGCGGGTGTTTTGTGGTCTGTACTTCCTGCCTTTCTTAAAATGCGGAGAAATGTCAACGTGGTATTCAGCTGCATCATGCTAAATTATGTGGCAAAGTTTTTGGTAGTCTATCTGATGTACATCCCTACTACATCCGATCGGTTCATGGGAGCTACGGCAAAGATACTGCCATCGGCTATGATTCCCAATATTTTGGGAGGCGCATACAAGATTAACGGGGGAATCCTTCTGGCTGTGCTGGCGGTAATTGGCTGTGCTGTATTTATTAGTAAAACAAAGCGCGGATATGAGATGCAGGCGGTAGGTATGAATCCAGATGCGGCCGGTTCTGCCGGTATTAATGTCAAGTTTAATATGTTTCTGGCACTGCTCATCAGCGGTGGACTTGCCGGTCTTGGCGGGGCACTCGAAACATGCGGTTCTACCTTCCGTATGTTTGAAACCTATAATCCAGGCTATATGCCCATGGGAATTGCAGTGGCTATGCTTGCCCACAATGATCCATATGCAATTCTGATAACAGCCTTTCTGTTTGCAGCCATGAAGAATGGGGCATCTATGATGCAGGTCTCAGTGGGAGTATCCGCACAGTTTGTATCCATCGTGCAAGGGTTAATTATCATTTTTATCTGTTCGGAAAATTTAATCCACTGGCTGTTAGTCAAGGCCAAAGACCGTATGCGAAAGGGGGAGGCATTACATGGAAGTTGTTAGATATCTCGTGTTAGCGACCATACGTATGGGGATTCCTATTGCAATTACAACGGCTGGAGCCTGTCTTTCTGAAAAATCTGGTATTCTAAATATTGGATTGGAAGGAATTATGTCCATGGGTGCTTTTGTAGCTGTTGTTGGTTCCTATTTGACAGGCGATCCCTGGATCGGTGTTCTATTTGCTATGATTGTTGGAGGACTTATCTCTGCGATTCATGGTTTTGTGACTATTATATGCGGAGGTGGTCAGGGAGTCAGTTCCCAGTCTCTGGTACTTCTTGCTACCGGACTGTGCTCCGTAGGACTCCAGGCTGTTTTTAATCAAATGGGATTGTCTGCAACAGTTAACAATATCTCTACTACGGAGTTTTTGCGAGGCATTCCAGTGATTGGAGGATATTTAGCAGATTTATCCCCAATCGTCTATATCGCAGTATTGCTTTTACTTGGCATACATTATTTGCTTTATAAGACACCTATGGGACTTCGCATTATTGCCTGTGGTGAAAATCCAAAGGCTGCGGAGACAGCAGGCGTAAATGTAAATATGCTGCGGTTTATAGCAGTTATTATCAGCGGCGTGATTGGCGGTCTTGGAGGAGCTTTTCTCTCTGTTGGCTCCATGAATCTGTTTCAGGAAGGCATGGTAGCCGGTCGGGGATATTTGGCAGTGGGTGCCGTTATCATGGGAAAATGGACACCTGTGGGTGGATTTGCGGCGGCTATGTGTTTTGGTTTCTTTGATGCAGTGCAGCTGTATCTCCAGATTCTGCCACAGTCACCGATACCGCCTCAGTTTGTGCAAATGATACCTTATGTAGCCAGTTTGATTGTGCTTACATTGACAGTAAAGAATGCGACAGGGCCAGCAGCCAGCGGAAAGTCGTATTCCAGAATTGCAGGAACCAGATAGCGTTAATACTGGCAGGTGTAGTTGCACCTGCCAGTATCAGTGAGAGTGAGAGGTGAAAAGAAACATGAAGGAGATGATAAGTGGAAATGAAGGACCAAAATGCAGGCTGGTGCAGCCGCCCCAAACACTTTTCGGAATCTTTGCTGTAAAAGGACTTGGCTTGTTTTGCTCCATGCTGCTGATCTCAGCAGGTATTGTGTTATTTCTAAAATGCCGTTTGGGATCAGATCCCCAGACTCTTTTATATGATGGGATAAGCGTTTTCTGTGGAATATCATACTCCATGGCTGCAGGAATATATAGTTGGACTGTATTTTTAATTGCATTTTTGTTTGCAAGACAGTATTTTGGTTTCGGTACAGTCTTCAGTGCTCTGACTTTGAGCTTTTTTATTGGATTCTATGAACGAGTATTTGGAAACATGGATTTTGAAGCTCTGTCTTATGGCTGGCGGGTAGTGATTATGGCAGCAGGCCAGGTAATAATGTCGATAGGAATGATGCTTTCTGTATGGATTGATTTTGGTATGGGATGCTCCTTAGCTCTGCTTTATAAAGTTTGTGATCTGACAGGAATCCAGTTTCGGGTCCTGAAAACTGGCAATGATATTTTGTTTGCAGCTGTTGGTTTTTTTATGGGAGGAGTCCTCGGAATAGGAACTGTATTTTCTGCTCTTGTTACGGGTATTATGATGTCCTGGTTTCGAACTCTTCTGGATAGACATTTATTTCCCATGCCCAAACTGCCTGACAAAATCTTCCATAAATGATATAATATTTATACAAACACAGACATGCAGCAGGGCAGTAAAAAATAAAATCCGGAGAATGGATTTGGTACAAGGTGGTATAAAATATGGTAACAATCCGGGATATTGCAATTGAGGCGAATGTCTCCATCGCAACCGTTTCCATGGCTTTGAATGGAAAGGACTGCATATCGGCCAAAACGACAAAAAAGGTGCTGGAGGCCGCCAGAAAATTGAATTATATTCCCAGTGTGTCTGCGCAGACCTTAAAGACGAGAAGGAGCCGGACTCTGGGCCTTGTTGTTGGAAACTTAAGCAATACGTACTTTTCTGATATCGTTTCTGCTGCTGAGGAAACAGCGCGGGCGTTGTCATATCAGTTGTTTATTTGCGATGCAGGAATGCGCATGGAGAATGCCATGGATTGTTTTCGGACCTTGCAGGCTCATAATGTGGATGGGATTTTATTCTCCTTGTCTATTCATGTGGATGATCAATTTGCTGAATTTGTAAAAGAGATTGTTGATCATGGTACCAAGATGATTTCATTGACCAGATGCATGGAAGTGCCGGAGGTGCCGATTGTGACATTTACGGATGAGGAGCAGGTATATACGATATTATCTGATCTGGTTGGGCTTGGACATCGGAGAGTGGGGGCTGTGGGCGGCCCAAAGGGGTCTTGGATGAATAAATCCCGTCTTGGAATATTTCGGCGTGTGATGAAGGCTAATGGTATTCTGGATGAGAGCTGCATTGCCTATTCCGCTTTGTCCATTGAAGAAGGCAAACAGGAGGCACTCAAGCTTCTCAAAAAACATCCGGATTTAACGGCAGTTTATGGAATTAATGATATGGTTGCACTGGGGATTTTGCTGGCGGCAGAAGAACTAGGAATGACGGTCCCCAGGGATTTGTCAATTGTTGGCTGTGACGGCATTCCTTATGTAATGTTTTCCTCACCAAAGATCACAACCGTGGCAACACCCCGGCGCGAGATTGGCCGTATGGCTGCCAAACGTCTGATTGATATGATAGAAGGTAATGAAATGGAATCGACCCGGATCACTCTGATCCCCTGTGAAATTGTGAAAGGGGAATCCATCTGTGAACCGGGAATTCGTTCATGAGAGGGGATAGGATAAAATGAAGATCGGAATAGGCTGCGATCATGGTGGCTTTGATATGAAAGAACAGTTAAAAGAACGGCTGCTGGCTGAAGGATATGAGATTGCAGATCAGGGATGTTACACCTCCGATGAAGTCGATTATCCGAAGGCAGCCGGAAACTTGGCGACTGGGATTTTAGCTGCTCAATATGAATGTGGAATACTAGTATGCGGAACCGGAATCGGTATGAGTATTGCGGCCAACAAGATTCATGGAATACGGGCTGCGTTGGTTTCCGATGTCTATTCCGCCAGGATGGCTAAGGCCCACAACAATGCCAATATTATAACTCTGGGCGCCAGGACACTGGGAATCGAACTTGCGTATGAACTGGTGATAGCATATTTGAGTGAAACATTTTTGGGAGGCAAGCATCAGAAGAGGGTGGAAATGATTAGGGATATAGAAAATTCCAAAAAACTGTGACAGGATTCTGTAGGTTTGTCAAACATATGTTACAGTGAATGCAGATAATCATCCATTA
>JAWZDV010000053.1:0-16304 GCA_034142505.1 Bacteroides thetaiotaomicron
AGAATAAGTCTGTAAGCTGTTTTTCTTGCTTACAAACTTATTATACGAGGAGACTTGAGATGTTAGAAGCATTAAAACAACAGGTATACGAAGCAAATATGGAACTGCCCCGGCGCGGGCTGATCACCTACACCTGGGGAAATGTAAGCGGAATTGACCGGGCATTGGGACTCTTCGTGATCAAGCCCAGCGGAGTGGATTATGACGACCTGAGGCCGGAGGACATGGTGGTGATGGACTTGGAGGGGAACCGGGTGGAGGGGACGATGAATCCTTCCTCGGATACGGCCACCCATCTGGAAATTTACAAGGCATTTTCGGAGGTGGGGGGCATTGTGCATACCCATTCGCCCTTCGCCACCTCCTGGGCCCAGGCCGGGCGGGGAATTCCCTGTTATGGGACGACCCACGCCGATTATTTTTACGGAGAGATTCCCTGCGCCAGGAATCTGACGGCGGAGGAGATCGAGGAGGGGTATGAGAAGAACACCGGAACCGTGATTATCGAGACCTTTGCCGGGAAGAATCCGCTCTATGTGCCAGGGGTGCTGTGCAAGAATCACGGGCCATTTACCTGGGGAAAGGATGCGGCTCAGGCCGTACACAATGCGGTCGTCCTGGAGGAGATTGCGAAAATGAACCTGATGACGGAGTTGTTAAATCCCGGCGGAGACAACCGGACGCCCCAGTGTATGCAGGAGAAGCATTTCCTGAGAAAACACGGACCAAACGCCTACTACGGCCAGGGAAAATAAAAACTGGGATGAAAAGCTTGCATTGCAGAAGGAGACTGGCTGATGAACGCTGATTTTAAACATGAACTGGTATTGCCCAATGAGGATCTGCCGTTTAAGCTGTTTTTGTTTGAGGGGAAGGACGGCAATTACCGGAGAGCGAAGCACTGGCACCGGTCCATGGAGATTTTCCTGGTGCTGGAGGGGGAACTGGAATTTTTTATCGACAATATCAGTCTGCCCTTGACGGCGCCGGACTTTGTGATCGTCAATTCCAACGAAATCCACTCCATTGAATCCCCGGAGCCCAATACCACCATTGTGGTGCAGATTCCGGTGAACTGTTTTGCCGGATATCTGGGGGAGGACGATTACGCGGTGTTTTCCAAGCAGTCGGAGGAGGAGAATCTAAAGCTGGTCAAGCTGATTGTGCAGATGTACCGGGCATACCAGGAGAAGGGGCTGGCCTATGAACTGAAGGTGAAAAGCCTGTTTCTGGAACTGCTGTATCTGCTGGTCACGTCCTTCATGAAAACGGAGGAGGACCAGGGCAATATCAGGCAGAAGCGGCATTTAGACAAGCTTTCACGGATTACTTCATATATGAAGAAGAATTATAACCAGGAGATCACGCTGGAGAGTGTGGCGGATGAATTTGGATTTTCGCCCACCTATCTGTCCAGGATGTTCCAGCGGTATGCCAATGTCAGTTACAAGACCTACCTGCTGAATCTGCGGACGGAGTATGGGCTTCGGGAGATGTTGAATACGGAACACAGTTTAAATGATGTGGCGCTCAATAACGGGTTTCCCAATAGCCGGGCCTTTGCGAAGGCATTTTCCAAACGGTACGGATGCCTGCCCAGCGAATACCGGCGGCGGATGGACCGGGGAGCGCAAGGCCAGTCGGAATCCGGCCGGAAGCCAGGAGGATTCGGCTGACGCAAAAAGAGCAAGAAAGTGCTATGAAAAGGTCAAGTTTCAGTCTGGAAAGTGACAGTGGAACAAGTTATACTCATAGGTAGTGAAGATTGTTGAACACTTGTGATGAGAAAGGGGTTGCGCAATGAACTATCTGATAGGGATCGATGTTGGGACATCGGCGACGAAGACCGTTCTGTTTGATGAAGCGGGGCATGTGGTGGCCTCTGCGTCCCGGGAATATCCGCTGTACCAGCCAAAGAATGGCTGGGCGGAGCAGAAGCCGGAGGATTGGAGGGACGCGGTGCTGGCCACACTGAAGGACGTGATGAGCCAGGGTGCGGTGCCCAAGGAGGATGTGAAAGGCATCGGCATTTCCGGGCAGATGCACGGGCTGGTGATGTTGGATGAGGCGGGGGAAGTGATTCGGCCGTCGATCATCTGGTGTGACCAGAGAACCGGGGAAGAAGTGGAAGACATGCTGAATATCATGCCGAGAGAGCGCTGGATTGAGATTACGGCCAATCCGCCGCTGACGGGATGGACGGCGGCGAAGATTCTATGGGTGCGGAAGCATGAGCCGGAGAATTATAAAAGATGCCGGCATATTCTTCTGCCAAAGGATTACATACGGTATGTACTGACGGGTGTCTTTGCCACGGAGGTGTCGGATGCCAGCGGAATGCAGCTGCTGGACGTGCCGGGGCGGCGCTGGTCGGATGAGGTATTGGAGGCGCTTGAGATCGACCGGGCGATGCTTGGGACGGTATATGAATCCTGCCAGGTGACGGGGACGCTGCTGCCGGAGATCGCGGAGATGACCGGGCTGACGGCTGACGTGAAAGTGGTCGGCGGAGCCGGGGATAACGCGGCGGCGGCTGTGGGAACCGGGATTGTGCGGGACGGGACGGCATTTACCACCATCGGGACCTCGGGGGTGGTGTTTGCACACAGCAGCCAGGTTTCCATTGATCCGTTGGGGAGAGTACACACCTGCTGCTGCGCGGTGCCCGGAGCATGGCATATCATGGGCGTGACCCAGGGGGCCGGACTTTCATTAAAATGGTTTAAGGATGAGTTCTGCCAGGATTATGTGGCGGAAGCGGCGGCGCAGGGCGTGGATGTCTATGATTTGATTAATGCGGACGTGAAGACGGTGCCGGTGGGCAGTGATAAGTTACTCTACCTGCCATATTTGATGGGCGAAAGAACGCCTCATTTAGACCCGGACTGCCGGGGGGTGTTCTTTGGACTTTCGGCCATTCACACGAAGAAACATCTGCTGCGGGCAGTGATGGAGGGCGTGTCCTATTCTCTCTGTGACTGTAATGAGATTTTACAGGAGATGGGGGTGGACGTGACCCAGATGATGGCCTGCGGCGGCGGCGGAAAGAGTCCGGTGTGGAGACAGATGCTGGCGGATTTATACAACTGTACGGTGAAGACGGTGCAGCAGGATGAGGGGCCGGCGCTGGGCGTGGCGATTCTGGCGGGAGTTGGCTGTGGCATTTACCCGAGCGTGGAGGAAGCCTGCGACCGGCTGATCAGCGCAAAGAGCAGCACGGAGCCGGTGGCGGCGGACGCGGAGACTTATGCGGGCTATCACAGGATTTACCAGAAGCTGTACCGGAGTCTGAAGGATGATTATAAGGAACTGGCGAAGTTGTAGAAGGGAGAGTTGCAGGATATGGAGATAAAAAATGTGCATGATCCGGAATTTGGGACTTATGGCCGGGTTATTACGGGGTATGAGGTGTCGGGGCTGATGCGTGAGATGATGAATACGCCGCTCCCGGAAGGTGTAGTCTATGTCGGTTCGGTGCCGGAGCTGGAGGAGGTGGCGGACGCTGCCGCGCTGGCGGACGGGGTGTATGGTGGGATGCCGATTCAGATTGGATACTGCAACGGACACAACCGGAAGTTAAACGCGCTGGAGTATCACCGGGATTCGGAGGTGAATCTGGCGGTGACGGATCTGGTGCTGCTGATTGGACGGCAGCAGGATATCGCGGAGGACGGGACCTATGACACGGGGCTGGTGGAAGCATTTCTGGTGCCGGCGGGGACATTGATTGAGGTGTATGCGACGACGCTGCATTATGCGCCCTGCCAGACGGATGACGGCGGATTCCGGTGTGTGGTGGTGCTGCCGAAGGGGACGAATGAAGCCCTGGCAGGACCTGTCACGGTCCGGTGCGGGGAAGACCGGCGGCTGTTTGCGAGAAATAAGTGGCTGATCGGCCATGAGGAAGCGGGACTTTCGGAAAATGCCTGGATTGGACTGAAGGGCGAGAATGTTTCCGTTTAGAACTATAAAAAATAAGAAAAAATGAGATGGAGGAAATTCACATGATGAACATGCCAGAAGTAAAAATCGGTATCGTGGCGGTCAGCCGCGACTGTTTCCCGGAGAGTCTGTCCGTGAATAGAAGGAAAGCGTTGATGGATGCCTACAAGGCAAAATATGATGAGAAGAATATTTATGAGTGTCCTATCTGTATCGTGGAGAGTGAGATTCACATGGTGCAGGCGCTGGAGGATGTGAAAGCCGCCGGCTGTAATGCCCTGGTGGTGTATCTTGGCAACTTTGGACCTGAGATTTCGGAGACGCTGCTGGCGAAGCATTTTGACGGTCCGGCCATGTTTATCGCGGCGGCAGAGGAGAGCGGCAGCAATCTGGTGCAGGGGCGCGGCGACGCTTACTGTGGAATGCTGAACGCCAGCTATAACTTAAAGCTGCGCAATATCAAGGCTTATATCCCGGAGTATCCGGTGGGAACGGCAGAGGAATGCGCCGATATGATCGAAGAGTTTGTTCCGATTGCACGGGCGATTATTGGCTTGAGCGGTTTGAAGATTATCAGCTTTGGGCCGAGACCCCTTAACTTCCTGGCCTGCAACGCTCCGATCAAACAGCTTTACAACCTGGGTGTGGAGATTGAGGAGAACTCGGAGCTGGATTTATTTGAGGCATTTAACAAACATGCCGGCGATGTGCGTATCCCGGATGTGGTAAAAGATATGGAGTCCGAGCTTGGCGCGGGCAATAAGAAGCCGGAGATTCTGGAGAAGCTGGCCCAGTATGAGCTGACCCTTCTGGACTGGATTGAGGAGCATAAGGGCTACCGCAAATACGTGGCCATTGCAGGAAAATGCTGGCCGGCCTTCCAGACCCAGTTTGGATTTGTGCCATGTTATGTAAACAGCCGTCTCACCGACAGAGGGATTCCGGTGTCCTGTGAGGTGGATATCTACGGAACATTGAGTGAGTTTATCGGAACCTGCGTGAGCCAGGATGCGGTTACCCTGCTGGATATCAACAACTCCGTGCCGGCTGATTTGTACGACGAGGATATCAAGGGTAATTATGATTATAGCCAGAGAGAGACTTTTATGGGCTTCCACTGCGGCAACACCAGCTCCAAGAAGCTGTCCTTCTGTGAGATGAAATACCAGCTGATTATGGCGAGAGCATTGCCGGAGGAAGTAACTCAGGGAACTTTGGAGGGAGATATCGCGCCAGGCGACATTACCTTCTATCGTCTCCAGAGCACGGCGGATAATGTGCTCCGGGCTTATATCGCTCAGGGCGAGGTGCTTCCGGTGGCCACCCGTTCCTTTGGCTCCATCGGTATTTTCGCCATTCCGGAGATGAACCGGTTCTACCGTCACGTGCTGATCGAGAAGAATTTCCCGCATCATGGAGCGGTGGCGTTTGGACATTATGGGAAGGCAATTTATGAGGTATTTAAGTATATCGGCGTTGATGTGGAGGAGATTGGATTTAACCAGCCGAAGGGAATGCTTTATAAAACAGAAAATCCATTTGCATAAGCGGCCGAATAGAGGTATCATAGAAGTAGTTTATGACTGAAAATGACTGAAGTAGAGGAGGAGAAAGCTATGCGTTTTTTTATTGACACAGCCAATGTGGATGATATCAGGAAAGCCAATGACATGGGCGTGATCTGTGGGGTGACCACCAACCCATCTCTGATTGCAAAAGAGGGACGTGATTTCAAAGAGGTGATCAAAGAGATCACATCGATTGTGGACGGTCCGATCAGCGGCGAGGTAAAGGCTACCACCGTGGATGCGGAGGGCATGATTGCGGAGGGACGTGAGATCGCCGCCATTCATCCCAACATGGTAGTAAAAATCCCAATGACTGTGGAAGGCTTAAAAGCCACCAAGACACTTGCGGCAGAAGGCATCAAGACCAACGTAACCCTGGTCTTCACCGCGGCACAGGCGCTGTTAGCAGCCCGCGCGGGAGCCACCTATGTATCCCCGTTCCTCGGCAGACTGGACGACATCTCCATGCCGGGAATCGACTTAATCAATGAGATCACCGAGATCTTCATGGTACATAACATCGAAACCCAGATCATCTGCGCCAGCGTCCGCAACCCAATCCACGTGATTGACTGCGCTAAGGCCGGAGCCGATATCGCCACTGTTCCCTATGCCGTCATCGAGCAGATGACCAAGCACCCGCTGACTACCCAGGGAATTGAGAAATTCCAGGCGGATTATAGGGCTGTGTTTGGGGAATAACGGGAGAAACATTTTTACAGACTGTGCTTATTGCGACGGTTCTGCGCTTCTTCATAAACCTGTTCATCGGTGCGTGTTGAGATTATGATGATATTCATAACGGAATTTGTGATTTCAACTTTGTAGACAACCCGGATGCCCAGGTCTCGAAATTTGATTTTTAACAGATTGGTTAGATTGGTTCCGTTCCTGTGTCCCAGCGGCTTTCCATAGCCGCCCTGGGATGCGGGAAGAGGATTTTGACTGACTTTCCGAAGTCCTTTTAAAACCTGGATACGGACGGAACCATCTAATTTCTTTAGGTCTTCCAGTGCTTCTTCTAAAAATGTAATGTTCCAGATCATTCGATTTTAATGTCCTCCGTTTCGTTTAATTCCTGTTCCGTAATGCCCAGGCTTGCCAGCACGTCGGTAAAGGGGATCGTTTCTTTTCTTTCGTTTTTCTTCAAACGCTCGCTAGCCTCCATCAGAAGCAGATAGTTTTCTTCGATTTCCGACAGCCGCTCATATTCTTCCGGCGACAGGATGACGGCAGAAGGCTGATTATTTTTTAATACAATAAGCTGTTTCTCCGTCCGAAGCCGGTCAAAAATTCTGGAAGCCTGCCCTCGGTTAAACTGTGTGATAGGAACCAGACATTGAAGAAGATTGCTTGATATGGTCATGATTTACCACCTCTCTTTCTCTCTTAGTATATACCATGCCATATAAAATATCAATTTATTTTAATGCTAATTCAGCGATAAATAATGCTATGGATCAGGTGTGTATGACAAATGCCATATCCCGGAGCTATCCCCGCACCCCAATCTTTACCATAGCAGTAAACATGGTATCGGTGTAATCGATATCGAATTCATCGCCTGGCTGGTTTAGGAGACGGCGGATGCTTAAAAGGCCCAGGCCGCCGTCCTGTTTGGTGGAGAGAAAGGCGCCGTGGTCAAAGCGGATTTGGCCGTTGTAGGTGTTTTCCACCAGAATCAGAAGGTGGTTTTCCAGCCAGCGGGCCCGGAAGGAGATGCGGCGGGAGGCGTCGGTATCCAGTTTTAAGCAGGCTTCCATGGCGTTGCCGATTAAGTTGCCGGTCACGATACACAGAGTTAAGTCGTCGATGGGGATGTGGGAGGAGATGTCAAGTTCTGTCTGGAATGCGATGGCATTTTGACGGCATTTGACGGCGCATTCCTGGAGCAGGCCGTTGACGGCGCGGTTTTCACAGAAATATTCCTCGGAGGTTTCCTCCATTTCCCGATGGAGGAAGGCCAGGTACTGCTTCTGGGCGTCTAAGTCCATGTGCTCCAGCGCGTGGATGTGGTGGCGGAAATCGTGGCGGATAATCCGCACCTGCTCCATGTGTTCCAGCATTTGGTTATACTTTTCCCGCTGTCCGTCGATTAATTTTCGGGCAAAGACCAGTTCCTCCTCCGTCTTTTTTCTTGTGATAATCCCGTCGGTACTGCCAAGAATCATCACGTACAGAATCAGAATCATGATGCAGAGGGCCAGATAGAAGATGATATCCTGAAATCCTCTCAGGACCAGAATATCAGGGGAGAAGATGGTGGTGGTCCCGTAGAGAATAATGACCAGTGCCGCTGCCGGGTACCCGATGAGCAGGAGGCAGGAACGGCTGGTCAGCTGGGAAAAAAGACGCTCCGTCACATCTTTCAGCCAAAAACGGACGAAGAGATACACGCCGCAGGCTGAAATCAGGGAGACGATGACGCCAATCTGGAGATCGGACAGCAGCCAGATGTCTTCCAGAACCCAGGCGGCAAAGGCATTTAAGGAACTTGACAGAGCGGCCAGCAGCCAGGCCGACAAGTAGAGAAATACTTTTTTTAGCAGGCTGCCGTCAAAAAAGATGAGAAGCACCAGAAAAAACAGGCAGGAAAAGGCGCCGCTAAACACCAGAAACTGCATCTCATTCATATGAAACAGCGATTCCATGGAAATCATAACCACCCACAAATAAACAGAAACCGCCGCAATCGTTTCCCGGTTCTTCTTCCTCGGCTCCAGGCAGAGGAAGATGGGCATCATGCGGACGGCAAGATTAATCAGATTGAGAAATACGGCGCAGGCGTTGTCGTTCATGGCGAACCTCGTTTTCGTCAGGTTAACAGATAATGATAATACATGTGTTTACTCTGCTTGTAGTTGTTCCGGGAGATGGGGATCTGCTGTCCCCTCACGGTGATGAAGCAGTCGGCCTCCATCTGTCTGACGTGCTGGAGATTGATCAGATAGCTCTGATGGCAGCGGAGAAAACGCGACCGCTGATCCAGCGCCATCAGTTTGTCCTGGAGTTCCTGGAGTTTCTGGTGTACCGTTAAGGATTCCCCGTCAGCGAGAACCACACTCACCTGGTGAAGGCGGCTCTCCAAATAGGCGATTTTCTCCAGAGGAAGTGCCACGGGGACCCGGTTGTGAAGCACTTCGATGACGGCCGTCTCCGGCGCGAGGTACTGGGCCTCCACACGCGAGATGGTCTCGTTGAAATTCGCCTCCTCAATGGGCTTTAACAGAAAACCGGCGGCATTTACCCGGTAGCCGTCCACGGCGGACTCTAAGGACGAGGTGATGAAGACGATAACAGGGCGTCGGCTCCGCTTTAACAGACGCTCGGCCGTCTGCATACCGGTCATATCGGGCATGATGACATCCAGCAGGTATAAGTCGTAGTCCAACCCGCGATCCAGCATGATTCCAGCCTGTGCAAACAGGTCTACGGATACCTCCCTGCCCCTCTTGTTAAAATATTCTCTGATCAGCCGGCTGGATACTTCCCGGTCCTCTTTTGCATCATCACAGATGGCTATCTGAAGCATCATAATTCCTCTCTTTAGTAAGCTTGTCTTAAGTTCTATTGTATTGAGAATCGGGGCAGAAGTCAAGCGCGGGAAGGAAGGTGCAGAACTGGTAGAAAACCTGCAAATTCGGTACTTTTGTTTCCCGTTGTCCCATGCTACACTGGAACTATCATAAGTTTCGTAAAAAAGAGTCAGGAGGGGTTTTTATGGGGTCTAATATTATTGTGACAGTGGTTGTGGTAGTGTATCTGTTGTTTATGCTGTGGATTGGCTGGTATTCGTCCACGAAGATTTCCAGCAACACGGATTTCATGGTTGCCGGCCGCCGTCTGGGGCCGCTTTTAATGGCGGGAACATTGGCGGCTACGGAGATTGGCGGCGGAAGTTCTCTGGGAGTAGTACAGAACGGCATGTCAGGCTTTGGTCTCAGTGCGTCCTGGTATATCACCACTATGGGAATAGCATTTATTATCTTAAGTTTTATCGCACCGAAATTCCGGGCAGCCACAGTTAAGACCGTGCCGGAATATTTCCGCAGGAGATACGGAAAATCCTGTGGTCTGATCACATCCATCATCATGCTACTTCCCCTGGTGGGTCTGACGGCAGGTCAGTTTATCGCCTCCGCAGTCATTCTCTCTACCATGCTGGGAATCAACTACCAGGTGGCGGTGATTATCGTGGCGGTGGTTGTGACCGTGTATTCCATTATGGGTGGTCTGTGGAGCGTGACGCTGACGGACTTCGTTCAGGTGTTCTTAATAGTGATCGGTATGATTATCGCGGTTCCCTTCGCCATCAATTACGCGGGCGGCTGGGGAAATGTGACGGCCAATATCCCGGCCGGGACGATGAATTTGTTTGAGGGGTATGATTTATTCGGGATCTTGTCCCTGGTGGTGATGTATACAGCTACGTTCTCCGTTGGACAGGAGGCGGTGTCACGTTTCTATGCGGCGAAGGATGAGAAAGCGGCAAAGGGCGGCGCCTGGCTGGCGGCTTTGGTGAACTTTATCTATGCGTTTATCCCGACGGTTCTTGGCATCATTGTGCTGGCCCTGATCAACATGGGGAAATTCAGCGCGGACCAGTTTGCGGAGGTTGGCGCCCGTTACGCGCTTCCGGTGCTGGCGATTAACACCATGCCGGCATTGATCTGCGGTCTTTTGTTTGCGGGAATTATCTCGGCAACCATGTCCAGTTCTGACTCGGATTTGCTGGGAGCAGGTTCCATCTTTGCCAATGATATTTACAAAGCGGTTTTAAAGCCGGATGCATCCAGCAAGTCGGTGATGACCGTGACGAAAGTGGTGATGTGTCTGGTGGGCGTGATGTCCATGTTTATCGCCCTGTTTAACACCCAGAGTATTGTGTCGATCCTGATGTTCTGCTTCACCCTGCGGGCGGCCGGTTCCTTCTTCCCCTATGTGATGGGACATTATTGGAAAAAGGCGTCCCCGGCGGGAACTATCGCGTCCCTGATCGCGGGTACTATCGTGGTGGTATATTTGGAGCATATTTCCGGGGGGATGCTGTTTGGCATTAAATTCAGCCAGCCGATTATCCCGGGGCTGGTGGCAGCATTTATCTGCTTTATTGTCTTTTCCTATCTGAAACCGCCCGTTGTGGAAACCACGGAGCTGGCGCCGGAGGAAGACGACTGACGGTAATGAGAGATTATTAAAACGATGACGGATAACATGTCCTCCGACGAAAAAAGTTGGAGGACATTTTTGATGTTCCCATGGCAACAAAATAATGCTACACCATAGCAAGATAATCCTGCTTTCGAAAACGGTGCTGTTTTAGTATAATAAAGGATAGAGCGTTATGAAGACGAGGTATTCTGATGAATAAAAAAAACAAAAGCCTGTTTCGTCTGGTGGGCTTAGGACTATTCAGTATTCTGTTTCTGACATTGATGACCATATCTTTCTATGGATATGTACTGGAGCAGATCGGCGTGGAGCATGCGGAGAACGTGAGGAGCTATGATCACCATTTTGTGATGATTGTCGCAAATTCGGATTCCCGGTTTTGGAATGACGTGTATGACAGTGTGAGGGAAGAGGCGGCGAAGGAGAACGCCTATGTGGAGCTGAAAGGCAAAAGCCAGTCCTCGGAGTATACGATGGTGGATATGATGGACATGAGCATCGCGGCCAAAGTGGATGGGATTTTGCTGGAGTGCACCGACGAGGAGAATCTGGATGAGAAAGTAAATGAGGCTTCGGAGAAGGGGATACCGGTTATCACAATCTTAAACGATGCCCCCGCCACAGAGCGGAAAAGCTTCGTGGGAATCAATCCCTATCAGCTGGGACAGGCTTATGGCTACCAGCTGGAGAAGATGATACAGAAGCTTGTCATGGAGCGGGAAGACGGCCGGGAAGCGCCGGGGCACAGCGGGAGCGGGGAGGAACCGGAGGCGCTGCTGCGCGTGACGGTCCTTTTAAACGACAGTTCCATTGACAGCAACCAGTTTCAGATTTACAACCAGATTAACAATATGATGGTCACGTCGGACAAGACAGCCGGCCTGGTAAGGACGGAGGCGGTCCGCATTCCGTCAGACGGCGCTTTTGAATCGGAGGAAATTGTATGGAATCTGTTTCAAAATGAGGAGGGGCCGCCGGATATTATCGTGTGTATGGATGAGGTGGACACGGAAGCCGTGTATCAGGCCGTGATTGACTATAACCGTGTTGGGGCCACCCAGGTCATCGGCTATTACAAATCCAGAACCACGTTGGAGGCCGTCAAGCGCGGCACCATGGCCATGTCCCTGTTTATCGACACGGAGGGCATGGGGAAAAACAGTGTCAAGGCGATGATGGAATGTATTCGCGACGGCAGAACGAATTCCTTTTACAGTGTGGATTTACAATTTATCACCCAGGAAAACGCGGCTGCATTTATAGAATGACGGAGTGGAATGATGAGAGGATATGTTAAACAGTTCTGGGAGAACCTGCCCATAACCCGCAAGCTGTTTCTGGAAATTCTGTTGACGGCGGTGGCTCTGTTTGCCAGCAATCTGCTGATTTATGCCCAAATTAACCGTATGGTGGGGCGGATGGATTCGGTATACTCAAGCAACGTCAATTTAAATGAATTGTCGGACTCTCTTGCCGAGGTGCAGAATTACATGTACCGGTATCTGGAGGTGAAAGACTCGGATTCCCTCAATGACTATTACCGGGCGGAGCAGAAGTATCAGGATCTCTTGAAGGAATTAAATGTTGACGTGACGGACAATCCGATCCAGATTCTGGAGAAAAATATCCGGAACATGTCGGACAATTATCTGCTGGTGGCGGATGAGACGGTTCAGGCCAAGCGAGGGCTGAATGTGGAGAAATACAAAAGCTCCTATGAGGCGGCCCTGCGGCTGTACCGCTTTATCAACCATGAGATTTCCGTGCTGAACGGCCAGCGGTTTAAGAACAATTCAGCCAGCTACCAGACCCTCCAGGCGGCGTTAAAATATCTGGAGGTGGTCAGTCTTGTGATCTTGATCATCGTTATGTTTATCAGCCTTGCGGTTATGATGATTATGACGAAGGATATCGTCAACCCTTTGACGGATCTGGCTCAGACTGCCAAGCTGGTAGGCCAGGGGAATTTTCATGTAAAAGTGCCCCATGTGAATTCCAGGGATGAACTGGGGATTGTAACGGGAACTTTTAACCAGATGGTGGACAGCCTGGATCAATATGTGGCCAGAATCAAGGAGAGCGCGGAGAAGGAGCAGGAGATGCAGGCCAGGGAACTGTTGATGCAGAGCCATTTGAAGGAGGCCCAGTTAAAATTCCTCCAGGCCCAGATCAATCCCCATTTCCTGTTTAACTCCTTAAACGCGGGTGTCCAGCTGGCCGTGATGGAGGATGCGGAGAAAACCTCCGTCTTCCTGGAAAAGATGGCTGATTTTTTCCGGTATAATGTCAAAAAGGGATTGGAGGACGCCACCATCCGGGAAGAAGTGGAGACGGTGGAAAATTATATCTACATCCTGAATGTGCGGTTTGCGGGAGATATTCATTACCGGTCCGAGGTGAACGACAGAGCGCTTGGCTGCTGCATTCCCAGCATGATTTTACAGCCGCTGGTGGAAAATGCGGTGAATCACGGTATCCGCGGCGTGGAATGGCAGGGGGAAGTGTGCCTGTCGGTGAAGGAGAAGGGGGACCAGATTGAGATCCGCGTGGAGGACAACGGCAAGGGCATGACAGCGGAACAGATCAGCCAGATTTACCAGGGCGGCAGGGATAACAGTGATTCCACGGGAATCGGCATCCACAACGTGATCAGCCGGCTGGGGCTGTATTACAACTCGGAGGTGACCCTTGTGATAGAGAGTGACGGCCCGGGTCTTGGAACCAGGGTGATTCTGACGATTCCGAAGAAAGAGGGGAAAGAACATGTTTCGGATTCTAGTGGCGGATGACGAAGGTATCATGCTGGAGTCTATTAAAAATAGTATTGAATCGAATTTTGGCAGCGAGTGTGAGATCGTCTGTGTGAAGACGGGGCGGGCGGTGATCGAGCAGGCGGAGGCATTTCGGCCGGACATTGCGTTTGTGGATATCCAGATGCCGGGGCTCAATGGAATCCAGGCAATCAGAGAGGTGCGCAAGTTTAACTCCTCCATCGTGTTTATCATCATCACGGCCTATGACAAGTTTTCCTATGCCCAGGAGGCGGTCAATTTAGGGGTGATGGAATTCATCACCAAGCCGGTCAATAAAAAGAAGATTCTGGAGGTCTGTATCCGCGCCATGCGCCAGGTGGAGGAAGCCAGGCAGCAGCTGAGTGACAACTTAAAAATCAGGGAAAAACTGGAGATCGTGGTTCCCATGATGGAGAGCGGGTTTATCTACAACATTCTTCAGGATGACACGGATATCTACAAACAGGAATATTTGACCATGCTGGACATCAAACAGCGGTACGGGTTCATGATTGTGCTGGAGTTTGGGGACGGGATGGAAAATGGGGCCATGACCAACGCGGTGGGGGCCAACGTGCGGGTCAACAAGTATTACTCCCGGTTAAAGGAGATTGTGAAGGATTACTTTGAGTGCATTACCGGGCCGATTATGGGAAACCGGGTGGTGCTGTTTGTGCCCTTTGACCGCGATAAGGCCGATTATGAGGAACGGGTGGAGCTGATTACCAGAACCAGGAATATGGTGCATAAGCTGGAGGAACACACGGATACCAGTTTCCGGGGAGGCATCGGCACGGTGAAGCCGATGGCGGATCTGCGGGATTCCTACAAAGAAGCGCTGAAAGCGCTCCGCGACAGCGACAGCCACGTGGTACATATCATGGATATACCGGCAGTGACGGATTATGACGGGGAGTATCCGCTGGATTTGGAGAACCAGTATCTTCAGCGGGGGATGAAGGCGGATAAAGAGGGAGCGGCCGCCTGTGCCAACGAGTTTTTTGACTGGATGATGGAACATGACGGAAGCGTCCGGGCCAATATTGAGGTCAAGGTTCTGGAACTGGTCATGAGTCTGGAGAAGCGGGCTTTCGAGGCGGGAAATGTCCATTACGGATTTCGTTACCGGGAAAACTATATGGCGGAGATTCAGGGAGCGGCAGATTTAAACGCCCTGCGGCAGTGGTTTGTGGGAAAGACAAGAGAAATCTGCGATAATATTGGCACTTCCAGGGAGAGGGAATTTGAAAATGTGGTCTCCAGGGTGAAGAATTATATCAATGAGAATTATGCCAAAGACATTTCCCTTGACGAGGTGTCCCGGATGGTGGATATCAGTCCCTACTATTTCAGCAAGCTGTTTAAGCAGGAAGTGGGGGAAAATTTCAGCGAGTATTTAACGAGAACCAGAATCCGCAATGCCAGGCTTTTGCTGGATAATCCAAAATACAGCATTAAAGAAGTCTGTATGATGTGCGGATACGGCGATCCCAATTATTTCAGCCGCATTTTTAAAAAATATGAGGGAACAACGCCCAGTGAGTATAGGGAGAGGTGACAGCTGTGAGAAAAAAGAGAAGATTGGCGCGGGCGCTTCTGCCGGTGTTTCTGGCGGCTTTGCTGCTGGACGGCTGTGGGAAGAGTGAAACGGTCGCGGCCACGGAACCGGAGGAGGCGAAGCCCCTTCAGATTGGTCTCAGCTTTGATTCCTTCGTGATCGAGCGGTGGATTCGGGAGCGGGATGTGTTCGTCTCCACGGCGATGGAACTGGGAGCGGAGGTGAATGTGCAGAATGCCAATGGGGATGTGAAGGAGCAGATTGAACAGATCGAATATCTCATCCAGAAGCAGATGGATGTGATCGCCGTGATCGCCGCCGACTGCGACGCCCTGTCGGGAGTGATGAAGCGGGCCAAGGAGGCGGGAATAAAGACCGTCAGTTACGACCGGCTGATCAATAATGCGGACTGTGATCTGTATATTTCCTTTGACAATGAGCAGGTGGGCCGGCTGATGGCGGAAAGCCTGATTGAGAATATTCCGGAAGGCGGGGATATTTTCATGATACAGGGATCTCCTACGGATGGAAATGTGATGGCGGTCCGCAAAGGATTTGATGAGGTGATGAAGGGGAGTAATCTGAGGGTGGTCTATGAGTCGTATTGCGACGGATGGATCGCCGAACTGGCCTTTGACTATGTAAAAGAGGGGCTGCAGAAGAACCCTGATGTGAAGGGGGTTATGTGTGGCAATGACGACGTGGCGACTCAGGCGTTTCGGGCGCTGTCGGAGGCGCGTCTGGCGGGGAAGGTGGTTCTCACCGGCCAGGACGGCGATCTCATGGCCTGCCAGCGCGTGATGGAGGGAACCCAGCAGATGACAGCTTTTAAATCCGTGGAGGAGGAAGCCAGGCTGGCGGCCGAGTACGCGGTGAGGCTGGGGCGGGGAGAAAGCCTTGACGATGTCACCAGCAGGGTGAATGACGGGACTTACGATATTCCATATAAGGAGTTATCGCCGATTGCCGTGACGAAGGAAAATATGGATGAGGTGATCATCCAGGGAGGCTTCCATGCCAAGGAAGATGTGTATCTCAATGTGAAACGGCAGGAATGAGGGTACGAAGGGGGGAAAAGTAACGAATGAGGTCTTTCGCTGCCTAGAGCGTGTTTGAAAATTGCTTTCTGACAGCTGTGCGTCACAATTTGTGGGAGATTTGCCCCGGATGAGGGAAGCGTAGCGGGCTACGTTGACCGAATTCGGGGTAAATATACCGCAAAGTGGGGCGTGCAGATGGCGGGAATGAATTTTCAAACACGCTCTAGTGCAT
>JAWZDV010000054.1:0-66650 GCA_034142505.1 Bacteroides thetaiotaomicron
CCAAAGGGCATAAAAATCCCCAGCAGTAAAATACTTTTACCACTGGGGATTATAATTTGCGGACATACACATATACAGCATACACCTATTTGTGATTGCTGCTTTTTTGGATATGTCAAAATTGATAAGGCAAAAGTATTCTTAAATTGGGTACAAAAAACCAAGCCCCCACAAAAGGAACTATCATAATCCTTTGTTCCCACTATTTGATTATAGTTTTATTTAAGAATACCTTGCCGCATATTTTTTACTCCTTTTCTGGAATGAAGCTATTATATCACATCAGTTTTAGGAAAGAAAGTACCTAAAAGAAATTTTTCTTCCCCTTATATGTAACAATCATACCGGCTTCCTGGCGTTCAGAATGGTTTCTGCTGTCTGCTGTGGTGTTTGGTTGGAATTGTCCAGCCAAAAGCCGATCCGTGGTGTTGTCTGCATAAATGTATCGTATAAGGTTTCAACCGTAAAGCCGGAATAGCCTGTTTTCTCCCTGTATCGTTCCCTTTCTTTTATTGTTTCCACATCTGGACAAAGAACGACAACCTCAACAGGGTATTTATGCAGATAATTTATCATTCGGTTTAATTCATCACCGTAGTAGTTATCTTGGATCACTACAGAAAAGCCGTTGTCAAAGTATGACTTTGCCGCATCAGCAGTCAATTTGTATCGAAGGTACAGCTGGCGGACTGCTTCCGCTGATGGGGTAGCTGACATATTTTCTCTGCCTGAAATAATCATTTTTCGGAACACATCACCACGAAGATGGACGCATTTTTCTATTGATTTTGCCAGTAAATCGGAAACTGTAGATTTTCCAGAAGCCATTAAGCCTGTAATGAGATAAATTTTTTGATTCATTTCACTTCCTCCGGCACAAAAAATATGTACATGTAACTAATTCAACACATTTATAATTTGAATAGGGACATTATAGCATTTACTAAATACAAATTCAATGTATACGGAAATAAAGATATAAGGAGTGGGAGGGATTCCGCCGTAGTCGGCATTGTAGGAAAATCCAAAAGTTTAGATTTTCTCAAAATGCTTATCTTTTGGTCTTTGGTTCGGAATAGTGTAGTGCTGGCGGTCTATCTCTTGTTTTCGGTTGCTTGCTTCCTTACCGTACATGAGCATTCATCTACGGCATCATTTACCGTATCAGATATGGTTCTATTTAACTGTTTAAAATCCATGGAATGGAAGGCATCTTCCATCGCATCCCGGATCTGTTCTCCAATATTTGAAAATTCGTTGTTTCCCATTCCTGTCCGGACCTTTCCTATAAAGAAATTCATTCAATATTCAAAGCTATCATAACATGAATCAAACAAGTTTACAATCCGGGGAGACATAAAAAACGCCCCCGTGTCATATCCGGCACGGGAGCATTTTCAACTTTTTATAACATGAATTATCGAATCAGCCTTGCCACAAGGCCCTCCATAATTCCCCATAAGGAGAAGTCCTGTCCTCCGTATACCAGCATCCAGTTGTTGATGGTATGGCCGAAGAAGTAGGAACCGAAGCCTACTAAGAATACCATAACGACACCTGCGATGGCGGTACCGATGATACATCCGCGGATACCGCCCTGTGCATTGGCGATGATGGCCGCGCAGCCGATCTCAAAGAAGCAGGTAAAGGTCAGCGGGATGATAACGGTTGGGAACATTCCCGCGGTGAGCAGGATGGTCAGTGTGGAGGTAATCATAGCCACGATGAAACCGATGATTAACGCATTTGGTGCGAATGGGAATAACAGCGGGCAGTCGAGAGCCGGGATAGCGCCTGGAACGACTTTTTCTGCAATACCCTTGAATGCAGGAATAATCTCTGCAATCAACATACGAACACCTAATAAAAGGATGGTAACGCCAACACCGAAGTAGATCGCTTTTGTAAATATGTAGGTGAAGATACCGGTGGTTCCGGCCGCATAACCCCATACCTCTCCTGGATTCAGCCCGTTGGCTTTCAGGATGAAGAACATCACAATATAAGTAATTGCAATGACGAAAGACCCGGTGATCGATACTTCACGCAAGAAGTTTAATCCCTTCGGGAACTTAATATCCTCCGTAGAGCGGGTTTTGTCACCTGTAAATTTCGCAATGGTACCGGCTAACAGGGAAAGAACGGTAGTCGGATGACCGATAGCGAAGCTGGAATCACCGGTTACTGCCTTCACGTAAGGGAACAGCAGGTTTGGTGAGATAATCATATAAGCAGCTGTGAAGATGGCAGCCAGTACGACAAGCTTTACACCGGTCAGTCCGGCATCCACGCCGGCTGCGATAAACACATATGGGAACCAGTACAGCATATGGCCTGTCAGGAAGACAGTTTTCCATTTGGTGAATCTGGCAAAGATCAAGTTTGCTGAGAAAGCCAGCAGCATCACGATACCGATCTGTGTGCCGAATACGGACATGTCGATATCGGCGGCTCCGGAAGCCTGCGGCAGCATGGTGTTAAATGCCGACGCAAGTCCGTCGATGGAGTTGCCGGTTACAATTCCGGTACCCTGTGACAACACGAAAAAGCCGATTGCCGTCATGACAGTTCCGCGGATGATGTCCCCCACAGATTTTTTCTGCAGAATTAAGCCAATCATGGCAATCAGCGCTAGGAAAATGGCCCCTTGTCCAAAGATTTCATTGATAATAAAGTTTAACACACTCATTACATTCCCTCCTCTTGAAAGTATTGCAGTACTTTGTCTGTAATTTCTTTCTTATCTACAAAGCTGTTGATGACAATTACCGGAACGTTTGCCCGCTCTTTGATTCTGTCCGCAAGTTCTGCAGATGTAAAAATGGCGTCGCAGGGTGTCGCGTTGGCTGTTCCAACGTCGCCGCAGAAAACGTCGGCCTCCAGCCCCTGTTCCTTTAAAACATCCTGAATTTTCATACGAAGAAGCAGGGAGGAACCACAACCGAAACCACATACTGTTTGAATCTTTTTCATACTTTTTCACCTCCTTAACAGTTGGATTGCTGTGTCAATATCTTCAGCTGTTCCAAGCTGGTCCACCACACCATCCTGCATCAGCACTTGTGCAATCTCTGACAGCTTTTCCATATGGCTGGTTCTGTCCACACAGGCCAGGCATAGGACAACGGACACATCCCCATTGACGGAACCGAAGTCGACGGGACGTTCCAGAGTAATTAAGGAAATGTCCGTCTTTTTTACGGCGTCACAGGGAGCCGCGTGTGCCAGCGCCAGTCCTGGCATCAGTACAATATAGGGGCCAAGTTCTTTTACTGCCTGAATCATATTGAGAATATATTGGTCGGTAATGCTGCCTGCATTCACCAGCACCTGACCCGCCGCCCGAATCGCTTCCTCCCAGTCCGCGGCAGGTACATGCACTTTGACATGATTGTCGTCCAATAGAAAACTCATGGGATAACCTCCTTTAATTTTCTAAATTTATTATAGATCATTCTATTATACTCTGATAGTTTAAGTTATTTCAAAAGTTTTGAAACAATATAAACTTTACAGTGAAAATGCTGGGCACTATAATGAGAGCAGAAAGGCTGGGAGTAGGATGAATCAGAAAACACTTCAGGTTTTATCGATATTGACCAATTCACCCCAACAATATTTTAAATATGAAGAACTGGCGAAGATCCTGTGTGTGGGTACGAGGAGCGTCCGGAATTATGTTCAGGTTATTTCGGACTATCTGGAACTGAAGGAGCCGGGGCGGAGTCTGATCTCGATTTCCGACAAAGGTATCGCTTTCATGGGCAGCGCCGATGAAGGGCAGCGGATCTATCTGACCATCTCGGATAATGATTTTTATATGTACCGTTTATCTCCGGGAGAGCGGGTCAGGATGATCCTTCTGCTTTTGCTGCTGTCAGATTCCTATTTAAAGCTGTCGGATTTTTCGGAACGGTTTAACACCAGCCGGGCGACGATTATCAAGGATATGGAACAGGTGAAAAAGCTGCTGGAGCATTACAATCTGGCGTTCAGCCCGATGATTAATAAGGGGTATCTTCTGGTAATTCCGGAGGTGCAGCGCAGAGAGATGATTGAGAAGGCCATCGCCAACAATTCCCTGTCAGGTCTTAGGCATCCTTCGAACTTTTTCTACCGTTTTCTGGTGGATGAGAGCGGGGTGGATGAACAGAAGCTGGCGGACTTCATTGTGAATCTGGAGGTCAAGTACGAGATCAATGTGTCGGATGCCTGTTTTGATGAACTGCTGTTGTTTATCATGATCATGATGGCCCGGCTGAAAGCAGGACACACGGTAGCCTCCTGTGATGTGGAGGAGCTTTCTGAGAGCAGCAGGAATGTCTCGGAGCTGGCACAGGAAATGATGACGGAGCTGATTGGTTTGGAACCACGGCTCTCCATGTCTGCCGGTTTTGACTATGAACGCCGTCTGCTGGCGCAAAAGCTGTTAAGCTGCCGGTTTTACCGCTCGGAGCCAGGGTGTAACGGGACGGATATTCAGCTTCATATTGTACTGTCCTATTTTCTGGTTTCCGTTGGGCAGGAACTGTCGATTCCATTTTACAATGACAAGCCCATGATGGAGATGCTGGAATCTCATTTAGACAGCATGATCAAGCTTCATGCCAGCGGTTCCCGGGTGGAAAATGAATATACACAGCAGATTATTGATAAATATCCTGATTATTATGAGGCAGTGAAAAAGCATAAGGCGATCCTGGAGAATTTCTCCGGGTATGAATACCGGGATGAGGATATCGTGTTTGTGATCATGTATCTGCTGGTTTCGGCGGATAAATATTTTTCGGATGACGTGCTGCCGCGGGTGATTGTGTGCTGCCATACGGGGATGGGGACGGCTAATTTTCTGGCGAAGCAGTTGAAAGCCAATTATAACATTGAGGTGGCGGCGGTTACCTCGAACCATAAACTGCCGGAGCTTTTAAAGGTATGCGAATGTGATTTGATTATTACGACAATGCCTCTTGCGGAGACGGACAAGGATTGGATTAAGGTGTCTCCTATGTTGACGGACCGGGATATCATTGAGCTGACCAACTGGTTTTCAAGGATTAAGAAGGAGAAAGGGTATCGCAAAATCCAGCTGAATCTGGAGGGTGCGTCAAAATTAGACCCAGGGGAGGATAAGATCCGGGAAGTGAAGGGATTTAGTGAGAAGAATATTCTTCTGGACCGGAGGTGTGACAGCCCGGAGGAGGCAATCCGGCTGTCGGCAAGTCCGTTGATTGATGATGGGAGTATCCGGCCGGAATATGTGGATGAGATTATTAATTTCTATCATGAGAACGGCGCTTATTTTGTTTACTGTCCCCATGTGGCGCTGGCCCATGCAAGTCCGGATGACGGAGTTTTGAAATTTGGACTTACGGTATTGCGGCTGAATCCGCAGATTCCATTTCAGCGGCAGAATTTTGACCCGGTGCAGTATATCATCTGCATGTCTTTGACAGACAAGCAGAGTCACAGGTCGGAAGTGTTAAATATTATGACGATTTTCAGCATTCCGGAAAATATAGAAATCTTAAACAGTTTGAGGACACCGGGAGAGGTGTATGAATTTATATTAAAAAAGTGGGAGGATACCTATGAATCGTGACAGTTACAGCATGAAGTATTTAGAGCATATCGAGGAGATTTTTAACAGAATTAAAGAGACACAGATGACTGTGATTGATGAGGCGGCAGAGAAAATAGGGCTGGCAATCGCCGGGGGACATGCTGTTTATATCTTTGGCGCGTCCCATGCCGGGATTCTGGCCCAGGAAATGTTTTACCGCACCGGCGGGCTGGCAGTGGTGAATCCGATTCTGCCGGCGGAGTTTATGCTGAATACCAGACCCGTTGACCAGACATCGGCGATGGAGAAGCTGGAAGGTTATCCGTCCATTATTCTGAATCATACGGCGATTAAAGAAGGGGATGTGCTGATTCTCCACTCCGTATCCGGGCGCAATACGGCCGCCATAGAGATGGGAATTGAAGCAAAGAAAAAAGGGATCTTTACTATTGCAATCACCAATATGACATACACAAATGGAGTGACCTCCAGACATTCCAGCGGGAAGAAGCTGTTTGAGGTCTGTGATCTGTGTATTGACAACTGCGGTGATTTCGAGGATTCCAGTATTCTGGTTCCGGGGATGGACCAGAAGATTGCGCCGACCTCCAGCGTGATTGGATGTGGAATTGTGAATATGCTGGAGATCTGCATTGTGGAGCATCTTTTAGCGATGAATGTGGTGCCGCCGGTATTCCACAGTGCAAATGTGGACGGCGGAATGGAGTTTAACCAAGTATTGTTTGAGAAGTATAAGGATCAGATTCATTATATGAAATAAAAATAATTGTAAAATTTTGAAATTTATGAAAGGATTATGCTTTTTCATTCGTATTTCTATTGGAAAGCGAAAAAAGATGTGATAAAATCGGAGGTATAGAATGAAGAAAGCAATTGGTCTGGCAATATTAACAGTGAGTTTGATGGCAGGTACAGTGACCGCCTATGCGGCGCCGGCAGTAACAGGGCCTGGATGTGCGCAGGGTGCTTATGAGTGTGGTGGAGATGGAGTTTGTACGTATTCAGACTGTCCATATCATGGGACCGGGGCTTATAACGGCAATGGATGCCAGATCGACCATACCCATAACAGTAACTGTAATGGTACGGCTGTCTATGACGGCAACGGCTGTCAGATCGATCATACCCACAACAGCAACTGTAATGGTACGACATCCGGTTCCGGCCATCACAGTGGCAGGGGCCGTCACGGAAGAGGTCATTGCTAGAAGGAGCAGTCATGCGTAGTGAGCAGGAGGCGGACAGGGCCATTGAGTTGTACTCGGATACGGTCCGCAAGATTTGTATGCTGCATTTGAAGAGTTATGCCGATACAGAGGACATATTTCAAACCGTGTTTTTGAAATATGTCCTCTATTCGGGTTCTTTTGAAAACGAGGAACACGAGAAGGCATGGATCATCCGGGTGACTATGAATGCCTGCAAGGATTACTTAAAAAGCTTTTTCCGGAACCATACGGTTCCATTGGAGGAAGCCGCGGAGGCCGCCGGGGAAATGCCGGAGGATCACAGTGAGGTGCTGGAGGCGGTGCTTTCCCTTCCGAAAAAGTATAAGGATGTTGTGTATTTGTTTTATTATGAAGATTATACGGCGGTGGAGATCAGTGGGATTCTTGGCAGGAACGTGAATACGGTTTATACGCTTCTTGCCCGTGCAAAGGTGATGCTGAGAGAGATGCTTGGAGGTGATGACTTTGAATGATCAGTTGAAACACGCGTTTGATGCCGTGGTTGCGGAGGACCGGTTAAAAGAGGATACAAGGAATTTTCTGCATTACAGAGTATATTCTAAATATAGAAGAAAAGCATATTATGGGAAACTGGCAGTGGCGTTCAGTCTTGTGTTTCTGCTAGGCTTTGGAGGACATTCCTTATATTTTACACCGGTGTCTTTTATCAGTATTGATGTGAACCCGTCCATTGAATTGGGGCTAAACCGGCTTGACCGGATTATTTCGGTTACGCCGTTCAATGTTGACGGTGTGGAGGCAGTGGAGAATCTGGAATTGAAGAACCGGAAGTATGACGAAGCCATTCTCATGCTGCTGGACAGCCGGGAAATGTCTTCCTATGTGACGGAGGATTCGCAGATCAGCATTTCCGTCGTATCTGATTATCAAGACAAGAACACGGAGATACAGGAGCGGGTGATGGCGTGCACGGAACAGAGATATGAAAACGTAAGCTGTCATTCCAGCGATGAGGGAATGGTTGAGAGCGCTCATCATGAGGGGGTCTCCTTTGGGAAATACCGGGCATTTCTGGAGCTGCAGGCACTGTATCCGGATGTCACGGTTGAGGATGTCAAGAATCTGACTATGAGCCAGATCCAGGATTTGATTGATTTATATGGAGAAACCGCAGATTCCCAGACAACGGCATCCGATAAAACGGATCCGGAGACAGCCACGGCCGCGGCGGAAGAAACGAATGAAGAATCAGAACCGGTGAACTGTGGGAATGATGCCATATACGGTCATGGGCACGGCCACAATAGAGGTAAGTGCCAAAATTGACATTCCGTAGATTGTCGGATATAATGAAGACAAAATACGTATACGGAGGAATTGGAAATGAGGAAGCTATGTTTGACAGTGGCAATGGCTGCAGTGATGTCTCTCTCAACTGCCGGGATTGCAATGGCCGGCCAGTGGGTTCAGGATGCGTCCGGCTGGAAGTACCAGAAGGATGATGCGTCTTTTCATGTAAACGGCTGGCAGTGGGTTGATAATAAATGTTATTATTTTACACCGGAGGGTTACTGTCTTCTGAACACAACCACTCCGGACGGATATACGGTTGATTTGAGCGGCGCGTGGGTTGTGAATGGGGTGGTTCAGGTGCAGCAGGTGGAGCCACAGGAGGGATGGAACCAGCTCGGCGATGTCTGGAAATATTATACCAACAAAAAGTATGTGACCTCCGCGTGGAAGGCCGTTAACGGCAAACGCTATTATTTTGATGACAATGGCAATATGGTGACTGGTTTCCGGGATGTGAACGGAGAGAAGTATTATTTTAATGACGACGGTTCTCTGAACACGGCTTCTTTTACACTGGATGGGACCCGTTATATGGTTAGTTCCACAGGAGTGATTACGGACGAGATTGATGAATTTGACTGGTTCAGCGGCAATTATTCCTCCAGTACCTATGACAATGGCAACAGCAGCAGCAGTGACAAGAGCAGTTACGCAAAGCGGGTATATGAGATTGTCAATGAAAAGCGACGGGATAACAGTGTGGATGAACTGGAATGGGATGATATTCTGGCATCCTGCGCCCAGGAACGCGCTTATGAGTTAAAAGACCGGATGGGCCATACACGGCCAGATGATACTAAGTGGTCTACTATTTTGGAAGAGGTAGGCGTTTCTTATTCCAGCGCGGGTGAGAATGTCGCTTCCGGCCAGACCTCGGCAAACGCCGTTATGACGGCATGGATGAAGTCCACGGGCCATAGGAAAAATATTCTGAATACCAGTTACGGGCGCATGGGTGTGGGCTGTGTCTATGTGGATGGGACATATTACTGGGTGCAGATCTTTACGGATTAATCAATCGATAGGAAATTGTGATAGAAGACCGGGTTCCGGCAGACTGTGATGGAGTTGTCTGCTGGGAGCCGGTTTTTTTGCTGCTAAAAACTTTCAAACGGTATTCTTGGTTATATATAATTAAAATGTAAGGGCTTTCCTGTGCATTTTGCACAAATAAAATAATTATTTTTATTAATATAATAAATTGAAAAAAATTTCCAAAACAAGTATAGTTAATATATCAACTGAGACAGGATGCTGTCTTGGATTAAAGGAGGAAGTAATATGAGAAAAACGTTGGCATTGGTTTTAACTGCTGCTTTGGCTGTTACAGCCCTGGCCGGATGCGGGTCGAGTAAGACAGACACCAAGACCCAGTCAACTGCCGGACAAACGACAGCAGCAGGTGCTGGTGAGACAGCCACAGCTGCCGCAGAAGGGGCTTCTGCTTCTGCTGGAACGTTAAAGCTGGCAGTAACCACAGGAGATGGCTCCACGACCGACGATAAGATTCCAACTCCATGGTATAATCGTATCATGGCGACGAATCTCATGTACAGAGCTTTATTTTTGGCAGACAGCACGTTGACAGAAGTAAAACCGGATTTAGCAGATACCTATACCGTAAGCGATGATGGATTGGTATATACCATTACATTGAAGGATGGCCTGAAGTGGTCTGATGGACAAGACTTAACTGTGGATGATGTTCAGTTTTCTATTGAGACCGGTTTAAAAGCGGCTACCATCAACTCCATTTACACCGCAGCTTTTAAGAATATTAAAGAAATCAAGACAGATGGCAATACCATCACACTGGCCCTCAGCGAACCTTACGCGGCAATGTTAAATGTCCTGGCTCAGTTCGCAATTTTACCAAAACATTCTCTGGAAAATGCAGACCCGCTGAGTATGGAATCCGATCCGTTCTGGACGAATCCGGTTACCTCCGGTATGTATACATTAGATGAGCTGAGTGTAGGAAACTACTTTACGTTGAAGCTGAACGAGAATTATGAGGGCGCAGTTCCGAAGATCAACAAGGTGATTTGCTACTTCGTATCCGACTATGTGACAGCGGCTCAGGCCGGCAACACGGATTATGTATTCGGCAATGCGGCTGATTTAGTGGAAGCGTTGCAGGGAATGTCCAATTTCACGGCTCATGAAGTAGATGTTTTGTTTTACAAATACTTTATCTTCAACATGAAGGGAATTGACGGCAACGAGAATCCGGCTATGCAGAACGTGGAAGTCCGCAAAGCTCTGATGGAAGCAATTGACCGTGCGACACTGGCAACCCTTTATCCGAATGCAAACGTATTAAACAGCGGTGTTCCGAATTCAAACCCGGCATACAATGGCTTTGAGTATACCTTTGATGCAGAGAAAGCAAAAGCAGATATCGCGGCTTCCGGATATGATATGAGCCGTACTTTGAAAATCTGCTACTACAACAATGACCAGACAAGTATTGATTTAATCAATACCGTGGTTTATTACTTAGAGCAGGCCGGCCTTAAAGTAGAAGCAACTCTGTCTAATGACGGTACCACCGATTTGTTTACTACAAGAGCCTATGATATCGGCTTTAAAGGTAAGAGCGCATTCTCCATTGATGAGTGGTATACCGAGTACATGAGTTCCGACGGTCTGTTTGCCAATATCTTTGGCGGCGATACAGATTTTGACGGTCTTGTAGCTGATCTTTCCAAGGCAGTTGATGAAGCGGGCAGAACGGAAGTACTGAAGAAACTCCAGGATTTGGAGCAGGAGAAAGTGTATAAAGTACCGGCATTTACGGTTGGTACCTACATTTTCACAAGCAGTAATGTGACGATTCCGAGTGGTGTGGAATTCTGTAATCCTTTGTATATGAGCGATTTGGACTTTGCAAACTGGGAAGTAAAATAATAATAAATAAGGAGACAGTGAGTTCCTCTCCTGTCTCCTTGCTATTTTTAAGAATGGAGAGATAGTATGCTGAAATTTATTGTTAAGAAGCTGCTCATGATGATTCCCATGCTGCTGCTCATCAGCTTTATCGTGTATTTTGGACTTCAGCTTACGGGTATTGACCCCATCAATTTTATGGTCAGCCCGGAAATGCTTTCCGCCAATAAGGAGAACGTGGAAGCCCTGCGAGAGTCCCTGGGACTCAATGATCCTTTGATTGTCCAGTATTTCCGCTGGCTGGGCAACTGTCTGCGCGGAGATTTGGGGTATTCTTTTGACGGTTCTTCCATCGCTTCTATTATTGCAGTACGTCTTCCGTATACCTTTGAGCTGGCTGGATTTTCACTTGTGTTATCAGCAATTATCGGAATTGGAATCGGTATTATTTCAGCGGTGCGCCAGAACGGTATTATCGATTATGTAGGCCGTGTACTGGCGGTTCTTGGTCAGGCGGTTCCCCAGTTTTTGGTTGGTATTATCTTGATTCAGGTATTTTCCATTAAATTAGGCTGGTTTCCGTCAGCAAACCGTGTCAGTCCCGATGCGGCCAATGCGTTTGTGGATGGATTCAAGCATCTGTTTCTGCCTGTGTTGACGCTGACTATTGGTATGGTTGCCGTTTTGATGCGGTATGCGAGAAATACGATGCTGGATGTGCTGAACAGTGATTATATTAAGACTGCCCGTTCCAAGGGGATACCGGAGTGGAAAGTCTATTTAAAACACGGGTTCCGCAATGCCATGAAACCGGTACTGGTGATTTTAGTATTTCGTATTCCGATGCTGGTTGGCGGTTCTGTCGTGATTGAGAGTGTATTTTCTTATCCTGGCATTGGGTTGACAATGACCAACGCCATTGTTTCCGCGGATTACCCTATCGTTCTGATTACCACTTTGATTATAGCGGCAGCTATGCTCATCTGTTCCTTTATGGTGGATGTGTTTAATGCCCTGCTTGATCCGAGAGTGCGGTTGGGCGAGTGATGAAAGGAGGGGCAAATAGATGAGCAATTCTGCAGGCACAAGTATTAAAGATCAAAATAAGAGTGCGGCTTCTTCTCTTTTAAAACGGAATATCCGCAAGTTCATGAACAATAAACTGGCTCTGTTCGGGTTAATCGTGGTTGTGGTGATCGCGGCAGCCTGTATCGTGGGCATGGTATTGGGCGTGGATTACAATACACCGGTGCTGCCGGATATGAAGAAACCGCCCAGTGGAATTCATTTGTTTGGCACGGATACCATCGGAAGAGATTTGCTGGCCCGAGTTTTGGTGGGGGGCTGTTATTCGATTCTAATTGGCGTTTTCTGTGCAGTGATGAGTTCTGTGATCGGGGCGGCATTAGGCGCGGTGGCCGGATATTTCGGCGGTAAGACGGATACAATTCTGATCCGTGTTTCGGAGGTGTTCCAGGCATTTCCACAGCTGGTGCTGGTTATGATGCTGGTTGCTATTGTCAACAAGAGGGGATTGGGAAACCTGTTGTTTATCTTTGTATTGACCGGCTGGATGACGACGTTTCGGATGGTCCGCAATGAGTTTATGAGTATTAAGGGAGAGACTTATGTTAAGGTTTGTGAAGCCTTTGGCATGAGCAGGAACAATATCATGTTCAAGCAGATTCTTCCTAATGTTATGAGTCCGATTATTGTATCAACCACCACAAATGTAGCATTCTTTATTCTCCAGGAAGCGGCTCTTTCCTTTATCGGACTGGGTGTCGCGGACAGCACGCCGACCTGGGGCAATATCTTAAATGCCGCAAAATCCGTTTCCGTGGTTACCAACCAGTGGTGGATCTGGCTGTTCCCGGGACTTGCCATCAGCTTATTTGTGCTTGCCATCAATTTCTTGGGCGACGGCTTGAGGGATGTGCTGGATGCAAAGCAGCAGTAAGGGGGAAATCATGGATAACAGAGAGATTATTTTAAATGTGGAGAAATTGAATACCTCGTTCCAGTCGGATAAGAAAGTGGTCAAGATTGTGAAAGATGTATCATTTCAGCTGAAAAGAGGTAAAACTCTGGCTGTTGTCGGAGAATCCGGCTGCGGAAAGAGTGTGACCATGAACTCCATCATGCGTTTTACAGGGAAAAATGCGATTGTGGAGGCGAAGAGCATCCAGTATAACGCGTGGAAGGATGGGGCGGTTAAGGAGTATCATTTGGAGAGTATCAAGGAAGCCAACGGGCCGGAGATGCGGTCTTTGAGGGGACCGGATTTATCAATGGTGTTCCAGGACCCCATGAGCAGTTTAAATCCTGTCTATAAGGTGGGGGACCAGGTGGCGGAGGGACTGCTCCAGCACAATAAGGGCATGACAAAGCAGCAGGCCCGTGAGAAGGTGCTGGAAATGTTCAGGAAACTGGGAATCCCGGACCCGGAGGAGCGGATTGACTGCTATCCCCATCAGTTTTCAGGCGGAATGAAGCAGAGGGTGGTCATTGCGATTGCTATGATCTGTAACCCGGAGTTGATTATCTGTGATGAGCCGACAACCGCTCTGGATGTGACGATTCAGGCACAGATTATGGAACTTTTGAAGGAACTTCAGGTAAAAGACGGCAAATCCATTATCCTGATTACCCACAACATGGGACTGGTGGCGGAGATGGCTGACGAGGTCTGTGTTATGTATATGGGCCGGGTGGTGGAGTTTGGAAGCCTGGAGGATGTATTTGACAGAACCAGTCATCCTTATACTAAAGCCTTGCTTCGCAGTGTACCGGTGCTGGGGCTGGCGGACGGACAGAAGTTGGAGACGATTCCGGGGGCAACTCCGAATCCATCGGATTTGAAAGAGGGCTGTGAGTTTGCAGACCGGTGTCCGGAATGTACGGACCGCTGCCGCAAGGGAGTGATTCCTTCCTATGAGGTAGGCCCGGGCCATCACGTGAGGTGCTTAAAGTATAGTTCCTGTCCGGAGGTGGAGTAGATGAATGAAAATAGAGAAGTGATTTTTAAGGTTGAAAATCTGGAGACCTGGTTTCCGATCACCAAAGGAATGCTGAAAAAAGTGGTTGGGCATGTAAAAGCGGTGGATGATGTGAGTCTGGAGGTTTATAAAGGAGAAACCCTGGGAATCGTAGGGGAGTCCGGCTGCGGGAAGTCCACATTTGGGAAAACAGTTATGATGCTGGAGCGTCCCACGGGCGGCCGGGTGCTGTTCAATTTTGGGAACGAATTCAAGGACATTACCAAGTTTAATAAAGATGAGATGTTTCAGTTCCGAAGAAAAGTACAGATGGTGTTCCAGGACCCGTATTCCGCGTTAAATCCTCAAAAAAAGATTTATTCTTCGTTTGAGGAGCCGCTGAAGGTTCATGGAATTGATACACTTGAGGAGCGGGAAGAGGTGATGCAGAAAGTACTGAAGATGGTTAATATCCAGCCGGATTATCTGATGCGCTATCCTCATGAGTTTTCAGGCGGGCAGCGGCAGCGGCTTTGTATTGCCAGAGCGCTGGAGGTGATGCCGGAGGTGCTGATCTGTGATGAGCCGGTGTCGGCTCTGGATGTGTCGATTCAGGCGCAGGTGCTGAATCTGATGAAAGAGATTCAGGCTGAGATGAAGCTGACATATCTGTTTATAGCTCATGATTTGTCGGTGGTTCAGTATATGTCGGACCGGATTATGGTGATGTATCTGGGACGTATCGTGGAGGTGGCGGATTCGAGAGCTTTGTATGATGAGCCGTTACATCCGTATACCCAGGCGCTGCTGTCGGCGATTCCGGTAGCGGATATTCATAAGACGAAGAAACGCCAGGTGCTGGAAGGAGAGGTGCCGAGTCCAATCCATAAACCGGACGGGTGTCCATTCCACAACCGCTGTCCGAAATGTATGGAGATCTGCAGGAAGCAGGCGCCGGCGATGCATTATCATGGAGCCGAAGGGCATATGGTTGCCTGTCATTTATATGATAAAGATGATAAATAGAATTGGTTACAAATTGAAAGGAAGGTAAAGATGAGAGACATTTCAAAATATCAGGGAATTATTCCGGCGTTTTATGCATGTTATGATGATGCGGGAGTCATCAGTCCGGAGAGAGTGGAAGAGTTAACACGATATATGGTACGTAAAGGAGTGAAAGGGCTCTATGTGGGCGGTTCTTCCGGTGAGTGTATCTATCAGAGTGTTGATGAGCGTAAGCTGGTGCTGGAGCATGTGGTGAAGGCGGCGGAAGGGAAGCTGACCATCATCGCCCATGTGGGTTGCAACAATACGGCTGACAGCATGGAGCTGGCAGCACATGCACAGAGTCTCGGCGTGGATGCGATTGCTTCGATCCCACCGATTTATTTCCATTTGCCGGAGTATGCCATTGCACAGTATTGGAATGATATTTCTTCTGCGGCGCCGGAAACGGATTTTATCATTTACAATATCCCACAGCTGGCCGGGGTGGCGCTGACCATGCCGTTGTTCCATGAGATGCTTAAGAATCCGAGAGTTGTTGCTGTGAAGAACAGTTCCATGCCGATTCAGGATATCCAGATGTTTAAAATGGATGGGGGAGAAGGCTTTGTGGTGTTTAATGGCCCGGATGAGCAGCTGGTTGGAGGTCTTGCTATGGGCGCGGATGGTGGAATCGGAGGTACTTATGGGGTGATGCCGGAACTGTACATAAAGATGATGGAGCTGGTAAATGCTGGAGATATCCCGAAGGCCAGAGATATTCAAAATGCAGTTGATGCGATTATTTACAAGATGTGTTCCTGTAAGGGGAATTTATATGCGGTGATGAAGGAGATCTTGAAAATCAGAGAAGGACTCAGTCTGGGCAGCGTTAGAAAACCGATGCCGGGTCTGGTAGAAAGCGATCTGCCTTGTGTTGAGGAATGTGCGAAAATGATTGCCGACGCGGTTGAGAAATATATTTAATGGACGGTGTTGCGGAGGTAAGGGTGTATGGCAAAATATTTGATGCTTGACCGGAGACTGTTAAATCCGCAGGCGATGGAGAATGTACAGTTACTTGTGACGCCGCCTGTAAAGGATGAGGTTCACAATCCGTTGTTTACGGAGGAAAAGCCATGGGAGGTACGCATTGACAATGGATATCCCAATGTTCTCTATGACAGGAAAGCGGAGATTTACCGCTGTTATTACACGTTGTTTATTGAGGACGAGGACAGCAGAGGTGCAGACCGGATGGAACGGGCAGGCAGAAATTATATGCCCCGCCCGGACCGTGTTCCCGGATTAGCCTACGCGGAGAGTAAAGACGGCATTCACTGGGTAAAACCTGGTTTAAACCGGGTAGAATGGCAGGGCAATACTGAGAATAATCTGGTTTTTGCCTTTGCCCATGGAACGGGAGTCATGATTGATGAATGGGATCAGGACCCGGCGCGGCGCTATAAGATGGTGACAAAGATGGATCAGCCGGGGAGAGGTGCATACATGGCGGTGTCCTTTTCCCCGGACGGTGTGAACTGGATGACGCCGATTCCGTGGCCGGAGCATAATCCTCCGGCGGACAGTCATAATCTGCCTTTCTTTGATGAGCGGGAGAACTGCTATATGCTGCTTTCCCGTATCTGGAAGGATGGAATCAGGATTACGACGCTGAGCAAGAGTGATGATTTTATCCATTGGAGTGAGCCGGAGGAGACCTTGCGTGGAGTCGGGTTTGAGAATCAGGTTTACGCGATGCCGGTATTTCGATGGGGAGATTTATATCTGGGGCTGGCGTCTGTCATCCATGAGGGGGACAGGTCGGCTGGTGACTTTGATCAGGTGGATTTGGAACTGGCCTGGGCGGCGCAGCCGGAGAGGTTTGATTTTGTGGCGGCCGGACAGCATTTGATTCCACGGGGAAGTGGAAGTTACCCGGATGGGGCATTTGACTGTGGCTGTATCTATGCATCACCTCCGGTCATGACGCCGGATGGGGAGATGTGGCTTTATTATATGGGTGGAAATGGGTGTCATACGAACTTCCGGGAAAGCGCTTTGGGCAGGGCTAAATGGCAGCCGGATCGATTTGCGGCACTGACACCGAGAACGCCGGATTCAGACAGTGTACTGGCTACCTGCAGATTGCGGGTGGATGGAGCTGGGCTGGAGGTTTTGGCGGAGCCGGTGGATGTGGAGAAGGAGTGGAAGCTGGCGGCGGAGATCAGCCCGTTTTGGAACAGTGACCCCTTTGAGGGATTTTCTTATGAGGAAAGTCATTGTGAACGGTTGGAGAATGGCTGGATTGCGATTTGGTTTGAAAAAGGGCTGGAAAGTCTGATTGGAGAGAAGGCCAGTTTAAAGCTGAGATTTCAGAATCTGAAGGTGTGGGCTGTGAAGGGCGATGTGGTGCAGGCGGAACACAGACTTTGGGAGGGCGCGGAATAAAAAGAGCGCCCTCCGTTGGCATTACCTCCTGTGAAACATAAGAAGCTTACTGTTTATCCAAATTCAGCTTTGCAAATGCATCGGCAAAGGCGGAGTTGATTGGCTGGCCGGCTTCTTTTTGCTGTTTGTTTAAATATTGGGCCACATCTTTTTTGGAGACGCCGGCGCCTTCTTTTTTGCGGCGTTCCTGGAAGTTTGCCAGTTTTTCTTTGTAGCCGCATTTGCAGACGAAGATCTGGGAGTCGCCGCTGCCGCGGAGTTCCATTTTCTTGTGGCATTTGGGACAGCGTGCATTGGAGGTGCGGGAGATGGTCTCCCGGTGGCCGCATTCCCGGTCCTGGCAGACCAGCATCTCACTGTTTTTGCCTTTGACCAAGAGCATGCGTTTGCCGCATTCCGGACATTTGGTGTTGGTCAGGTTGTCGTGTCGGAACTGGCCTTCGCCGGACTTGATATCGTTTATTAAGTCCTGGGAATAGTTTCGGATATCCTTCATGAAAGCACCGCGCTTTAAGCTGCCTTTTGCGATCTGGGACAATTTCATCTCCCAGTCGGCCGTCAGCTCCGGTTTCTTCAGGTCTTCCGGTACGAGATTCAGTAGCTGTTTGGCTTTGGATGTCAGATAAATGTCCTTGCCCCGTTTTTCCAGAAGAAAGCTGGAAAACAGTTTCTCGATGATATCGGCTCTGGTTGCCACCGTGCCGAGACCGCCGGTTTCACCCAGGGTCTTTGCCATGGCCTTATCTTTTGATTCCATGTAGGCCACCGGGTTTTCCATAGCGGACAGAAGCGTGGCTTCGTTAAAGGGGGCAGGCGGTTTTGTCTTTCCTTCGGTTATGGAAACGGAGAGATTTGACAGTTTATCGCCCTTTTTCAAATCTGGTAATGTCTGGTCTTTGATTTCCGGTTCCTGGTCATTTTCCTGATCGGAATCTTCATAGCTGTTTGTGTCCTGCTCATAAACTTCTTTCCAGCCGGCAGATTTTACGATTTTTCCTTTGGCGGTGAAATGCTCCCCTCCTATGCTGACATCAAGGGTAGTCTGCTCATACTCGAAAGGCGGGCAGAGAACTGCCAGGAATCTGCGGACTACCAGGTCGTAGATGCGGCGCTCGTCGATGGTCATGTGTTCCAGCTGGACATACTGTTCCGTCGGGATAATGGCGTGGTGGTCGGAGACCTTGGCATTGTCCACGAAGGACGGTTTTGCCGCAATTGGCTGGGCCGCAAGACGGGCCGCCAGTTTCTTGTACGGGCCGATACTGATGGCTCTCAGACGTTCTTTTAAGGTTGGCACAATATCACTGCTCAAGTAGCGGGAATCGGTCCTTGGGTAAGTCAGTACTTTATGATTCTCATAGAGACGCTGCATGATGTTCAACGTTTCCTTAGCGGAATAGTCGAACCGTTTGTTGGCATCTCTTTGAAGCTCTGTTAAGTCGTAGAGTTGGGGCGCAAAGGTTTTCTTTGGGGTCTTCTTCACGTCTTCCACAGTCCCGGCAGTGTGGTTCAGCGTCTGAACCAGAGTTTGAATCCGCTTCTGATCGAAAGAACGGCTGCTCTTTGAGGCGCTGTCCTGCCATGTCAGCGTAAGGGATGGGGAAATGCATTTGGCTGTCATTCCATAATAGGGTTTCGGAACAAACGCCCGGATATCTTCTTCCCGCTTGGCAATCATAGCCAGTGTCGGCGTCTGGACGCGGCCGCAGGACAACTGGGCGTTATATTTACAGGTCAAGGCCCTGGTTGCGTTGATTCCAACCAGCCAGTCTGCCTCGGCGCGGCACATGGCGGCGTCATAGAGATTGTCATATTCATGTCCGTTCTTTAAATGCTGGAAACCTTCCCGGATGGCTTTGTCTGTGACAGAAGAGATCCAGAGACGTTTGATTGGTTTTTTACACCCCGCTTTTTCCAGGATCAGCCGCGCCACCAGTTCTCCCTCCCGGCCTGCGTCGGTGGCGATGATGACTTCATTGACATCGGAACGGTTCAGCTGGGATTTGACAGCCTGGTACTGTTTGCCGGTCTGCTTGATGACCTCCAGCTTAAAGTGATCGGGAATCATGGGCAGGTGTTTCATTTTCCACTCTTTATACTTCTTGTCATAGTCCTCCGGGTCCGCCAGGGTAACCAGATGGCCCAGCCCCCACGTGACAATATAATTGTTACCCTCGATATATCCGGGAGTCTTCTTCGAACACTGAAGAACCCGGGCAATATCGCGGGCAACGGATGGTTTTTCGGCGATTACTAATGATTTCATATAGATAGAACTCCTTATTTTCTGTGATAAGGTTCATTCTACCACAGATGAGGGCAGGATAGCAAATCTGGGTTAATAAGGTTCGCCGTGCCTGAGCGGAATAGTTGATTTGCCAGCTCATACACCGAAATCTCTTTTCATTTCGTCTTCAAGATTATCTGCAGAATACACCCTTCCAGCATCTATATCAGATAGACCCTTATTGAGTTCGGCTGAGAACTGTTCTTTGGTGAGTGAGCCAAAGGCAGTAGGAGCTTTTGCAGGTAGCTTCATGTCAAATGGAATGCCACGTTGCAGCACTACCTGTCTTAAAAACATACTGATAGCATTTGACATAGGTATTCCAAGCTGATCAAGAATTTCTTCAGCTTGTTCTTTGATGTTCGGTTCAACGCGAGTAAAAATATTAGCGGTTCGTGCCATACAATCACTTCCTTTCATGACTAGTATAACATAACATGATTGCGCTATGCAAGCTAAATGCAATCAAAATGGGAATTTTGAAATTCCAGTAACTAAAGGTTGTCCCTGTTTTCACGAACCGCTTTGGGACTGACACCATAATACCGTTTAAATTGATTGGAAAAATAAGAGGGGTTCTGGATTCCCACCATTTCTCCTATTTCATTAATATTGAAATTGGTGCATAAAAGCATTTTCCTGGCTTTAATCATTCGTATTTCAGTTATATATTCGGTGAAATTTTTACCAACTTCTTTTTTGAATAGTCTTGAAAAATATTCCTCACTCAAGTGAACTCGCTCTGCCATACCTGCCAGTGTCAGTGGATGATTATAGTGCATAGCGATATATTCTTTTGTATCTCTAATATAATCTGTAATATTATCCGGTTCTGGCAGAGAAGAGAAAAAGCGGGTGATACATTCAAGCACAGTTTGTAGATAGGATGCACTTAATATAGAACTGATGTAATCTCTAATATTGACAATACCTGAATCGGACCGATTATCGATCTCTTCCATTAAATTGATTACCGTTCGTTTTAACAAATTGGAATCCCATAAATGTTCTGTGATGAATAAGTGGCAGAGATCTAAAATTAATTTCTCTGTCACTTGAGGGCCATTGATGGTGTATTGCATTAAAATTTCAGATTTTTTATCATGAATCATTTGCTTTGTTATTTTGGAGCAGCAATGATCGACGGTTACCCGTGATGATGTCAATTCGGTGCATTCAAAAAACTGTAATTCCCATGAGATCATGGCTTCATTTAACGCATCAGGTAATAAGGATAGATCTCTGTATATTGAACTGCATCCCATGTGGTTTTTTTCAGCAAAGCATTGCAAAATTTGTTTTTCTACATACTCCATAACAGTTTGATATTGACTGGAAGGGCAGGAAAGGTTGGCTATCAGCAGTGTAACATGAATTCCGCTGTAAAATGTAATGACATGCTGCAGCTGTTGGTTCATAGACCAATCCAATTTGTCGGTGTTGTAAAGTCCGTTATAAAAGGCGATAGCAAAGTATGGAGCCGGAGCCAAGTCTACATGATGGACCGTTAATTCTTCCTGGGTTACGGATACGGTCTTATCGTGGTGCAACAGGCCCCGGAGGAAATCATTGCGGAGTTTTTTAGTGTCGTCCTGTTCCAGAGAGAACCTCAGTGTCCGCTTGGTAAGATCAAGGACATCTTCTTTTGTCAGTTCATTTTTTAAAAGATACTCATAAACATTATATTTAACAGCTGATCTGGCAAATGTAAAATCATCGTGGCAGGTCAGAATAATAAGTTTGACTTGTGAATCCAGTTCACGAATCGCTTTAATTAACTGAATACCATCCAGTTTTGGCATCGTAATATCTGTAAAAATAAGGTCGTAAAAACATTGTTCCATCATCGATAACGCCTCTTCACCATTGGTGGCCTGATGAATCTCCTCCGGCTCAAGCCCGGCTGTCTGAAGACACATGGTCAGCCATTCCCGAATCAAAGACTCATCATCTACTATCAGAATTCTTGGCATGTGAAAACTCCTCCTCTTGGCAGGCAGCGGTCAGGATGGCTTCCGTCCCCTGGCCCGGTTCACTGACTATTGTGATATCATATGGTTCGCCGTATAAAAGTTTAATGCGTTGACGGATATTAAGAAGCCCAATGCTGTTGCTGGTACGGGAATTCTTATAGGTTTCTTTCCATAATATGTCCACTTCCTGCTGACTCATTCCTTTCCCATTATCACAAACTCTAATAATAAGCTTTTCTCGCAAACGATTAAAAGTGATACTAATGACAGCATTTTTACTCTGGTCATCAAATCCATGAAAAATAGAATTCTCAACAATCGGCTGTAGAATCAGGCGGGGGATTAAGACGTTGCTTAAACCTGGTTCCACCGTGATGTCCAATGAAATATTGCGTTGTTCATACCGGCACTGCATAAGAGCTACATAGCTTTTTAAATAACTGATTTCATCTTCAATCTTGATCCACTCCTTGCTGATATTAATAGGTATTTTTAATAAACGGACCAGATTGCTCAGCATTTCAGCGGCCTTTTCCCCCTTCCCTATTTCAATCAGGCATTTAATAGAGAAGAGGGTGTTGTGTAAAAAATGTGGATTAATCTGTGCCTGGAGAAAAGAGAGCTCCATTTGTCTCTTTTCCTTTTCATTCTGCTTGATTTGTGAAATGAGATCGTTCATTTTGTCGATTGTCATATTATAAATATTACTTAGTGCGAGAACTTCTTTATATTCAGGCCGTTGATCAATGCGGCTGAATTCATTATTAATCATTTGCTTTGCCATCGTGATAATTGGTCGTGAAATCCGTTTGGACAACAGATAAGAAGCGGTAAACGCCAGTATAATACAAAAGATCAGCAAGGCGGCAGCTGTCCAAAATACACTTGTAAAACTGCCAGTGATATTTTTTAACTCCAGTTCTTCTACAATTGTCCAGCCTGTATCGGGGCTGTAAACATTTGTATGAAGTATGATGTTTGTATTGTTTCGGGTGAATTGACTGGAATTTGGTTCAAAATGATCCCAAAAATATGGCATATAGTAAAGGCTGCTGCCAAGCAGGGAGGGAATGGAGTGGCTGATTGCTTTCCCATTTTCATCTAAGATATAAAGATGATAGCCTTTTTTAATCATATTGGCATAAGCTTCTTTCAGATAATCTGCGGAAACACTTACCAGAATAATTCCTTCATATTGGCTGTCTGTATTTATGATACTTTTCACATAGCAAAGTTCAATATTATTTTCATTATTAGAGATATAATATCGTGACGACCAAAAAGCTGGCTTTGGCTGACTCATGTTTTCTATGTACCAGAAAGAAGAGGAGATTTGTGATATGTCATGTGCGGTTATGTTACCTGACTGGAACACCTGCTGATTTTTCATCAGAATCATAATGCTGGGAGACATTCCAAGCCGATTTAAAACGCTGCTTTTATCCTCCATGATTTTTTCCAGTTCATGTTCTAATTGTTCATACTGTTTGGAATCTTCAATCAATAATGGCAGACATTCCTGGTAGAGGCTGTCAGCCAAAAACTGCATTGCACTGTTGAGTATTTGATTCCTCTCCTCCAACTGGTTTAGAACATCCATGCGTGAGCGTTTTAAAACTTTAATGGAATTGGATAGCATGACAATGACAAGCGCTAATAAGATGGCGGAAAAAACCGATATAGTGACTGTAAATATATTTTTAAAATATATGTTTTGTATATTGCGCTTTGAGTGTTTCATGAATGTCCTCCCTCAAATTTCTGTTTCTCTATTTTAGCATTTTTATAAATATCCTGCATGAAATTTTGAGGAAATGTCAAAATCATGACAGGGATACGTCAAAATTTTTATAGGTGGATACAAGATATATCATGAAATGAAAAGAGGACATCAAGAGGCTTTCTTGATAGTTTATGATGCATTCCATATAATAAAAGCAGTTACTGCAATGAAACGTGTATTACTGAAAGGAGGAAGTGTATGAAAAAGAAAAATTGGATTTTGGGTGCATTGGCGCTGATTATGAGTATGGGTTTGTGTGCCTGCAGTGGAAAAAAAGATACACCTTTGGAGACAGAAGGCGGCTCCAAGGAAACGGCGTTATCTTCCGCGGAGAATAAGCCAAGTGGGGACGTGATTCGGGTGGCAACCATGCCCAATCATATTGGTTTGCCAATTCAGTATGCAGTAGATCAGGGAATGTATGAGGAAGCGGGACTCAATATTGAACTGATTCTGTTTCCGACCGGGGCTCCTATTAATGAAGCGTTGTCAGCTGGACAAGTGGATTTGGCAGGTAGTGGAATGGCATCTGTTTTTGCGTTGGCTTCAGGAGATTGCTATTGGCTGGGAGATATGGTCAAAACGGTTGCGGGCCTCGGTGTGTATGTTCGGCCGGATAGTCCTGTTTTAAAGGAAAAAGGATTGATCGAAGGAAAACCCAATGTATACGGAAGCAAGGAAACTATTAAGGGCTTAACTATTTTGGGATCGCTTGGAACATCTGATCAGTTTGAAGCAGTATGCTGGGCGCAGCTGTTTGGGTTGACGGGAAATGATTTCGAGATGTTGAATATGGACAGAGGACCAGCCGTACAGGCTTTTAAAACCGGTGAAGGAGATGCGATTGCCTGTGGAGGGCCGCCTTACAATTATGAATTGGAGGAGGCCGGTTACATCCAGGCGGCTGGACTGACGGATGTATCCGGTATTACGATTAGTGATGGGCTTGTGGGCAGAAAAGCGTTTGTGGATAAGAGACGGGATGATGTTAAGAAGTTTGTTGAGGTAACATATAAGGCGATTGATGAATTATATAGCGATGATGAGTTGACAGCGAAAACCGGAATGAAATTTTACAATGATAATGGAAAAGACTATTCTGATGCAATGATGCAGGGTGAACTTAACGATAAAGATTATATCGGGAAAGAGACGATCTCCCAGCCTGATTATCGATTTGGTTCTACTATGGCAGGGATGGGCGGTTTCTATGTGAAAGACGGAAAAATAGAGCCAGAACTGGAAGAAAATATTTATTCTGCATTGTATCCGGAATTATTGGAAGAGATATACGGAATAGATATTCAGGTGTTTGAGAACTGATAAATGAGATATACCGGTATGGAGACCGTAGAAAATACAGTTAAGATACCGGTGTATTTTTAATCAAGGAGTAAGGTCATGAATGAAAAACAAAAAGGAAATATCTGGCTGTCAATCGGGTCCATAGCCGCGTTTATCATCGTTTGGTATCTGTGTACAACGGTGTTTCAATTAGTACCGGCAAAAACACTGCCGAGTCCGATCAAAGTGCTGCATACATTCATTGATAAATTTACAAATCCTAATCCGGATGGAGGGACTTTGATTCAACATATGGCAGCGAGTCTGCAGGTTGCGCTGACAGGATACATAACAGCAATGATAATTGGAATTCCGCTTGGAATTTTAATGGCCTGGAATAAATATGTGGACCGTTTTGTGCGTCCTGTATTTGATTTAATCAAGCCGATTCCCGGAGTTGCCTGGATTCCACTGATGATTGTGATATTTGGGATTGGGATTCAATCGAAGGCGGCAGTGGTTTTTTTCTCGGCAGTAGTACCTTGTATTCTCAATTCCTATACTGGAGTCAGGCAGACAAAAGATGTGCATCTGTGGGTAGCGCGTACCTTTGGGGGAACCAGGAGACAAATGCTTTTTAAGATTGCGATCCCGACAGCGCTTCCCTATATTATGACAGGAGTGAGAATTGCTTTGGGGTCTGCGTGGGTAGCGATTGTGGCGGCGGAATTGCTGGGTTCGACAAAAGGGCTGGGGTTCATGATTCAGCAGGCCAGGGGGATATACCGCACGGACATTATTATCGTGGGAATGCTTGCGATTGGTGTCTGCGGTGCAATATTGACAGCTGTACTTACGGTTGTTGAAAATAAAGTGGTGAAAGGGAGGGGAAATAATGGGTAGAAAACGTGCCGGTAAAATATTGGAAGCCATTTTTTATCCGATGGTTTCCATTCTTGTTTTCTTAATATTGTGGTATGTGGGGGTCAAAGATTCCCGGCTGTCTGTGGTTATGCCCGGACCATGGAAAGTGATTGCAGCGTTTGTAAACAGTTTTGTCACGCCAATAGGCAGGTATACCATGCCAGTCCATATCCTGTACAGTTTAATGCGGGTAATTCCTGCATATATCGTGGGTTCCATAGCAGGAATTATATTAGGGATTTTGATGGGATGGTATCCAAGGGTAAATGATGTATTTCGTCCGTTATATGAACTGATTCGTCCGATACCACCAATAGCATGGATTCCAATCTCTATTGTTTGGTTTGGTATTGGAGAAGGCTCAAAATGGTTTTTGATATTTCTGGCTGCGTTTGTGCCTATTACACTAAATGCTTATGCAGGCGCGACGACGGTTGATACTACTTTAATAAAATGCAGTAAAATGCTGGGTGCTTCGGATCGAAAGGTATTTAGCACAGTGGTTCTTCCGTATTCAGTGCCGCATATTTTTGCCGGTCTTCAGGTGGGATTGTCGGCTTCGTGGGCTACTGTGGTAGCTGCGGAAATGATACGCTCTACCGAGGGAGTAGGGTGGATTATTATTTCCAGTATGGATACAAATAATGTGGTGCAGAGTCTGGTAGGGATCGTGGGAATTGGTGTGGTTGGCTTTTTTCTGGCTGTTATTATGAGAAAGATGGAGGATATATTGTGCAGATGGAACAGGATCGATGTTTAGACAGAATCTTATGGTGTGAAAACATCTCAAAACAGTTCGTTACAAAGCGTGGTACATCAATAGTCATCGGAGATGTCAGTCTTTCCGTCAGGAAAAATGAATTTGTAGTGTTGTTTGGACCAGGGCAATGCGGGAAGACCACAATGTTGAATATATTATCCGGTCTGGAGCAGCCAACAGAAGGCCGATCCTATGTCAATGGAAAGCAAGTGAAAACGCCGGGACCGGACCGGGGGGTAATCTTTCAGTCAATTGCGCTTTATCCATGGCTTACAGTAATGGGAAATGTTGAGTACGGGCCAAAGGTACGGGGAATAAAGAAGGAAGAGTATCGAAAAAAGGCAGCGTATTATATCGACTTAGTGGGGTTAAAGGGCTTTGAGAATTCTTATCCCAATCAGATTTCCGGGGGAATGAAGCAGAGGGTAGGTATTGCCAGAGCATACTGTAATGAACCGGAAGTGCTGTTTATGGATGAACCCTTTAGTGCATTGGATGCACAGACCAGGTATCTGATGCAGGAAGAAATTATGCGTATTTGGGAAAAGGAAAAACGGACCGTCGTTTTTGTGACAAATAATATCGAGGAAGCTTTGTATCTGGCAGATCGGATTATCCTTTTAACCAATTGTCCAGCCACCATTAAAAATGAATATGTGATTGACTTGCCGCGCCCGCGGGATTACACTGGGTCAGAATTTTTGCATTTACGTGATCAAATTACACGCAATATGGACAAAGTGCTGGCGGGAGGTATGTGATGGAAACGGATAAAAGAGTTAAGGTGAGCGTGCAGAATCTTTCAAAACAGTTCGGAGATTTAAAGGTTTTAGAAAATGTATCATTTGATGTGATGGAAGGGGAGTTTTTGTGTGTTGTAGGACCTACCGGCTGTGGGAAAACGACTTTTTTAAATAGTCTTACAAAACTGTATGAGCCGACAGCAGGAGAAATTCTGCTTAATGGGGAGCCGGTGGATTTAAAAAAACATAATGTTTCTTATATTTTCCAGGAAAAATCCACAATGGAATGGTTGAATGTAGAGCAAAATGTCGGATTTGGCCTGGATATGAAAGGAATTAAAAATGAAGAGAAGAAGCAGGCTGTGAATGAGGTATTGGAAATGGTGGGACTTTCTGAATACCGTTCCTATTATCCAAATGAAATATCTGCCAGTATGCTGCAAAGAGTAGTAATTGCCCGGGCTTTTGCAACGAAACCAGAATTGCTGTTAATGGATGAACCGTATGGACAACTGGATATAGAACTGCGTTTTAAGCTGGAAGATGAGTTGATCAAGCTGTGGAGGCGGACAGGAACAACCATTATCTTCATTACGCACAACATAGAAGAAGCGGTTTATATGAGTGAAGATATATTGGTTTTGACAAATAAGCCTACGGGAATTAAAGCACGTGTGTTAAATGAACTGCCAAGGCCGCGAAATGTTATTGACAGTGATTTTATTAAACTGCGTAATCAGGTGACGGACCTTATTAAATGGTGGTAGGAGAAAGGAAGTGGTTTACGATGACACCAAATATAGTTTTGATTAATTGTGATGATTTAGGATACGGTGACTTGGGATGTTATGGGTCTGTCAAAAATGATACCCCTTATTTGGACCGTTTGGCAGTGGAAGGATTACGGTTTACTGATTTTTATATGGCATCTCCCGTATGTTCCCCTTCTAGAGGGGCCATGATGACGGGATGTTATCCGCCACGCATTGAGTTTGGGGAGTTTCATGGGGAGATTGTGCTGTTTCCGGGCGATGACATTGGTCTTAATCCAAAAGAGATTACCATTGCGCAGGTGTTAAAAAATGCGGGATATAAAACCATGCATGTCGGGAAATGGCATTGTGGTGATCAGGAAGAGTTCTTGCCAACCAATCATGGATTTGACGATTATTATGGTTTGCCATTTAGTAATGATATGGCGATTAGTGAGAAAAACCAGCAGTTTCCGCCACTGCCACTCCTTCATGGAACGGAGGTGATTGAGCAGCAGCCGGATCAGCGGGGGATTACGGAACGATATACAGAAAAGTGTGTAGAATTTATCCGTGAGAACAGGGATGACTCATTTTTTTTATATCTTGGACATATGCATGTGCACCTGCCTCTATACGCGTCAGAGGAGTTTATCAGAAAATCGCGTAATGGAGATTATGGAGCTTGTGTGATGGCAATTGATTGGTCCACAGGAGTTATCGTGGAAGCATTGAAGCAGTATGGTATTTATGAGAATACACTTATTATTTTTACATCTGATAACGGTTCCCGCAATGATTTTGGTGAGAGCAACGGTATGCTTCGCGGAGGAAAGAGAGAGACATGGGAGGGGGGCCAGAGGGTTCCGTTTATTGTCCACTGGAAGGGACGGATTAAGCCAGGAGTTTCTGACCAGCTTATTACATCTCTGGATTTATATCCGTCTTTGGCAGCCATAGGTGGAGGACAGGTTCCGGTTGACCGGGTGATAGATGGTATGGATTTATCGGATTTAATGCTAGGTGACACAAAACTATCCCGTAGAAAAGAGTTTTTTTACTATCTCTGCAATACGCTGGAGGCGGCAAGGGTTGGTGATTGGAAATTACATGTGGCAAAACCAAGGATTTCAAGAGAAGCGGAAGACACAACAAGGGATACTGCCGCAATACCCAAACCGAAGATTGATGATGATATAGAGGTTAAAGAGCTGTATAATCTGCGTGATGATCCTGGGGAACAGAATAATTTGTATGTTCAGTATCCGGAAATTGCAGCTTCTATTATGGAACGGATTGAGTTTTGCCGTCAGGATATAGGGGATGCATTTACTCACACAGTGGGTCAACATATACGGCCAATTGGCAAAACTGAAAATCCGAGACCACTTACGGTTTATGATGAAAACTATCCATACATTGCTGCAATGTATGATAAGACGGAAGTGGGATAAGGTGATATGAATATAACAAAAAGGGCTGTCGTATTGACAGCCCCTTGTCATACACCAGATATTATCTGTTATCTATTTCCAAGTCAATGAATTACTGCAGCTGATCAGGGTAACTATGACCCCGTTGATAATACCTGCAATATAAGGATTATTTGTTACCCGGTAAATCTTTCTTGAGATCACCACGGCCGCTGGCAAAATGACTAAAAATGGGAACAGCCATACAATCTGCATGTTGGCGTCCGGCCAGGCCAGGAATCCGGTGGTGAAAAATTTACTGTACTGAATGATTAAGAGGATCACTGCCGGCAAGGCGGATGTTGCGGCGATTATAGTTGTATTAACCCATTTTTTTCCGCCGATATTGTTGTAGTTAAAGCAGTTTACCGCAACAGAGTTTGCGATGTAGTAAACCAACAATAGCGGCATATAGGGGAATAGGGCTGTTATGATCTTATCTTTTTCAAATGCTTTTACCGCCAGTGTCCAGATTCGGAAGTCGGTCTGGAAAAAGTAGTCTGCAAAAAATACGCATGTAAATGCTGCACAGACGACGATCAGGGATAATACGATGGTTTTAAACCATTTTGCAGCAGACATGGTCACACCGGCTGCTTTTAGGTTCACCCCATGTTTTTTTCCATAGCAATAGTAAGAGACTACCATGCTCAGTATCGCAAATACGCCACAGACGCATGCCCACAATCCAATACCCCAGGTTTCACTCTGCGGCCAGGGGTCTTTAAACATGGTAAATGTTTTGGCGTTCATCATTACCGGGAGGTATACCAGTGTTCCAAAGAGAGCTCCCGCCGCGATACTTCCAAAAAACCATAATTTTCCCTCTTTTGTAACTGCTGCGGGTTCGGCCGTTTCCTTTGCCCTTAAGTCCTCAAAAACGCTTGTGAATACGAGAAGAGTCGTTAAGGCTGTAATAAAAATTCCAAGTGCAATCAGCCCAAGCAGATTAAGGGCTTCTTTCCACTGCCAGATTTGATTGTCTGCATCGATAGGATTCGGTGTTCCAAAGGCATGATCAAAAAAATGAATCACGTCGGTGGTGGCCCGTTTGCTGAAATGGGACCAGGGATGTGTGATTTTTGGATTATAGATAATTCTGGATGCTTCTTTTCCATTCACCTGTTTATAAAATACAGTATCACTTTCCCTTAATTCCAGACCAGCCGGATCTCTGCCACCATACAGGAAAGATTGTGCGTTTTTATTTTTCACATAATCTCTTGGAGAGGTTTCATTTCCGGCGGCATCGGTGTCTACCATAAAGAATTCGTCGTATTGTGCGGCTACAATACCGGCGGTTCTGGCGCCGTAGACATCAGTATAATTTCCGGCATCATCTACGTAGGTGGCATCGGCACAGTTTAAGAGTACCGCTGAAATTAATGGTTTTTCCGCCATGTTATCAAGGGTGATTGCCATGTTGCTGGACATGCCCCCAAGAGAGTGGCCTGTGATTCCGATTTGCTCGGTGTCTACACAGTTTAAGGTTGCCAGGTACTTTACGGATTCATAAAGGCCGGTCAGGATAGTGCCGACATCCCCCACGTTATCCGAATTGCCATGGGATGGCATATCCTGTGCAAGAACAACGTATCCCCTGCGTGCCAGTTCAATATAATTGGCATCCTGCATTTCTTTGTTGTTGAACATTCCGTGGCTGGTGACAATACCAGGGACTTGATGATCCGGGCCGGCTCCATCGGGAATCAATAGAAGGCCGCTCATTTCAAAGCCCTGTGTGGTTTCCCATTTGATTTCCTTGACAGTAATCTTCCCCCCGCCTGTCTGGATCAGGGATGCGCCAATCATACTGATTAACATACATACAATTGCTATGCAACACCATTTTTTTGCTGTTTTCTTTTTGTTTTCCATACTCTCATTCTCCTTTTTCCAGTCTGTTTGTTAATAAGATGCTAGTTTTCCCTCCTTTGATTTTTATTTTTATATCAAAAAAGGGCATAAAGAAACGCTTTCTTCATGCCCCTATTCTCTTTGTCTCCAGGGTTTCTAATTATTTGTTTTTTGCAATGGGAATCAGTTCGTTCCCTTCGGGTATCCGTTTGATTTCATAATGAGTCAATGATTGGATCATCTTGGTTAACCGCAAAAGCTCTTCATCATTGACTTCTTTTCCTGCCAAAAACATGCCTTCAAATAGTTTTTTTGCAATATTTTCACAGTATTCCGCATAAAGCTGTTTCCCTTGGTCAGACACGAGAACGACAATATTTTTCTGATTATCCGGTGTTCTGTATTTTTCCAGAAGGCCTTTGTCCTCAAGGCGGTTCACCAGTTTTGTAAATGCGCTCGCCTTCAAACCTAAACGATCCGCTACGCCGCGCATGTTTAATTTTAGTTCCTCATTTTCCAATAAATACTCAATAATCTGAATTTGTTCAAAGGAATATAGAATATCGGTGCCAAGTACTTCCTTTGTTTTGATGGAAGAGTATCGGTTGGCAAAAAGAATAATACCCTCTACTAAATCCCGATACCGGTCAAGCCATTCTAACTTCATTTTAATTTCTCTTTTCAATAAAATAATTTCTTTTAGAAACTATATTCACTATATCATGTGATATAACTTTAAACAAGAATGTTTATTAATAATAATTGGAACGTGTTTTTGTCTATTATCCACAAGACTATCTCACATTCCATAACCTCGCGTAAATTCCTCCCCGGGACAACAATTCTTTGTGGGTTCCGGATTCTGCGATACGGCCTTTTTCCATGACGACGATGCGGTCGGCAAGGAGGGCTGTCGAAAGGCGGTGGGTGACCATCAGGATAGTCTGGCCGGACGGGGCGGACTTTAAGGCTTCGGTGATGGCGGTTTCCGTTTCACCGTCAAGAGCGGCTGTGGCCTCATCAAAAATCATGATGGGAGCTTTTCTGAGAAATGCTCTGGCGACAGCAATCCGCTGACGCTGGCCGCCTGACAGACGGTCACCGCCTTCTCCAACCTCCGTGTCAATTCCCTGAGGGAATTCCATGATGAAGGAGGACGCTCCGGCACAAGCCAGCGCCCAATCGATCTCTTGCTGGGTGGCATTCGGACAGGCGAGCAGAAGATTCTGGCGGATGGTGCCGCTGTATAAACCGGCCATTTGGGGAACATAGGCGAATTGACTCCGCAGGCTTTCAAGACTGCATGTGCCGATCTCCTCCCCGAACACCTTTATGACGCCACAATCCGGCTCATAAAAACGGATTAAAAGCTTTATCAGGGTTGACTTACCACTTCCGCTTCCGCCGACAAGAGCAATCTTCTCCCCCGGCTTGATGTCCAGGCTGACGCCGTCGAGGACGGGAATCCCGCCTTCTATATAGGAGAATTTGATATTCTCAAAACTGACGGCCGGTTGTGTTTCATCCCGGCAAAGAACCTGATCTTTGCCATGTTCTGCCTCCAGTTTCAGCACCTCCATCACGCGGGCTCCAGCAGCAGCAGCCGGCTGGAAATCCGACAGAAAGAAACTGAAGCCGACAATGCCCATAGAGATGCCCATGGAAATGGGCCACAGTGCCAGCATTTGCGGAAGTTCCAGACTGCCTTGATTGACCAGCAGCAATCCAAATATCAGAGCTCCGCTGTAACACAAAGTATATGCAAGCGAGCCAATAGCCCCGTCAAGTCCTCTGATGATTGCAATTTTATTGGAATGCCCCAGAACCTCCCTGCGTTTCTCCTCCAGGTTTTTCCCAAGCAGTAATCCCACAGAATAAAAGGCTGCCTCTCTGCTTCCCTCAATGGAATCCGAAAAAGACTCCGTAAGCTCCACCGACGCCTTTCGAAACAGTCCCTCTCTCCGGCCTCTGATCTTCGCCCGTGGAATATTGCTCATCACGCCAAATACTCCAACTACCACCGAAAATGCCGCTAATGCGGGACTATTCCCAATCATTATGACTAGGCCTGCCACCACATTGATGCTGTCGTTCAGCAGCCGCTGACCGATATCCTTATAGAGAGCCGACATATCATCCGCGTCCCGTCCGGTTACCAAAAGCCAGTCGGAACTGTGGCGCTTCATCCATTCGCCAACCGGCATCCTGAGAATCCGGTCCGTCAGTTCCATCCGCAGGTTTTGGTCCGCATAAGCAGTCGTTCTGAGATACAGAATGGTTCCGCCACCGGTCACCGCGCCAACGAAAACCAGCAGTAAAAACACAAAAAACATCCGTTCCCCAAACTGCCTCAGATCCTGATTGACCGTTGTCAGCACTGCGTACAGTTGTCCGGCAAAGATATTGGACAGCAGGCCCACGCTGGCAGCCGCCATTGCGCCCACCGCATACAGCCAGATCCGTTTTTTAAAAAAACGGAGCGCTGTCGGCACACAGCAGAGGCCACTCTGTTCCCAGAACTGTTTCCATCTTTTCGTCATCATTCCGCCCCCTCTTTCGCCTGTGCCTCGTAAAGCCTCCGGTAAGCGCCTTCCACCGCAAACAGTTCTTTATGGGTTCCGGTCTGCACCACTCTTCCTCCGTCCAGCACATAGATCCGATCCGCCTCCCGGATGGTTTTCAGCCGATGGGCCACCACCACCGTAGTACGGCCTTTTTGCAGTTTTGCCAGTGACTTCTGCAATTGCTCTTCCGTCACCGTATCCAGTGCGCTTGTCGGCTCATCCAGAAGCAGAATCGGCGCATCCTTATAAAAAGCCCGTGCGATAGTCATTCTCTGGCGCTGCCCACCGGAGACCGAGGCCCCCCGCTCACCCACTTTTGTCTTCAAACCAGCCGGCATTTCCTGTATGGCCTGAGTGAGACCGGCGTCCTCCAATGCTTTCCAGACTCGCTGCTTTTCTTCCTCTGTCTCACAGGACTTTCCGCAGATATTTTCCTCCACTGTGGCTGGGAACAGAAATGCATCCTGAAACACCGGGGCTATCTGTTCCCTCAGAGATTTGAGATTCCATTCCCGCACAGACCGCCCCATGCACCGGAGTTCCCCGTTATCTGGTTCATATACGCCCATCAGCAGAGAGAGAATTGTCGATTTTCCGCTGCCGCTGCTTCCGACAAACGCCGTCATGCTGCCCGGCTCCACCCGGAACGATACCCCATCCAGCACCTTCTCTTTTTTATCGTAACTGAAGGAAACGTCCACCGCCTCAAATACCGGCTCCCCAGGACATTCAGAAAGATCGGACGCGCCATCCTCCCGCTCCTGTGGTGCATCCAGAAATAGGCAGATTCTGCCAGCAGCCACCTTCGCCTGCTGTGTGACCGCACTTACACTCGCTACCTTTGGGATCAGTCCGCTGAATCTCTGGACAGCCATCTGGACAAAGCTGACCAGGAAACCGGCCGTTACATCCCCCCGCATCAGAAACACCACGCCCACTGCCGCCGCTGCAAAACCTGGCAGGTAGCTGCTGATATTTCCAATACTCTGGCTCAGTCCCTGATAAATACTGCTCTTTTGCTGTGCCGTCATCTGTTCCTTTAGTGCCCGGCCCACTTTCACTTCCATCGCTTCTTCCAGGCCATAGGCTTTGATCTGTTCCGGATCAGACAGAACTTCCTGCATCTGCGCCATGGCTCCGGCAGCCTGTTTCCGTTGAATTTCCATCGTTTTCTTCAGTGGTTTTGAGATCTGTCCAAACAGAGGCACCAGCATTACCACAATGGGAAATGCAAGTACAGTCAGCAGCACATTCTGGGATAATGCATAACAGATAGCCCCTATGTAATAGGTTATCTGCTGAATAAATGTGGCGCAGCCGGCCTGCGTCCATCTTAAGAACAGATCCACATCGGAGGTGCTGGTGGATATCAGTTCTCCTGTACGTGTTTCTCCCAGCCAGGAAGCGGACAGCCGTGGGAGTTTTGCCCCCATCGCTTTCATTGCCTCACTCCGCACATGTCCCATATACCGCTCTTCACAATAGGAGTACGCCGTGTTAATCGGAATATTGGCAAGCATGGCAATCATCATTAGGATGATATGATACCAAACCCGTCCGCCGGTCAGGACCGCGTCTGTGGTCATTGCCAGTGTCACCGCACATCCGATATCACGCACGGTCCGGCAGACGGAGCATACCAACACCCCGGCCAGCCAGGAATACCCGCCGAACCGCTTCACCATTTCCAGCAGAAGATGATCTTTCTTTTTCATCAAACACATCCCCCCCTCTATGTAGTAATCCTCAGTTATTTCAGTATAAGCGATGATCATGATTAGATCAAACTAAATTTTGGGGCCAAATAACTCTTGACAAATAGAACTACTTCCGATAATATTAGTTTGAATATCAAAACATTTTAAACTCTAACTATTTTTATAATCAAGAAAGATAGAATTCAGATAGGAAAAACTATGACGACAAAAATAATTGGAACAGGTTCTTATGTGCCGGAGCTGGTGGTGACCAACGACGACTTAGCAAAGGTGGTGGAGACCAGTGACGAGTGGATTCGGTCCAGGACGGGGATTCGCGAGAGGAGAATCGCGGACGGCTTCGGGACGTCGGAATTGGCAGCGGGAGCGGCGGCGGCGGCACTAGGGGATGCGGGAATTGCGGCGGAAGAGATTGATCTCATTATCCTGGCCACTTCCTCACCGGATTACTGTTTTCCCAATGGGGCCAGCGAGGTGCAGAAGGCGATCGGGGCGGTGAATGCGGCGGCGTTTGATGTCAGTGCGGCCTGTACGGGATTTGTGTTTGCGCTGAATACTATGCACGCGTTTCTGAAATCCGGGTTGTACCGGACGGGTCTGGTGATCGGTGCGGATGTGATGAGCAAGCTGACGGACTGGACGGACCGGGGTACCTGTGTACTGTTTGGCGACGGCGCGGGGGCGGTGGTTGTCCGTGCAGAAGAGACCGGGATTGTCCATATGGTGATGAAGGCGGACGGGAATAAGGGGCATGTTCTTACCTGCAAGGCCAGAACCACGGAGAATTTTTCCACGGGGAAGGAACCAGAGTTTGGGTATACAGCGATGGACGGTCAGGAAGTGTTCAAGTTTGCGGTAAAGAAGGTTCCTGAGTGTATCAGGCAGGTGCTGGATGAGAGCGGGACGGATATAGACGAAATTAAATATTTTGTGATGCATCAGGCAAATTACCGGATTTTTGAATCCATAGCCAAACGGCTGAAGGTTTCTATGGACCGTATTCCCATGAATATGGACCGGTATGGCAATACCTCGGGAGGATCGGTTCCTCTGATCCTGGATGAACTGAACCGGGATGGAAAATTGCTGCCGGGGGATAAGATTATTCTGTCGGGTTTTGGTGCAGGACTGACTTGGGGAGCCACTCTGATTGAGTGGTAATTAAAACCCCATATAGTTTGATAGTCAAAGTAATGTCGGAATCTGTCGGATGATGCCGGATTATGATTTTCTCATTACTTTCTATATAGGAAAAAGAAAATATAAAAAATAAAAACAAAAGGAGATTACAATCATGTTAGAGAAGATGAAAGAAATTATTGCAGAGCAGTTAAGCGTTGAGGCAGAGACTATTACAGAGGCTTCTTCTTTTAAAGAGGATTTAGGAGCAGATTCTTTAGATTTATTTGAGCTGGTTATGGCGCTGGAGGATGAGTACTCTGTTGAGATTCCGGCTGAGGATTTACAGACATTGACAACGGTTGGCCAGGTTATGGATTATTTAAAGGCGAAGGGCGTGGAGGCGTAAGCATATAGTTCGCGGCGCAAGCATTAACACAGATTGTATCACTGGGAGGAAACCATGAAAACTAGAATTACAGAACTTTTAGGAATCGAATATCCCATTATCCAGGGCGGCATGGCATGGGTGGCTGAGCATCATCTGGCGGCGGCCGTATCGGAAGCCGGCGGGCTGGGACTGATTGGCGGCGCCAATGCACCGGCCGAGGTGGTGCGGGAAGAGATCCGCAAGGCCAAAGAACTGACAAAGAAACCCATCGGCGTCAACGTGATGCTGTTAAGCCCCCATGCTGATGAGGTGGCAAAGGTGGTCGTGGAGGAAGGCATCAAGGTGGTGACAACCGGCGCCGGAAATCCGGAGAAATATATGGAAATGTGGAAGGCCGCAGGCGTAAAGGTGATTCCGGTGGTTGCCTCGGTAGCGCTTGCAAGACGGATGGAACGCTATGGCGCCGACGCTGTGGTTGCGGAGGGCTGTGAGTCTGGCGGACACATCGGAGAGCAGACGACGATGACTCTGGTTCCCCAGGTGGCAGACGCGGTATCCATTCCGGTGATCGCGGCAGGCGGCATCGGTGACGGTAGAGGCATCGCGGCGGCATTTATGCTGGGTGCGGAGGCTGTGCAGATCGGTACACGGTTTGTGGTTTCCAAAGAATCTATAGTACATGACAATTATAAGCAGAGAGTCATTAAGGCGAAGGATATTGATTCCGCCGTTACAGGAAGAAGCCATGGGCACCCCATCCGCTGTCTGAGAAACCAGATGACAAGAGAGTATGTGAAGCTGGAGCAGGAAGGGAAATCCTTTGAGGAACTGGAGTATTTAACACTGGGTTCTCTGCGCAATGCGGTGATGGAAGGTGATATCATCAACGGCACCGTGATGGCAGGCCAGATTGCCGGTATGATTGATAAAGAGCAGACCTGTAAGGAAATGATGGATGAGATGATGGAACAGGCGTCAAAGCTGATGCATTGGAATTAAATAAAGGAGTTTAGGTGATGAGCAGAATTGCATTTATTTTCCCGGGGCAGGGAGCACAGTACTGTGGTATGGGTAAAGATTTTTATGAACAGACAAAAACAGGACGGAGAGTTTTCGACAGGGCGTCGGAGCTTCTGGGATTTTCCATGCCGGAGCTTTGCTTTACGGAAAATGACCGGCTGAATATTACGGAATATACACAGGCGGCCATGGTGACCACCAGCATTGCCATGATGGATGTGCTGAAGGAACATGGCGTGAAGCCGGATGTGGCGGCTGGTTTGAGCCTTGGGGAATATTGTGCGCTGGCAGCAGCTTCGGTTATGTCGGAGGAGGATGCCATCACCACGGTTCGGCAGAGAGGAATTTTGATGCAGGAAGCGGTGCCGGCGGGGATTGGAGCCATGGCGGCGGTTCTTGCACTGGATGCGGGAAAAATTGAGGAAGTAATCAGCGGGATTGATGATGTTCAGATCGCCAATTATAACTGCCCGGGGCAGATCGTAATCTCCGGAAAAAAAGAGGCGGTGGAACAGGCCAACGCGGCATTGCTGGCGGCTGGGGCAAAACGCGCGATTCTGTTAAATGTTAGCGGTCCGTTCCATTCGGATATGCTGAAGGGCGCGGGCGAGAAGCTGGGAGCGGTGCTGAAACAAGTTAAGATCAGCCGGCCAGCGATTCCTTATGTGGCAAATGTGACGGCTTCTTACGTGACAAATGTGGATGAGGTAAAACCGCTGTTGGAAAAACAGGTATCTTCTTCTGTCAGATGGCAGCAGAGTGTGGAGACGATGATCGCTGACGGAGTTGATACGTTTATTGAAATTGGCCCGGGCAGAACACTGGCCGGATTTATGAAGAAGATTAACAGGGACGTAAAGGTCTTTAATATAGAGAAGCTGGAAGATGTTGAGAAGGTAGTGGAACAGCTGGGATAATCACGGCTGTCAGACAGGAGAAATGTTATGTTAACTGATAAGATTGCATTGGTAACCGGCGCAAGCCGCGGGATTGGAAAAGAGATCGCGAAGACACTGGCAAGAGACGGCGCGACGGTGATTGTCAATTATAACGGTTCGGCAGCGAAAGCCGAGGAAACGGTGGCTGAGATTTTAGCGGCCGGTGGGAAGGCAGAGGCGGTACAGTGTGATGTTTCTGACTTTGCAAAATCCGGAGAACTGATGGAGTATGTGATTAAGGCTTACGGAAAGCTGGATATTCTGGTAAACAATGCGGGAATTACGAGAGACGGATTGCTGATGAAAATGTCGGAAGCGGATTTTGATTCCGTGATCAATACTAACTTAAAGGGGGCATTTAACTGCATGCAGCATGTGGCCCGCCAGATGATCAAGCAGAAGGGCGGCCGGATCATCAATATCGCCTCTGTGGTTGGCATTATGGGAAATGCGGGGCAGGTGAATTACGCGGCCTCCAAGGCAGGTATCATCGGTATGACGAAGTCGGCGGCGCGGGAGATGGCAAGCCGGGGAATCACGGTAAATGCCATTGCGCCCGGCTTTATTGTGACAGAAATGACGGATGTGCTGTCGGATGCGGTGAAGGATGCGATGAAGCAGCAGATTCCCATGAAGACATTTGGCGAGACATCGGATGTGGCGGAGACGGCAGCATTTTTGGCATCGGATAAGGCGAGATATATTACCGGCCAGGTGATCAGTGTTGACGGCGGTATGGCAATGTAATGGATTTGACAGATAAACGGTAACCGGAACCGGTCATGAAATGACGGGCGGCGGAAGAATCGTGGCAGGTTTGGATGGAATCAGGGAAAGGAACGGAAATAACGATGAAGAACAGAGTTGTTGTAACAGGAATGGGAGCCATCACACCGATTGGCAATGATGTGGAGAGTTTCTGGAACGGATTGAAGGAAAAGAAAGTGGGCATTGGGCCGATTACGTACTTTGATACCACGGATTATAAAGCAAAACTGGCGGCAGAGGTGAAGGACTTTGACGCGAAAAATTATATGGACCCGAAAGCGGCAAAGAGGATGGAAGTATTTTCCCAGTTTGCGGTGGCAGCTTCTAAGGAGGCGCTGGAGGATGCGGGGATCGATATGGAGAAAGAAAATCCGTTCCGAGTTGGCGTCAGCGTTGGCTCCGGCATTGGGAGTCTTCAGTCTGTGGAGAGAGAGCATAAGAAGCTGCTGGAGAAAGGGCCGAACCGTGTGAATCCATTGCTGGTTCCTATGATGATCGGCAATATGGCGGCGGGAAATGTGGCGATCCAGTTTGGTTTAAAGGGTAAATGCATCAATGTGGTGACGGCCTGTGCGACAGGGACTCATTCCATCGGAGAAGCGTTCCGCTCCATTCAGTATGGTGAGGCGGAAGTGATGGTGGCAGGCGGGACCGAAGCCAGTATCTGCCCGATTGGCGTAGCCGGATTTACCGCGCTTACTGCATTAAACACAACGGAGGACCCGTTGAGAGCATCCATTCCGTTTGATAAAGAGCGTTCCGGATTTGTCATGGGAGAGGGTGCCGGTGTTGTGGTTCTGGAATCTTTAGAGCATGCAAAAGCGCGTGGGGCTCATATTTATGCTGAGGTTGTAGGCTATGGAGCGACATGTGACGCCTATCATATCACATCCCCGGCAGAGGATGGAAGCGGAGCGGCCATGGCAATGACTTACGCGATCCAGGATGCCGGCGCGGCGCCGGAGGATATCGACTATGTCAATGCCCACGGAACCAGCACTCATCACAACGACCTGTTTGAGACAAAGGCTATTAAGACGGCCCTTGGCACTCATGCGAATGAGGTGCATATCAATTCCACCAAATCCATGATCGGCCATCTCCTGGGAGCCGCAGGCGGTGTGGAGTTTATCACCTGTGTGAAATCCATTGAAGAGGGGTATGTTCATGCGACGGCCGGACTTGAGATCGATGATGAAGAGTGTGATTTGAATTATACCAAGGGCGAAGGTGTGAGTACACCGGTCCGCTACGCCATCAGCAATTCCCTTGGTTTTGGCGGGCACAATGCCAGTCTTTTAGTAAAGCGGTTTGAAGAATAGGAACGGGGGAATACCAGATGGAGATTCAGGATATTTTAACGCTGATTCAAGCGGTAGATGAACATAAACTGACAGAATTGAAATTGGATGACGGGAATTTGAAGTTATCTTTAAAGAAAGAGGAAGCGTCCCGGATTGTAAATGTGACCGGCGGCGGATACCAGAGTGCACCGGGATGGACGGCTGTGGGAGATATGGCGGCAGGTGTGGCCGGAGTGCCAGGGATGACCGGAGTGTCGGAAATGGCTGGAATGCCAGGAGTTATGGCCGACGGCATTTCCGGGGAAGAGAAGAATGGAGCAGCTGGGATTGATTCTGACAAGGTGGTAAATTCTCCGCTGGTGGGAACCTTCTATAACGCAGCGTCACCGGATGCGGAGCCGTTTGTGAAGGTTGGAGACACGGTGAAAAAGGGCCAGGTGATGGGAATCATTGAGGCCATGAAACTGATGAATGAGATTGAGTGTGAGTTTGACGGAGTGGTGGAAGCTGTGCTGGTTGGCAACGAGGATGTAGTGGAGTACGGACAGCCGTTGTTCCGGATTCGGTAATTCGCGGAATGTGGTGTAAGGAGAATTCTTAGGGTGCGGACGGGAGAAGCCTGACTGCACAGATTGGAGAGTAATATGTTGGGAATTAAAGAGATACAGGAGATTATTCCACACCGTCATCCATTTCTGCTGGTTGACTGTATTGAGGAACTGGAGCCGGGTGTGAGAGGGGTTGGCTATAAATGTGTGACGTTTAATGAACCGTTTTTTGCGGGACATTTTCCAGGGGAACCGGTGATGCCGGGTGTGCTGATCATCGAGGCGCTTGCGCAGGTTGGCTGTGTGGCTATGCTGAGTGTGGATGCCTACAAGGGAAAGACCGGTTACTTTGGCGCTATCAATAACGCTAAATTCAAACAGATGGTCCGTCCGGGTGACAAACTGCGTCTGGAGTGCGAGATCATCAAACAGAAGGGGCCGGTGGGAATCGGCAAAGCCACTGCTACCGTGGACGGCAAACTGGCCGCCAGCGCGGAACTGACATTTATGATTGGATAGGGGATAGAAGCTGATGTTTAACAAGATCTTGATTGCCAACCGGGGTGAAATCGCTGTGCGTATCATCCGTGCGTGCAGAGAAATGGGTATCAAAACGGTTGCCGTGTATTCCGAGGCGGACCGTGATTCCCTTCATACCATGCTGGCTGATGAAGCCATCTGTATCGGACCGGCCGCGTCCTCACAGAGTTATCTGAATATGGAGCGGATTTTGACGGCGACGGTGGCCATGAAGGCTGACGCCATTCATCCGGGATTTGGTTTTCTGTCGGAAAATGCCCGGTTTGCGGAGCTTTGTGAAAAATGTAATATCACATTTATCGGGCCATCAGCAGAGATTATCAATAAGATGGGGAACAAGTCGGAGGCCAGAAAGACCATGATGGAGGCCGGCGTGCCGGTAGTTCCCGGCAGCAAGGAGCCGGTTTTTGCGGTGGAAGAGGCGAGAGCCATGGCACGGGAAATCGGATATCCGGTGATGATCAAGGCATCCTCCGGCGGCGGTGGAAAAGGGATGAGAATTTCTTACAGCGATGAAGATTTCGATGCCAATTTTCAGAATGCCCAGATGGAGTCAGTCAAAGGATTTTCGGATGACACCATGTATATTGAGAAATATATCGAGAAGCCGAGACATATTGAGTTTCAGATCATGGCGGACCGGCATGGCAATGTGGTTCATCTTGGGGAGCGGGACTGTTCCATTCAGAGACGCCACCAGAAAGTACTGGAGGAGTCGCCGTCCGCGGTGATTTCCGAGGACTTACGTCAACGGATGGGCGAGACGGCGACTCGCGCCGCGAAAGCAGTCGGCTATGAGAATGCAGGGACTATTGAGTTTTTGCTGGATAAAAACAAGAACTTTTATTTTATGGAAATGAACACCAGAATCCAGGTAGAACATCCGGTGACGGAAATGGTGACTGGGCTGGATTTGATTAAAGAGCAGATTCGTGTGGCGGCGGGGGAACAGTTAAGCGTCGGCCAGGAAGAGATTCAGATTCATGGGCACGCCATTGAGTGCAGAATCAATGCGGAGAATCCTTCTAAGAATTTCATGCCGTGTCCGGGGCTGATCACCAATGTGCATGTGCCGGGCGGCAACGGTGTGAGAGTTGACAGCCACATTTATAACAATTATAAGGTTCCGGCGAACTATGATTCCATGCTGCTGAAGCTGATTGTCCATGGGAAAGACAGACAGGATGCGATCAGGAAGATGAGAAGCGCGCTTGGGGAACTGGTGATAGAAGGAATTGAGACCAATCTGGATTTCCAGTTTGAGATTCTCAGCCATGAGGCGTATCAGGATGGGGATACGGATACGCATTTTATTCCGACGTATTTTCCTCAGTATTGCAAGTAATAAGTCAGTCATGAGTCCGTAGTGGAACCACGGCACAGGAGGTAAAAATGTTAAGAGACATGTTTAAAAAGACTTATACACTGATTGACACCAAGTATAAGACCCCGGCCAAAGAAGAGCCAAACATCCCGGAAGGGCTGTGGAGAAAATGTAATAAATGCGGCCAGCCTGTGTATGTGGAGGACGTAAAGAATAATCATTATGTTTGTCCAAAGTGTAAAGGATATTTCCGGGTTCATGCGTACCGCAGGATTGAGATGGTGGTTGATGAGGGTACGTTTGAGGAGTGGAATAAACAGATGGAGTTCAGCAACCCGCTGGATTTCCCTGGATATGAAGCGAAGGTTAAGGCGGCGAGGGAGAAGACAAAGCTGAATGAAGCTGTTGTTACGGGTAAATGCCTGATTCACGGACAGCCGGCGGCAATTGGTGTCTGCGACGCCAGATTTTTGATGAGCAGTATGGGGCATGTGGTTGGTGAAAAGATTACCAGCATGGTGGAGAGAGCTACGGCGGAGAAACTTCCGGTGATCATCTTCGCCTGTTCCGGCGGCGCCAGAATGCAGGAGGGGACTGTTTCCTTAATGCAGATGGCCAAGACGTCGGCGGCTTTAAAGCGTCATCACAATGCAGGCCAGCTGTTTATCAGTGTACTGACAGACCCCACAACGGGCGGAGTGACAGCCAGTTTTGCCATGCTTGGCGATATTATTCTGGCGGAGCCGAATGCTTTAATTGGGTTTGCGGGGCCACGGGTGATTCAGCAGACTATTGGACAGAAACTTCCGGAGGGATTTCAGCGGTCGGAATTTCTGCTGGAGCATGGATTTGTAGATAAGATTGTGGAGCGGTCGGAACTGAAAGAGACGCTGGCGCGGATTTTGTCTATTCATGGGGATGAGTGGAAAAAGAATGCGGGCGTGAATGCGTCCGACAGCGGTGCATTTTCCCAAAAGAAAGTGGAGAAGCTTCGGACGGTTGTGGAAAACTTTAATTCCAGACCGAAGGACAGTGGAAAAACGGCTTGGGATACGGTGCAGCTGTCGAGAAAGGCTGACAGGCCGGTGGCGACGGACTATATGAACCATATTTTTGATGATTTTATGGAATTTCATGGGGACCGGTATTATGGCGATGATGGGGCGATTGTCGGCGGAATTGCTACGTTTCATGGAATGCCGGTGACGGTGATTGGGCAGCAGAAAGGGAAGACGACCAAGGAGAATATCAAACGAAACTTTGGGATGCCGTCCCCGGAAGGTTACCGGAAGGCGCTGCGTCTGATGAAACAGGCGGATACGTTTGGAAGGCCGGTGATCTGCCTTGTGGATACGCCTGGCGCGTTCTGCGGCCTTGAGGCTGAGGAACGGGGGCAGGGGGAAGCCATTGCCCGGAGCTTATTTGAGATGGCGGATTTGAAGGTGCCGGTGCTCTCTGTCGTGATTGGAGAAGGGGGAAGCGGCGGGGCGTTAGCGATGGCGGTGGCCAATGAAGTCTGGATGATGGAGAATTCTATTTATTCGATATTGTCGCCGGAGGGATTTGCATCGATTTTGTGGAAAGACAGCAAGAAGGCGGATCAGGCGGCCCAGGTGATGCGGGTGACGGCCAGAGATCTGCTGGAAATGCATTTGATAGAACGGATTATTCCGGAAGAGGAACCGGTCAGTGTGGAACATATGGATCAGGTGGCGGCCCGGATGGAGCAGGCGATGAAAGTGTTCCTGGCTGATTATTGCAGCATGTCGGGGGAAGAGCTGGTGGAGCAGCGTTACCAGAGATTCCGTGTTATTTAGGAATTTGATGCAGATTTGTAGATGCCGCGTCCCGGGACACGGCTGGATTTGTTAGAATTTAGGAGATAATCATGAACACATGGAAACCGTTGGTAATTGGTGATTTAACAGCTCCCAAGCCTGTGATACAAGGCGGTATGGGAGTGGGGATCAGTTTATCCTCTCTGGCCGGGGCAGTAGCGGCCCAGGGGGGAGTAGGGATTATATCTACCGCGCAGATTGGATTTCGGGAACCGGATTTTAAGAAGAATCCGCTGGAAGCTAATTTGAGGGCGATTGGGAAAGAATTTAAGAAGGCCAGGGAGATTGCGCCAAAAGGGATTATCGGGTTCAATATTATGGTTGCGACCAGGAGTTATGCACTCTATGTAAAAGAAGCCGTGAAAGCCGGGGCGGATATCATTATTTCGGGCGCGGGACTGCCGATTGTGCTGCCGGAACTGGTCAAAGGGGCGAAGACAAAGATTGCCCCGATTGTCTCATCCGCAAAGTCTGCCATGGTGATCCTGAAAATGTGGGATCGAAAATACCAGGTGGTGCCGGATCTGGTGGTGATAGAAGGACCGCTGGCTGGCGGACATCTTGGATTTTCTGTGGAGCAGCTGGAGGAGATTGGGGCCAGCAGTGAAAACCGGGAACAGACATACCGCCAAGCGGATTATGATAATGAAGTGAAAAGTATTCTGAAGATTGTCAAGGAATACGCGGAGAAATATGGAAAAAAGATTCCGGTGGTGACGGCTGGAGGAATCTATAATCATGAGGATGTTCTTCACCAGATGGAATTAGGGGTGGATGGGGTCCAGGTGGCGACCCGTTTTGTAACCACGGAAGAATGTGACGCGCCGGAGGTTTATAAACAAGCTTACATCCAGGCCAAACAGGAAGATATCGTTATCACCAAAAGCCCGGTGGGAATGCCTGGACGGGCGATTAAGAATCCATTCTTGAATCTGGTTTCCAAGGAAAAGCAGCCGATTGACCACTGCTATCAGTGTCTGGAAAAATGCGATCACGCAACAATCCCGTATTGTATCACAAGGGCGCTGGTGAATGCAGCCGAAGGCGATACGGATCATGCGCTGTTGTTTTGCGGGAGCAATGCATACCGGGCGGAGCGGATTGAGACGGTGGCGGAAGTACTGGATGATTTGCTGGGAATGACAAGTTAATATTATTTTGAATGAATAGAACGCGGAGATTGTCGATTATGAGAATATCTGCGTTTTTTTCTTTGGAAGGAATGGCCCTGTGTCATATTCTGTCTTTTAAATTTCTTTGCATGTTGGATGTGATTTGGTATACTATAAGAAAAGACAATGTCTGGGGCAGGGAGGGACGAATCATGGCATTTAAACCGTTACCGATTGGGGTAGATAGTTTTGAGGATATTATCCGGAATGGGTATTATTATGTAGATAAGACTTTAATGATAAAAGCGTTGTGGGATATGAAGGGAAAAGTGAATTTATTCACCCGCCCCCGTAGATTTGGCAAGACTCTGAATATGAGTATGTTACAATATTTTTTTGAAAATATGGGCTCCGATGAGTTGAATGGTAAAAACAGAGAATTGTTTGCAGGGCTTAAAATTATGGAAGCGGGGGAACTATACACTGGATTAATGGGCCAATATCCGGTGATTAGTCTGTCTCTGAAATCAGGAAAGCAGGCGACTTTTGACCTTTCGATGGCTATGCTGAAGCGCCGGATCGCGGAAGAATTCAGGAGACATCAGCAAATCCGGGATCAGATTGGCGATCAGAGGGAGCGGTTTGACCGTATCATGATGGAAAAGGGAGACTTGAACGACTATTTGGATGCTATTGCGTTTTTATCATCCCTTTTAAAACAGTGCTATGGAAAACCCGCGATTATTTTGATAGATGAGTATGATGTTCCGCTGGAAAATGCTTATTTTAACGGTTTTTATGAGGAAATGATTCACTTTATCCGTTCTCTGTTTGAATCTGCCTTGAAGACAAATAGCAGTCTGGAATTTGCGGTGATTACCGGTTGTTTGAGAATCACAAAGGAATCAATCTTTACTGGGCTAAACAATTTAAAGGTGATTTCGATTCTCAGTGAATTTTATGGGGAACATTTTGGTTTCACACAGGCGGAAGTAGATGATATGCTGGCATTTTATAGAAGGGAAAAAAGTCGGGAGACCTTAAAGCATTGGTATGACGGCTATTTATTTGGTGGGAAAGAAGTCTATAATCCGTGGAGTGTCATTAATTATGTGGAATCTCTGATGGGGAATGAGGATGCCTTTCCAAAACCTTACTGGTCGAATACCAGTGGGAACAGTATTGTAAAGGATTTAGTGGAGAACGCAAACATAGAAGTAAGAGGGGAGATAGAAAGCCTGATTGACGGGGGAACCATTGAGAAGCAGATTCATGAGGAGATTACCTATGGGGATATCTATCAGTCAGAAGATAATCTGTGGAATTTCTTGTTCTTTACTGGATATTTAAAGAAGGTGGAAGGGCGAATGGAAGGAAATCGCCAGTATATGACTATGGCTATTCCCAATGAGGAAGTCAAGTATACGTATGAAAACACTGTGTTATCATGGTTTGATGCTAAAATTCGCCAAAAAGATTTTTCTTCTCTATTTGAAGCCCTGGAGCAGGGCGATACAGATAAAGTTGAAGTAATTCTGGTAGAAAATTTGATGGAGACAATCAGTTTCTATGACTATGCGGAGAGTTACTATCACGGATTTTTGGCGGGTATTCTTCGCAGCGGAGGAGACAAATATCTTGTAAAATCGAACAGAGAAGCCGGTCTCGGCCGCCCGGATATTGTGCTAAGAACTCCCAGTGTCCGAGGACGGGCGTTTGTCATAGAAATCAAAATCGCAGACAGTTTGGCAGATATGGAACATCAGTGCCAACTGGCTCTCGACCAGATTGAACGTCAAAAATACCGAGAAGAACTTCTGTCAGAAGGGTTCAAAAATATATGGACGTATGGTATCAGCTTCTGGAAAAAGGAAGTTATGGTACGGCGGGGGGGGGATAAGGAATCCCTTGATTGTTCTTGATGAGATCCATTATGAGTTAATCGCCCGGGTGGATAAACTCCAGTTTCAGAATTTTATTCGTGCAACGGCATGTCGTACAGAGCAAATGTTAAATATCCATGATATTGCGTCCGATGTTGGAGTTTCTGATGACACTGCAAAACGTTGGCTTCAGGTGTTGGAGAAATCGGATATTATTTTTTATTTACGGTCATATTCCAATAATTTATTAAAGAGAATCGTAAAAACTTCAAAGCTATATTTTTTTGATACCGGGCTGGTGGCATATCTTACAAAATATACACCCCGGAAATCTTAGCAAATGGTGCGATTAATGGAGCTATTCTGGAAAATTACGTGGTGGTGGAAATTCTGAAAACATACTTCAATAGTGCAAAAGACTGTTTGCTCTGGTATTATAGAGATAGTAATGCCAATGAAATTGATATGGTATTGGAGAGCAATGGGAAATTACATCCATTTGAAATTAAACGTTCCATCAATCCTGGCAATGAACTGATTAGAACATTTTCCATCTTAGACAAAGGTTCTGTCCCACGTGGAACAGGTGCGGTGATTTGTATGCGTCCGGAACTTTCAGCAGTGAATTCAGAGAATTTTATAGTTCCAATATGGATGATATAATGCATATATCCCCCTGGTACCTCATTTCATTGCAAAGAGGAGCCAGGGAGGCTTTTCATGTTAAGAAATTAGAATCTTTCATCAACTGGAATTCCGTTCCAGAAATGTATAAGAATTATTGTTGTCCACAGCCGGGAATTTTTCTGGCTTTATTTGATTTAACGGCAATTCTACGACTCTCTGACCCATCTCATAGGCGTGGCATAGATGGTTGACAAAGGTGGTGAGAATTCCAGGCCTTCGAGATTGGTCTGGTCGGTAGAGATGACGGCGATATCTTTTATGAGTTTTCCGTATTGCGTGGGACAGGTGCCGGTTTCCTATGAACAGTTTCAGACGGGCCGTCCTTTTGTGGACGGGTCAGATGTGAAGTATGTGTCCCGTTAACTGGATATTCCCAATGCTCCTCTTTACCCGTTTGGATATGGATTGTCTTATACCGATTTTGAGATTGGACCGGTGCAGCTTGCGTCACCGGGGATGAAGAAAGGGGAATGTTTGAAGGCCTCGGTGGCAGTTAAAAATACCGGGAAGGTGAAGGGGCAGGAGGTTGTCCAGCTATATCTGTAGGATGTGTGCGGCAGTGTGGTGAGACCGTTGCGGCAGTTGAAGGGATTTCAGAAAGTAGAATAATAGCAATAGAAAAGCTGCAAGTAATATGCTCTATTATAGTCAATTATACGATTTATGTACTCATATCCGAGTCATACAGATGAACGGTAAACTGTAATAGGGTGAAAAATATGAAGCAAGATAAAGTGAAATACGATTTTAAGGCTTTCGGTTAGCCATAAAAGCAGCAAGAAAGGCAAATATTCTCGGAACGCATTAGCGGACGAGCTGAACATTATGCCGCGCTATATTGTAGATACATTCTTTTTCTTAGACAAGGGATTGCGTATTGTCACCGCTACGGCAAAATAGGTTAAGGACGTGTTGTAATCTTTTTGAGATTGCAGCGTTTTTCTTTTTGCAAAAGTCGGCAAAAAGTGATTTTCCGTTGTTGTAGGTATTGAGGGAAAAGGTTTCGTGGCAAGCAGATCATAGACAACATTTTATAGGCGGAGAAGCAGCCGGAACGAGAAAAGGAAACAGTGCGCAGATAATTTTGACGCTATGGAAATAAGATGCTTTTTGTGTTATACTGATTGCAATACACCTTGAAAGGGGCGATAAAATTGAACAATTTGACATATACTGATTCTATGAAGAATGAGATTAGAGAGTTGTTATTAAATTCGCGTCAGCGTGTGGCGGTACAGGTTAATACAGAGTTTTTGTCTACATACTGGAACGTAGGCAGAATTATTGTTGAGTATGAACAGAAAAGCAAAGAACGGGCGGATTATGGAAAGCAGACCTTAAAGCAGCTTTCTAAAGATTTAACAAAATAGTTTGGGAAAGGTTTTTCTGTTTCTAATCTCCAATTTATGCGTCGCTTTTACCAGAGTTATCAAATTCAACAGACAGTGTCTGTTAAATTGTCGTGGTCGCATTACTGTGAACTTTTGACTATTAGCGATACGGATAAACGTAGTTTTTATGAAAAGGAAGCTATCAACTCCGGATGGTCGATACGCGAATTGAAACGCCAGATTTCCACATCACTTTATGAAAGGCTATTACTGTCAGAGGGCAAAACGAATAAGGAAACAGTGCTTGCCCTCGCGGAAAAGGGAATTGAAATGGCGGCGCCGCTCGACATGATAAAAGATCCTTATGTATTTGAGTTTTTGGGTGTGCCGGAAAATAAGCCTATGCTTGAAAGTGACCTTGAAAAAGCACTTGTCGCGCAGATAGAAAAATTCCTACTGGAATTAGGACGCGGTTTTATGTTTGTGGGTACGCAGCAGCGGATTACCCTCAATAATATACACTATTATGTGGACATGGTTTTCTACAACAAAATCCTACGGGCGTATGTGCTGATTGAATTAAAGACGACAAAACTCACGCCGGAAGCGGCTGGTCAGCTCAATATGTATCTGAATTACTATGCCGCAGAGGTAAATGATGAACACGATAACCCGCCAATCGGGATTATCCTTTGTACGGACAAAGACAGTGTGGCTGCTGAATATGCCCTCGGCGGTCTGTCAAATATGATTTTTGCATCCCGGTATGTTTATTATATCCCGAACAAAGAGCAGTTAATCGCACAAGTAGAAGTTGTTTTGAATGAATGGCATAAAAAAGAGAAAGAATAGGCAAAAAAGAACAGGACGCGGAAGCCAGTCAATGACTTCCGCGCTCTGTCTTTTTTGTGGGAGCGATCTTTTAGAATGTTACGCAGTAGAACCGCGATTTTGGCACTTTAAGCATAAAATATCGTCTTGGTGATTGTCACGTGCCGCAAGCCCTGTAAATCCAGGAATATTTCGCCCTTATGGCGTAACAAGGGCGCGACTTTTCTTCTTGTGTCGGAAATGAGAAACGCCGCCTGTGTGGTGCAATATTCAATTTGTTGTGGTCTAATACTGATGCTCTGAGCTATACTGGTCTTATTCCGCAAGAGGCTAAATTATCATAGCAATGTCCTCAAATTTCCCAGGCAAGGCCTTTTAGTTCCCGATATTTTCTTAATAGTATCTGATATGGAAAACAGGATACAGAAATAGAAATATAGTATAATAATTGATATATATAGTATTTGGAACGATGCGGAGATCTATAAATACAGAGCCCAGGATACAAAATGCGTGACAAACCGTCGGAAGTTGGGTACAATGGATGGAGAAAGGGCTTTCAGAAGGGGTGAAGGTTATGAATATCTATGATATTGCGGCGGAGGCGGGGACCTCGATTTCTACGGTGTCCAGGGTTTTGAATCATAAGGGGAATGTGAATCCCGAGATGCGGAAGAGAGTGGAAGAGGTATTGAAGAAATATGATTACAAACCCAGTGCGATTGCGCGGGGGATGGTGTCTAAGACGATGAAGAGCATCGCTATTCTGACCGTGGATGTGCGGGTGACTCATTACGCGCGGCAGATGTATGTGATTGAGCAGGAGTTTAGCAAGAATGGTTATAATGTTATGGTCTGCAACACGGGAGGCTCGATCACGGAGTGTGAGAAATATATTGAGATTTTATCGGAAAAACAGATCGACGGGCTGGTACTGATTGGGTCGGTGTTTAACGAATTGATTGATTATCCTGAAATTACTGCGAAAATAAAGGACATCCCGGTGGTGGTCGCCAATGGCCGGGTGGCTTTGCCCAATTTTTATTCGGTACAAGTGGACGATACCAAAGGAATTCGTATGGCGGTGGATTATCTGTATGAGAAAGGCCATAGGAATATTTTGTATGCCTATGATATGGAGACCGACAGCGGCAAGGCGAAGAGGAGAGGCTTTTTGGAGGCAATGAAGCTGAGGGATATTCCCAAAGCGGAACGGTTTGTTGTGCCCTGTGAATATGGCCTGGAGGGTGGCAGGGCTGCTGTGGAGAGGATTCTTGAGACATTTGGGCCGGAGAAAACGGGAGGCGCTTGTGGGTTTAGCGGAATTGTGTGTGGGGAGGATATCACTGCCATTGGCATTATGAAAGGGCTGAAGCAGCACGGGATACGGGTGCCGGAGGATGTGGCGGTTACCGGCTGCAATAATTCCCCGGACTCTTTGATCTGTGAGCCGGAATTGACGACGCTTGACAATAAACCGGAACTTTTGGGAGAGTTGTGCGCCCAGCTTCTTGAGAAGCTGATCGAAGGGCAGGATTTTGCGGCGGATGTGGCAATTCAGCCGGATTTGGTGGTTCGAAGGACAACTTGATTGCAGGATTTACTAGAAACGATTTAGGCAAACGTTTGATGAAAATGAAGTTGACGTTTGACTGAATATTGCGTATAATTTTTCTTAACGGGTGACAGAAGTCCCTATGAATCGTGATTCGGATAAGATTCGCAGAAAATATGTAAATGTATAGTATAAATATTGTATTATAAACAGCAATAATAATTATGAACGATAGAATAATAAAGAAATAATACCAGGAAGGTATGCGGTGTTCTCAAGGAACGCTAACATACATTTCTGGTATTTTTATATGGAAAAACTGTGGCTGTGAGGGCATTTTACAGCTGCCAAATGTTAATTGAGATGATGCATAAGACAAGATGGGAGAATGTGGAACGTGAAAAACAGAAAATTATGTTGTGCCGCAGTTGCAGCGGCTATGGTGGTATTGGCTGCCGGATGTGGAAATAGAGCAAATCAGGCGGAGAATGTGACCGGTAACGTGGAGGAAGGACCGACAGCATCGACGGTGGAAGGGACCGGTGGAGCAGAGGAAAACAGGGATGATGTCATTGTTGTCATGGGACCGACCTCGGAGCCGGAAGCCGGATTTGATCCCGCGTATGGCTGGGGAGCGGGTGAGCATGTTCATGAACCTTTGATCCAGAGTACGTTGACGGTAACCACCCCTGATTTAAAGATTGATTATGATCTGGCTGCCGATATGAAAGCCAGTGACGACGGGATGACCTGGACGGTAAAAATCCGTGATGATGTGAAATTTTCCGATGGTGAGAAACTTTCGGCGGCGGATGTGGCATTTACATATAACACCTTGAGGGACACCAGTTCTGTTAACGATTTCACAATGTTGAAAGAGGCCGTGGCCGTGGATGAGACCACCGTTGAGTTCCATATGAACCGTCCATATTCAATTTGGCCGTATACCATGGCAATTGTAGGGATTGTTCCGGAACATGCTTATGGTCCCGGGTATGGAGAGAATCCTGTTGGTTCGGGCCGTTATCTATTGAAACAATGGGATAAGGGGCAGCAGGTGATTCTGGAGGCGAATCCCGATTATTACGGCGAGGCGCCGAAGATGAAGAAGGTGACGATCCTGTTTATGGATGAGGACGCGGCATTTGCGGCTGTTCAGTCGGGGCAGGTGGATTTGACTTATACTGCGGCTTCTTATTCCGACCAGACCGTAGCGGGGTTTGATCTGCTGGCGTTTGAAACGGTGGACAACCGTGGGTTTAACCTTCCGGCCACGGCATTGTCTGACCGCTCCGGCATGAGGGTTGGAAATGACTTCACCTCCGATGTTCTGGTCCGGAGAGCAATCAACGTGGCAATCAACAGAGATGAGATGATTGACCATATCTTAAACGGTTATGGAAGTCCGGCATACAGTGTCTGTGATAAGATGCCGTGGTACAACAGCAGTGCCAAAACGGAGTATGACCCAGAGCAGGCGGCAGCTCTTCTGGATGAGGCGGGGTGGCTGGCCGGAACGGACGGAATTCGGGAGAAGGATGGAAAACGGGCGGAATTTGCGTTAATGTATCCCGCCAGTGACTCGGTCCGGCAGGCGCTTGCGGCGGATGCGGCTAATCAGCTGAAAAAGGTTGGTATCCATGTGAAAGCGGAGGGGGTTGGCTGGGATGAAGCCTATGACAGGGCGCAGTCGGAACCATTGATGTGGGGCTGGGGGGCGCACACGCCTATGGAATTGTATAATATTTATCACACCATGAAGGATACGGGGCTGGCTGAATATTCTCCTTATGCCAATCAAACAGTGGACCGGTATATGGATGAAGCGCTTGTAAACACCGATCTGGAGGAGTCCTATGAGCTTTGGAAGAAGGCCCAGTGGGACGGCGAAACGGGAATCACGCAGGAAGGCGATATTCCATGGATCTGGCTGGTGAATATTGATCACCTTTACTGGGCAAGGAATGGTTTGAAGGTGGCGGAGCAGAAGCTTCATCCTCATGGACACGGGTGGTCGATTGTCAATAATGTAGATCAGTGGAGTTGGAATTAAAGAATGAAAAATATGGGATGGTTTGTCGCTAAAAATTTCATACGGATGGCAATTCTCCTGGTACTGGTGAGTATGGCTGCCTTTTTTCTGGTGGAAATATCTCCGCTGGACCCGCTTCAGACCAATGTAGGCCAGGCGGCGATTGGAAGTATGAGCCAGGAGCAGGTGGAGAAACTGCGGGAATACTGGGGAGTCGGTGTTCCTGCCACGAAGAGGTTTTTTGCCTGGGCCGGTGATTTTATCCGGGGAGATATGGGAACTTCTCTGTTGTACCGCCAGCCGGTTTCCCATGTAATAGGAGTGAAATTGTTGAATTCCCTCTGGCTGATGGCGTCGGCCTGGATTTTGTCCGGCGTGGTGGGGCTGGGGCTTGGAATTGCAGCAGGTGTTAAGAAAGGCAGAATGACGGATAAAGTCATATCTGCCTATGCGCTTATCACGGCAAGTACGCCGGCGTTTTGGCTGGCGCTGGTATTGCTGATGGTGTTTGCGGTGTGGCTGAAAGTGCTGCCGATTGGTCTCAGTGTTCCTATTGGGGTGGAAGCTTCGGGGGTTACTGTTGGAGACAGGATTGTTCATGCTATATTACCGGCTGTGACATTGTCAATTACAGGGATTTCCAATATCGCTATGCATACCAGGGAAAAGATGATTGAGGTGATGGAAAGCGATTATGTGCTGTTTGCAAAGGCGAGAGGGGAAACGACGGGAAGTATTATATGGCGTCACGGGATCAGAAATATAATTCTTCCCGCTATGACGCTGCAGTTTGCCTCGGTTAGTGAGATCTTTGGCGGTTCGGTGCTGGTGGAGCAGGTATTTTCTTATCCGGGACTGGGACAGGCGGCGGTGACTGCGGGTCTTGGCGGTGACGTGCCGGTGCTGCTGGGAATTACGGTTATCAGCGCGGCAATTGTGTTTATGGGAAATTTGACGGCGAATGTGCTGTATGGGGCATTGGACCCGAGAATCCGAAGAGGGAGGAGGCGGGGATGATTGGTTTCGGTGCAGTACAAAGAGGAAGGAAACGGGAATGATTAGTTTCGGTGCAGTGCGAAGAGGAGGAATAACGGGGCGGGGTGGATTACCTGTGGTGCGTAAAGGAGGGATTCGGGCATGAGAGGATTGGGCAGATGGAACAGGCGCCAATCGATGGTGTGCCTGATGATTGTATCGGCGGTGGTTCTGGCGGGAATCACGGTGGCGGGGGGATTGCTGGGAGAAGAGGCCATGGTGACTGATTTTTCCAGAAAGAATTTGACGCCGTGTCTGCGTTATCCCTTTGGAACGGACTGGATGGGACGGGATATGTTTGTGAGAACGCTGACGGGGCTTTCTTTGAGTATCCGGCTGGGGCTGTTGACGGCGGCGGTTAGTTCGGTGATTGCGTTTTTTATGGGAATTGGGGCGGCGTCCCTGGGACGCGTGGCGGACGGACTGATTGGAGGACTGATTGATCTTGTGATGGGAATTCCGCATATTTTGCTGCTGGTGCTAATCTCATTTGCGGTGGGGAAAGGTTTCTGGGGGGTGGTGATTGGTATTTCGCTGACCCACTGGACGTCGCTTGCCAGGCTTTTGCGGGGAGAGGTCCTGCAGCTGAAGGAGAGCCAGTACATTCAGGTGGCGGAGAAACTGGGGATGGGGCGTTTTCGGATTGCGATGAAGCAAATGACGCCGCATTTGATTCCGCAGCTGTTTGTGGGATTGATTCTGCTGTTTCCCCATGCGATCCTGCATGAGGCCAGCATTACATTTCTGGGATTTGGGCTTTCGCCGGAGCAGCCGGCTATTGGGGTGATTCTCTCGGAGAGTATGAAATACCTGGCTATGGGAAGATGGTGGCTGGCACTGTTTCCGGGACTTTTGCTGGTGCTGGTGGTGGTGATGTTTCATGTGCTGGGAGATACGCTGAGCAGGTTGATTGATCCGAAGCAGGCGCATATGTAATAGTCTCGGATAAGATGTTGACGGCAGGGCGGCGGAAAGCGGTGGTTGCGGGAAAGACGGCGAAAGGCACGGAGGAATAGGTGATGAATGAGAAAAAAACGGTGCTGTCGGTGAAACATCTGACGGTATCATTTACCCAGTATGAGCGGGGGCTTCGGCAGGTGAGTTTTGCGGCGATCCGGGATTTGAGTTTACAGGTCCATGAAGGGGAAATGGTGGCCGTGGTGGGGTCCAGTGGTTCGGGGAAAAGTCTGCTGGCCCATGCGGTGATGGGGATTTTGCCATATAATGCTTCCTGGGGCGGGGAGATATCCTACTATGGGGAAACTCTTACACCGAAACGGTTGAAGGCTCTCCGGGGACATGAAATTGTTCTGGTGCCTCAGAGCGTGTCTTATCTGGACCCGTTAATGAAAGCCGGGGCGCAGGTACGTGGTGGAAGACGGGATGAGGAGAGCCGGAAGAGGTGCAGGGAAGTGCTGGGCCGTTATGGACTGGGGGAAGAAACGGAAAAGCTGTATCCATTTGAACTTTCCGGTGGTATGATAAGAAGAGTTCTGATTTCCACGGCCGTGATGGAGAAACCGAAGCTTGTGATCGCGGATGAGCCGACGCCTGGGCTTCATCTTGAGGCGGCGAAGAGAGTGCTGTCTCATTTTAGGGAAATTGCAGATGAGGGGGCGGGAGTGCTTCTGATTACCCATGACCTGGAACTGGCGCTGGAGACGGCGGATAGAATTGTGGTTTTTTATGCGGGGACGAATGTGGAAGAGGCGGGGAGAGATGATTTTGGGGAAATAAGTTCGCTTCGGCATCCCTATACGAAAGCGCTGTACCGGGCAATGCCGCAGCATGGGTTTGAGGCGGTGGCGGGAACACAGCCATTTAGCCGGAACATGCCGGAAGGGTGTCCCTATGGGCCTCGGTGTGAATGGTGTGAGGCGGAATGTCGAAAAGAGGTGGAGTACCGGAGCCTTCGGGGCGGAATGGTGAGATGCCGGAGGGCGACATGAGAGCATCTGCGGAATGGAGGAAATCATGAGACTGGAAGCGAAAAACCTTTCATTTCAATATGATAATGGAAACCGGAAAATATTAAATCATTTAAATCTGGTTCTGGATGGATCGGAGCGGCTGGGGCTTACGGCGCCAAGTGGCTTTGGAAAAACTACCTGCTGTAAGATATTGGCCGGCTATATGAAACCGGATCAGGGAAATGTTTTGCTTGACGGGGTGCCGCTGGCCTCTTATAAAGGTTACTGCCCGGTTCAAATGGTGTGGCAGCATCCGGAGTTATCGGTGAATCCGAGGCTTAGGATGAGAGAGGTTTTGAAGGAAGGCGATAAGCTGGAACAGAGAATTGTGGACGGGCTGGGAATTGAGAAGAATTGGCTGGACCGGTATCCGGGGGAACTTTCCGGCGGAGAACTCCAGAGATTTTGTATTGCCAGAGCGTTGGGAGAGAGAACGAAGTTTCTGCTGGCAGATGAGATCAGCACAATGCTGGACTTGATTACTCAGAGCCAAATATGGAATTTTTTAATAGAGGAGACGGAGAAGCGGGAGATTGGACTTCTGGTGGTAAGTCATTCGGAGGAGTTGTTGAAGCGGGTGTGTACGAGGATACAGGCCTTGAGAGAGGAGAAATGACAATGGATGTGAGAGTGCTTTTGGAGCAGGTGCGTGGTGGAGAAATGTCGATTGAGGAAGCGGAGAAGGTGTTTAAGGATCTTCCTTATGAGGACCTTGGGTATGCGAAGCTGGACCATCATCGGAAGCTGCGGTCCGGGTTTGGGGAGACGGTGTTTTGCCAGGGGAAGCCGGATGATTATCTGGCGGAGATTTACCTGAGCTTTTATCATAGAGACGGGGAGGTGCTGGGGACCAGGGCGTCGGTGGAGCAGTATGAACTGGTGAAAAAGCTGGTGCCGGAGGTGGTTTATGATCCGATCTCCAGGATTTTGAAGGTGGAGAAAGCGGGGAAAGAGAGAAGCGGGCTTGTTGCGGTCTGTACGGGTGGAACCGCGGATATTCCGGTGGCGGAAGAGGCGGCTCAGACGGCGGAGTATTTTGGATGTGCGGTGGACCGGATTTATGATGTGGGGGTAGCGGGAATTCATCGGCTGCTTTCCCAGCGGGACCGGCTGATGAATGCGAACTGTATTGTGGCGGTGGCCGGGATGGAAGGGGCGCTGGGGACCGTGGTGGCAGGTCTGGTGGACTGCCCGGTGGTGGCGGTGCCAACCTCCGTGGGATATGGAGCCAGTTTTCATGGGTTATCGGCCCTCTTGACAATGTTGAATTCCTGTGCGAACGGGATTTCTGTTGTTAATATTGATAATGGATATGGCGCCGGGTATCTGGCGACACAAATAAATCGATTGGCGGTGAAATAATTATGGGAAAAGTATTGTATTTGGAGTGTAATTCGGGGATAAGCGGAGATATGACAGTTGGGGCGCTGCTGGATTTGGGTGCTGACAGAGAGGTACTGGAACAGGCGCTTGGAAGTTTGGGGGTGGAAGGCTATCACCTGCATTTTGGGCGGAAAGTGGTTTCTGGGTTGGATGCATATGATTTTGATGTTCATTTGGAAGAGGATGAGCATGATCATGGTCACGGCCATCATCACGATCATGAACACAGTCAAGAAGACGACCACGGTCATCATCACGATCATGAACATGGCCAAGAAGACGGTCACGGCCATCATCACGATCATGAACATGGACAAAAAGACGGTCACAGTCATAATCATGAACATGGCCAGGAAGACGTCCACGGTCATCATCACGATCATGAACATGGCCAGAAAGACGGCCACGGCCATCATCATGACCACCCCCATCCCCACACTCATATTCACAGAAATTTAAATGACATATACCAAATAATAGACCGTTTAAATTCCAACGACCACGTAAAATCCCTGGCAAAAAAGATGTTTCTGATCGTTGCTGAGGCAGAGTCTAAGGCGCATGGATTACCGCTAAACCAGGTTCATTTTCATGAAGTGGGAGCAATTGACTCAATTGTAGACATTATCAGTGTTGCGGTTTTAGTAGACAACCTGGGTGTGGACGACATTGTGGTGTCGCCGCTGTCGGAAGGCCGGGGGCATGTGCATTGCCAGCACGGTATCCTTCCGGTTCCAGTGCCGGCCACCGCGAATATTGCATCGGCATACAACCTGAAACTGCATTTGACGGACAATGACGGAGAGATGGTAACCCCAACCGGCGCGGCTATCGCCGCGGCGCTGCGGACCAGAGAGGATTTGCCCGAGTCCTGCCGCCTGTTAAAAACCGGAATGGGCGCTGGAAATCGTGTATACAAACAGGCCAATGTCCTCCGAGCCATGCTTCTGGAGACAGATTCGGAACAGTCAAGAGGAACAGATATGTGGATCATGGAAACCAACATCGATGATTGCAGCGGTGAAATGCTTGGCTTCGCCATGGAACTTCTTCTGGACGCAGGTGCGGCAGATGTCTGGTACACGCCCATTTACATGAAAAAGAACCGCCCGGCATATATGATGTCGGTTCTCTACGACCCAAACAGCCGGGAAAAGCTGGAAGACATCATTCTGACACAGACTACCACCATCGGAATCCGCCATTACCCAGTGGCCAGAACGGTTCTAACCCGAACAAAATCAACCATAGACACTATCTATGGACCCGCAGAGGTTAAGTTCTGCCGCCACAAAGAGAAAACTTACTGTTACCCGGAATACGAGAGCGTTCGGCGCATCAGCAGAGAACAGAATCTGGACTACCAGAGCGTATACTATGAGATCCGCCGGACAGCAGAGGAAAACCAGAATGAATAAAAAACAAAAACTGGAAGCAAAAATGACAGAGCTGGCATCAGAAGACATCTGTCTGGCATTTTCCGGAGGCGTGGATTCCAGCCTTCTGTTAAAGGCGGCGGTGGATGCGGCGGCTCAAACTGGAAAAAGCGTGTATGCGGTAACCTTTGACAGCAGGCTTCATCCGTCCTGTGATCTGGAGATCGCCAGGGCGGTGGCTTCGGAGCTGGGCGGAATCCATGAGGTGATAACCGTCGATGAACTGGAGCAGGAAGAAATCCGGATGAATCCTACAAACCGATGTTATTTATGCAAACGTCATTTATTTCAGAGTTTAAAAGATTTTGCTGCTATAAAGGGCGTGTATACGATCATTGACGGCACCAATGAGGATGATCTTCATGTGTACCGGCCGGGAATTGCGGCTTTGAAGGAGCTGGGCATACTCAGCCCCCTGGCAGAACTGCATATCACAAAAGAGATGGTAAAATCATTGGCTGCCGATTACGGAATTTCCGTGGCTTCAAGACCATCCACCCCCTGCATGGCAACCAGACTTCCCTACCATACGGAAATCTGCTATGAGACCCTGGAACAGATCGCCAAAGGAGAAGCGTTCTTAAGGGAACAGGTGGTAGGAAATGTGAGGCTGCGCCTGCATGGCGACATTGCCAGAATAGAGGTGGACGACAGCTCCATGCCAGCCGTTCTGCAAAAGCGGCATGAGATATCCGCGTATCTAAAAGAATTGGGATTTCTTTATATCACCATAGACTTAGAGGGATTTCGTTCAGGAAGCATGGATATTCACGTTTTAAAAGACAAAGAGAGGCAGAGGCTATGATCGATGTCTATGTTGCAAGCGCTTTCAGTAAAAATGGCTGCGGGGGAAATAAAGCCGGTGTTGTAGTAAACAATGATTCCTTAACAGAAACAGACAAAATGAGACTGGCTCATCAATTAGGATATTCAGAGACAGCCTTCCTATCTCCATCAGAGACAGCCGATTTCAAGCTGGAATATTTCACGCCCACGGAAGAAGTTCCTCTGTGTGGTCATGCAACAATCGGAACCTTCATTGTATTGCGGGAACTGGGGAAGTTGGATCGCCCGGAGTTTACCATTGAGACAAAGTCCGGGATCTTAAACATAACTGTTGCGGAAGACGGATTGATTTTTATGGAGCAGAATCTTCCCAGGTTCTATGAGACTTTAAAACAGCAGGATCTAAGTGCCTGCTTGAATGCTAATTATATAGATGAGAAGCTGCCCATTCAGATTGTGTCCACAGGATTAAAGGATATCCTGGTCCCCGTGGACAGCCAGGCCCATTTAGAAGAGCTGGACCCCTGTATGGAAGAAATCTCCGCCATAAGCAAAGAAAAAAATGTTGTCGGAATCCATGCATTTACCCTCGTCAAAGATAAAACGGTGACTGCCATATGCCGGAATTTCGCTCCTTTATATGGGATTGATGAGGAGTCGGCAACGGGAACGTCCAACTGTGCGCTGGCCTGCTATCTATTTAAGCACGGACAGCGGCAGCACCAGTACATTTTTGAACAGGGCTATCATTTAAATAATATCTCTCAGATCATAGTTCGTATGAATTATGAGAACCAGTTAATAAAAAATGTATTCGTTGGAGGTTATGGATATTTAGACTGCCGGAAAACAATGTGATATTTAAGACATACCATAAGGTATGCCCTTGAGGGCAGGTTGCGCTATGTGCAATGAAAGTATTGGATATTATAAAAAGAGGAGATATCAGGAAAAAGCGTTTTTTCTTGATATCTCCTCTTTTATCTTGCATAAAACAACTAAAAACAAGAAAGGGCTTTCTATTATATATTACTATTGTACAAAACAAAACACATAAAATTGTACTAAATAGCTAAATATACAGGAATTAAACCAGTTTATATTGACAAAATACCATGCAATGCTATAATGAAACCATAAGAAAGCGCTTTCTCAAACGGAGGAAAAGCGAAACAAACCAGAACCATTTATAACAGGTAAAAGGAGAGAGAACCATGAGAGTTCAGTATGAAGAGTTATTAAAGAAATTCCAGGTGATTTTAGAGAGCAGAGGTTTTTCCAAGGAGCATGCCGCGGATGCCGCCAGTGTATTTGCAAAGAACAGTCTGGACGGTGTTTATTCCCACGGCTGTAACCGTTTCCCCAGAGTGATCAGTTATCTGGATAAAGGAGAGATCGATTCAAAAGCGATTGCGACCTGTGAATCCTCCATGGGAGCCATCGAGCGCTGGAATGGACATCGTGGATTCGGACCTCTGAATGCCAAGCTGGCTATGGACCGTGCCTGTGAGCTGGCAAAGGAATTTGGTGTCGGAGTCGTGGCGCTGGGCAACAACAACCACTGGATGAGAGGCGGCAGCTACGGCTGGCAGGCGGCGGACCAGGGCTGTATCGGTATCTGCTGGTCCAACACCATGCCGAACATGCCGGCATGGGGCGGCAGGGACAGAAAAATCGGCAATAACCCCTTTATTATGGCAATTCCGAGAAGCAACGGGAAACATGCGGTCATCGACTGTGCGGTATCCCAGTTCTCTTATGGTAAAATAGAAGAAGCAAGATTAAAAGGGCAGCAGCTGCCGGTTCCCGGCGGGTACGATACAGAAGGCAACTTGACCACCGATCCGGCAGAGATCGAGAAGACATGGCGGGTGCTCCCAATGGGATACTGGAAGGGAAGCGGCATTTCCATCGCGCTGGATTTGATCGCCACTGTGTTGACCAATGCCAATTCCGTCCACAAAATTGGAACCTTCGACGACGAGGTGGGCTTATCCCAGGTAATGATCGCCATTGACCCGTCCAAGTTCAACACCACCGAGGAAACAGACGCTATTGTGGAAGAGATTGTTGCAGATATCCAGGCATCGATCCCGGCCGCCGAAGGCGGCCAGGTGTATTACCCGGGGGAACTGGAGTTAAAGACGAGAGAAGAAAATTTAGCAAACGGAATCCCGGTCATTGATGAAGTTTGGGAGACCTTAAACTCACTTGAGCGGTAACAATGCGGTAATAACAGAGAGGGAGAGATAAATCAATGGAATATATCATAGGAATTTTGATTTTAGTTTCATTCTTCGGCCTGGCCTTCTATGCGGCAAGAGGTGGCAACTTGATGATGGGAATGCTGGTTATGGCGATTCTCTGGACCTTGCTGCCGATGATCGGCAACACCTTTGCCACTAACCCGGCATTTATAGCGGCTAATGCGGATTCCATCAACATTACCTGGATTCAGGCATTTTCCAAAGTATTTCAGAGCGGTCCGGAGGGCTGGGGGTCCGTTCTTGTCAATGTGGTGTTCGGCGCATGGTTTGGCCGTGTGCTTCTGGAGACCGGCATTGCTTCCACGCTGATCCGCAAGACCACAGAACTGGGCGGCGACAAACCGGCAGTTACCTGTATTCTGCTCTGCATTGTGACGACCGCTATCTTCTCCTCCTTGTTTGGCGCAGGCGCGGTTGTGGCGATCGGAGTGATTATCCTGCCGATTCTGATGTCCCTGGGGATTCCGAAGGTGCTGTCCGTAGTGTCCTTTATGCTGAGTATCGGCGCCGGTATGTTCTTAAATCCGGTCCTGTTTGGACAGTACACCGCGTTCTTCCTGGATGCGGAAGGCAAAACGGTCTACCCATACGAGCAGTATGTCCAGTGGGGCGGCATTGCGCTGGCGGTACAATTACTATTTACGATCTGCCTGGTTTTGTTCTGCACAAGAAAGAAGAAAACCGTGCACTCCTGGGCGGCCAGACGGCCGATGCGCCAGAAGGTGGATTTTGCGCCGGGACGCTCCCTGCTGACGCCATTTATTCCGGTATTCCTGCTGATTGTGTTTAAGGTGCCGATTATCATGGGCTTCTTGATCGGCGGCTTCTATGCATTGCTGGTATGTGGGAAACTGAAAGATTTCCGCACGGCATGCAGAACCTTTAACAAAGATTTCTTTGACGGCGTGGTGGATACGGCTCCATTGGTTGGTTTCCTTCTGGTAGTGCCTATGTTTAACAAGGCGGCGGAGCTGTGTATCCCATATTTCAATGCGCTGCTGGGTAATGTCATTCCTCACAGCACGCTGTTTATCACCATCATTTTCTGTGTGCTGGCTCCGCTGGGATTGTTCCGCGGCCCGTTCACGCTGTATGGCTGCGGCGCGGCCACCCTGGGAATCTTGAAAGGCATTGGATTCTCCACTGCGTTTTTGGCGCCGCTGATGATTGCGAGCACCACCGTGATGAATGTTTCCTGCTGTATCACCCAGTCCTGGATTGTATGGGGCATCAGCTACGCCAAGGTTTCCACCAAGGAATTCCTGAAAATGAGCGTAGTCTGCGGCTGGATCATCTGCATCATATTACAGATTATAACCTTTGTGATGTTTGGTTAATGGAAGGAGAATAAAATCATGGGAAACAGATTAGTGAGAATGGGAATCGACGTAGGCGGAACCCATACAAAAGCCGTTGCCATCGACAATGCAACACATGAGATTATCGGGAAATCTTCCGTTAAGACGACTCACGATGACAAATACGGGGTGGCCTCCGGCGTCGTCGCCGCCTTCCAGAATTGCCTGCGGGAAAATGATATCGCCCCCGAGGATGTCATCTTCGTGGCCCACAGCACCACCCAGGCCACCAACGCTCTGATCGAGGGCGATGTAGCGACTGTCGGCGTGATCGGAATGGGGCCAAAAGGCGTGGAGGGATTTCTGGCAAAAAGCCAGACCAATCTTAAAGACATTGATTTAGGCTCCGGCAGAAAAATTAGTATCAAAAACCGTTATATCAGTGATGAGAATGAGGATGAGAATACCGTTAGAAGCGCTGTGGAGGAATTGAGAAAGGAAGGCGCCCAGGTCATCGTGGCGTCGGATGCTTACGGTGTGGACGACATTGCCGGCGAGCAGTTTGTCTTTGAGATCGCCCATGATGAGATGGGGCTGGAAACCACCATCGCGTCGGACATCACCAAACTTTATGGGCTGACCAGAAGAACCAGAACGGCCGCGATCAATGCCAGTATTCTTCCGAAAATGTTAAACACCGCCAACTCCACCGAGGAGAGCGTGCGAAAAGCCGGCGTGGAGGTTCCGCTGATGATTATGCGCGGTGATGGTGGTGTTATGGAAATCAATGAGATGAAGAAACGCCCGGTTCTCACCATGTTATCCGGCCCGGCGGCCAGCGTGATGGGGTCCCTGATGTATCTTCGGGCTTCCAACGGCGTATATTTTGAAGTAGGCGGAACCACAACCAACATCGGCGTGATCAAAAATGGCCGTCCTGCCATCGATTACTCTATTGTAGGCGGCCACCGGACTTATATCAGTTCTTTGGATGTGCGGGTATTGGGCGTGGCCGGCGGAAGTATGATCCGGGTCAACAAGAGCGGCGTCCACGACGTCGGCCCCCGTTCCGCCCACATTGCCGGTATGGACTATGCGGTATTTACGGATGAGGCGGAGATTGTGGACCCGAAGCTGGAATTCTTTTCCCCGAAGGAGGGCGACCCATCAGACTATGTGGCCATTCGTCTTGCGAGCGGCAAGCGGATCACCATCACCAATTCCTGTGCCGCCAATGTGCTGGGTCTGGTTACACCAAAGGATTTCTCTTATGGAAATGTTAACGCGGCCAGAAAAGCCATGCAGCCCATTGCAGATTACCTGGGAGTGACAGTGGAAGAAGTGGCGAAGCAGATTCTCACGAGAGCATATGAGAAGATCGAGCCGATTATCACAGAACTGGCGGAGAAGTACCGTCTGGAACATGATCAGATCTGTCTTGTCGGAGTAGGCGGCGGCGCCACTTCCCTGATCGGTTTCTGCGCCGATAAGATGAACATCAAGTACAGTGTGCCGGAAAATGCGGAAGTCATCTCCTCCATCGGCGTGGCTCTCGCCATGGTCCGCGATGTGGTGGAGCGGGTGGTTCCCAACCCGACACCGGAGGATATCAGAAGCATTAAGCGGGAGGCCATCGACAAGGCGGTGGAGAGCGGCGCGGCTCCGGATTCGGTTGAGGTACATATTGAGATTGATCCTCAGACCTCCA
>JAWZDV010000055.1:0-116702 GCA_034142505.1 Bacteroides thetaiotaomicron
AGCTTCCGGCGCCGCAGGTTGTTAACGCTCATGCTCAGTAAATCAAGAAATTTCATCGTCCATTCCCTCTTCCTTGGCTGCCTTTTTCTTCTTTCTGATTCGAATCACAACTACCACGGCAACGATCACCACCGCTATGGCAGGGAAGATTATCATCTTGTATTTCTGGAAGAAGGAAGGCTCTTCCATATCCACATCCTCAAAATTGCCAACCATGGAGTCGTCAAACTCCATAGGGATCTCTTCGGTGACGAAAAGGCTCAGTTCCTTGGTGATGGCCGGCTGCGTTTCCCCGTTCTCATCCTCATAGGTGATGTTCACCTTGACCTTTCCTTCATCTGCCGTAGGGGTAATGCCGGACAGCATCACATCCACATTGCCGGTTTTTCCAGGCTCGATATTGCCCACATAGGCTTCCGCCGGTTTGATGGAATCAGATTCAAAGTTTACCATCACATTGTAAAGAATCACTTTTCCGGTGTTGTTGATGGGAAACATGATATTGGACTCCGAGCCCACGGTGATGGACTCCGGCATCACCTCAAAAGTTCCGGTATTCAGTCTTGCCACCTGTCTGAGCGGAATATCCACTACCACGGATTCCACCGCGTTTTTGTACTCCGGGCTGTCGTAGGTCTCCTTGATGGTCAGCGCATAGGTACGCTGGGCCACACCGGCCTTTGACTTCATATTGACCCGCAGCTCCGTGACCTCTCCCGGCGCCATACTGTTCACGGCAATGGCCGAGGAACCGGATTCGGTGGAGAATACGGCGCTGCCGTTCTCACTGTCCTTCTCTGATTCCAAGGAGAACAGGATATTGCTGGCCGGAATGGAGGCGGAAGCATTCTTCATCCGCAGCACCAGTTCAAAGCTGTCGCCTGCAATAATTTGGGACGGAATCGTCTCAAAGCTGTCCACCACAAGTCTGGCCTGCTTCCGGTTGTTCTTGTCGAATTCGCCGGTGGTATCGTCTTTGTCCTTATTCTTCACCCTCACAAAAAAGGTCTCTTCCTCTGTCTTTAAATCACTGTCCGCCGCGTTGCGGTATGTAATGTTGAACTTGATGGGGTAATACCCGCTGTATGTGTCCTCCCGGATTGCCATGCTGTACGGCACGGCCACCGTCTCACCCGCGTCAATCTTTTCAAAGGTTCTGTCATAGTTGCCGTCGTTGATATCGAACGGAAATTCCGCGGAATCCTTGCTTAGCACCATGCTGACCGTCACATCCTTGGCGCCGATCAAACCGGAGTTTCTTAAATTAATGCTGTAATTCAAAACACTGGGGTACACGCCGTAAGGTGTGGACTGGTTCTCACCCATGACAAAAGCGGCCGTCTTTTCTTTGTCTTCCTCATCATCCGTCTTCGGCACGGTCACCCAGATGTTGACATACTCTTCCGCCACGGTTCCGCCGTTGGCCCGCACCTCCACCGGGAACGTGTAGTAACCTTCCTTGATATCGCTCCGCACCTTGGCCGACACGGATGCCGAACGGCTCTTATCCGCCTTGATCGGCCCGATTGACCGCTCCGTGAACGTGTTGTTCGTAACCTCAAATGGAAAAATATAGTCATCCTCAAGAGAACTGCTGTCAGAGATATAACCTCCGCTGTTGGCAATCGCCACTTTTACATTGTCCCAGTCGGAACCGCTGTTATTGCGGATGGTGAAGGAGACCGACATGCTCCGCCCGATCTTTCCTTTGGCAATCCCACTGGAGATTACCGTCTCATTGTTGGTGGTATCCATCATCCCCGCATATGTATTCTGCACCGGCATGCTGCCAAACAGCAGCAGCGCCGCCATACCTATCATAAGTCCCTTTTTCAGCTTTCTCATACTATCCTATCTCCTCTTCCTCGTTATGCTGACGTTCTTCAATCTTGAAAATCTTTCCATCCACAATATGGAACTGCCTGTCCGCAAAGGACGCGATGTAAGGATCATGGGTAACCATAACCAGGGTCTGGTTCTGCTCCCTGACAATCCGCCTCATTAATTTTAATACTTCCTGGGTGGTCTTGGAGTCTAAGTTTCCGGTCGGCTCGTCCGCAAAGATGATCTGGGGCTTGACCGCCAGCGCCCTGGCAATGCCCACACGCTGCTGCTGGCCGCCGGACATGGCATTGGCCATGTGCTTCATCTGCTTCTCCAGTCCCACTTCTTTTAAATATTTTTTGGCGATGGCATTGCGCTCTTTTTTGGGGACCCCGCGAAAGGACAGGGGCAGGGCTACATTTTCCACCGCGTTTAGCGTCTGGAGCAGGTTATAGGACTGGAAGATAAAACCCACCTGCTTTCTGCGAAAGGCCACCAGCTCATTCTCCTTCAGCTTTTCAATATGGGTCTTGCCGATCACGATCTCGCCTTTGCTGGGCTTCTCCAGGCCGGCCAGCATGTTGAGCAGGGTGGATTTGCCGGAACCGGAGGGACCTACGATGGCACAAAACTCGCCTTTGTACATGGTGAAATCCACTCCGTTCAGCGCATAGACCTTGGTATCGCCGACCTTATAGATCTTGTATAAATTCTTTACCTGTATGATTTCTTCCGCCAATTCTCCCGCCCCCTCTTTTCCTATAATACTGATATACATTTATTATACATATTTATGATGATATTTCCCTCTGATATTTCTTAATGTTCCTTAAAAATTCCTTACATGGAAAATTTTTTAAATAAAACATTCGAAAAAATACTTACGATTTATCAGTATACCATATTTTTGTAAAAAGTTGTAGAAATATCTTGAAGAATACTATATAATGATATGAAGCAAATTGAAAGGAGAGACTGATGAGACATTTATTAAACCCATTAGACTTTAGTGTGGAAGAGATTGACCAGCTGTTAGACTTAGCTGCCGATATCGAACATAACCTTCCCAAATATGCCCATGTATGTGATGGGAAAAAGATTGCTACTTTATTCTATGAGCCAAGCACCCGAACTCGTTTGAGTTTTGAATCCGCTATGTTAAGTTTAGGCGGGAGTGTTCTTGGCTTTTCTTCTGCCGCTTCCAGCTCCGCGGCAAAGGGGGAGAGCGTGTCGGACACCATCCGCATGATTTCCTGTTATTCTGATATCTGCGCCATGCGGCATCCGAAAGAGGGCGCGCCGCTTGTGGCCTCCACCCACTCTTCCATCCCGGTCATCAACGCAGGTGACGGCGGACACCAGCATCCCACCCAGACCTTAACCGATTTAATGACCATCCGTTCCCTCCAGGGACGTCTTGACAACATGACGGTGGGTCTCTGCGGCGATTTAAAATTCGGACGGACGGTGCACTCCCTAATCAATGCCCTTGTCCGCTACCCCGGCATCAAATTTGTGCTCATCTCCCCTCCGGAGCTGCGGGTTCCTGAGTATATCAGAGAAGATGTGCTGGCTGCCAACAACATTGAGTTTAAAGAAGTGGGCAATTTAGACGACGCCATGCCGGAACTGGACATCCTCTACATGACCAGGGTACAGAAGGAGCGTTTCTTCAATGAGGAGGATTACATCCGATTGAAGGACTGCTATATTCTGGACAATGCCAAGATGAAGCTGGCCAAGGAGAAGATGTTCGTGCTCCATCCCCTTCCCCGTGTCAACGAGATCTCCGTGGAGGTGGACGACGACCCGAGAGCGGCTTATTTCCGTCAGGTACAGTATGGAGTCTATGTGCGCATGGCTCTCATTATGACATTACTGGAGGTGGAAAGACCATGTTAAATATCAGCGGATTAAAAGAAGGAATCGTTCTGGACCACATTCAGGCCGGGAAAAGCCTGGATATCTACTATCATCTGGGGCTGGACAAGCTGACCGACTGCCAGGTTGCCATCATCAAGAATGCCAAGAGCAATAAGATGGGGCGGAAAGATATTATCAAGATTGAGGGCGTGATGGATCATCTGGATTTACAGGTACTCGGATATATCGACCACAACATCACGGTGAACATCATCCGCGACAACCAGATCGTCGGAAAGAAGAGTTTGAGCCTTCCAAAGAAAATCACCAATGTGATTCACTGCAAGAATCCGCGGTGCATCACTTCCATCGAGCAGGAACTGCCGGACGTATTCTATCTGGCCGATGAAAAGACAGAGACCTACCGGTGTCTGTACTGTGAGGAGAAATATTCCAAATAAGAAACAGTGCCGCATGCGGATATGGGTGTCTGAAGACATCCAGCCGCTGCGGCACTTTTATTTGCTGAAACACATCTTATTCTATCCGGCACAACATCTCTGCCAGCAGATTGATGCAGTTCTCCACATCCCCCATATCACACACCTCCCCCGGCGTATGCATATAGCGCAGGGGGATGGACACCACTGCCGTCGGTACTCCATGATTGGAAAAATGGATCTGGTCCGCGTCGGTACAGGTTCTTCCCGCTCCCACTTCGAACTGGACCGGAATGCCGCCCTCAGCCGCCATCCCTGCAAGGTCTGCCGTCATCTTTCTGTGGGAAAGCGGATGATGCAGCAGAACCGGACCGCCGCCCAGACGAATATTGCCAAACTCTCCGCGCTCTGTCTTGCGGTAATCGCTGGTTCCTGTCACATCCACTACGATCGCCCTTGCCGGTTCCACCTGTCTGCTCACCCAGTAAGCCCCATTCTTGGAAGTCTCCTCTCCTACGGTGGATGCACAGTAGATTCCGGCCCGGCAGCCCTTTCCGGCCGCCTGTTTTAACGCTTCCATGATGCAGAAAATTCCAATCCTGTCATCCAGGGCCCTGGCTGTCAGCCGGTTCCCCAGCAGTTCCCTGTAATCCGTATCGAACACCACAACATCACCTGGCGATACCCACTGTGACGCCTCTTTGGCAGAAGCCGCGCCAATGTCGATCAGAAGGTCTGACGGCGTCCGCTCCTTTTTCTCCCAAAGACTTCCGTGGTGAAGCACGCTGCCGTAAACCACCCCTTTCCCAGAACAGACTCTTACTTTCTGCCCCGGATATGTATCACAGTAAATTCCACCCGATTTGGCGACCGTAAGAAAACCGTCCTCCGCAATATCCGTTACCACAAGGCCGATTTCATCCGCGTGGGCCGCCAGAAGAATCTTTACCGGATGATCCGGATTCAACACGCAGACCAGGTCATCTATTTCGTCTGTGACCATCTGATGGGCGTAATCCTTCATATGGTCCGCAATCACATTCTGCAGCCGCTTTTCATGTCCGGAAACCGCCGGCACCGTAAGCATATCATATAAAAACTGTCGATTCATCGTTCCTCCTATTCTTCAACCCCGGCTCTCCTGCCAAAACAGAGTCCTTTCAGGTCGATTTCCGACACCAGCACCGCCCCCAGAATCAGGATACAGCCGGCAATCATCTTTGCCGTAAACTGCTCATGAAGGATAAGGACAGAGAACACGGAGCCAAATACCGCCTCCAGAGACAGAATGATAGCCGATTTCGTCTCATCCACATACTTTTGTGAGACCGTCTGGAGCATATACGTAAGCGTAGTGCTGACGGCTCCCAAATAAATAATACTGAGGATTCCGCTTGACGTCACAGCCGCCGGCTGCACCTCTTTCGATATCACCAGGTAACTCATGGACAGGACTGCCGCCGTTGCCATCTGAAAGAAGTTCAATACGGTTGCCCGGTATTTCCCCACATGCTGACCGGTGAAGAAAATATGAAATGCAAAGCAGATGGCACACAGCAGGGTCAGTCCATCCCCCAGTCCCAGAGAGAAATCCCTGTTCAGGGACAATACCCCCGCTCCCACAATCGCCATGAAAGCTCCGGCCGCTCCCTGGGGGCTAACCTTCTTTTTATACAGCACCAAAGCGATAAACGGCACAAACACCACGTTAGTGGCTGTAAGAAATGCGTTTTTAGCGGCTGTCGTGTACTGGAGGCCTATGGTCTGTAATGCAAACGCCCCGAACAGAAAGCCCCCCATGCATACTCCGGCCCTGATTTCCGCTCCTGTGATCCCCTTCAGGCTTCCGGCACAAAGCGGAAACATAAGCACTGTGGCCAGCAGGAACCTGGCTGTCAGAATCTGGGAGGGCGTCAGAGTTGTCAGTGCAATGTCGCTGGCAACGAATCCACCTCCCCAGATGATCGTCACAAGAAGAAGTCCCAGCATTCCCAAATATTTTTTCATACTTATTTAAACTCCTTTTTCTTTATGTCCCGGCATGAATCCCTATTTTCGGTTTCCTGCCAATCTTTTTATACAGGAACACACTCAACAGGAACCGGGAGAGCTGATCCATGGCAATCACCAGCCAAATCCAGGTAATAGACCCCTTCCAAACATAGGCAATGAGAAGACACAGCGGAATCCTCACGATCCAGATGCCGAAACCGGCTACAAACATGGGGACATTCTTATATCCCGCCGCGCGGATCGTCCCGTTATAAACCCGGGAAAGATTCTGGGGCACCTGGATAAATCCCATAATGAACACATAGCTCATACCAATGATCTGAAGCTCCGGATTGTTTGTCATCAGCATCATGAACCCCTTCGGCAGAAAAATCAGCAGCATGGAGGTCACCGCGCTGATTCTAAACGCCGTCTTCAACAGCTGCTTAAAATAAATGCTTCCCAGCTCTTCATCCCTTTTCCCAACGGCTCTCGCAGCCAGTGTGGTAGCCGCCGTACCAAACCCTACCGCCGGCATCTCCGTTATAGTCTCCGCCTGGATTCCCAGCTGGTACGCCGCAAAGGAGGCTTCCCCATAGGACAGGATTACCTTGCTTAATATGATCGCTGAAAACTGCCAGAACATACTTTCCAGCGCAGCAGGGATGCCCATGGTGTACACCTCATATACCGTCTTCCCTTCCAGGGAGAAAAAGGCGTTTTCCCGGGGAACATCCCGAAACAGCCCCCTCTTTCTGTCATACAGCAGAAACAGCCCCGCACAGGCGCCGAGAAACTGGGAAAGAACCAGCGCGGCTGCCGCCCCCCTGATGCCAAAGCCCGGCATGCCCGGTAAGCCAAAGATCAGCAGATAGCCCAAGATAATATTGGCCCCATTCATAAAAAGAGCGATGTACATAGGCGTCTTCGTATCGCCAAATCCCTGGAATGCCGCGGAGACCACCGACATAATAACCAGAAACGGAAACCCAAAGACGATGATTCTCATATATTCCTGCGCCAGATTCAGCACCGCCGTCTCTTTTGTAAAAAAGCCAAGAATCGGAATTCCAAAGAAAAAGAGAACCATCTGAAACAAGAGGGATAACGGAACTTCTGTCAAAAACGTCTGTTCAATAATTCTTCTGCATCTGCCCCGCTTCCCTGCCCCATAAGAATGGGCGACCAGCACGGTCGCCCCAATCGCCACTCCTTTATAAAGGCACCACAGGGTATCTGTGATTCTGATACAAATACCCTGCGCAGAGATGTCCAACGGCAGCAGACGCCCAATCATCGCGGTTGTGATCAGCCCCGCTGAAATCTGGAGGATATTCTCCACGATCATCGGAATAATCAACCGGTAAATCTCTTTATTAATTTCACGTCTATTGTACGCCACGTAGTCTCATTCCTTCTTGTTATTTTCCAAATTTTGCTTTCATTTCTTCCTGAAGTCCATCCATCACAGCCTGAGGGTCCGCCCCGTCTAAGGTCACCTTACTCACCGCATTTTTCGATAAATCAATGGCTTCCGCAAAGTTGGAGGTGTAATTGCACATCGGCACCTTCTTGCCAACGGTATTGAACAGATCATAAATCTTTTGTCCGCCAAAGAACTCATCGCCCTGCTGAAACACCTCGGAATCCAATGCCGGAATATAGGATGGATACAGGCCGTAATTGGTAAAGCCTTCCACGTTTCCTTCCCGATCCGTCATCGCGAATTTGACGAATTCCACAGCCGCTTCCTGACTCTCTGAGGAGGATGGAACCGCCAGTACGGAGCCGCCGTTGGATGCTCCCTGCGCCTCTGCGTCTCTGTCAAATCTCGGCAGTTCCATAACGCCCCACTTGCCGGCCTGGTCAGGAGCCGCGTCTTTGATGGAGCCTGCCAGCCATACAGCTTCCGGCACACAGGCAATCTTGTTTCCGCTCAGCGCGGCAATAAAGTCATCCCAGCTGCTGTCATTCACGGTAATATCCGCTTCATAAATCTGCTGTATCATATCCATGGCACGCACAGATTCCGGGGAGTTTACCACCGTATTTCCGTCTTCGTCAAAATAGAATCCGCCCAGTTCCATCAACAGCAGACGATAGGTCGTATCTTTTCTGGCTGTGGCAAGAGGCATCATGGCGACACCTGTTTTTTCCTTGATGGTCTTACCCGCTTCGATAAAATCATCCCAGGTCACGATATCCTCTGCCTTCACACCGGCCTCTTCAAAGATATCGGTCCGGTAAAACATCCCGCAGGGACCGGCATCCCAGGGAAATGCCACAACTTTTCCGTTCACCGTACATTCGGAGATTTTCACCGGCAGAAATTCATCCTGGCTGATTTCCGATGTAAAGTCAACAAACTTATCCGGAAACTTCTCACCGAATTTTGCCATCTGCTCACCTTCCAGAGATACCACATCCGGAAGACCGATCCCCGACTGCAGACAGGTTGTGATCTTGCTGTATACCTGGGAAACACCCATCTCCTCAAATTGGAATTCCACGTTCGGATGAATCTCCTGAAACTTCTCAGCTTCCGCCTCCAGATGCGCCAGCGCCACATCCCAGCTCCAGATGGTAATGGTGCCGGATAACTCCGACGCCCCGCTTGCGTCTCCTGCCTCTTTTGCCGCCGGCGCTGCGCTGCCGCCGCCGCACGCAGTCAGCGATGCTGCCATAACCCCTGCTAATACCAATGATACCATACGTTTTTTCATGACGCTCCTCCTTGCCTTCCGGCCCTATAATAAAATCACTTATTCCTTTACCGCTCCGCCCATAATCCCGGCCACGAACTGCTTTTGGAATACCAGGAAGATGATCAAAATCGGCAGTGTTGCAAATGCTGTCGCCAGCATCACGACTCCATAATCTTTTCTCCAGACAACCCCGTCCAGCATGGAAAGCGCCACCGGAAAATTGTACATTTTTTTAGTCCCCAGAATGATGAGCGGCCACATAAAATTGTTCCACATACTCATGAACATATAAATGCCAAGCGCGCCTATGGCCGGCTTCATATTCGGCATGACTACCTTGAAGAAAATCCCCACTTCTCCATATCCGTCAATCCGCGCCGCTTCCACCAGCGATGTCGGAAACGACAGCATGTTCTGACGCATCAGGAAGATTCCAAACGCACCTGCCAGCCCCGGCAGCACTACCGACTGATAGGTATTGGCCCAGCCGATCTTATTCATCAGCGTAAACAGCGGTACGTAAAGCACCTGCCCCGGAATCATCATCGTCATCATGATCACTCCAAAGATCAGCCCCTTTCCTTTAAACTCAAACTTGGAAAGAGCATAGCCTGCCATGGAGTGCAGCAGAATGGAAAGTCCGGTGTAGCTGACCGTCATGATCATGGAATTCAAGAATACTCTCGCCAAATCCAGTTTCTCATTCAGGTTGGCAAAATTGACAAGCAGGTTTGTTCCAACCGTCAGCTTCGGCGATACGCTCAAGATCTCTGCATTCGTATTGGTTGCCGACACAAACATGAAATAAAAGGGAAACAGGGAGACAAATACCGCAATGGTAAGAAACGCATAGGTAACTATTTTTCTTCCGATATGTTTTCCATTCATGGTACCCATTAATTCTCTCCTCCCTTCGTCATCTTAAATTGGATGATGGACAAAACCCCGATGATAATGACCAGCGCATAGCTGAGCGCCGCCGCATAACCAAATTTAAAGAAGCTGAAACCGGTATTATACAGGTAGTGGCCGATGGTGATTGTCGCATTATCCGGTCCTCCGCTCGTCAGAATAAACGATTCATCAAACAGCTGAAGGGTTCCGATGGTGGAGGTAATGCTGACAAACAACATAATCGGTTTTACCATCGGTATGGTGATTCCTTTGATTTTCTGGAAAAAGGAGGCCCCGTCAATATCGGCTGATTCATACAATTCCATCGGTATTCCCTTGATCCCCGCAATCATGATGATGGTGTTGTACCCGGTCCACCTCCAGGTGATCCCCATGATAATGGAGAATCTTGCTCCCCACACCGTATTCAGCCAGTCCACACCGTCAAATCCAATCGCCCGCAGCGCGTGGTTGATGATACCGTAATCGGTATTCAGCAGCAGCTTAAATACCATAGCATAAGCCACCAATGCCGTAATCGACGGCAGAAACACTCCAATCCGGTAGCCGGAACGGAACTTCAAAAAATCCTGTTCCACCAGCACCCCAAGCAGCAGAGATAACATGACCATCACCGGCACCTGAATCAGTAAATAGATCACGGTATTGCCCAGAGATTTCCAGAAAATGGGGTCCTTAAGCATGACTGCATAATTATTCAGGCCCGTAAATGTATAGTTTCCGCCTTCGAAGTCAAAAAAGCTCAGTCCAAATGAATGGATGATTGGATACGCCATAAATGCCAGAAACAGTATCAGCATCGGCGCAAGAAAAAAATATGGTGCATTTTTCCTTGTTATCATGTTACCCCTCCTATTATTTCCTCTCATTTCACACCCGGTTGATCTTCCATTTCATCTGGAATGGTTCTGGCTTCAATTGGTCCTTCTCCAGTACCTCCGGCCCCCAGCTGGCGCTTCCCAGTCCGTTCTGCTTATAATCCAGGTTCAGATAGATCTGTTCTGTCCTGTGCAGCTCATTTGTATGCGCTGCTTTTGTCAAATCTTCCTGGCTGTAATGCAGGGCGCTGAATCCAAAGGGTTTCTCTCCGGTAATGCAGATGCCGTTTCCATTTTCCTTGAGGATCTTTACATAACGGGTATCTTCCCGGTTTCCGGTCTCCTGAGGAACGACATAGGGGAAGTAGAACTCCTCTGCGGTTTTCTCATATATCCCTATGGGATTTCCCTCCTTACAGTCCGGATAAGTTTCAAGAGGACCTCTTCCGTACCAGGAGATCCGCTCCATCCCGCTCTCCAGGATGAATCTCATTCCAATTCTCGGGAAAGATTCCGGGAGCGTTCCTGTGGGGATTCCCTTCAGATCAATGGTGACTTCCCCTTGTCCGTCAATGGTATAAACTGTTCGTAACAGTATTTTCCATTCCATCACAATAGGAGCATAGATCTGGCTGCATGTTATGGTGACCGCATCTTCCTTCTCTTCCAGACTGACCGACTCCACCACATGACACATATGGTGAACCATGGCGCTCTCCCAAAGCTTCCTCACCTTACCGTCGTTATCAACCGGGGCCCTCCAGATATTAAAGCCCAGTCCATCTGCAATCATTACCTCTTCCCCTGCAAGATACTGTTTCAGCCGTCCGTGAATCCGGTCAAAAATGACTGTAAACCCATCCCCCTCAATGAAGATGTCTCCTGCTTCTTCCCGAAGCGCCAGCGCATGTTTGGTTTTGACGCCCTCCTTACAGGCTTCTGCTCTTGCCAGCTGTTCCTGGTGAAACGCGATTTCCCGCTCCGGCTCTCTGCACCACGCCGGGAGTTGGCGGTAGGAAAATACCAAATCCATCCAGACATCCGTCTGATTCCGGTCCTGATCCCACGCCCCCTCCTGATACAGGGAAATCTGTTTTCTGTCATGAGGTGCCACCCCGCTGATATCCGGTTCACTTTCTGAGAGGATTCCGTCCGGAGACCAGATACGGCAGGTACATACCAGGTGGTCTAACGAGATAAAATCGTACCCGTTGTAAATCTCAATGGTCCCTTTCGCTTTGTTAAAATGCTCCGCCTTTACCGGCTCCAGCACCTTTTTCAGCTGCCGCAGGGCCGGGGTCGGCGTCCTGTCGGCCTGAATCAGGCCGTCGCAGCAAAAGGCTCCGCTGTTTGGCTGGTCGCCGTAATCACCGCCATATGTATAATAGGAAGTTCCGGCCTCATCCACCGCCTTCAGACCGTGGTCCACCCATTCCCAGACAAATCCGCCCTGAAGTCTTGGATAACGTTCAAACAATTCCCAGTATTCCTTAAGTCCCCCCGGACCATTGCCCATGGCGTGGGCATATTCACAGAGCACATGGGGCTTCGGTTTTGTCATATCCCGCCCCATCACCTCTAACTCATGATGTCTGGTATACATACTGCTGTACAGATCCGAGACGGATGCATCCCGGTCCTCCTCGTAATGAATCAGCCTCGACGGATCATATTCTTTCACCCAGCGCGCACTTGCCACGAAATTGGAACCGAATCCGGACTCGTTGCCCAGGGACCATACGATGACAGACGGATGGTTTTTATCCCTTCGCACCATACGCTCCGCCCGGTCCACATAACTGGCCTCCCAGCGGACGTCGTCACTGATTTTGTTCATCTTTCCCTTGATGTAGGTCATCTGGTTGCATTCTAAATCCGCTTCCTCCATCACATAGAATCCCATCCGGTCGCAGAGACATAAAAACTCGGGATACGGCGGATAATGAGCGGTCCTCACTGCATTGATATTGCATTCCTTCATCATCTGCAGGTCTTTGACCATCCCATCCCGGCTGATGCATCGTCCCTCGGTTTCATCCCAGTCATGCCGGTTCACGCCTTTTAGCTTGATGGCTTTTCCATTGATCAGCATAAGGCCATCTTTTAACTCCACACTTCGAAATCCCAGCTGCTCCGGATAATATTCGCAGTCACCGTTTTTGTCCTCTAAAACCATTAAAAATTCGTAAAGTTGCGGTTGCTCTGCCGACCAAGGCGCCACCCTGCCGATCTCCTCCGAAAATTCCAGCCAGGTACTGCCCGGCTCCAGATATAGTTTTCGATCTGCCTTCCAAAGGCTGCCGCCATCCAATCCTTTTAAATCCGCCCGGAAGGACACCCACTCGCCGGTCTTTTCATGGTTCTCCAGTTCTACCCTGATATGTAAGATGCCGTCCCGGTAACTGTGGATCAGCCCTGCATCCAGCTTATAATCCCGGATATGAATCCGGTTTCTGGTAATCAGGCTGACATCACGGATGATACCTGCAAACCACCACATATCCTGATTTTCCAGATAACTCCCATCACAGAATTGATACACTTTGACGGCTAACAGGTTCTCCCCATCCCTCAGGGCGTCTGTCACGTCAAATTCGGCAGTCAGTCTTGATCCCTGGCTATATCCGATCCGTTCTCCGTTGAGCCACACATGATATGCACTCTCCACCCCGTCAAACCTTAAGATATATTCTTTTCCCTCTTTCTTCTCTGCCGTGAACCGGTGCCGGTACGCGCCTGTCGGATTGTCAATCTGTATGGATGGTTCATCTAAAATGGGAAACAGGGAGATCGCATCGTTATAATGGGGGTATCCAAAACCATGCAGCTGCCAGTGTCCCGGCACCGGCATGGTACTCCATCCCTCCTCCGCAAATGGAAGGTTCATGAAATCTTCCGGAACTTCCACGGGTGTTTCATAGTAAGAAAACTTCCACAGCCCATTTAACAATTGACAATTTCCGCTTTGCAGATGCTCGTAGGTACCTGCGGTTTTTTCATCCTTGTATGCACAGTAAAACGGCCTGGTTTCCATCCGTTTTCGCTCTAATACCTGAATGTTATTCCAATCTTCCTTTCGATAATCAAACTCCATCCTCATCTTCCCACACTCTGCTTTCTTTGTAATATTGATCAGTTGCCACAACTCTGCCGGATAATCAGCCTGCTTGGAGTCACCACCTTCACACCAAGCACCCGTTTTGTCTCAATCCGCTCAGCCAGCATCCTGGCGGACATCACGCCTATCAAGTCGCTGTAAATTCTCACCGATGAGAGACTTGGTGTCAAAAATTCCGCGTTGGGAATATCATTACAGCTAATCAGCGCCACCTGCTCCGGCACCTGGATTCCATGCTCCTTGATGGCCCTCAAACAGCCGATAGCCATGGAATCATTCTCGACAAACAGCGCTCTTGGAATACGTTTTTGTTCGATGGCTTTCTTCATGACCCGGTATCCCGCTTCCGCCACTGATTCCGGATCTTGAAACACCAGGTCTTCCCTGAACATCTTGTGAAGCTCCAGAATCTGCTTGAAATAAATGTATCTGGAATCCAAAATCATCTTGCCTTTGATCCGCATCCCCTTGGACCCGATGTATCCAATGTCTTTGTATCCCAATTTCATAAAATGGCCGATGGCCTTCTCCATGATTCCCTTAAAGTCATTGACTACGCAGTCGTATTCCAATTCGTCATCCTTCGGGTTGAAGTCTGCCATGATGACAGGAAGGCCTGACTCTATCAGCTGGCGGCGGAGTTCCTCATTGCTATACCAGGAACCGGTATGACCGATCACAATGATGCCGGCCAGCCCTTCCAAATCCACCTGGCCGGCGCACTCTTCCGCACAAAAATATTCCTTTACCAACAGGCCGGCTTTCTGCGCTTCTTCTTTTACATTGATGCGGATTGTCAGATAATAGGAATCCGTAATCTCCTGGAATTCACTGTAAAGCATAATCAGCGCTACTTTGGGATTGACTTCCTCCACACCTCTCATCCCCGCCAGCATACTCCCTTTATACTGCAGCGACTCTGCCACCTGTAAAATCTTTAACTTTGTTTCTTCCGAGATGGAAAACTTCTCATCCTGGTTTAAAACTCTGGAAACCGATGCAATAGAAACACCTGCTAATTCAGCAATATCTTTTAAGGTTGCCATGTGATCCTCCTTTTACCAGTTTTAGTAAATGTTTTACTACATCTTTTACCAGAGTATACCCGTTATTTTAGTAAATGTCAATAGTTTTTTTTACTATTTTCTTCATCCATTGTGTATTTATGAATGTGTTGATTGGTTTCTACGTAAACCTGCTGGGTATTTTATCACTTTACCGCTTATTTTTTTGGTTTATTTGTGATTTTTTAGTAAAACTTTTACTAAATCTGTATTCTCTTCTTTTTACCTATCATTATACACCAATTCGATACTATCGAAAAGCAGTTCCTCATTGGATGAGAGCACAAAATTGAGACAAAAAAAGAACCTGCATCAACTGCAGATTCTTTTTGATGAGCAAAACGATAAGCCGGGTTATGTCATTGGATGGTCATCTATCTAGGCCTGGCGTCGCCACCAGGCTCAAGCGGCCTACCCGAGAGCTGACGGGCCGCCTTACGCTCTCTGTTCGGCCTTGCTTCGGATGGGGTTTACATATGCCCTGTCTGTTACCAGCCAGGCGGTAGTCTCTTACACTGCCCTTCCAACCTTACCGGCCAAGCCGGCGGTATATTTCTGTTGCACTATCCCTGGAGTCGCCTCCGCCAGACGCTATCTGGCACCCTGCCCTGTGAAGCCCGGACTTTCCTCTCCCGCGGCCTTTCGGCTGATGCGGCAGCGACCATCTGTCTTACTCAAACTGGTTTAGTTTATCATATTATCTTTGTTTTGTCCAGTAGCATGCCATCTACACCCGGAAACAGCTTCCGCCGATAAACTCCCTCACAATGGAATTCTGGGGAATATTCTCACTGCTGACTCCCAGAAAATAGTCTAAAAACTTCAGCAGCCTCTTGGCCTCCAAGTATTCCTCCGAGTCTCTCGGAATCTGGAACAGAATCGGCTCCGCATACTGTTTTAACACCGCCAGTTCATAGACGGACGCCGAGTTGAACATCACATCCGCCTCCTCCTGATACGGGAAAATGTTGTCCTCCTCGCCCTTTCTCACCGAAGGCCACATGCGTATGGTATCCTGGGCTGTCGCCCCTCTCGTCCTGGAATCCCGCACCATCCGGCGGATCAGACGGCCGTCTGTGGTGGGAATCCGGTTGTGCTCGTCGATATTTAACTGGGTCAGCGCGCTGATATAGATCTTGAACTTGCTCTCCTTCGGAAGTGTGTAGGACAGCCGGTCATTTAAGCAGTGAATCCCCTCGATCACCAGAATGTCGTCATCCCCCATGGTCAGAAAATCCCCCTTATACTCCCGCATCCCCGTCACAAAATTATACCGGGGCATCTCCACCGTCTTCCCGTTCAGCAGATTCGTCATGTCCTCATTGAACTGCCGGATGTCGAGACATTCCAATACCTCGTAATTGTAATTGCCGTTGGCGTCCCTGGGACTGTCCACCCGGTTGACGAAATAGTCATCCACCCCGATGGGATGGGGATTCATGCCCAACGCTTTCAGCTGAATGGACAACCGGTGGGAGAAGGTCGTCTTCCCCGACGATGACGGCCCGGCAATCATGACAAACTTCTTGCCCCTCTGCTCCGCGATCATCTCGGCAATCTGCCCGATCTTCTTCTCCTGAAGGGCCTCCTGAATCAGAATCAGTTCATTGGCCTTTCCTCTGGAGATCTTCTCATTGAGGGCTCCGACATTGGCTACCCCCAGTTTTTCGCCCCACTCCGAGGACTCTTTCAGCACCTGGAACAGCTTCTGCTTCCTGGTGGAATCAAAGGCCGGCACCGACTTGGGATCGCTTCTGGTGGGAAGCATCAGCACGAAACCATGCTCGTAACGGATCAAATCAAAATACCGGATATACCCTGTATTCTGGGCCATATACCCGTAAAAATAGTCCTCAAAATTCCCGATGCTGTAAATATTGACCCGGGACACTCTGCGGTACTGGAACAGTCTGGCCTTGTCATACATCTTATGCCTGGTAAACAGTTCCACCGCCTCATCGGTGTTCACACTGCGCTTCATGATGGGAAGTTTGGCCTCCACATATTCCCGCATCTTGGCTTTCACCGACTCCAAAAGTTCATCCGTCAGTTCAAAATCCCCTCTCGGGTCCACAAAGAATCCCTTGCCCACGGAGAAATCAACGGAAATCTTCTCAATATGCTCTGCCCCAACAATCTCATAAAAGGCTTTCAGCATGATCAGCGTCGCGCTTCTCTGGTAGGTTTGAAGCCCCGGTTTGTCTGCCGTGGTCACAAAACTGATGGTACAGTCTCCCGTCACCTTCTTGTGCAGCTCACACAGCTTTCCATTGACAAAAAACAGGATAATATCATTGTCAAATTGGGACTGATACTCCTGTGCGATGGAAAGGTACGTGGTTCCGGCCGCATACTCCCTCTTCTCTCCCCCTATGGTAACCACTGCCATACATGTTCCTCCTATCAGGCAAAATCTCCAGTTTCCTGCTGCGTTACAAAACAGCGGACGGGAATTTCAAAGGCGCTTTGACGATCTCTAAGTTCCCGTCGATCTGTTCTCTTATATAAGTATCCATGAAGTCTATGAAAATATGCTCCAAACCGTAATGTCCCGCGTCAATAACCGCAATACCGCTGTCCACGGCGTCAATTCCGTCGTGGTGGCCGATATCGCCGGTAATCAGCACCTCTGCCCCGCATTTGACCGCAGCTTCCACCATATGGCGGCCGGAACCCGGGCAGACCGCGGCTTTTGTGATCAGCTCTCTTCTCTCCTCCAGCCCGTAAACCACCACAAAAGGAAGCCCGAAAGCCTGTTTCACATACCGTCCCAGTTCCTCCAGACTCATGGCACGGGGAAGGGTTCCGATACTGCCGATACCGTAAGGCACGCCCTCCGGCGAGACACCGGTCAAATCGAGAATCTGCGTATCCGTCATGGCGAGACGGGCCGCCGCAAGATCGGCCATTCCTCCCGGCGTACTGTCAAAATTGGTATGCATGGCATAATAGGCAATATCGTGGCGCAGAAGCTTGACCACCCGTCTTGCCACAAAACTCATGTCATTGATCATTTTCAGAGGTCCAAAAATCAGGGGATGGTGGGTCAGCAGCATGTCCACCTTCTCCTTCACCGCCTGCTCGATCACCTCATCGGTGGCATCCAGCGCAATCATAATACGGTGAACCTCTTTGCTGCTCCTGCCCGCCAGCAGACCGGGATTGTCCCAGTCACAGGCGTAAGCCTTCGGAGCCAGCTGCTCCAGACATTCTATGATATCACTGCATCTCATCCTGTGCCTCCCTGTTCCAACTAAGCTCCTCTTTCAGTTCTTTCAAACGCGCTCCGGCACTGTCCGTGTTCTGGGCATGCAGCTGCTGTTCGATCTTTTGAAGCTGGTCTCTTTCTTTCCATAAAAATTCCCGGAGAACGGGATTCTTGTGCTGAATCAGATAGCGGCCATACAGATACTCCGCCTGAGTCATCTCATCCATGCTGCCCCGGGCCACATCCATCACAGTGTAGTATTTGCCGTCCTCCTCCACCATATCCTCCCTGGTGATCGAAAATCCCTGCTCCACCAGGAAACGTCTCACTTTGTCAAGTTCCGACTGGGGCGACAGCACCCACTGGCTTACGTCATCCCAAAGATGGCGGCCGCCCTCTAAAATATGGATCACCAGCTCGCCGCCCATGCCCGCGATCACCACCGTGTCCACTTCCCCGGCTTCCAGCTGCCCGGCTCCGTCACTGAGTCTTGTCTCAATCCGGTCCTCCAGGTGATGCTTTGCAATATGGTCTCTGGCCCGCTCCAAGGGCCCCGTCCGCACATCCATGGCGATGGCCTTTGTCACGGTTCCCTCCTCGGCCAATGCGATGGGAATGTAGCCGTGGTCCGTTCCGATATCGGCCAGGCGGCTCCCCTTGGACACAAAGGAAGCAACCAGTGTCAAACGTTTTGATAATCTCATGTACACTCCTGTTTAATCCAGATAATCCTTCAATTTTTTACTTCTGCTGGGATGGCGGAGTTTCCGCAGGGCCTTGGCCTCAATCTGGCGGATGCGCTCCCTGGTCACATTGAACTCCCGCCCCACCTCTTCCAAGGTTCTGGGCCGTCCGTCCTCCAGTCCAAACCGCAGTTTCAACACCTTCTGTTCCCGCTCCGTCAGGGTATCCAGCACCTCCATCAGCTGCTCGTGAAGCAGGGTGAAGGTTGCCGCGTCCGCCGGCACCGCCACATGGTCGTCCTGGATAAAGTCGCCTAAGTGGCTGTCCTCCTCCTCGCCGATGGGCGTCTCCAAGGAAACCGGCTCCTGGGATATCTTCATGATCTCCCGCACCCGCTCCACCGGCAAATCCATCCGCTCCGCAATCTCCTCCGGCTGCGGCTCCCGTCCCAAATCCTGTAACAGCTGTCTGGAGATACGGATCAGCCGGTTGATGGTCTCCACCATATGCACCGGAATCCGGATGGTCCTGGCCTGGTCGGCAATAGACCTGGTGATCGCCTGCCGAATCCACCAGGTGGCATAGGTGCTGAATTTATATCCCTTGGTATAATCAAATTTCTCCACGGCCTTGATCAGCCCTAAATTGCCTTCCTGAATCAGATCCAAAAACTGCATCCCGCGCCCCACATACCGCTTGGCAATGCTGACCACCAGACGCAGGTTGGCTTCCGCCAGCCGTTTCTTGGCGTTCTCGTCCCCTAACTCCATCCGTTTGGCAAGCTCGATCTCCTCCTCCGTGGACAAAAGCGGCACCTTGCCGATCTCTTTTAGATACATGCGGACCGGGTCGTCTAAATTGACGCCCTCCGGAATCGATAAATCCAGATGCTCTAAATCAATCTCTTCCTCTTCTTCCAGCTCTTCTTCAATGAATAAATCCGGGTCGATCTCATCTTCCTGCCCGATCCGTAGGATATCGACTTTGTTGGCCTCCAGGAAGTCGTCGATCCTGTCCAGTTTCTCGGGACTTAAGATCTCTCCCTTGAAGAAATCCAGAATCTCCTGGCTCTCCAGTACATTCTTTTTCTTTTTCGCCTCCGCTAACAACAGTTCCAGTTTTTCTTCGAAACCAACTTCCCTCTCGTCCTTCTCGTCCATAACGTCCATCCTTCCATAACTTGCCTATATTGTTACCTTAATCAAGCGAAATATTCAAGTCCTTTAAGGCACTCTGTGCTTTGATAATCTCCTGAAGTTCAGTGATATCTTTCGCATTGCGGCTGGCTTCATCCAGACTGTGCTTGCGCACTTTGATGACGGTCTCCGAAAAAGCCTTCTTCTGTTCCTCGTTATCCAATGACTCCTTTAAGCTGGCGTTGAAAAGCGCTGCCACTTCTTTGTACTGTTCTTCGTCGTTAATAAAATGATTTAAGATTCCCGCCGGGTTCACATCCCCCCTGGCATGTCCCTCAAAGACCATCACGGCCACCTGATGATATAAATCCTCCCGGAAATCATCAGCCGAGACGATCCCCTCGATTTTGGAGAAGAGTTCCGGGTTCTCGATCAGCCAGGTCAGCAGCAGTCTCTGGGACCGGCGGCTGCCGTCATCCTTCTCCTTCTTTTTGCGCTCCGGCGCTTCTTCCCGCTCCGGGCGTTTCACCGTCATATCGAGACGGCTTCCCAGACGGTTCACCAGCTGTTTTAAATCCTGATAGTTGATAAAATACTCTCTGGCTACCGCCTCCAAATAGTTGTCCCGCTCCAGCGCGTCCGGGAATTCCAGCAGTTTTTTTGCCACCTCGTTATAGAAAGAGGTCTTCTGCTCCGGGTCGTCCATGCTGTAATTCTTCCTGATCACCTCGATCTCAAACATAAAGCTGTTCTTTGCCTGGGCGATCCGTTCCCGGAAGGCGTCGGCTCCCAAATGTTTCATAAATTCATCCGGGTCCTTATATGGCTCCATATTCAGCACCTTGATGGACATCCCCACTTCTTTTAAAATCGGAATGGCCCGAAGAGCCGCCTTGGTGCCTGCGCCGTCGCTGTCGTAGGTTAAAATCACCTGGGTGGTGTAGCGTTTTAACAGGGCGGCATGCTGGGTGGTAAATGCCGTGCCAAGAGAAGCCACCGCGTTGGTGAACCCCGCCTGATGCATGGCAATCACATCCATATAGCCCTCGCAGATCAATATGTATTTCTCCCTGGAGGTTCTGGCATAGTTAAGACCATAGAGATTCCGGCTCTTGTCAAACAGCTTGGTCTCCGGGGAGTTTAAATACTTGGGAGTTCCGTCCCCCATGACACGGCCGCCAAAGCCGATGACCCGGTTGTTGATATCCATGATCGGAAACATGACGCGGTTCCAGAACTTGTCGTGGGCGCCCCGCTCCTCGATGGTCACAAGCCCCGTCTCTTTTAAGATGGCGTCGTTGTAGCCCTTTTTTCTCAAATACTGGTATAGATCGTCGCTGGTTTTGTTGGCAAATCCAAGGCCGAACCGTCGGATCGTCTCGTCGCTTAACTCCCTCCGCCTCAAATAGTCGTACCCTATCTTCCCCTGGGGCTGTCCTAACTGGTAATAAAAATAGTTGGCGGCCAGCTTGTTGATCTCTAACAGCGTGGCCCGCAAATCCGCCTGGGCTTTCGCCTCCTTGGAGTACTCCTCCTTCGGCAGTGTCACGCCGGCACGGTCGGCCAGCAGCTGCAGCGCCTCGGTAAAGGAATAATTCTCATACTCCATAATAAACGTGATGACATTGCCTCCGGCCCCGCAGCCGAAACAGTAGTACATCTGCTTCCCTGGCGCCACGGAAAAGGACGGCGATTTCTCATTGTGGAACGGGCACAGCCCGAAATAATTGCTTCCTTTTTTCTGCAACTTCACATATCCGGAGATTACATCAACGATGTCATTCTTCATTCTTACTTCTTCCACTATGTCTTCTGGATAATACATGAAGTTCCTCCTTATATTTTCCTGTACGGACTTTCTGAAAGTCCCATGTACGTAACAGCCGGACCGGCGGCATTTACAGCGCCTTCCAGGCTTTTGGCACAAATAACTCCTCAAATTTATCAATGGCGTAGCTGTCGCTCATGCCTGCGATGTAATCACAGACCACCCGCTCCTTCTTCTCCTGGTTTTTCTCCATCATAAGCAGGTACTCCTGAGGCAGCTTCTCCACGTGTTTCATATAGTAATCATACAGCGCCACAATCAACTGCTGCGCTTTGCCTTCCTCAGCTTTTGGAATCTCATTCTTGTAGACATTCTCAAACATCCAGGAGCGCAGGCCCTTCATGGCCTCCTCCATCCCCGGGGACATGACAATCTCCGGCTTCCCCAGACTGTTTTCGATAATGTCGTGAATCAGGGTATTTAACCGCTCCCTGACGCTGTGGCCCAGGATTCCGGTGTATTTCTCCGGCAGATCCTCCTCCACAAAAATCTTCGCACGGATGGCATCGTCAATGTCATGGTTAATATAGGCGATCTTGTCTGACAGGCGGACCACACAGCCCTCCAGCGTGCCTGGATGTCCCGAGGTGCGGTGGTTTAAGATGCCGTCCCGGACCTCCTTCGTCAGATTCAGTCCCTGCCCGTTCTTCTCCAGCTTCTCCACCACGCGGATACTCTGTTTGTAGTGGGCGAAACCGTCTTCACAAATCTCATTCAATATCCGCTCCCCGGAATGGCCGAAGGGGGTATGCCCCAGATCGTGGCCGAGGGCAATGGCTTCCGTCAGGTTCTCATTGAGCCACAGAGCGCGGGAAATGGTTCTGGCAATCTGTGCCACTTCCAGGGTATGAGTCAGTCTCGTCCGGTAGTGGTCGCCTTCCGGCGCCAGAAATACCTGGGTCTTGTGCTTCAGTCTCCGAAAGGACTTGCAGTGGATAATCCGGTCCCTGTCCCGCTGATATTCCGGCCGGATGTCGCAGAGCTCCTCTGGCATGTCCCGCCCCAGAGTGTTCCTGCTCAGTGCCGCGTAAGGACTTAAATACTTCTCCTCCCACTGCTCCGCCGATTCCCTGATGTTCATCATGTACCCTCCTTTTCAGATGGTGTGTAGGAATGAGCTATGATATTCTATCATATTCTATGCAAAGTTATCTTAAATTATATCACATTTTCCGTTTTATTCCTACCCCTAATTGCAAATGGGGAAGGTGAGGCACAGGTTTCAAAAGATGTGGAAATATACTGAAAACGCGGCTGTTGCCACCTGATTCGTGAAAAAAATAACAGGCGCCGGCTCCTGCTGGGGAACTGGCACCTGTATCGTTCCTGTTTCAATGATTCGTCTGCTACCGTCCGGCTGTCTGGGCGGCCGCTTCCCCGATCCCCTCACAGAAGGTTGGATGGGGCATGATAATGCCGGCTAACTGTTCCACGGTCAACTGATTCCGGATCGCCAGCTCCAGCTCGCCGATCATGTCGGTGGCCCTGGCGCACATCAGCTGGGCGCCGATGAGTTCGTGTCCTTTCTTCTTTGCCACCAGCTTGATAAACCCGCGCTCCTGGCCGGAAAGAAGGGATTTGCCGTTCATGGACATGATGTATTTGCCGGAAACGACCTCGATACCGGCTTCCCTGGCCTCGTCGGCGGTCATGCCGATCACGGCGATTTCCGGGTCGGTGTAGACGCAGGAGGGAACAGGACTGTCCGTATATCTGGGGGACTTGCCGTACATCATTTCCACGGCGGTGATTCCTTCCGCTGTTGCCGCATGGGCCAGCTGGATGCCGCCGATGACATCACCGATGGCGTAAATGCCGGGAATGCTGGTGCGGTATGTCTCATCCACAGTGATACAGCCTCCGGTCTCCTCCACTCTCGATTTGATAAATTCGCTGAAGAGTCCGGCGGTATCCGGGCGGCGGCCGGTGGCGATGAGAACCCGGTCTCCCACAGCTTCCCGCTCATTCCCTTTTTCCTCGTAAATGCAGACAAGTCCGGTCTCCGTCTTCCTGATTTCTTTGACCATGGCTCCGGTGTGAATGTCGATACCCCGCTTTTTGCCGATCATCTTCAGATTCTGGGCGATCTCCTTGTCCATGCCGGGAAGAATGCGGTCCATGGCTTCCAGAACGGTGACTTTGCAGCCGGTGTCGCTGTAAATCTGGGCAAATTCCATGCCGATGACACCTCCGCCGATGATGACAAGGGAGGTTAAGGACATGTCGATATCTTCCAGCATATGGTCACTGTTCACCACGCCCTCCAGGCTGCTGCCGGGAATCGGCGGGGCGGCCGGTGTGGAGCCGGTGGCGATAAGAATATTGGCGGCTTCCAGGCGGATCGGGGTCATCGATGCCTCTGTTGGAATGACGGAAACCAGGTGTTCCTCCTCGATGGTCCCGGTTCCGTAGTAGATGTCCACCTTGCTCTTTTTCAACTGGGCGGCAATGCCGTTTTGCAGGGCTTCCACTACCTGGATTTTTCTTGCGCGAAGAGCTTCGCTGTCGATCGTTAGAGACTCTGCTTTTAGGCCGGCTTCCTGTGCTTCCAGTGTTTCCCGGTACAGACCGGTGGTGTGAAGCAGGGTTTTGGTCGGAATACAGCCGCGGTTTAAGCAAGTTCCCCCCAGCTCCCGGCGTTCGATAATGGCGGTCCGTTTCCCCAGCTCCGCGGCCCGCAGGGCCGCCGGATATCCTCCCGGACCGGCTCCTATTACAATGAAATCATATGCGGTTGGCAATAATCATTCCCCCTTTGTCTTTTTTGTCTATCTTACATGGACCGGCGAATCAGTCCGGTAATGTCGCGTTTCATCTGCTCTTGAAGTTCCGTTTTTGCAGGTATCTGCCCAAGCGCTGTTTCTAAAGCGCCAAGCTGGTATTTCTGTCCAATCATAGCGCCGGACAGACGCGGAATGATATCCACATCCAGGGCATCCGTATAGAGATTCAGGTTTTGTACGATACCGCCCTCCACCTCCAGCTGTAATTGGGCGCCTCCCCAGGAAAAACGCTGTTCTGCCTGGAAGGTAAACGGAATCTTCCGTCCGTACAGCCACTCCCAGGAAGATAACTGCCTGCGGAATTTTGAAAGTTCGGTTCCGTCTATTTCTTTCAGTTCCATAGTCTGCACCGGCAGTCCGTACACATCCGAAAATGCTTTTACAAGACGCTCCTTCATGCCATCCACCGTCATCCCCGGTGCGAACTCCGTCAAGTTGGCCACGCGGCTTCTCACGGATTCCACCCCTTTGGAGGCAAGTTTTTCTTTCGCCACATGAAGATACCGGGACATCTGCTCTTTGTCTACCCGGATGAGGATCGTTCCGTGGTGATAACAGCAGCCGCCGGTCTGGTAATAGGCGTTTCCGGAGAATTTTCTCCCGTCCACCTGGATATCATTGCGGCCGGTGCGCTCCGCTCCAATGCCGTACATGTTAACGGCCTGAAGAATCACTTCCGTCTGCTTTTCTACGCTGTAATCTTCTTTTCTCACAAGAAATGTGAAATTTAAATTGCCCAGATCATGGAAGACGGCGCCGCCGCCGGAGAGGCGGCGCGCCAGATAACCTCCGTCTTCTTCCAATTGACTGCATCTGCATTCTGCAAAACAATTCTGATTCCGGCCAATGACTACCGTGCGGCGGTTCTGCCACAGGTACAGAATGCATTCCCCCTGACTCACATGATGGAGAAGATAAGATTCCAGCGCCATATTGTCATAGGGAATTGTGGTAGTGCTGGTTATGGTTTTTAAATGCTTGATCATTGGCCTAACTCCTCTTCCGCTTTTATGTTGTAAAATCGTATTTTAACCGCGGATTTCTGGCAGCCGCCACCTCGTCAAGACGCCCTACCTGGGTGAAATGCGGCGCGGTTCGTACTTTCTCCGGGTCTTTCTGCGCCGTCTCATAGATTTCCACAAAGGCGGCAATCAGTTCCTCTAAATTCTCCCTGGACTCTGTCTCCGTCGGTTCTACCATCAGCGCCTCATGGACAATCAGTGGGAAATACATGGTCGGCGGGTGGATGCCGTAATCCAGCAGCGCCTTGGCAATATCCATGGCCGACACGTCAATCTCATGTTTCTCCTGCTCTAAGCTCATGACAAATTCATGCATGCAGGTCTCCTGATACGGCATATGGTAATAGGGCGACAGTTTGACTCTGATGTAGTTGGCATTTAATACCGCGTTCCGGCTGGCCTCGGGGATTCCCGTCTTTCCCAGAATCGTGATATAAGTCAAAGCCTTTACCACAACCAGGAAATTCCCATAGAACGCTTTTACCATGCCGACGGAGGAAGCTTTCTGCTCCATATCATATCCGCTTCCATCCGCCCTCTCCACCACCTGTTTTCCCGGCAGAAACTCTGCTAAGAACTTCTTGCAGCCCACCGGTCCGCTTCCCGGCCCACCGCCTCCGTGGGGAGTGGAAAATGTCTTGTGTAAATTCAGATGAATCACGTCAAACCCCATATCCCCCGGCCGCACGATCCCCATAACGGCATTTAAATTGGCCCCGTCATAGTAGTTTAAGCCGCCGGCTTCATGGATGATCCTGGTAATCTCCAGTATATTCTTGTCAAACAATCCCACGGTATTGGGATTGGTCAGCATCAGACCTGCCGTATCGTCTCCGACGGCGGCTCTCAATTTCTCCAAATCCACGCATCCGTCTTCCTGGGACGGGATGTTGACTACCTCAAAGCCCGCCATCACCGCGCTGGCCGGGTTGGTGCCGTGGGCGGAATCGGGAACGATGATCTTCTTTCTTCCCGTATCGCCGCGGCTTGCGTGATAGGCCTTGATTAACAGCAGGCCCGTAAATTCCCCGTGGGCCCCCGCCGCCGGCTGGAAGGACATCTCATCCATGCCGGTGATCTCGCACAGAAGCGTTTCCGCTGTCTTGAGAACCTCTAAACAGCCCTGTACGCCGGACTCCGGCTGGAGTGGATGAATGCCGGTGAATTTGGGCAGCGACGCCATCTCCTCGTTGATCTTCGGGTTGTATTTCATGGTGCAGGAGCCCAGGGGATAAAAACCGTCGTTGACCCCGTGGGTGGCTTTGGCAAGCTCCGTGTAATGCCTGCTGATATCCTGCTCCGATACCTCCGGTAAATGAAGTTCTCCCTGACGCTCATGGCCCTCCAAGGACACCACCGGCACATCGCATTCCGGAAGAATATCACATCTGCGTCCCGGGACGCTTCTCTCAAATATCAGTTTCATCAGCCGCACACCTCCTTTACCAGCTTCGCCAGCTCGTCGATCTCCGCTTTCTCATTCATCTCCGTGGCGCACCACAGAATCCTTCCGTCCTCCAAAGGAAGTCCGCCGAGCATCCCATGCTCTTCCAAATGCCCCATGAGAATCTGGCAGTCCACCGGACATTCGGTCACAAACTCATGGAAAAACGGCTGGTGATGAACCGGTCTCAGCCCTGCTTTCTCCAGTTCTTTCTGTAAATAATGGGCTTTGGAGGTGCAGAGCGTGGCTGTCTGTCGCAGGCCCTCCGGGCCCATGGCGGATAGATAAACCGAAGCCGTCAGCGCGCAGAGCGCCTGGTTGGAACAGATATTGCTGCTGGCTTTCTCCCGCCGGATATGCTGTTCTCTCGCCTGGAGAGTCAGCACAAAACCGCGTTTGCCTTCCGTATCCACCGTCTCTCCCACAATCCGGCCCGGAAGTTTTCTCATCATCTCTTTGGTGGCTGCCATAAATCCCAGATAAGGGCCGCCAAATGCCAGGGGCATGCCAAGGGGCTGCCCTTCTCCCACGGCCACATCGGCGCCGCACTGGGCCGGTGTTTCCATAATGGCCAGGGCGATGGGATTGACGCCCATGATGAATTTACCGCCTGCGTGATGGACCAGTTCTCCTAAAGCCCTGGAGTCCTCCAGAATGCCGTAGTAGTTTGGCTGCTGCTGGTAGAAACAGCAGACCGAGGCGTCCAGCATTTCCCCAAGGGCAGTCTGGTCCGTTACACCGTCTCTCTCCGGGACGACGGTCAGTTCGGTATCACGGCCGGCACAGTAGGTCTTCATAGTTTCTAAGACCTGGGGATTGGTGGTGGCGGATACCAGCACTTTTGTCCGTTTCCGGTCCTTACACATGAACACACTCTCCGCTGCCGCGGTGGCTCCGTCGTAGACAGAGGCGTTGGCGGCGTCCATGCCGGTCAGTTCACAGATCATGGTCTGAAATTCGAAGATCGCCTGTAAATTCCCCTGGCTGATCTCCGCCTGGTAAGGGGTGTAGGCAGTCACAAAATCTTCTTTGGTTGTTACACTTTTCACAATTGCCGGGATGTAATGGCGGTAAGCTCCGGCTCCACGGAAGATGTGGGGATAAAGGGTATTGTGATCCGCCATGGCCGTGATCTTTCGGCCGGCTTCCATCTCGGAGCAGCCTTCCGGGATGGACAGCTCCTTTAAGAGTACATTTTCAGGAATATGGGAAAACAGGGCGTCGTAATCCTGGTAACCAATCTCCTGAAGCATCTCCTGCTGCTGTGCTTTGGTAGTTGAAACATAAGAACCCATATGATGACTCCCCCTGTTTTAATTTTCCTCGCTGATGAAGGTTTCGTAAGCAGCCGCGTCCAGTAAATCTCCCTCATCCTCCACCGGCTCCACTTTGATCAGCCAGGCGCCGTACGGGTCGGAGTTGATCAGTTCGGGAGTGTCTAAGAGTTCTTCGTTAATCTCGGTTACGGTGCCGGTAACCGGGGAGTTTAAATCGGATACGGCTTTGACGGATTCCACATCGCCGAAAGGCTCTCCGGCGTCCACCTGGTCTCCCGCCTCCGGGAGATTGACAAATACTAAATCGCCCAATTCGTTCTGGGCATAGTCGGATAAGCCGACAACGGCTGTGCCGTCTTCCATCTTTACCCACTCGTGGGTTTTGGCATACTTCAATTCTTTTGGAACATTCATTGTGATTCCTCCTGTGATCTTTTATAATAAATTATTTTTATTTCTGTCGTTTATAGAATGGCAGCGGCACAACCTCGGCCGGAATCCGGCGGCCTCTCACCTCGGCCTCCACCTGGGTTCCTGCCTCTGTGTAAGCGATGTCTAAAAGCGCCATGGCTATGGGGTAACCCAGGTATGGACAGTGGGTTCCTGACGTGGTGCAGCCAATCTGTTTGTCTCCCACATACACCGCCTCATGCTCCCGGATGATTCCCCGCCCGGTCACTTTAAGCCCCACCCGTTTTCTGGTCAGCTCACCGCGCTGTATTAAGCCTTCTTTGCCTACAAACTCCTCTTTTCCCATCTTCACGGCAAACCCAAGTCCGGCCTCCAGCGGGGAAATGTCGTCGTCCATCTCATGTCCGTACAGCGGCATAGCCGCTTCCAGCCGCAGCGTATCTCTGGCTCCCAGTCCGCATGGAATCAGGCCTTCCTCCTTTCCTGCTTCCATCAGGGCCTCCCACAGAGCCGGCGCGTCCGCTGACGCCATATAAAGTTCATAGCCATCCTCCCCTGTATAGCCGGTTTTGGAGATCACGCAGGAAATGCCGGCGACATGGCCGTCGAACCGGGCGCTGTAATATTTCTCCGGGATCTCCTCCTCTTTTGCCAGTTTGGCCAGAATCTCATGGGCCTTCGGCCCCTGAAGGGCGATCTGTCCCACATCGGCCGAGATATCCTTGAAAACGGCATTGCCAAATTCATGGGCCTTCATCCAGGCGTAGTCCTTATCCTTGTTGGAAGCATTGACCACGATAAAATAATGATCATCCCTGACTTTATACACAATCAGGTCATCCACCACGCCTCCGCTGTCGCTGCACATGGGACTATACCTGGCCTGGCCGTCCTTCATGCTGGTGAAATTGTTGGTCAGCAGATGGTTTAAGTTCTTCAGCGCGTCGCTGCCGATACAGGTGATCTCTCCCATATGGGACACGTCAAACAGCCCGCAGGCCTGCCTCACCGCCATGTGCTCCGCAATCACACCTGTTTTGTACTGTACGGGAAGTAAATACCCCGCGAACGGAACGATCTTCCCACCGCTTGCTTCGTGCACCTCATATAACGGCGTCTTTAATTCCATGCTTCTCCTCCTCTGATGGCTGCCGTTCAAATCCGCCTGTCTCTGAACGGCGCATAAATTGTTAAACTTTAGACATAAAAAAGGCATACAACGAAAATCTGCTGTATGCCCTGTCTTCGTACCTGAAAGATTACCCGATGATGTGCTTCCATCCGGGCTGCCTCGTCGGTGGCGCTTACCGCCTTTCCAGAGTTTCGTCCGATTCCGGTCCTTCTGCCTGAGAGTTTCTCTCCCCTTCGGCGCTGCCCGGGTCACAGGCAGTCTCTCCCGGAATCATCAACCGAGTATTCAATTCTTTAGTACATTTTATCATATTATATGAAATGCGGCAATGATTATTATTTATTTTTGCTAAATTATTTCGCCTGGTCCAGACACTGGATGACCGCGTCCATGATACGGCCGCTGGTCAGCGTGGCTCCGGTGACGGCATCTACATCGGGCGTGTTGCCGGCTACCATGGCGGCCGGTACTTTCTCCAATGCCGGTCCGGCGATATTCTCGGTTTCGTTGCTGCTCACAATGGTGACTTCTGCCAGCTTGCCGTCCGTTACGGTGACCTGTACGGTCATTGGGCCATTCTGGCCGTCCACGGTGGCCTCGTAGCTGCCGTCTTTTAAGCCGGACATATCGTATGACGCCTTCTGAACGGTTTTACTTTCAAAGAGGGACTCATCCAGCACGAAAGAGGACGGAGCCACTTCTTTGCCCTCGGCTAAATCCATCGTCATCACATTTCTTGCAGCGACTTTTCCGAAGACAACCGGCCCCATAACCCCGGTACCACCGGAAACGTATTTTCCCCAGATTCCGCCTACGACTTCACCTGCTGCATACAAGCCCGGGATCGCCGCGCCATTGTCATCCACGACCTGCATGTCCTTGTTGACGGTCACGCCGCCCAGAGTCATAACCACCAGGGCTTTGATCGGTACGGCATAGTAAGTATCGCCTTCAATTTTATTTACGGCCAGATTGTACGCGGTTTTTGTGCCGCTGAAATCACGGCCAAACTCGTCGGTTCCCTTGGAATCCACGGCTTTGTTGTAAGTTTCCACGGTTTTCTCAAGCTCCTGTGCCGGAACGCCGATTTTACCCGCCAGCTCCTCAATAGAGGAAGCGCTCTGAATCAGCTTGTGGCCGATTCCGTCCTCCGGGGCATAGAATAAATTCCACATGGTGGCCGCATTGTTGGCAATCAGATCTTCCACAATTTTATCGGTGAAAATATTGTACTGTACGGCATTGGTCTGCTCTTCCAGAGCGGTCTCCCTCGGAACAACCTCGTCTAACGTCTCATTGACGAAACGTTTTCCTTCCTGGTTGACGTAGATTCCGCCGGTCTTCCAGGTATAGACATCACCGATGGAGCCTTTTCCTTCGGCAAATTCCAGGCCCATGGGGAAGGAAGGGATGTAGGATAAGTTCTTCTCGTCCACATTTGCGCCTGCCATCTGCATGATGCGGATGCCTTTGCCGTCCGCGCTGTCGGCGCCGCCTACCAAGTAGCTGGAACCGTTTTTCGCGTAAGCGCCCATCATCTTCGGGTTGCCGGAATAACCTCCGGTCGCCATGATGATGCCCTTATTGGCATTGTAGCGGATCGTCTTCTTGGTGTCGCTGTTGGTGCCGATGGCAGTCAGAACCTGGCCCTTTTCGTTGCCCACCAGGTCTGTGACCTCGGTGTAGTAATCGATGGTGATTTCTTTATATTTGGCCGCTTCCGTGTCCAGAATCTCGTGAACGGCGGATTTGTATGTTGTCTTGTCTTCTACTTTTGGTTTGTAGGTTCTCTGGATAGAATACAGCTGGTGCTCCGGTGCGAAAACGCTTCGCTTGTCATTCTGCATGGCGAACTCGTTGTCGCTTAAGCCGTGATCCCACAGCCACTGTATCATATCCACATCCTCGTCCACGTACTCGCGGATTAATTCTTCGTTTCCAAGGTTTGCTCCGTTGGAGAGAATATCCTGGACATAGGACTCTTTCGTGTCCTCAATGCCGTCCAATTCCTGGATAATGGTCTCGGCCCCCGACATGGAACCGCTGGTAAAGTTTAAGGAACCGCCGGTTTTTCCCAGCTTTTCCACGATAATTACACTCTCTGCGCCTTCGTTGGCGGCGGCGATAGCGGCGGATAAACCGGCCCCTCCGGCTCCAACGATGATGACATCCGCTGTTTTTTCCTCGTCATAAGCGACAGTCTCCGGCTCCGCGGCCGCCTCAGTAGTCTCCTCCACGTTTCCGGCGGTTGTGGTTTCTACCGCCGTGGTGGTGGTTTCTACAGCCGCCTTTTTGGTGGAACAGCCGCTTATCATGCCTGCCGCCATGGCGGCAGCCAGACCAAGTGCAATTGTTTTTCTCATAGGTAACTCCTCCTTTATTGACAAATATTTAACATTGTTGTATTCAGTATAATTGTCTGCTATGATAAAATCATACAAAAATCGGTACAAATGATACAGAATTCATGATTTTACAGCCCATGGGAGGAGTTATGAACCGGAGTAGATATAATTTTCAAAAACTGGAATACCTATCGGAGGATCATTTATCAAGGGAATTGGAACAATACCAGCTGCGGGCGGAATCATTTGGTATCTTCCGTTCCCAGAAAACAAACTCAATCCGCAATATGGTACTGCCCTTCCACCGGATTATCTATGTAACGCGGGGGCCGATCACCTATACGATTGGGCACCAGTCGGTGACCCTGGTGGAGGGGGATGTGCTCTTCACGCCGGCGAATCTGGTGTACAGCGCGGGAGGGGAGCCGGGAACGGTGTTGGAATTTTTATACCTGTATTTCACCGTACTTCCCCACCACTTGACCCAGGATTTCGTCAAGATGCTGAAGACCGGAGGAGCGGCAAATGTGTTCCACGCCAGCCATACCCAGGTGGAGTTTTATTTTCATACAATCATGGAGGAATATGAGGGCAGACGGCCCGGATATTATAAAAAAATTCACGGTTATCTTGTGATGATACTGATGGAGCTGGTCCGCAGCATGCATTACCGGAAAGGGGACGGGAAGAAGACGGCTCCGCGGCATTCGGACTCTGTGCTCAACATGGCTACCAGTTATATTGCGGGGAATTTAAGCCAGACGATCCGGGTGGAGGAACTGAGCCGGATCTGCGGGGTCAGTCAGACTTATTTATATAAACTATTTAAGTCCGCGCTGTCGCTGTCTCCTCAGGAGTATATCTTAAATTGTAAGATGGAATATGGGGCCCAGCTTTTGAGGGACAGCGATATGACGGTCACACAGATTGCAAGAGAGCTGGCATTTTCCAGCTCCAATCACTTTTCCAACAGCTTTTTTCAGATCATGCATGTTCGGCCCAGTGAATACCGGAAAAGAGTGGTTTCACAGGCGGAGGATCATGACTCCCCGCCCGGTTCGGGTTCGTCATGATGGATGGAGGTTTCATGACCTGTTTCGACGGTTCCAGTCTTTAATGCTTTTCCGTCCAGCACTGCTTCCACCAGTTCATTGGCCTGGTAGCGGAGTTTCAGTGAGAAAAATGGGGCGTCATCCCGGATCAGCCGGAAGAAGATCTTATCGCCCTCCCAGAGATTTAAGTTCTCAATCTCACTTTTCTTCACCCATTCCAGCGTTCCCTCATTGCAGGAAATCATCTCGCCCTCATAGCCGTCGGCTGTATAAAGGCACATATACTCCATCCCCCAGCCTTCCTCAATAAATGTCACCAGGCCGCGGAACCGATAGGACGTCAGGGTTAACCCCGTCTCCTCCTTCACCTCCCGCAGCAGACACTCCTCCGGGCTCTCCTGGTTTTCAAAATGCCCGCCGACGCCGATCCATTTGTCCTTGTTGACATCATTCTTTTTTGATACCCGGTGAAGCATCAAATACTCGTCATCCCGTTCTATGTAGCAGAGTGTAGTCATTCCCATGGTATTGTCTCCTGTTCTTTTGGTATTTTATTCCGTGAGTGTTTCTGCTTTCTTTGCCCAGGCAGTCAGCTCCGAGAGAAACTTTCGGTCTGAGTGGTCGAAGCTGGAACCGAGGCTTTTCTCCATGAACAGTTCCTGTTCGGTTTTATCCGGTTTCTTTGATAATGCTTTTTGGACGGCTTTGAGCATCATTTTTTTAATCAGGCCCAGTTTTTCGTAGCGGATTCCGCCCTCCATGTAGAAAAATGGCAGCTCGCCCAGGTGGTTTTGCTCTCTCACCGCGTTTCGATGAGCCAGGGTGTCCGGCGTCGCGCCCACGGCGAAGACGGCCAGCTGTTTCGGTGACATTTTCCTGATTTTATCAAGGCCGGAGATGGTATTGCCCATCAGCCAGCCGCCGTAAATGATACGGCCGCCGGAAGCGATTTCATTCACTGATGCTTTTTTGATATCCAGAGCGTCACATTTCAGTTCCGACGCGATCCATCTGGCATATTGTTCCGTGAAGCCGGTTGCACTTTGATATACTACGAGTGTTTTCATCGTTCTCTCCCTATTCGTTATTCGCTCTCAAAGACTGATGGAAACGCCTCTGAGTTCTGCATGTCTTGTAACTGGCTGTCCAGCCGGATCAGCGTTTGTACGGTGATGTTCAGCGCCTCTTCCTCCACGGCTTCAAACAGCTTTCCCACATAATTGATGCTGGGTTTATCGTGTTCCTCGCAGAAGGCCGCCGCCTTTTCTGTCAGTACGATCCGCTGCTTTCTCTTGTCGAACTCATCTGGCTCCAGGTTGACAAATCCTGATTTCTCCAGCTTCAGCAGCAGCTGTTTCACATTTTGGTGGGAACTGCCCATCAGATATGACAGTTCCTTTAAAGTGGGGGGCTCCTTAAAAAATTGGATGCAAATCAAGGTAAAACACTGCTTCCAACTGATCTCCCCGGAAAAGCGGTCTCCCACCGTCTGAAACCGGTTCATAAACTCATTCAACAACCCAATCAGAAAAAACCGGTCATCCATCTCACCGAAATCCACTTTGTCACTCAGTTCCTCCAAGAACCGGTATCTCATGTCTGAGTCCTCCTTTATTCGGCGCAGTGCAAAGAAGGTAATACATTACCTTGTATAAGTAATATATTACCTTTTATGGGATTTGTCAAGTACTATATCTCACTCTTTCATTCATTTTATCTGTTTTGCCGTATTAAGAATTCCAAAAAGTCTTTATTTTCTACTCCGGCAGAGAATCCCTCAGGCACAATGCACCATCCCCCTAATGTCAAGCAGGGCAAGATTGATGGTAAATTAGTGCTAAGTTACCATTTAGAAAATATATATGTTCATTTCTAGCATTAAAAACTAATTAGCATCGAAATCTCATATAGATTTTAACTTTTTAGATATATATTCCTTTTATAAACAATAGTGATTAAGCAACAATCCCGCTAATTATGTGAAGTCCTTTTCTCTTAACTCACAAAAATCCATACCGCAACCATTTAATTTATAACGAAGTAATTTACAAATACGATCATCGCAGGAAGCAAAAAACATTTGATCCACAACTCCAACTCTTGCCAATAATTGATACTTCATTAAATCAAAAAAGGCCAGCATATTTACATCATCCATCTCTTTTTTTGTCTCCTAAATACATGTTTTCTAATTTCTGTTTCTCTTCTAAATTAAATTTATCCTCTAAAACACTCATTTTCTACTTGCCTCCTTTTCTATTAAGCAAATCAGAAATTGTCCACTCTCCGTTTCGCACATTTGATACTCTCCGGTATTCATATATTGCATGAATCAGAATATCTACGTTAGAGAAGTATGCTTTAACAAAATCATATGTTTTAATCTCCTTGCACTTCATCTTAGATTTGCAAAATTCACTTGGCTTTATTCCCGATTTTTTAAATTCGGAATACAACCCCTCATTCAAAATGATCAACATTTCTATCTCAGGTGCCGTTATAACATTAATAACATCAACTTTTTTTGCATAAGCTGGACTAAGCTTAAAATTTTCTTTTCTCGAATCTAAAATTCTATAAACTGTGATTTTTTCCGAAAAACCTTTTTCAAATATCGTTCTTCAAAATCCTTTCCTTTTCTACACCGAAGGATTTCTTCTTCAATCAGGTTTTCTTTTTCAAAGATCAATTTATTATTCTCCAGAAGCAAATCAAGTATTGCACGTTCTGCTCCACCTTCACAAATACAAGCTATATATTTCCCCAATATGTATTCCTCCCTTAGTTACGATTTATGAGGACTTTTTTTAAGGCAATATAAGCTTCATAGGTTGGAACGGTTCCTTCTAAAAAGTCACTTTGATATGCTTCACTTTTTTTAATATCATTCCTTTTTAATATATTCGATAAATTCTCTGCCGAAATACCCTTCCGATTCCTAACAATAAAAATATTATCATTTCGTTCAAATTCATCTAGTAGTTCGGAATAATGTGTTGAAAAAATAATAACTGCACCATTTTTATTGACCTTAGAATCCCGGAAAAATCGAATCAAAGTGGAAACAATCTCTCTGTTAAAGTGATTTTCCACCTCGTCTACAATAAGATATCCTCCATCTTCAAAGGCAAAAAAAGCATTCATAAAAACACCGATTCCTTTTATAGTGCCGGAAGAAAGATATTTGTCTAATACCATTGGATTGTTCATTAAGATTTCTTCTTTTCCTTTAAATTTCAACCGAATATCAACATCTTTCTCATCTACAGCGCATTTTAAATATTCGATACTAGGGTCAAGGAATAGTAAAAGCTCTTTCGGAAATTTCCCCAGCAAATTCAGCATATTAAAATTTGTCCATTTCGACATGTCACACAGGAAGACATTTGATTTATGCTTTTTATTAAACGCAATAATTATGCTGACATCATCCATCAGATATTCTTCGTCCTGATTTCGTTTCACAGCAGGAATGCCTTGAAAATCGAACATCCCCTTCTTCGTTTTTATTTTTGCCGAATTCTGAGACCACAGGTTTTCACTTTCAATAATATATCTGGTATTCTCATCTATTGGATTTATTGCCTTTTTTATAACAGTTTCCAGTTTGTTAAGCAATCCTGAATGGTAAAAAAATGTAGTAAAAGTTACAGTTTGCTCATCATTAATATCCTCTAAAATTTCCTTTGTTTCAATCGTATTGATTGGCTTATTGTTCAATAAATTTATCACAAAAGCTATCACCCTCAAAATTGTAGTTTTTCCCGATGCATTAATGCCAATAAATGATATTGAATTATTAACATAAATATTTGAGAATAACTGATACAATCCATCGTTATTCTCTGGCTGCACCCTCTGCTGTGCAAAAAAATCAATTTCTAAATTTTCTTTAAAGTGAGGTAAGCCACTTACTTGCATTTTTACCAGTTTCATAGTCCCTCCAATAATTTATTTACGTAATTTTCGTTTTTATATTTTTATTATATCCTCTTTTTTCAGTTTTATCAATATTTATTTTCAGTTTTTACGTTATTATATTATATCGGCAAACTGTCCCTCACACACAGCGCCCCATACCCCAGCTGTGGATTCGGCCACTGGGAGAAGCCGGGGAGCTGGCGGGCGCCTCTTCTTAGATAGGCTTTTACTTTTTCACCGTAGAGATAGGGGTCGTTGCCCTGGACGATACCCCATTCCATGAGGAGGGCGGCGCTGCCGGTGACGAAGGGGGTGGCGAAGGAGGTTCCGGTGACAGGGGCATAGCCGCCGCCGTTTTTGGGGGCCACGATGTTGACGCCGGGGGCGGCCAGATCAGGTTTGATCTGGTTGGTGAGGCGGGTGTAGCCGCGGCCGGAAAAATCGGCGTAAAACTGGTAGGAATCGTCATAGGCTCCCACGGAAATCACCATGGCGGCGGTGGACGGGATGGTTAAGGTGGTATCCTGGGTGGAGCTTAGGAAATAGGTGGACTGATTTAGGATACTGCTGGACGGCAGCCAGAAATCATAGCGGCCGTTGATGATTTTCCTGGGAGTCAGGCGGAAGATCCAGATACCGCTGGTCAAATAATCTCCCATGGGAACGAAATCAAAATAGATTTCCTGGGCCTGGCTGTATGGGCTGGGTTCTCCATAGTAAATGAGAATTCTCATATTCTCGTAGGTCAGGGTCTGAGGACTGGCTTCCGGAAGCAATGGTCCAAAGTCGACACCGGACGGAGTGATGAGATTGATCTGGAATTCATCGGTGTAAGCCTTCCACAGCTGAACGCTCAAGCCCGTCTCGTAAGGAGAGATGGACAGTTCAATATCCGCAGAGGCCCCTTCCACCAAAGTTCCGGAGATGTGGCCGCCTTTTCCGCCCTCATTGCCGGTTCCAACCGCAATGGACACCCGGCCATAATTCGATACCGCGTCAATGTAAGTTTCCAGAAGGCTGGTTCCGTCGTGGGAGCCGTAAGTATTTCCAAAGCTGATGTTGATGGACACGGGCATTTGGAAATCCACGGCCCGTTTCACCACATAATCGATCGCTTTCATAAGCTCTGTGGTTCGCGGAAATCCTTCCGGGTCCGGGACTCCCATCTTTACAACCAATAATTCACTCTCAAAAGCAACGCCCCGGTACTGTCCGTTATTTTCCCTGCCGTTTCCGGCTGCAATGCCGGCTACCGCCGTGCCGTGTCCGCTGCCGTCCACCGACGGAACCACCTCCCGCGCGGCTGCCCTGCTCTCCCGCTTCAAGGCTTCGTTGATCTCCTCTCTCGTGTAAACGCGGTCGGAAGTCTGGTCCCACAATTCCAGGATTCTGGTACTTCCATCCTCATTGCGAAAATCACTGTGGTAATAGTCAATCCCGGAATCAATAACCGCCACAATGATTCCCCGTCCGGTCAGATAGGGATTGTAGGCGCTTCCCTCCACTTGTACATAATCAATACAAGAGACTGCTTTCGCCTGGTTAATGGCGAAAAATAGTCTCTTAGGTTTTTCGATATATTCAATTTGCGGCAATTGACTGACTCTGGTGATCAGGGACTCCGGGACGGTCAGTATCGAGTAATTGTTGATCAGGGGATAAATCAAGATCCCCAGTTCCTTCAATTCATCAATACTTTCCGAATGTTTGACAATCAGTTCCCATGTCCGTTCTTCGGGATTATATCCGACATTTAAATCCTCCGAGCGCTCCAGTTCCTCCGGCGACGCTTCAAGAGCAAGATTCAACTGGTTTTCCAGCTTCTGGTCCGGCATAACGCACCACCTGTTTTTCTTCCAGTTTATGCAGCAGTCTCCTGTTTTCATGCAGGGACAACATTCAGCGAGGAATGTAATCCTTTGAACTTATTTTCTGCACAAATATTGCCGATAAATATAGTAAAGAAAACTATTCATATGGAGGTAACTATGAAAAGTATTAAAACCAAACTTCTTTTTGGAATGATCGGAATCTCACTGATGCTTGCCGTTATCATTGGCACCGTTTCAAGCTTTATCAATTATTCCTCTACCTCAGACACCTTGAAACAGACTCTCACCGAAACCGCAAAAGTTTCCGCCGGCCAGATTGCCGCGGAAATGAAAGCCTATGAAAATATCGCCATCAACACGGGAATGCTGACACGCCTTTCCAACCCGGATATTCCGGCAAAAGAGAAAATGGATATCTTGAACCAGTACGTAAAAGAACATGGCTTTCTGCGTGCGAATTTAGCCGGTGTGAATGGCGCCAGCATGCTGGACGATGTGGATTTTTCACAGCAGGAATTTTTTCAGCAGGTTCTAAACAAAAAGGAGGCCGTCGTTTCCGATCCCACGATCTCAACTGTCACCGGTGAGATGGTGGTTACTGTCGCCGCGCCGCTCTGGAAGGATGGAAAACCGGGTACCGAGATCCTCGGAGTCGTGATCTATGTGGCGGACGGCATGTTTTTAAGCGACCTTGTTAACAGCATCAAAGTTGGAAACTCCGGAACCGCCTATATCATAGACAATCAAGGTACAACCATCGCATACAATGACAAAGCAACCGTTTTGGATCAGTACAATACCCAGGAAGAAGCCAAAACCGATTCCAGTCTGGCTGAACTTGCGGCGCTGGAAGCCAAAATGACCAAAGGCGAAACCGGTTACGGCAGCTATGAATATGGAGGTTCCTCCCGCGTGCTGTCTTACGCGCCAATTCCCGACAGCAATGGCTGGTCTATTGCTATCGCAGCCGCAAAAGATGAATTTTTCAGCAGTACCTTCCGCGGAATCTACTGGGTGATTGGACTTTCCTTATTACTGCTTGCCTTCGGCGCCATTTTTGCACTGAAGCTGTCCATCTCCATCGCCAATCCCATCACAGCCTGTGTGACGCGTCTCCAGAAAGTGGTGACAGGTGATCTCAAATCCGAAGTGCCTGTGGTACGTTCCGAGGATGAAATCGGAATTCTGGCCGGGGCCACAAAAGAATTGGTCGATGGCCTGGAGCAGATTATCGGTGATATCAGTTATATGTTAAATCATCTGGCTTCCGGTGATTTTCTGGTATCCAGCAAAAATACAGCCTGCTATCAGGGAGATTATAACGAGATTATTACAGCCATAGACAGTCTGCGTGACCGGATGAGCAGCACCCTGCTCCAGATCAATCAGGCTGCGGACCAGGTGGCCAGCGGGTCCGAGCAGGTATCCTCAGGCGCCCAGGCCCTGTCCCAGGGTGCTACCCAGCAAGCCAGCTCCGTGGAGGAATTGGCCGCTACCATCAATGAGATTTCAAACCAGGTTAACCGCAATGCACAAAACGCCCGGGATGCCAGCAGGCAGGCGTCTGATACCGGCGACCAGCTGATGCAGAGCAACCAGAGAATGCAGGAGATGATCCAGGCCATGGGGGAAATCACCTCCTCATCCAATGAAATTGGAAAGATCATTAAAACAATTGAAGATATTGCTTTCCAGACAAATATTCTGGCTTTAAATGCGGCTGTGGAGGCAGCCCGCGCGGGAGCCGCCGGAAAAGGCTTTGCCGTGGTGGCTGACGAGGTACGCAATCTCGCAAGCAAATCCTCCGAGGCATCCAAGAATACAGCTGCCCTGATCGAAAGTTCCCTGCGTTCCGTGGATCACGGAGCCAGAATTTCAGATGAGACCGCCCAGGCTCTGCTGGCAGCCGTGGAGAACGCCAAGATCGTTGTCAAAACAGTAGACCAGATTTCAAAAGAGTCGGAAGACCAGGCAGTTTCCATCGCTCAGGTAACCCAGGGCATTGACCAGATTTCTTCCGTAGTACAGACCAACTCCGCCACCGCCGAAGAGAGCGCCGCCGCAAGCGAAGAACTGTCCGGACAGTCCCAGATGCTAAAAAGTCTTGTGGGGCAGTTTAAACTTAAAGAAGGACGCGAAACGCCGCCCGCGCCAAGGAAATTGGCTGACACTGCCGCACCTGTGGAATTTTCTTTCGACGGGGGGAAATATTAAATTTCAAAAAACAAATAAATGGGCTGTTGCAAAATTTTGCAACAGCCCATTCCATGATAAGTCATACCTGTTTTTGGATGGTTTCTCATCATCTTCGACGCCAATTCCATGTAAAGTCTATTTCAGGAATCCATTTACAATCTGCGCTTCCGCTTCCGCTTCCGTCAGTCCCAGTGTCATCAGCTTAATCAGCTGCTCCCCTGCGATCTTTCCAATCGCCGCCTCATGAATCAGCGCCGCGTCGGTATGATTGGCGGTAATCTTCGGGATAGCGCTGATCTTCGCATTTCCCATGATAATGGCGTCGCACTCGGAATGTCCCGCACACTTCGCGTTGCCGTTGATCTCCGCCAAAAAGGTCTGGCTGGAGTCGTCCTTTGCCACCGAACGGGAAATCACATTGGCGCTGGAGCCGTCCCCGTCCAAGTTTACGACGAAACCGCTGACCGCATTCTGGCTTCCGTGGGTCAATAGACGCTCCCGGATAATCAGCTTGGCGCCTGCTGCTAAATTGGCTGTGGTATTCCTCTCGGTGGAATCCACCCCTTTGATCTGCACCATCTCCATCTCCATGTAGCTGTTCTCCTCCATGGTGACCTCGGTGCCCGGGTTCAGGATTCGTTTTCCCTTGCCGTCGCCCTCGCCGTAATGCTTCTCCACGTATTTGACCTTGGCATTTTTCCCGAGAAAGAACCGGTGAATCCCATCGTGCTCCGAATCCTGGTCGCCGCCGTTGTGAATGCCGCAGCCCGCTACAATCACCACGTCCGCCCCGTCCCCGATATAAAAATCATTATACACCATCTCCGACAGCCCGCTCTGGCTTAACACCACCGGAATATGCACACTCTCCCGCTTGGTCCCCGGTTTGATATGGATATCAATGCCGGTTCCGTCCTCCTTGGACACAATCTCAATATTGGCGGAATTCACCCGCCCCGCCAGCTGTCCGTTGGCCCGGATATTGTAAGCCCCGGCGGGCACCTCATGTAAATTTGCTACTTCCTCCAAAAGGCGCATCTGGATCTGGTCTACGTTCCTTAAATCTGCCATCTCACATCTCCTCCTTTCTGGAATAAGGCTGTGCATACTTACAGGCATCCACAGCTGACGCCGTCCCCAAAAGCTTTGGCAGAATCTCATCCTTCGGCCCCTGGTTGGTAATCACACCATCGGCAATCACCACAATCTCATCGGCAATGTTGAGAATCCGTTCCTGATGGGAAATAATCAGTATCGACCCCTTCGTATGCTCCCTCATCCGCTCAAATACCTGAATCAGGTTCTGGAAACTCCACAGGTCAATCCCCGCCTCCGGCTCATCAAACACCGACAGCTTGGTTCCTCTGGCCAGCACCGTGGCAATCTCAATTCTCTTTAACTCCCCGCCGGATAAACTGGCGTTAACCTCCCGGTTAATGTAATCCTTGGCACAGAGCCCCACCTCTGATAAATAGGTGCAGGCGTCCGCCGCCGACAGCTTCTTCTTCGCCGCCAGACGAATCAGATCCAGTACCTGGACTCCTTTAAAGCGCACCGGCTGCTGAAAGGCATAGCTGATTCCCATATTGGCCCGGTCCGTAATCCCCGTCTCCGTGATATCCGTCCCGTCAAATACAATCCGCCCCTCCGTCGGCATCTCAATCCCGGCAATCAGCTTCGCCAGTGTAGACTTGCCGCCTCCGTTGGGCCCGGTAATAACCACAAATTTATTGTCCGGAATCGTTAAATTCAATTCCCGGATGATCTCTTTCTGTCCCTTTTCATCCTGTACTCCAAAAGACAGGTTTTCCAATGTAAGCATGGTAGTTGAGTTCTCCTTGTCCTATATTAATTGTAGCTTTTCCAGATATTATATAACAAATTCCCTTTCTTTACTAGTTTATTTAACAAAAACAGCAGGCTGGAATCCAAATAACTTCCAGCCTGCTGTTTTTAAATCATCTCCCCATACCGCTCCGCCTGAGCCAGGAAATCCTTCTCCCGAAGTCTCCCCGTGTCCATCAGATACGTATAGTCAAAATAATTCGGCAGAATCGAAACTCCCGTCAGTTCCTTGGCAAACGCGTGGGCCGCGATCTCGCTGCACCGCAGGATTCCGCCCGTCCGCCGCCGCCCCAGAAACCTGGTCAGTTCCACCGGTTCTAAATAATCCGACACAAATCCATGGTCATACACTTTCATCGTCTTCTCATCCGGAATCTCACTGCTGTGATACTCCAAGTAATGAAAATATTCATGGGCCAGATGGATTTGCAGCGCTTCCTCCTCCGACAGTTCCACATCCCGGCTGTGTCTTGCCAGCTCCGCGATGGACTGCCGGTAGATCAGCACCTTCGCGCTCCCATCCTTCCCGTATTCACTCTGGGCCCGGAATGACACTCCGTACTGTTCCCCGCTTTTCTCCTCGTAGATGATCCCAATCCCCGCATCTTCATACATCTGGAAAATGTCAACGGTCCCTGCCATCGGCCCTTCTCCTGCCATCTCCCTTTCTCCTGCCCACATCGCCCCCAACCGTTTCGCGGCTTCCCGTCCCAGGTTCAGCGACTCACGGACATAATAGGGATAGCGGTCCTCCTTGATCTTCCCAATCAGCAAATCATTGCTCAGTTCAAACATGGCAAGTACTTCATCCGATATTCCGGCTGCTGTCATTTCCGGTCCCCTTTCGTCTTGTTGCATGATCTTACATTCTTATCAATTCACAACTATTTATAAGCCACGGCAATCAGCTCCTCGCTGTCCTCCAGCCCCTCAATCTCCATATCCAGAATAGAATTCAGCTGCTCCGCGCTCTGCATCCCCGTCAAATCCAGCATTTTCTCCCGGTAGAAGATAAATACCTTCGGGATGGTGGCGTTGGCGTCGGAAAATGTGGTGTTGGCATCTAAAAACTCGGCAAACTCTCTGTTTTTCCTGCCCTTGGCAAACTTCAGATACTCCGCTTTGTCCTTCTTCAGTCTCACCACGCCCTCCCGGTCGATGACGCACAATCGGCGGCTCTTCTGGCTGAAGAAGCCCAGCACCTTCTTTTTCAGCACTGCCTCATACACATTCCATCTTCCTGAGGAAGCCACACAGTTGGTATCCTCCTTCGCCGTCCCCAGCGCCTCCGATGAAATAGTCTGAAGCTCCTCCGGTTTTAAATCCGCCGCGCCCAAATCCTTCTGCCGCAGCTCCGTGGCCCCGGTGGCGATGGCCCGGAGAATATTCTTCTGGGCGTCCACCTCAATGGTCACGTCAACGGTCTTTTCATTGGCCCCGGACTTCACAATCTTTTCGATGATGTCCCGGCGGATCTTCTTGATGTCCTCCTCCGTGGGATTGGCAATGGTCCGTTCCATCTGCTCCCGCACCATGGCAAGCGCTACGCCGATGGTCGAGATGTAAGGCGCGTTTTTCGCAATCTTGGACTTCACGCCCATCCGCTCTGCCAGCGCGTGGACAATCACCGCGCCGGAACCGCCGCCGCCAACCAGAGTGACGAATTTGGTGTCCAGTTCGTACTCATCGATCAGCTCTTCCACCACATCCACCAGCTTATCCATGGCTAAATCCATGGTCTTTCTGGCCGCCTCGGTCCCGGTGCAGCCAAGATAAGCTCCCAAGGCGTTCCAGGCCGCGGTGGTCGGCTGGCTGCTGCCTCTGGCGTAATCTCCCTCCGGGACATAACCCAGCAGGTTGGCCGCGCCGGCCAGTGTCAGGGAAACCTCCATGCCGGATGCATTTTTCACCAGGACATACTCCTTCGGGTCGTCGGTTCTTGGACTCACGAAGAGTACCTCGGCTCCGTCAAGCGCCCCGTCCTCCTGGAAACATTCATATTCCTTGCCGGCGATATGGGCGGAACGGGGGCCGATATCCACGATTTTCCCGTCACTTACCCGCACCATGGAACCGCCTGCCACGCCCAAGGTCCGCACGTCTAAAGACTGCAAATACGTCTTGTGGCCGCCTACCTGGGCATATTTGATCATAACCTTGCCGTTTTTGATCACGGAGATATCCACGCTGGTGCCGCCGGCCTCGAAGAAGATTCCATCGGAAATCTTCTCATACATCAGCGCGCCGGCAACCCCGGCCGCCAGGCCGGACAGCATGGTGAGAATGGGACGCTTGCGCACTTCATTGATGCTCATGACGCCGCCGTCACAGCGCATAATCATCAGGCCGGACTGGATATTGGTGTCAATGACAGCACGCTCCGTCATATTGGCGGTCTCCATCATTTTCGGGATCAGGGAAGCATTGACAACCGCGGTCCTGGTTCTCATCTTTAAGCCGTACAGCTGGGAGATCTCATGGCCTCCGGTGCAGTAAAGCCCCTGGTTTCTGGCCGCCTCCTGGACCATCAGTTCATGGGCCGGGTCATCCACGCTGTACGCCTCGGAGGCGACGATCACCTCCGCCCCCGCGCCGCGCACTAAATCGATGGCGGCCTTTATCGTACTGTCGTTTAATGACTTGGAATCGATAAAGGTATGGCTGGTTTTTAAGAATTTGCCCGGAGCCAGTTCAATCTGTTCCACACTTGTCTCGTTTTTTGCCCCCCTGGCGTCCATTCCTGTGCCCATGCCGATAATGCCGACGCTGGCCACGTCTCCTTCCAGCAGCGCGTTGGTGGCCTGGGTGGTGCCGTGGGCGATAAACACCACATCCTCCGGGGAGATCCCCAGTTCTTCCATCAGCTGGTTGATCAGCGTCACAACGCCCACCGCCACGCCTTCCTCATGTGTCGTCGGAATTTTTTTCTTGGCAACCACTTCATAGGTGCTGCTGTCGATGACAACCGCATCGGTGAAGGTGCCTCCCACGTCAATTCCTATTCTTACTTTCCTGTTCATAAACTGATCTGCTCCTTCTGCTTATAAAACGATAAAGCTGGCAACCAGCAATCCTGCCAGTGTGGAAACAGCAATCCAGATAATCGTCTTCTTTAAGAAATCATTGACATCGGTTTTTGTGAAATCGGCAACCCATACATTGTGGGAGTTGGTCGGATCACAAACTGCCTGTACGTTGGAATCCAGTCTCAGGGCAACCATCGCTGCCACCGGGTTCATGCCGCAGGAAGCTAACAGCGCCACGATACCGGAACCAAGTCCCCATACATTTAACGGTCCACGGTAAATAGCCAGCGGAGAAAGAAGTCCAAATACCAGGACAAACATCACAGCGTTGGACGGAATGATCGCTCTGATCACCGGCTCCAATACAGCCGCTACCTCAGGCGCCATTACTGCCTTTAACACCATACCGATTCCGATCATCAGTCCGCAGGCGCCGGCTGTCTCCTGGATGCCTTCCACGAAGGAGCTGGATACCACATGAACTGCATTTTTCGGTGTTGCAAGAATTAAGGTAATCACGATACCGATTAAAATTGCCGGTACTAACGGAAGCTTAAATGCAAATACTAAAATTACCGGAATCAGCGGGGAAATCAAAGCGATGGAGCGTACATTTTTCTCGCTTCCCATATCGGAAGCCGGCATAGCCCATGCTTTTCTCTTCTTTCCGCCGGATTTAATCATCACATAAACCATAATCACAGCCACTACCATCAGCGGGGCCGCGCACAGGAAGGAATACTGGGTAACGGTCTCAAGCGGAAGTCCCAGAGTATCGATGTAAACGCCAAGGGTTCCAACTGAGAAGGTAACGCCGATGCCATTGCCCAGCAGCAGGATGGTTCCGGCTACCAGCGGGCTTAATCCCGCGCTGATCATAATCGGGATAATGATGGTTCCAACCAGAATGAACATGCCCAGTCCGTTGGATGCCGCAAAGATAATCGAGGTTACAATTAAAAATGCATACGCGATAGGAAGCGGTTTGTCACCGGCCATCTCTGCCGCTTTGCGGATAATCGTGTTGGTAATGCCAACGCGGCTGAGTACCTTACCGAAGAACCCGCCGAAGAACAGACCGGCAATCGCCGTACTCATTCTCATGGCGCCTGCTTCCAGAACGTCCTTTGCGATACTGAACTCCCCGCCCATAAACGGAATGCCTGCAATCAGCGCAATTCCCACCGCCATAATCGGCAGCGCCAGAATGGTCGGCAGCTTTCTTGTCATCATCAGAACTACCATCAATACAAATAACCCAAGTATTCCAATCACCTGAATCGTCATTTCAAAAATCCTCCTTTATTTCATCTCTTTTGTTTATTATTTCTCACTGCTTCTTTCACACTGCCCTTTAAATCAAGGTAAGCATCCTGCTCTTGTAACCGGCGCTGCAATTCCTTTATATCGACTTTTGCCACGTCTGCTTCCGCCACGCCGTTTCCTCCTGCGCATCCTCCTGCCGTCTCCGCCGCCAAAGCTGCCGCCACTCCGGCTGCATGCCCCAGGGCTCCGGCTGTCGGCGTCGTCCGGATGGCCGCCTGTGCCTCAAAGGACGCGGAAATGCACCGCCCGGCCACCAGCAGGTTCTTAATCTCCCCACAGTAAAGCGTCTCATAAGGAATGCTGTAATACGTCCCCTTCTCCGACAGGAACCGGCTGTCTGTCCCCAGCCCCTTCGGATTGTGAATGTCAATCGGGTAAGCCGAATGGGCAATCACACTGTCAAACTCCCGGCGGGTTAAAATGTCATCGGCCGTCAGCGTGTACCTGCCTGACAGCTGCCTGGAACCTCTGACCCCCACGCTCGGTCCTGTAAACTCCAGGATCGCATGTTCAAACCCCGGCACATATTGGTGCAGGAACCGGTCCAGCTGCCGGCACTGGCGGCGTCCAACCATCTCCGCATCGCTTAAGCTGGCCGCGTTCACCGCGTCATGGTCAATAATTCTGGTGGTGTTGACGATATACTCGCCCGGACGGTCCGTCTCAAAGCAGAGTACGTCTTCCCGCCGGATCTCCAGTTCCCCTCTCGCCTCTGCCGCCCGGAATTCATCCTGGAACCCACAGAAGGAAAACCGGCTCACCGTATCCATCAGTCCCTCATTGCCCTGGTGGCGGGAGAAATCTTCGATATGATTCCTGATATGGTTCTTGATGGCCTCCGTGTCCACATTGACATACTTCATATTCATGGTCATCGGCTGGGCGGCTCCGTCTGATTCCCGTCCCTTGGTCATGGGAGCGCCTGCAAATGCTGCCACGTCCCCATCCCCGGTTCCGTCTATGTACACGGCCGCCGTGAGTTTATGGATGCCGTCCTTGTTGCACACGGTAAGTCCGGTGATCCGGTTGTCCTTACATTCCGCCCCTCCGATAAAGGTGTGGAACAGAACCTCACAGCCGGCCTCCCCGGTCATCTCATCCAGAACCACCTTGAGCCCCTCCGCGTTAAATGGGGTCAGATAGCTGATGTACTGCATGGTGTCATAAATGTGGCCCGTGGAATACCCTTCTTTGGTCAGACGCCCCACGATCTCTTCCATGATGCCCCGGATCACCTGCTTCTCCCCGGCGTGAAATGTCATCATGGGTCCGACTCCGCAGCCCGTCAGCGCACCTCCCAGGTAAGCGCCCTGTTCCACAATCAGAACCTTCGCCCCCAAACGGCCGGCAGCAATAGCAGCCACAGTACCCGATACTCCGCCGCCTGCCACGATCACGTCATACGGTGTCTCATAGCAAAACTCTTTCATCCCTTCTCCTTTCCTCTTCCCAATACCGCGAAAAACCGGATTCTGAAAATTTTGACAGGCAATTCTTGACACATCGTTTTCATTGCAAGTCAAAATTTTCACCATTCCATCTACTTTTTGTGCATTTTCGTCACTTTATTTTCCGTTTACCCGGCATTTTTATGCTTTTATACTATCACTATTTTCATTAGCTGTCAATATATTTGATTTATATTTTCACAATCACTCATTATTTGCAAATGTTTTGGAACTATGTTATACTTTTGGAATACAAGTGATTGGAAAATTCAGGGTAACAACCGTATAATAAAGGAGCATTTTATGGTATCAACCGTTATTTCTAAAATCATATCCATGCAGCCCAATTTTACCGTCAGTGAGAATGCCATCAGCCAGTATGTCATCAATCACGCGGAACAGATTCTCACCACCACCATCACTGCTTTGGCGGATGAGACGGGGACATCGGAAGCCAGTATCAACCGCTTCTGCAAGAAGCTGGGCTATAAAGGGTTCAATGGAATCAAGATCGCCCTTGCCCAGGAAAGTTTTTACAACAATATGGTCCAGGAGACGCCCTCTTCCGGGGGGAACTTCATCTCCTCCATCACCTCTGACTACCGGAGCATGTTAAACAACACGGCAGCACTTCTGGATGAGAAGACGGTGTTTGAAGCGGTGGAGATGATCAAGCGCGCGAAGAATATCAATCTCTATGCACTGGCGAACACCACGTTTGCCGCAAGGGAGTTCTGCTATAAGCTGGAACTGGCCGGGATTCGGGCCAAGGAGTTTACGGACCCGTTAAGCATCAGCCTTCAGGTCACCAACACTACCCCAGGTGATTTGTCCATCTTCATTGCCCGGAGCATTATGATGAAGGATATCTACCAGGCCGCCAGCGCTTCCACGGACCGGGGCGGAAAGAATTTGACGATCACCAGTGTGGATTCTCCGAAGCTTGGCGATCTGTCGGATTATAAATTTATAGTCTCGGACAAGCTGATCGCCAACAACACGACGGCGTTGTCGGATAATCTGATGTATCTCTATGTGACGGATATTATTTACAGCGCACTGCTGAAAAGCGATAAAGGACTGCGTCAGAAAAAGTTAAACAGCGACGCGCTGATCAACAACAGCCAGACGATGGATTCTTATGTTTTTGAATACTAACGTAACCGCTCAGACGGCGGGAAAATGGATATAGGGAGGTGTGTCAAGCTTGCTTGTAAGCACCTCCCTATATCCATTTTCACATCGGATTTCTGATAAATTGCAGTAGAATTTCTTAATCCTTTATGTCCCCCATTGTATTCAAAAATGAGATGTGTTATCTTAAAACTATCAGATATTCGCACGAATTATCAGATACAAGGGAGGAGATATTATGAAAAAACAACGTTTCAACCGCCGGTATGCGGCTGCGGCCGTTTTCATGGCGGGAGTACTCGCGCTTACCGGGTGCGGGTCCAGCAGAAGTTCTTCGTCCTATATGGCGGAGACCACGGCGGCAGCCTATGATATGGGCGCTTATCAGGAAAACGCAGCCGGGGAGTATGAAGAGGCAGCCGCTGAAACTGCCGCGGAAGGCGGACTGACCAGTTCTTCCGGGGGAATCAACGTGCAGCCGGCTAACCGCAAACTGATCCGCAATGCCAACATGGAAGTGGAGACCAGTGATTTTGACAAGCTGCTGGAAACCATCACCAATCAGATCACGGTTCTGGGCGGCTATACCCAGGATTCCAGTGTCACCGGCTCCAGCATGACTTACAACAATGAGCCGCGCCGCCGGTACGCGTCCATCACCGCGCGGATTCCCCAGGAGAAGCTGGATGCCTTTATCACTACCGTGGAGCAGAACGGCAACATTACCAACCGCTATGAAACCACATCGGATGTGACCCTCCAATACAGCGATTTGGAGAGCCGCAAGAAGTCTCTCACCGTGGAACAGGACCGGATCTGGGCCCTGCTTGAGAAAGCGGAATCGCTGGAGGCGGTGATCACGCTGGAGAAACGGCTGTCGGAGATCCGCTACGAACTGGAGTCTATGGAGTCCCAGTTACGGCTGTATGACAATCAGGTGGAATACAGCACGGTGAGTCTGAATATCCAGGAGGTGACCACGTTCACGCCAACCTCGCCGGAGACCTTTGGCCAGCGAATCCAGAGTGGATTTTCCAAGAATGCCAACGCAATGATTGATTTTCTTGTCAATTTCCTCATCTGGCTCATCAGCTTCAGCCCTGTCTGGCTGCCAATTGCAATCATCGTAATCCTGATCGTCTTCTTCAGCCGCAGGAAACGTGCTAAAGCAATGATGAAAAAGGCAGCACAGTCTGTTCGTTATGACAGCACGGAAGATATGTCTGATGACACTGTCAAGGAGGACGATGCCAAAGATCAGGATAGCAGATAAACAGCTGTTCCGATATAAATCCATAAAAAGAACCGGGATTTCTTCTCAAGGAAAGGAAATCCCGGTTTTTTTATTGGATCATCTCCCGCACGGCCCGAAGCGCGTCGGCGAATTCATCAGGTTTTTCGTACATAGGGTTATGTCCTGCCCCTGAAATCACGCGAATCGTTTTTAAGGGAGCGTCAATTGTCTCAAAATACGCCTTGCCGAGAGAGGTCGGGGTGATGTTGTCCAGATCGCCTAGTATGTAATGGACCGGCACGTCATAGTGAGGCGGGGAATCGTTTAAATCAAAAGACAGCATCTGCATAAGGAGCGGTTGATTGACTTTCATAATCCGCAGAAAGCTGATGATATCCCCCCATCGGAAAGAAGGGCTGTGCCATATCGTTTTGAGCATTTCGCCCATACCGGAACCGGACATTGGGCCGTTGTCGTAGGCTTCCTGTATTTTCCGCATTTTGGGTATCTGCTTGAGCAATCGTTCCGGGTCGTCTGACGGGTATGCGCCCAATTTTTCCAAAGCCTGTATATGCTTTTTGTTCCCCGCCTGCTCAGCCATCGACAGTACGTCCCGATACGCGGTCCGTTCGTTCTCCCTCATACTGATTACCTGGCCTACGCCGATATAGGACAGGACCTGTCCGGGATGCTTCAGCGTATAGAAACTGCCAAGCACGCTTCCCCACGAATGGCCCAATAAGACAACCTTGTCAGCCTCATATTTCCGCTGTAAATAGGAAACTATGCCATGCAGATCATCCAGCATCTGGTCCATGGACTCCGGTATCCCTCTCTTCCCGTTGCGCCGGAGCGTTTTCCCTGCCCCGCGCTGGTCCCAATGGACATGGGTAAAGCAGTCTCCCCAGGTCTGGTCCAGTTCATACGCAAACAGGGACTCGAAACTGCCGGGGCCGCCGTGAAGATACAGCAGCACCGGGGCGTCAAGCGCTTTTGGATAATGCAGTAAATAATGCTCAATCCCATTTACGGTAACATACTCTTCCTCATACCGGTTCATCTCTGTCTCCCATCTTATATTCTTTTAAATACTCTCCCACCGAGCGTGTCATTTCCCTGGAAAAATCACTGTTGTATTTCCGTCTGCAGAACGCGTCCGCCCATTCCTCAAAGGTCCGGTTCGGATACTCCTTCCTGAACATGTCCCGAAGCTTCTCTCCGTCCATCTCCCGGTATCCGTTTTCCTGAACAATGTCCTCCAGCCGGCACCGCTCCGGTTTCTTTCTCTCCTTCTGCTGCTCATTGGGATAGCCGAATACCACCATGGCCGCCGGAAAGACCAATTGGGGTAAATGCAGCAGTTCTCTATGGACCTCGCACTGCTCCATGATATCACCGATATAACAGGAGCCGATTCCCAGGCTCCCGGCGGCCGTCACAGCATTCTGGGCCGCGATCACCGCGTCCTCTACCGCCAGCAGAAAATCCCCCGCGCCCGGCTTCCTGGGGCTTAAACCGGCTTCCAGATAGACGTCCTGCCATTTCTTCACATCGGCGCAGAAGATCAGCACCAGCTTGGCCTTCGCGATGAAGGGCTGGTTGTCACAGGTCTTCGAAAGCGCCTCTTTTAACCCCTGGTCCGTGATATCCAGTATTGTGTAAAGCTGCTGGTTTCCCGCCGTGGGCGCCGCCATGGCTGCCAGCAGAATCTCTCTCTTCTCCTCCGCGCCAATCTCCCTGTCAAGAAATACCCGCACGGATTTGCGCTCTTTTAAACATCTGATAATGTCGTTCATTCTCAGTTCCCCTTTTCCCATGATCGTTTATACATAGATGATCGAAATTCCGGCGAAACTGCATTTCCCAACCAGACGGAGCACCGGCGAACCATTGGAATCATTCCTGTTCTTCTCCTCAACCTCGCCAAAGGTTGCATTGACCTGGTTATCGACCGTCCATTCCTTCGGCAGAAACAGTTCCACCCCGCCAAATGACACATCAAAGGCGATGACCGCCTGACCGTCCTGGATCAACGCATTGTCGAAGTACACCTTCAATTCCCCGAAACTGCACTGGATATTCGCCCTCTTAAAATCATCGGAATCGATATATTTGATGCCTTCTCCAAAGCTTGTGCTTAAATGGATGCTCTCCCCCGCGACGGTCTCCATGTCAGCCTTCCCAAACTCGTAATGCTCATGCCAATGTTTTTTCTTCCACGGATCAAACAATATGGAACACCCGATGCTTCCTAACAGCGCCGCTCCCAGCACAGTCCATGGGGTGAGCGCCGTAATCCCCAGCTGTTTGTCATAGAGGATACAGAGAAACGCAATGGAAAACAGAATTCCCGATGCGCTTCGATACATCACACTCTTAACCAATGCCGCTGCAAGAAACACCGTGAAAAAAATAGTCCACAGACCGATATCCCCCAAAAACCCCAGCCTGCTTACTACCATGGCGGCCGCCCCCACGATAAAGAACAGCCCCCAGAATACTCTCTCTTTTTTCATCTTCCCTTACCTCATTCCCTCCAGCCGCTCTTTTAACGGCTTATAATAATATCTGGACACATACACCTGCTTGTGGGTGCCATGCAGCTGCACCAGACAGGTTCCCGAAATGGACCGGGTGAGCGCATACACGAGCCGCAGATTCAGAATCGTGGATTTGGACACCCGCATGAAAAACCCCGGCAGCGCTTCCTCCAGCTCATACAGCCGCAGCCGTACCGTAAACATGTCGTCCCGGGTGTGGGCATGGACACTGCTGCCCTCCGTCTCAAAGAACATGATGGACTCCAATGGCAGATAGTAATCCGACTCGTTCTTGCAAAAGACGAATTTCTGTCTGGCACGGCTCAATTCCTTCAAAGCCCTGGAAATCTCCTCCACCTCTGCCCCCAGACTGGCGGTCCGGATAATCACTTCCTCTTCGGTTACATTTTCGTCAATCTCAATCCTGATTTTCATCTCATCCGTTCCCCTTTACTTCATCATCTAACCATATTTCATGGGAAATGTAAACCGGTTTTCAGTAAGTGGTAAAAACAGGGCGGTAAGTGGTCGGTTCAACACCGCCACCTGCCGCCCTGTATATGCAATATGGATCTCAAAATGAGAGTAGGAGAAACCCCTGTTTCATAATCTCCGCCACCTGGGCGAATCGGGCAGGCAGTTCCTCTGTCTGGTCTTCTTCTCCCACCAGATACGTAACCATGATATCTTTGATCCGGGAAATCACGCCCGCCCCCTGGGCAAATACCTGGGCGGCCTCCGTCATGTTCCTGTCATCGTATTTCTGTCCAAGCATTTGAAGGACTGTGCTGATCTTGTCAAATCCGCCGCCAAACGCCACCTCATCCGGCCTGTCAATGCCGCGCAATGCATTGGGAACGGTTGGCACCGTGCCAAAAAACGGGACCATATTTGCAAAAATCTTGTCGTACTCCTCTTTTGACAGTTCTTTTTTCCACTCAGGAAGATCCGAGATCATTTTGCAGAAGCCACGATAACCCAGGAAACCAACAGGCGGATTCAAAAAAGATTCCCGTTTTTGACGCAGCGCATCCTTTGCAATCTCATATGGATTCCTGCTGCTGTTCATCCGCACGGTACAAACCGTATTCGGTTTTGAAAGTCCCGCATAAGAACAATTCCAGGCAAGACGCAGTTCTTCATAAGAAAGAATCTGCGTGTCGGCCCTTCCGCAGTCATTTATATAGATACACTGCGCCTCCTCATCATACCCCACCATCATGACATAGTGAAAGGGGATATGATCCTTGTGATACAGCTTCTCATAGTAAGGCAGCTCATACATATCCAAGGCGCCAAGCACACAGGGATAGCCCAGATCAATCTCCGCCTTTGCCCGCCACAGAGCTTTCTCAAAGGCGCTGTGCTCAAAATGCCTGTACTCAAATCCGACAATCGGGGCAAGAAATTCGTACATCTTTCTGGTCCTTCCATCCCCCAGCGCAACCATCCTCTTTATCTCCGACTTGTCTGTCTTCCTGTAACAGAAAGACCCAAAGCCGGAAAGGATAAAGAAAAAGCTTGGCGGAAGTGATTCGTTTGTGCCTTGTAAGTACAAATCCTCAATTCCGTTCCACATACACTCATAGTCATCCACATGATGCTCCATTTGAATCAATTTTTTATTCATACTTCAACCCCCGTTTCCTATTTTACTCGTTCCGGTTTCAGCATACACCCTCCCACAATGGGAGAGTCAAGGGTTGGAAATACAAAAAAACAGGATGCACCTCTCCATAAGGCACATCCTGTTCATACGTTCCAATGATAATGCAGAAGAAGGGAGTCGAACCCTCAAGGTATTACTACCACACGGACCTGAACCGTGCGCGTCTGCCAATTCCGCCACTTCTGCATGCTGTTGTACTATCCAGCAGCAACGTAACTAATTATAGTATAGAAATCCAATTTTGTCAATTTTTATTTCTATCATTTTCTATAATTTCTCTAATGTTTTAATTGTTCCGTTTATATCTTCTGTTTAAACATAAGCTGCAAAAGAGTTTACTTCCGGCTTCTGCGGATGGCTTCCCCTGCGGTCCGCAAAAGTTCCTCAATATCCACGGGTTTCGTGAGATGCCCGTTCATGCCGCTTTCAATGGACTTCTTCATATCCTCATCAAAGGCATTGGCCGTCATGGCAATAATCGGAACGGTTTTCGCATCCTCCCGGTTCAGCTTCCTTATGGTTTGGGCTGCCTCTAAACCGTCCATCACCGGCATCCGGATATCCATGAGAATCAGGTCATAGTAACCGGATTCGCTGGCCTGAAAACGTTCCACGCCAACCAGTCCGTTTTCCGCCGTATCCACCAGAAATCCCTGCATTTCAAGAATCGCCAGCGCGATCTCCGTGTTCAGCTCATTGTCCTCCACCAAAAGAGCGCGGCAGCCGCTGAAATCAAAGGCTTCCTCTTCCGTCGCCTGCCTGTTTTCCTCCTGCCGCTCCTTAGCTGTCCTAAAGTCCAGTGTAAAGCCAAAGCTGCTGCCATGGCCCACTTCACTCTCCAGATGAATCTCACCGCCCATCATGCGCACAAGGCGGCTGCTGATGGAAAGTCCCAGTCCCGTCCCGCCGTAGGAGACCGCCGTACTGTTCTCGGCCTGCTCAAAGGCATTGAAGATCCGCTCCTGGTTCTCCTGGCTGATCCCGATACCCGTATCGGCCACGGCAAAGTAAATCTCTGCCCGGTCGGAGTTTTCTCCGCTGTTTTCCCGGATGGTAAGCGTGATCCTGCCGCCCTCCGGCGTGAACTTCACCGCGTTTCCGAGAAGATTTAAGAGCACCTGCTTCAGACGCATAAAGTCTGCCACCAGCCAGCGGTGTTTCAGCTCTACCTCCTGTACATAAGTGATGTTCTTTTCTTCCATCTGCGGCTTTACAAGATCCTCCGTCCCATCGATCAGCTCCTGTAAGCTGCCGCTCTCCGGGGCCAGTTTCATCTTGCCGCTCTCTATCTTGCTCATATCCAGAATATCATTGATCAGACTCAGCAGATACTTTGAGGACTCCTCTATTTTCGCAAGGCAGTCATCCATCCGCTCCGGCCGCTCCTCTTCCCTTCGGGCAATGGCCGTCATGCCGATAATCGCGTTCATCGGCGTACGGATCTCGTGGGACATTCTGGAGAGGAACTCGCTCTTGGCCCGGCTGGCCAGGTCATAGCGTTCCCGGTTCACATTGGTCTCCACGATTCTGGCAATCTCCTGGAGTTCTCCCAGTTCCGCCGCGCCTATGGAACCGGCATCCGGCTTCTCAATCAGCGTCAGAGCCCCCATCAGCTTCCCGCTGTCATACATGGGGATGCAAAAGCCCGAGAATCCATCCCGGATGTGAAGCAGCCTCCTTTCCCCTTTCTCAAAGCCCTCTCCGGCATCAAAGGGGACAAAACCGGTGGACAGCTTATCCGCGCAGCCTGCCAGTTCTTCCTCGTTGAAATGATAGATCCGGCTGTCAAAGGGAATCTCCTCCCCCGAATGCCACTGCCGGAACATATTGGAGGTATTAAAATCCAGGCGGATCTCACTCATAAACACGGCCTGGGCATCATAAACCTCCCCGATTTTTGCAAACAGAAGGCTGAGAATCGGACCGGCCTTTCCGCCTCTGGCAAACAGGTTGAAGGCTCTGGTGACCAGATTTAAGGACACTGTGTCCCCGGTACTCGCAATCTCGTTTAAACGTCGTTTGCCACTGTTCTCCGCAGAATACTCCGCCTCCGGGATATCCGTGGCGAAGGTACAGATACCGGTCCGCCGTTTTTTGCCATATGCCATGACGGTGCAGAGCTTCCCAAGAAGCCGGTCCACCGTCTCTCCCTCCTCATCTACCGGGGCTGCCGCCGCCGTGACGGAGATCTCGAAGTCGCCGTCCTGGTCAAACTGCGCCAGTAATTTTTCGATTCTATTTAGGAAAACCACAGTCTCACCGCGGTCAAAACCACACAGCCAGAGGACGATCTCGTCCCCGCCGGTGCGGTAGGATACCGTGCTCTTACCATCCTGGGCAAACTGTCTTTGCAGACTGCTGATTATCCGCCCTAATTCCTCCAGCACGGCATCGCCAAAGTCAATCCCATACTCCTCGTTAATCTCGCCAAAATGATCCAGATCCAGAAGAACCAGATGGCCCCGTTTCCCCATCTCCAGTTCCGTACGGATGATTCCACATCCAATCTCCTCCCGGTATAACCCGGTGACCGGGTCAATCCGCGCCGCCTGACTGGCCTGCTGCTCTTTCAGCTTCTGCTCATTGATATTCCGGAGCACTCCGATTGCCTTGTTCTTACGCCCTGAGTGGTCCAGGATGGTCTTACCGGACAGCTCCATCCACTGCCATCCGTCCCGCTCGGTACGGATGCAGAACTGATGCTTGAATTCCGGGTCCAGACTTGTAAAGATCCGCTCCAGCGATAAACGGTCCGCCTCCAAAATCTCCTGATTTTCCCGGATCAGCTGGGTCAAATGCTCCTCCCGGCTCTCATTCTCCCCGCCGGAGGAGATGTTGTAGACATCCATGGAATCCTCATCTATATTGTAAGTGAAAATAATATCGGTGCTGCTCTGAAGCGCCAGCCGGTAGCGTTCTTTCTCCTCCAGGGCGGAATTCTCCGCGATCCTCTGGCGTTTATTTAACTCGTACACAGCCTCGTAGAGATCGTCAATCTCCGCAATATCCGTCTTCTTGTATTCCTGAACCGAATTGTTCCTGACGTTCCGAATCCAGTCCGCCAGGACGCTGATCGGCCTTGTCAAATGCCTCATGAGAATGAAGACTGTGATAATACCAAACAACAGGGCGGCGAGAACTGCCGACAATACGTTCTTCATGATGTGATGGCCGATTCCGAACAGGGAGTTCTCCTCCTGAACGCCAACAAGGGCCCATCCCTGGTTCTCAAAAGGCGTGTTGGTATTGTAGAGGGCAAATGGGGCGACATCGGCATAGTAAGTTCTGCCTGTTTCGCCGTCTTCCTTCTTCACAATCTTGTGAAGCGTGGAATATTGTGTATCCTTAAGCCGCAGCACAGCCCCAAGTTCTGCATTTCTCTCCGCCGCATACCCTCTCGTGTAAAAGGGAACCAGGCTGCCGTTTTCATCATATTCGGCCAGAAGGTAGCCGCTCTCATCTCCCTGGTTTAACTCCTCCCTGGGAATCATCGTATCCAGGGCATCGGCAGACAGCTCCACCCCCAGAACCCCGTAGACCTCTCCATCACCGGACAGCAGCGGCATGGAATAAGAAATCATGCGGTAGCTGTCATGAACGCTATTGTCCTCCAGGCAGAAGAGTTTTCCCCAGTAGGCCAGATTCTCAGGCTTTGCCCCCGGATTCTCCACGGCCGCCCGGTATGGCTTGTAGAAAAAATCATCTGCCGCCAGACTGCCCTCTTTCTCAAACCGGAATTTCTTCGTCCAGATGGTATCAAACGGAATATTCAATTCATGGGAAAATGCATAATCTCCCCTCGCCATCAGCAGATCCGAATAATCCTGCGGGTTGGCATAGGAATCCGAATCCCGGAAATAAAACCCGCTGCACTTATAGCCTCCGTCCTGCTCATCCTGAAGTCCGTCCGCCAGCACCAGATAGGCGCCGTTTACCCCGTTCCTCCTGAGCATGGTAATCATAGGGGACAGCATCTCCTGCATAAATTCCTGTTTTGCCCCCTCATTCTCAAGAAACGCCTCTGTCTCCAGCCCCCGCTCCGTTAAAATCCGTTCCAGCAGGTCGCCGGCGGTCTGGCTTTCACCACTGATATCCGACCAGCGGTGAACCATATTATTCTCAAGAATTAAGTTTCTATTTTTTACAATCTGCTCCATGATCCCCACGGAATAGTCGTTTAAATAGCCGGTCATGCCGCTGAGCACAAGCGTGCCGTAAGAGATCGCGGCCTGCACAATCATCACGGCCGCCAATGGAAACAGAAACATTTTCAGTATCGTCTTTTTCTTCAACATACGCCCACTTACTTCCATGCAGGATTATTGTTTAGCCTCTTCTCCTTTGGAGACCGCAACGCTGGACTCCAGCTTCTGCTTCACTTCCTGAAACCATCCGTCAAAGGCTTCTTCCGAAATAAAACCGCCTGCCGCCTCGTCAAGCGTTTTTCCTTCCCCGAGCAGTGTCACCACCTGCTCTCTGTCGGCCGCGGCCTTGTCGGACAGATTGTATTCCAGCACCTTTCTGGCATTTGCTCCGCCGTCAAACGCCTTGTTGGTATATAATTTGCTGCTGCCAACCATCTCATAGGCCGTCAGGAGCGTGTCATATTCCTTGGTGGAAATCTCCAGATTCTTTTCCTGAATCACAGAGTCCAGCGTTTCCTTCTTGTTGGCCTCCTTCTTTACCGGAATGTAGCCGGAAGTAGAGCCAAACTCAATATTGCGTTCCACATCGGTAAACCATTTTAAAAATACAACGGAAGCGAACTCCTGCTCCTTTGTCCCCTTCGTCACCACCATGCCTGCGCCCTGCTGGATGATGCAGGGTTCGCCGCCTTCCAGCAGCGGGGCCGGCATCACCATGCACTCAATGGGAGTGGTGACGTCACCGATCTCCGTCTGATCCGGGAAATAGCTGGCCGAAGCGATAGAACCGGTGTAGGCTGCCAGCTCGCCGATCTTCAAGTCATCCGAACGGAACCTGCCATAGGCCCCGTAATACCCTTTTACAAAAGGAACGTAATAATTCTGCCAAATGTCGTAAAAGACATCCCGGTCCACATTCAGCGTCACTTCCCCGTTTTCCACATGGAACAGTTCCACGCCTTTCTGCATGGAGCCGATGATGAAGAGGTTTGCCATGGCATCACGGCCGTAAAAAGCTTTGCCGTCATTTGGAACATCCGGAGTCTTCGCGTCCGTCCAGTCATAATACCGGGCCGCCGTCTTTGTAATCCCCTCCGCCGTCTTTAAGCTGTCTTCCGTCACGCCGGTGTCCGCCGCGAACTCATCCCAGACCGTCTTGTTGACCATCAGCACTTCCGTCGATTTGGCGATTGGGAAAATCTTCAATTCCCCGTTTACCCCAATCCGGCCTTCTTCTATGTAGGAATCCATATATTCATTCTGTTCTTCCGCGGTAAAATAGGGGTCTAAATCCGCCAGCGCGCCCGCCTTTTCCAGCTCGTAAGCCGTATCGGCGTAGGAGGAGAATAAATTGGGCATGGCCTCGCTCCCCACTTCCTTTTTGCTCGACGCCAATACCGCGTTCTCCAGTTCCGTCACATTGCCCTTGCTGTGGCTCTCCACATAGATCCCCTGCTCTTTTCCCACCGTGTCATTAAACTCCGACACCATCCTGGCAAAGGCGGCCTCCTGCGCCCCATTATAATAATGCCAGACCGTAATATTTACCGGTTTATCCCGGTCAAGCTTCACCGCTCCCGCCCCGGTCTTTCCCGAGCAGCCGCAAAGTAAAAGGCACCCGGCAAGCACTGCCGCCGTGCTGATCCGTCTCACACATCCGTTCTCTCTTTTCATAATTCCCTCCTGGCTTTCCCCATCTTAGTTCTACGCACTAAAAAAGCCCAGTCCCTTTGATTGCTCAAAGGTCTGAGCTCATCGTGCAGAAGAAGGGAGTCGAACCCTCAAGGTGTTACCACCACACGGACCTGAACCGTGCGCGTCTGCCAATTCCGCCACTTCTGCATCATGCGGGAGATGGGACTTGAACCCACACGAGCATACACCCACAAGATCCTTAGTCTTGCCTGTCTGCCAATTCCAGCACTCCCGCGCTGCTGTCTGTTCCAGATTTTCACTCCGCTGAAACAGCCTAGATTATATTATCATTAACTTCCATTTTTGTAAAGCGTTTTTTGTAAAAATAATCATATAATTTTAAATTTAATATGATCCTTCCGACAGATACTGCTCAAACCGCCTGATATTCTCTTTCTTCCCAATCACAACCACAATATCCCCGCTGACAAACCGGTAATCCGGGCGGACTTCGATTTCGGTGGCGGTGCCGTTTTCCAGGGCGATGATGTTTAAGGAGAAGCGGCGGCGTAAGTCTGCTTCCATGACTGTCTGGCCGGTTAAGACCGGGGTCAGGACGATCTCGGAGACAGTGATATCGTCGTTTAGGCGGATGAAATCAAGGGCGTGGGGGGACAGGAGTCTGGCAGCCAGGCGTTCGGCTAAATCACGCTCCGGGTATACGACCTCGGCTCCGATTTTCTCCAGAACACAGCCCTGGTCGCGGCTGGTGGCCTTGGCGATGACGCGGGGGATGCCCATGGAGATGACATTTAAGGTAGTCAGGATGCTCTTGTCGATCTGCTCGCCGATGCAGACGATGACAGTCTGGCAATTCTGGATTCCCGTGCTTTCCAGCGTCTCACGCTCCAAATCCTGGACGATGAAGGCCTCCGATACGATATTCCGGATCTGCTTGATTTTCGTTTCCGTGTTGTCAATCACCATCACCTCTTTCCCTGCTTCCGCCAGGGACGTGGCCAGGGCATAGCCGAAGCGGCCCAGGCCGATGATACCGTATTCAATTCCACCATATTTTCTGCTCATAATCTTCTCTCCTTCTTAACCGATTGTCACATTTTCTTCTGAATACCAGGCTCCGGCCTTCGGTTTGAAGGTCCAGATGGTTGCGATGGTCAGGGGACCTAACCGTCCGATGAACATCGTCAGGATCAGAATCATTTTCCCATATGCTCCCAAGTCCGGCGTGATGCCGGTGGACAGGCCGACGGTGCCGAAGGCGCTGACTACCTCAAAGAGCACCTGGAGAAAGCTGTACTCCGGCTCCACTATACACATCAGATACGTCTGCACACAAACCACCGCCACGGCAATGGCTGTGATAATATAGGCATGGGACACCACTTCGTCCGGAATCCTCCGTTTAAATGCCCCGCACCGCCGGTTGGTTGCCGCCCCGAACACACTCCGCCAGATGACAAAGGTGGTCGTGGTCTTGATACCGCCGCCGGTGGACCCGGGAGACGCGCCCAGAAACATCAGGATAATCAGCACAAACAGGCCGGCGCTTGTAAACTCCCCGATGGGGTAAGTGGAAAACCCCGCCGTCCTGGCAGAGGTACTCTGGAAAAAGGCCCCCAGCCAGGTGATATTTTCCGAAAGCTTCAGAAGAATAGTTCCGGCCGCCAGCAATGTCACGGTCGTCACGAGAACCACCTTCGTATGTAGGGAAAACCGTTTCCAGGAATGAACCTCCCAAACTTCCTTGATCACCAGAAACCCAAGGCCTCCCATGATAATCAGCCCGCAGGTGGTTAGATTCAGCAGCACATTGCTCTGGTAGGGAATCAGATTGCGCAGGCCGCCGAGAATATCAAAACCCGAGTTGTTGAACGCCGCCACGGAGTGAAAGGCACTGATCCCCAGCGCTTCTAACGGCGGGAAATCCTGGACAAACACCAGGAAGCTGAGCGCCATTCCCGTCAGTTCAAAGCAGAGCGTCATAAACAGAATCGCCTTCACCAGCCCGATGACGCCTTTCACCGAGTTCAAATTCATGGTATCCCGGATGATCACCCGCCCTTTGATCCCGATATTCTTCCCTGCAAACAGGATAAATGCCACTCCCACGCAGGTAACGCCCAGGCCGCCGATCTGAATCAGCATCGCCACCACGGTCCTGCCGAACACACTAAAATGCTCCGCTGTATCAATCGCAATCAGCCCCGTGACACAGACCGCGCTGGTGGAGGTAAACAGCGCGTCAAGAAACGACACCTCCACTCCTTCATTCACCGACACCGGCAGCCACAGAACCACCGCCCCCAGCAGTATCACTGCCGCAAATCCAAGCACTACCAGCCTTGCAGGGCTTAAATTTTTCAAATAGCGAAACATGCGAACCCCTCTCTATCTCTATTCCTTTATAGGATCTCATCAAGTCTAGTGAGTATATCACCCTCATTCTGGAAAATCAATTCTCCGGCCGGATGCTTAACAATATTTTAATACCGGAACATCTACCTGCAAACGCTCCGCAAATTTTTCCATTTTACCCTCTTGACAATCTGCGCCATCCTAGTATAATACATTCTATGAGCGATATTTTTATATAGTAATCATATTCCTTGATAGCTCAGTCGGTAGAGCACGCGGCTGTTAACCGCGGTGTCGTTGGTTCGAGTCCAACTCAGGGAGTTATTCAAAAAGATTGGAAGAGCATGATTTTCATGTTCTTCTTTTTATTTTTATACTGATATATAAAAAAACCGGACTCCATGGGAATCCGGTTTTTTTATGTTCTATGATTTCGATCAAATTAAGCAATCTTGGATTTTGCCAGCTCTGCCAATTTTGCAAAGCCTTCTGCGTCGTTGATCGCCATGTCAGATAAGATCTTGCGGTTCATCTCAACGCCTGCCAGCTTCAGTCCATACATGAACTTGCTGTAAGATAAGCCGTTGATTCTGGCTGCTGCGTTGATACGGGCAATCCATAACTGTCTGAACTGTCTCTTTCTCTCTTTTCTGCCTGCGTAGGAGCTGGTTAATGCTCTCATCACGGACTGTTTTGCTACTCTATACTGTTTGGAACGAGCGCCACGGTAGCCTTTTGCCATCTTTAACACTCTGTTATGTCTTTTTTTAGCGTTCATACCGCCTTTGATTCTTGCCATCGGTGATTCCTCCTTCTTAACCTCGAATTATAAATATGGTAAAATCTTCTTCATTACTTTTGCGTTGGTTGCATCGGTAACGATATCTTTTCTAAGATTTCTTTTTCTCTTGGTGGACTTCTTAGTTAAGATGTGAGATTTGTAAGCTTTGCTTCTTACTAATTTTCCTGTTCCGGTTTTTTTGAAACGCTTCGCTGCTGCTCTGCTTGTTTTCATTTTAGGCATTGTATTTTCCTCCTTGATAATTATCTATTTTAACTTTTTTTGGCAGTTAAAAACATAACCATGGTTCTTCCTTCTACCTTTGACGGCTTGTCAATCACTGCTATGTCGGCAAGGCTTTTTGCAAAGTCATCCAGGATATATCTGGATTTTGACATATGTGCCATCTCACGACCTCTAAAGCGCAGAGTCACCTTCACCTTGTCACCCTTTTCCAAGAACTTGCGGGCGGCGCTGGTCTTCGTGTTCAAATCATTTGTATCGATGTTGGGAGACAGTCGTACTTCCTTGACCTCGATGGTCTTCTGCTTCTTCTTGGCTTCTTTTTCTTTTCTGGCCAGTTCGTAACGGTATTTACCGTAGTCGATAATCTTACAAACAGGCGGTTTCGCAGTCGGGGCAATCTTTACCAAGTCAAGCTCCGCGTCATGTGCCATCTGTAAGGCATCTTTCACAGAAACGATACCCAGCTGCTCTCCGTCCTCCCCAATGAGTCGAACTTCCTTGTCTCTGATCTGTTCATTAATCATTAAATCGCTAATTGTCGTGCACCTCCATACAGTGTGATAAAATTGGAATTTGCAATAAAAAAGCAGATAGAACATACTCTATCCACCATACAGTCAGAAACACAGCTTCTTGCTATGTAATCTCTCATATGAACCAGGGTCACGCGCTTGTGCCGAGGTGAGGTGGATACCTGCTTTCCTGTCAGTTATTTTCATAACCTGTATTACTATACTATTCTTCCGGTTAAATGTCAAGCACTTTTTTGATAATGAATTTTGCGGGATTTTGTGATACACTGATACTATGTTAAAATTAAATCAAGGGGGAAATTGGTATGTGGTTTATCCTTGCACTGCTCTCGGCAGTCTTCGCCGCCCTCACGTCCATTCTGGCAAAGATGGGAATTGAGGGGGTAAATTCGAATTTGGCAACGGCCATCCGCACGGTGGTCGTGGTGGTTATGGCCTGGGGGATGGTCTTTCTCACCAACACACAGGGTGGCATTACAGCCATCAGCAAACGAAGCTGGCTGTTCCTGATTCTCTCCGGCCTGGCTACCGGCGCTTCCTGGATGTGTTATTACAGGGCGCTTCAGATTGGACAGGCCTCCAAGGTGGTGCCTGTGGACAAATTCAGTATTGTGATTACGCTGATTCTGGCTTTTGTGATTCTTCATGAGCCGATGTCGGTAAAAACCATCCTGGGTGCGGTGTTGATTACCGCCGGGACCTTTGTCATGATCCTGTAAGCGCCTGGAAGCCATATCCAAAAAACGCAGCTCACCGTCACAAAACGGCAGCTGCGTTTTTCTGTAATTTCCGTACGCCCTGGCTTTTTATTTCGCCTTAAACGTCGCGCACTCCGTATGTGTAGCCTCGGTTGCCCCGTCCCCGGCGATGCCGATATGCTCGGCGGTACAGTGACGGTCCTCGTTGTATACACATTTCACTGCTTCGCAGTCCACTTCCAGTTTACTCTCCGGTGTCTTGAATAAATTGTGAAATGCTCCGTCGCGGTTCTCGTCGAAGCTTCCGCAGCAGGTATCCTGCTTGTCCTTTGCATCCTGTCCATCCACGATAATTGCCTGCTTGCAGCAGCAGTTATCCGCATTGTGAAGACAGCTTGTTACATTACAATCCAGCTTTGTCATCGCATATTCCTCCTTCAGACTAAACTGCCCGCGAAACCAGATTCGCTGTGTTCACGGGCATTAGTATTATCATGACAGGATTAGTATGCACAATTTTTATGAAATTTATTTTTATAATTATTTAAAATAGTTTACGCCGGATTCAAAGATCTTCATATCCTGTTCGCCATAAATGTTCATGGCCACGGCGTCTCCTCTTCGCTCGGAATGGGCCATCTTGCCGAGGATTCTGCCATCCGGGCTGGTGATGCCTTCAATCGCCATGTAGGAGCCGTTGGGATTCCAGAACTCATCCATGGTCGGTTTGCCGGCGTCATCCACATACTGGGTGGCTACCTGGCCGTTTGCAAACAGCTTCTCAAGCCACTCGTCATTGGCCACGAAACGCCCCTCGCCGTGGGAAGCCGGATTGCAGTACACACCGCCTAATTCCGCGCCGGACAGCCATGGAGAACGGCTGCTCACCACTTTTGTATAAACCATCTTGGAGATATGGCGGCCAATGGTGTTCATCGCCAGCGTCGGGGAGTCCGGGCGCTGCTGGGCAATCGTTCCTTCCGGCAGAAGTCCCAGCTTGATCAATGCCTGGAAGCCGTTGCAGATGCCAAGCATCAGGCCATCCCGGTCCTGTAACAGTTTTTCAATCTCTTCTTTGATCACTTCATTTCTAAATACCGCAGCGAAGAATTTTGCGGACCCCTCCGGCTCATCGCCTGCGGAGAAGCCGCCCGGGAACATGACGATCTGCGCTCCTGCTGCCTCTTTTCGGAAGCACTCTACGGACTCCCGGATATCGGACGCGCTTAAATTCTTGAAGACTCTGGTCACCACGCTGGCGCCGGCCCGCTCAAAGGCCCTTGCGCTGTCATACTCACAGTTGGTGCCTGGGAATACGGGAATGAAGACATTTGGCTTTGCCACCTGATGTTTACAAACGTAGATGCTCTTCGCCTTGCAACAGGTATCGGGAACCTCTGTCTGCACGACACCGGACTGGGTCGGGAATACCGGCTCCAGCGTCCCGGTCCAGGCTTTTAACGCCTCATCCATGCCAATCACTGTGTCCGCATACTCGAACACGCCCCGGTCAGTCACTTCGCCGATTACCGTATAAGTAATGGACAGTTCACCCACTCTGCCGTCCGGCACTTCGCAGACAATATTGCCCCAGCCTGCGCCAAAGAATTCTCTCGGGTCCACATTGTGCTCGATCTTCACGCCCAGCTTGTTGCCAAAAGCCATCTTGCTGACTGCTTCCGCCAATCCGTGTCCCTCCACCGCATAGGCAGAGATGATACGGCCCGCCTTGATGTCTTCATGAAGCTTGCGGTAACCATCCATAATCTGGCTGTACACCGGAAGGTCATACTCGTCTCTCTCAATCTGAAATACCACCAGCTTGCTGCCCGGTCTCTTAAACTCCGGTGTGATGATATGTTTATGGCTTGCAATATCCACCGCAAAGGATACTAATGTCGGCGGTACATCGATATCGTTGAAGGTTCCGGACATACTGTCCTTGCCGCCGATGGACGGCAGCCCAAATCCGATCTGCGCGTTGTAAGCGCCCAGAAGCGCCGCAAACGGCTGGCTCCAGCGGGCCGGGTCCCCAGTCATCCTCCGGAAATACTCCTGGAAGGTAAAGCGGATTCTGCTGTAATCACCGCCGGCCGCCACGATCTTCGCCACGGAAGACAGCACTGCGTAAATGGCGCCATGATACGGGCTCCAGCTGGATAAATACGGGTCAAAACCGTAGCTCATCATTGTCACGGTATCGGTGGTACCCTCCAGTACCGGAAGCTTCGCCACCATGGACTGGGTCTCGGTCAGCTGGTATTTTCCACCGTAAGGCATAAACACGCTGCCCGCTCCGATGGAGCCGTCGAACATTTCCACCAGCCCCTTCTGGGAGCATACGTTTAAACCGGAAAGCATAGAGAGCCAGGTTTCTTTCACACTGCCCACTTCGGTTTTGCCGAACGGATTTCCCTCCTTTACCGGAACTTCTAACACCACGTCGGCCTCCTGATGAGCGCCGTTGGTATCCAGGAAGGCACGGCTGATATCGACGATATTCTTCCCCCTCCAGTTCATGACAAGACGTGGTTGCTCCGTCACAACCGCCACGGCGACCGCTTCTAAGTTCTCCTGTGCGGCATAACCTAAGAAGGCATCCACATCCTTCGGGTCCACCACAACTGCCATTCTCTCCTGGGACTCGGAGATGGCAATCTCCGTCCCGTCAAGGCCCGCATACTTCTTCGGAACTTTGTCTAGATCGATGGCAAGGCCGTCAGCCAGTTCTCCGATGGCTACGGAAACGCCGCCTGCGCCGAAATCATTACATTTCTTGATGATTTTGCTTACTTCCCCACGGCGGAACAGTCTCTGGATCTTTCTCTCGGTGGGAGCATTTCCCTTCTGCACCTCAGCGCCGCAGGTCTCGATGGATTCCTCGGTATGGACCTTGGAGGAACCGGTGGCTCCGCCGCAGCCGTCGCGTCCGGTACGTCCTCCAAGCAGAATAATGATATCGCCCGGGTCGGAGGTCTCACGGATCACATTCCGTCTCGGAGCCGCTCCCATCACTGCGCCGATCTCCATCCGCTTCGCCACATAGTTGGGGTGGTAGATCTCCTTTACATAGCCGGTAGCCAGACCGATCTGGTTGCCGTAGGAGCTGTATCCGCTGGCCGCGCCGGTCACAATCTTTCTCTGCGGCAGTTTGCCGTGAAGTGTCTCGTCAAGCGCCTTGGTCGGGTCGGCCGCTCCGGTGATTCTCATAGCCTGGTAAACGTAGGTACGGCCGGACAGCGGATCGCGGATCGCGCCGCCCAGACAGGTTGCCGCGCCGCCGAATGGCTCGATCTCCGTCGGGTGGTTGTGGGTCTCATTCTTGAAGTTGACCAGCCATTCCTCCTCAATTCCGTCAATCTCAACCGGCACCACGATACTGCACGCGTTGATCTCGTCAGATACCTCCAGATCCTCCAGTCTGCCCTCGCTTCTCAGCTTTTTCATAGCCATTAACGCCAGATCCATCAGACAGACAAACTTGTCGTCACGCCCTTTGTAAAGGACTTCCCGGTCCGCCAAATACTGCTCATAAGTCTCCTTGATCGGAAGCTTGTAATCCCCGTCCGTAAATGTCACATTCTTTAATTCCGTCTGGAACGTGGTATGACGGCAGTGGTCGGACCAATAGGTATCCAGCACCCGGATCTCCGTCATGGACGGGTCCCTGTGCTCCTCTTTTGCAAAATACTTCTGAATATGCTGAAAATCCTGAAATGTCATAGCCAGATTCAGGGATTGATAAAGTTCTGACAATGCCGTCTCGTCGTATCCGCAGAATCCGTCAAAAATCATCACGTCCGCCGGCGTCTCAAATACGGTCACCAGTGTCTCCGGTTTCGCACTGTCCGTCTCTCTCGAATCCACCGGGTTGATGCAGAAAGCTTTGATTGCCTCCACCTGCTCCGGTGTCACCGTGCCGTGAATCACATAGGTGGTGGCCGATTTAATCACCGGCTCCTCATCCTCTTTGAGCAGCTTCACACACTGCTCGGCAGAATCCGCTCTCTGGTCAAACTGACCCGGCAGATACTCCACAGAGAATACCACATCCCCTTCCTCTTTCGGAAATGACTCCTCATACAGCGTGTCCACAGGCGGCTCGGAAAAAATAGTCCCCTTGGACGCCTCGTAGGTAGCCTCCGACAGATTCTCAATATCATAACGGATCAATACCCGCACATCACTCACGGTGCCGATTCCCAAATAGCTTGCAATCTCCGCCTCTAATTCCCTGGCCTTGACGGCGTACTCCGGCTTCTTCTCCACATAGATTCTTTTAACACTCATGTTCTTCCTCCTTGAATGTATTTTCACTCACTTCCCGGACGGTGGCCCGTCCCCTGGATACAATAATACCATAAGATGTATCAATTAGGAAAATTAATATATCTTATGGTATTTATTAGCAATAATTATTTATAATTTTCGTCACCAGATCAGTCTTACCAGCAGGTTGGGAATAATCATAGCCACCGCCATAGCGTAAATCAAATCCAGCCACATCATAGACCCGATGGCTCCCACATAAACCAGGCCGATAAACGGAGCCGACAGCACTTTCGCCGCAATGCCGACCTCCGGATTCTTCAAAATCCGGTTCACCATCACCTTCGCGTCCCCGATGCTGGGAAATGCGTGCATCAGGATCGAGATTCCCAGCCAGCCCAGAATCAGACACAGGGGATTGGAAAAGTTTCGAAAGGTCATGATCTCCAGGGAAGCCGGCATGACAATCAGCATCCCCAACAGGGTGTTTACAAAAAACGGTCCCATGGACGTCATAAACACCTGAAATGGATTGTCCACCGCCTCATGGCTCACATAGCCGCAGGGATTCCCCAGCCGGAAATACACCACCTCGAACACCGGAATCCGGAAAATCCGGCAGAACAGCTGGTGCGCCAATTCATGAACCACGACGCCTGGAAATGTCAGCGCCGATATTAAAAAACCAGGTATGATAATCATCTCTTCTCCCCCTTATTCCCCGATATAATAATCCTGCAGAGTGATCTCTCCCGCAAGCAGTTGATAGGTATCGTCTTCCAGCACTTCGCCGCTGGCTTTGATCTCCTCCTCAATTTCCCTGCTCTTTGCCTCATCTCCGGAAAGCGCCAGGGCAATCATATAGGTTTCCCGCACGTAGGTGTAATCCGGGTTGACCTGATAAGCCTGCCTGGCCTCGGCCAGTCCCAGTTCCATGTTTCCCTCCAGCATATCCAGGATTCCCATGGCCCGCAGCGCGGACGGGTTCGTCTTGTCGATGGCCAGCACCTTCCCGTAGCGTTCCCTGGCGGAAGCCAAGTCCCCCTCCCGCCGGTCCAGGGTTCCCAAAGAGACATGAGCGTCAAACAGCATCGGGTTATACTCTGCCGCGTTCTCCAAATAGGTCCTCTGTTCCTGGCTGTTCTGAGTGAACAGAGAGGCGTAGTAATATAGCAGCGCCGGGTCCTGGGTCTTGTCATTCACAAGGTCCAGACACTGTTTCTTAAGTGTCTCGGCCGTCTCCTCCACCGACAGCGTGGGAGACAGTTCTTCCCCCATCTTCTGCATGGTATCCATGGTATTATAATAACGGTCAAGGATGTCCATGGCATTACTTACCTCATAATAGAGGTTATCATTCACTTCTTTTCCCACCAGATAATTGTCAATGGTGTAAGCCGCATAGTCGTAACAGCCGTATTTCATGGCCAGACGAACCAGTTTGCCGGACAGCGCCGTACTCTGTGGATATTTCTCCACAATGTTCAGCAGATCGGTCATCCCCTCATAGAGTTCGCCGTTTTCAATCCTGTCCTCCGCCGAGACATAGATCCGGTAATCGCCAAGTGTCTTCGGAAACCGGACCATGGAAACCAGCAGCAGCACAAGCACCACCGCCACCGCGGCCCAGATCTTTTTCGGCACCGGATAACGGATGGCTTTCTCCCGGCAGTTTTTACACAGCACCGAGTTCCGGTTCTCCGACCGGTCGATGGGCGCGCCGTGGCACAGATGGCAGTCATAGGCCTCCTGAAACTGGTCATAGTAATTCTGATCTTCGTCCATACTCATCTTCCCCTTTCGTACAAATTTCGGCGGCCCGCCACCGGGCCGCCGAACAATCTTTCCCTTACCAAAAGGATACCATATAATTGGAAATCCGTAAATCATATTTCCCTTCATTATGAATCAATATGTTCCCTCATTGCCGCGGCAGCCGGAGCCTTCGATTTCATGGGAATATCCTTATAGCGGTAAATCCCCAGCAGCAGCCCCACAAAGATATAAGTCACCATCGCCACACTTTGTCCGTAGGATAAAAACGGGATTCCCACAGTCATAAAACCAATCCCCAGATTCAGCATGACGCCATGGAAGACCTGAAAAGCAAAGACAAGGCCGCAGCCCATCCCAATCATCAGCCCCAGCTGGTTCTTCTGGCGGGTGATGGTGTGGAAAATGTGAAATAAGAATACGGCAAATACCACAAGCAGAAGGGCTGCCGCCAAATATCCATAGGATGAAACCAGCTGAATCAGCACATAATCGGTGTTGAGGCCTCCGATCCAGCCCTCCAGTGTTTGTTCTGATTTCCCCAGCCAGACGCCGCTGCGGACGGCCTCCCGGATCACGGAGGGAATATAGCCGGCCCCCTCCGGGTCCCTCATCGGATTTAAAATCACCTGGAGTCTCCGAATCTGGTAGGGAGCCATTCTGATGAAGCCAAACGCCAGCAAAAGAACCGGTACCAGCAGCACGCTTGCACCAAGCCCTGCATAGGCATATTTAGGAGTAACCAGAAACCACTGCTTTCTGATGGCCGCAATGGTGAGGATCAGACAGATCACCGTCACATCCAGACAGACCGGAAGGGTGACCGCCATCAGACTGACCAGCATGGCGCCGATGTGAAACAGTCCGCATTTCACCAGCGCTAAGTATCCGCCGCCCCGGTAATGATACATAATTCCGGCATAAACAGGGACATATAGATAAATATAATTCCTGATCTCAAGCCGAATCTGCCCCATATTGACAAAATACCGCGCGCCGTTCACCGTCGGCCCGAACAGTGCTGCCAGCAGGATCACTCCGCCAAGCCCGCACCACATGGGAATGGCGTACTTCCCAACCACGCTGTAATCCAGAAGACAGACCACAGCCATCACCAGAAGCCCCAGGCCGATGTAAACGCACTGTATCCGGAACACGGAGAGGTCTGCATTTTGCGCGCTCCAGAAATACTGGAACACGAGGCCGGAAATACTTAAAAGGGCGATGAGTCCTGCCAGACGCCAGTCCATCCTGGGACGGTGGATGCGGTCCAGCGCCACGCCGGCCTCCACCGGATCACCCATCTGGCGGACCGCCATAGCTTCCGCCTCGCTTGGCGTCATTCCCTGGGCCAGATACACCTCCATCTGGTCCTCAATATGGCATTTTACCTCTTCTTCCACCATATCTCTGGCTTTTACAAAACGGATCTGTTCCTTTAAGGTATCTAAGTATTCACGCATTTCCAAAGCTGACACCTCCCAGCACCTGCATCACGGCCTCGGAATATTCCTTCCACTCCTGCTGCTTTTTGCCCAGCATGGTTCTTCCCTCGCTTGTGATCTTGTAATATTTTCGCTTCTTCCCTCCGCTCTCCCGCTCGCAGGAAGTGAGCAGATTCTGGGCCTCCATGGAATGCAGCAGCGGATATAAGGTGCCCGCTTTCAGTTCAAAAACGTGGTTTGATCTGGCTTCCAGGGTCTCGATCATCTCGTACCCGTACATTTCCTTTTCCGACAGCATTTTGAGAAGCAGCATACCGGTGCTGCCGGAGGTGAGACTTTTGTCAACCGCCATAGAGATTATCTCCTTTTTCTTGATCTGTATATCGATCATCTATATATCGACTATCTATATAGTATCACAGAGGAGACTGACTGTCAACCATCCCTTCCTTCTTTCCTATCACTGAAACATGCTGCCAAATCCCGCTAAAAAACAGGATCTGGCAGCATATTCGTATGATATCACTGCTCCTATTGATTTAAATCTCCACTCCGGTCTATATAGGAAGTATGTAACAAACGCTCCGCCTTCTCACTTCCCGGCGTCCCATAAAACTCGTCATAGACAGCCGTGATCTCCGGATTTTCATGGGAGAGACGCAGCTTCATGGACCGGTCCTTCTGGTAAAGGCCGCTGATCCGTTTCTTCCTGATCTCATCGCCGTCGGCCATCACATCCTTGGGCTGGCCGCCTCCTCCGATACAGCCGCCGGGACAGGTCATCACTTCAATAAACTGGTAGAATTTCTCCCCGGCCTTGATCTTGTCCAGAAGAACTCTGGCGTTAGCGGTGCCATGCACCACAGCAATGTCCAGCTTGATACCATTGATCGTCAGAGATGCTTCCCGGATTCCTTCCATGCCTCTGACTTCCTTAAGCTCCAGAAGATTTTCCGGAACCGCTTCTCCCGTGAGAACGGCATAGGCAGTACGGACTGCCGCTTCCATCACGCCTCCTGTATTTCCGAAAATGACGCCGGCTCCCGACGCTTCTCCCATCAGCCTGTCATACTTCTCCGGCTGCAGCCTTGCAAAATCAATCTCTCTCGACTTCGCCCAGGCTGCCAGTTCTCTGGTGGTGATCACATAATCCATATCCCGCATGCCGTCGATACCCAGTTCCTTCCCCGCATCGCTCATCTCATCCCTGCGGATCTCAAATTTCTTGGCGGTACACGGGGTTACTGCCACATTGACAATTTTTTTCGGATCAAGACCCTGTTTCTTTGCAAAATACGTCTTGATGGTAGCCCCCTGCATACCGATGGGGCTTTTGGAGGTGGAGAGATTCTCCTTAAATTCCGGATAGAAGGTCTCCACAAACTTCACCCAGGCCGGGCAGCAGCTGGTCAGCTGGGGGATCGGGATATTGCTGCTCTGAATCCGGCGGATCAGTTCATTGGCTTCCTCCATGATCGTCAAGTCGGCAGAGAAGTTGGTATCCAGCACATAGTCGGCGCCCAGAGCCCGCAGCAGGGAAACCATCTTGTCCTGCACAAAGCTTCCCGCCTCCATCTCAAATTCCTCGCCCAGGGCCACACGGACCGACGGGGAGGTAGAAAAGATAACGATGCTCTCCGGGTCTGACACCGCCTCTTCCACCTTCTGCCACTCCGGCACCTCGGTGATACAGTCCACCGGGCAGACATTGGCGCACTGGCCGCAGTGGATGCAGACCGCCGTATCGTTGGTCTTCCACAGCTGGTAATAGCCGTCCACGCCAATCATGTTCTTACAGACCTGCTTGCACTGGCCGCATTTGATACAGCGGTCCTCATGTCTCATAATGGATGGATTATCCTGCTCAATCGGAACACGGATATCCGCAAATAAATGTTTGCTCATACAGCACCTCTTCTTTTGTCTGGATTTCATTATAATAGTATTGATAACTATTACTGATTTTAACATAATTGAGAATTTCTGTCAATAAAAAGCAAAAAATCCGGAAGAATTGAATGCTCTTCTTCCGAATTCCAGGATATTCCTATTTAGCGGACATGGTCCGTATTATTCAAATCCATCAGCGTAAAATCACCGGTCAGCGGACTGTAATGGACTGTCGTGATGCTGACGTTATTGGCGATGATCTCCTCCTCCAGAGGATGATCCCGCATGAGATACTCAATGATATAGGCCAGCGTCGCTCCGTGGGATACCACAGCGATATCGCCTTTCGTCTCTGCCGTCATGGACAAGATGGTGTCCACGGCCTTCTTACAGCGGAGACGGATCTCTCCCTGAAGCTCCCCGCCGGGCGGCGACACCTCCACGGGATTGAGCAGCCAGCGCCGATACTCTTCCGGGTAAAGGACCTCGATCTCCTTCCAGGTCATTCCCTCCCATTTGCCAAAGCCCACTTCCTCCAGGCCTTCCAGGGGTTCGATCTTCACCTGCTGTTCCTCGCCCACAGCGCCGGCGGTTTCCAGCGCGCGTCCTAAGGTGCTGGAAAAGATCCGGGCCACCGGTCTGGACCTCATGCCTCTGGCCAGACACCGCGCCTGGCCGCGTCCTGTCTCATTTAACGGAATGTCGGTGCTTCCCTGTATCTTTCCTGCCGTGTTCCAATCGGTCTGCCCGTGGCGGATTAAATAGATGTTCATTCCTCATACTCTCCATTCACACTCATGGCGTCCAGCGTCAGTTTCATGATATCCTTCACCTCATCCACAGTCATTTGAAGCCGTTCTGCCAGTTCTTCCACAGTCGCCTCTCTTCCAAGCTCCTCCGCCATGCTCTGGGAGATGTCCTTCATCACATTAACCCTGGCAAGCATCTTCTCCTCCACCTTTGCCTCGGCGTTCTGGGCCAGGATGGCAGCAGCCAGCGCATCCTTGACCTTCCCTTCCAGATACTGCTCGAAAATACCTTCCGCCAGATGTGCTTCCTGCCCCGCCGTCTGGCCTCCCCTGGCCGCCGCAAGAGCGCCGTAACTCTCCACCGCCAGCATCAGCGCCAGATTGGCCTCCTGGATTACATCATTTACGGTCATTCCTTTCTTTAAATAATCTTTGGTGTAGGTGAGAACCGTTTTTAAATTCCCTTCTACCAGACGTTTTTTCGCCCCATCCTCTCCCGCTGCCAGTAAGACCGCCAGCGCGGCATTCTCCGCCGGATCACAGGGCGGAATCGCTTCTATTTCATCAAGGTATAATTGATAGATATCTTCATTCATTCCTCTCAGGCTCCTTTCCAATGAAATGCTCATACGCTTTAGTATATCATGGTCTTCTCTGCCAGTAAATGGTTTTCCGCCCGTCATCCTGTTGCAATCCATCAGCTTATGTGATAGGATTATCTTAGTTATAAGGAGGGCTAATAATGGATATCAACTATGAACTATACAAAGTCTTTTACCACGTGGCTGTCACCTTGAGTTTTTCGGAGGCGTCCAAGCAGCTGTTTATCTCCCAGTCCGCAGTCAGCCAGTCCATCAAGGTGTTGGAGAAAAAGCTGAACCAGACCCTTTTCATCCGCAGCACCAAGAGGGTTTCGCTGACGCCGGAGGGGGAGATTTTATTCAAACATATTGAACCTGCCATGAATTTAATCAAGCAGGGGGAGAACCAGCTTTTGGAGGCCAACACCTTAAATGGCGGCCAGCTGCGCATCGGCGCCAGCGATACAATCTGCCGGTATTACTTACTGCCCTATTTGAATCAGTTTCATAAAGTATATCCCCACGTCCATATCAAGGTGACCAACCAGACCTCCATCGAGTGCGCCAGACTGTTGGAACACGGGCAGGTTGATTTTATCATTATCAACCACCCAAATTCCGCCCTTTCCACCGCCCATACCCCCCGGGTGCTCCGGGAGTTCCAGGATGTGTTTGTTGCCAACCGGGAGTATTTTCCCCTCCAGGACAAGACTATGAGTCTGCTGGAACTGAAACCCTATCCCATTCTGATGCTGGACCGCAAGAGCACCACCAGCGAATTCCTCCACTCCATGTTTCAGCAGTCCCAGCTGGATCTGGTTCCGGAGATTGAGCTGAGCAGCAACGACCTGCTGATCGACCTGGCCCGTATCGGCCTTGGCATCGCCTTTGTGCCGGATTTCTGCATCCCTGCTGACGATAAAGATCTCTTCCTGTTAAAGCTGGAACAGGACCTGCCGGCCAGACAGATTGTGGTGGCTTACAATGAGAATCTTCCCATTTCCCAGGCGGCCAAACAGTTTATGGATCTTTTACTATAAAAAAGAAAGTGGACGCCTGGGTAAGATTGGCGTCCATTTTCTTGTCTGGCTGCTGATTCTGTATTCTTATCTCAACTTCTCTATGATGGTTCTCATCGTTTCCTCATTCCTGACCCGATGTATAGAATACCGGACATTTTCATAGATAAAGCAGGCCGCGGCCCCACCATCAGAAAAGCGGATCAGGGCCACTGGAATATCCAGGTTTGGATGGGTGTAGGACTCTAATTCTATGTTGGAAGCCTTATCATCCGACACAAAACCAAAAGATCCCAGCCGTCCGTCATTTCCCGTCAGAAAGTCCATTTCATAAGAAAAGGAATACGCTGTTCCGTCAGAATTAGTTATCGTTACCGGAACGGAAATAAAGGCAGACTCATTATAATCAAAATACTGAAGCAGGATTGGCCTGTCGTTTCCGCCCAGTGACAGCTCGTAGGGTTCGCTATATTCCAACAAATCCAGCCCCAAATCTTCTTCCAGCGCTTCAAATGTCGTGTATCGCTTGCAGAGTTTTTCGTCCAGGCCGCCGACTCTTCCTATGTTCAATGATCCGGCAGAACCCAAATCCATCATATCATCAGGAGTTTTTATGATTCCGCTGATATAATTGCTGAGTCTGGCCGCCATCGCCGTGAACCCGCCCGACCAGATCACTGCCGAAAGGAACACAAGCAGCACAGCCGCCACTGCCACAAATCCCTTTTTTGACCGGCGCACAAACCAATGTTGATTCCCGCTTTGCGGCGTCTGCTGCCTGTCCGAAAACATGCGCCCCGCTTCCTCAATCAGATCTTCATCCATTCCGCCGATTTCCAAAAATAACTCTCTCTCGTTCATAACACCACCCCTTCCTGCTCCAAATATTCCCGAAGCGACTTGCGCATACGAAACAGCAGGGATTTGACATAGCTTTCACTGGTTTTTCCCTCTGTTGCAATGGTACGGATGGAATCTGCATACCAGTAGCGCCGTATGAAGACTGCCCGTTTTTCCGGTTCCTGCTCCCGAAGAAAGCGGCTGATCAGCCGGGCCGCTTCCCCCGCCTCATACTGCCGCTCCGCACTGTCAGCCGTCATCACACATTCCTGAAGTTCCGACAACAGCTGTACCATCTGACAGTCCCTTTTCCTGGCGTGATGGTAGTCCCAGCGGTCCAAAGCAATATTCCTGGTAATCCGCCCGAGATAAATCGACAGATTCCGGGGCCGGTCTGGCGGAATCTGGCTCCAGGCGGCAAGCCAGGTGTCATTGAGACACTCCTTGACGTCCTCCATGTTTCCAAGCAGATTCCAGGCAATCGAACGGCAGTAAGCGCCGAATTTAGCAGCCGTTTCCTCAATCGCCTGCTCAGAGCGCTGCCAGAATAGTTCTATAATTTCTTGATTGTTCATCGTTCACCTCTTTCGAATCATCGGATTGCGGCTGTGTGGCCAGCAATGTATGCCAGTTGCTATATTGATATCGTTGTACCACATTCTATTTATATAGTAGGAAAAAGAGGGGGATGCGTTGCATAAAGAGCAGATTTTTTTTGGATGATTTTTAGACTGGTGCAAAAAGCAAGGGCATCATACCACATAATTGCCGAAGCAATGATCGCTATGACACCCCTTTGTATCATTTGTCACCTAAATTGAATTTCCAGAAGTCTTCTACCGCCTGTCCCACACAGCTTCGATTTACCACCAGGTATTCGCCCCACTCCCGCGGGAACAGCATCTGGTAATCCGTGCGCAGGAACCGTTCATCCAGCAGCAGGATAATCCCCTTGTCCTCCATGGTGCGGATGACGCGGCCCGCCGCCTGCATCACCTTGTTCATACCGGGATACTGGTAGGCGAAATCAAAACCCTGCTTTTCTTTCTCATCAAAGTAATTTTTCAGGATATCCTGCTCCGTGCAGACCATGGGAAGTCCGGTGCCAACGATAATGGCTCCGATCAGCCGGTCCTCCTTTAGGTCAATTCCCTCGGAGAATACGCCGCCCATAACGCACAGGGCCACCATCGTCCCCTTTCCCGTCTGCTCCCGGCTGAATTCTTCCAGAAAAGCTTCCCGCTCCTGCTCCCTCATATTGGTCTCCTGAGCGATCCAGTGGAACTTCCGCTCCTCCTCCGGAACAGCCTCCAGCACAGCTTCCACCTCCCGCAAATACTGGTAGGAGGGGAAAAATACCATGTAATTGCCTTCCCGTCCGCTGACCGCCTGGTTGATATAGGAGACAATCTTCTCATACTCCCGCTGATTCCGCCTTGTATATTTACTGCTCACATCGGAGGCCACCATCAAAAGCCGGTTCTCTTTTGGAAATGGCGACTCCGCATAGACTGCGTAATCCTCCAGATTTCCACTCAGCAGTTCCTTGTAATACTGCACCGGCAGCAGCGTGGCCGAGAAGAAAACCGTGCTCTGCCCTTTTTCCAGACATTCGGACAAATTCCTGGCCGGATCGATGCAGAATAAACGCAGCATAAATCTGCCGTCCGGAAGCATTTCCGTATAGACCCGGTAATGGTCGTCCACCCGGTCGAAAATGCCCAGGAAATTCCGCACCTCAAAATAAAAATCCAGCACCTGCTCCCGGTCCTGGAACTCCCGGTTCTCCTCCATGAAGGTCTCCAGCTCCCCAAACAGGGTCATCAGCGCCGTGACAAAGTGGTTGATGCTTTCCCGAATCACATAGCCCTCCGACTCCCGCTTCATCTCCAGCAGCATTTTATTGCAGCGCTCCGACAGATTCACCAGCTTCGATGACCGGCCTTTTAACAGCTTCTTCATCAGCAGAAAATCTTCTTTGATCACCTGGGCGCTGAACATCTCCCTGGCCCGGGACACCAGATTGTGGGCCTCGTCCACCAGAAACAGATAATGGCCGCCCGGCACGCCCTCGGCAAAATACCGTTTCAGCCGCACGTTGGGGTCAAACACATAGTTATAGTCGCAGATGATCCCATCCACCCAGTTGGTGATGTCCAGGCAGAATTCAAAGGGGCACACCTGATAATTCATGGCGTAGGAAAGCACGGTCTCCCTGGTGATTCCAAACTCCCGGTGAATGATCTCATACACAGCGTCATTGACCCGGTCATAATGGCCCTTGGCGTAGGGACAGGCATCCGGATTGCATTCCGCTTTTTCCAGAAAACACAGCTTCTCCTTCGCCGTGATCGTCACCGTCCGAAAATAAAGCCCTTGCTCCCGGAGAATGGCAAAGGTCTCCTCCGCCACACTCCTGGTGATGGTTTTCGCCGTCAGATAAAACAGCTTCTCCGCGTACCCCTCTCCCATGGCCTTGAGTCCCGGATATACGGTGGACAGCGTCTTTCCCACGCCCGTTGGCGCCTGGATGAACAGATTCTTTCCCCGGGCAATGGACCGGTACACGCTCACCGCCAGTTCCTTCTGTCCCTCCCGGTAGGGGTAGGGGAATTCGATCTCCCGCAGCGATTCCTTCCTCCGGATGCCGTGCTCATAAAGATAGGTAGCCCATTTTAAATACTCATGGATCAGACCCTGGAACCAGAACTCCAGCTCCTCAAAGGTCTTGTCCACCTGAAACCGTCTGATCTCCTCCGTCTCAATATTGCAGTAGGTGACCTGAATGGTAATGACATCCAGCTGATGGTCAAAGCAGTAGAAATACCCGTAGCACATGGCCTGGGCCTGGTGAACGGGAATCGCCTCCGCAAGGTGGCCGATATCCATGTAGACTCCCTTGATCTCATCAATGGTGACTCCGCCGGTCAGTTCTTTGATCACACCGTCCGCCCGTCCCTCCACTGCGATGGAAAACTCGTCCTCCTCCACCACATGCTTCATGGTGACCTCCGCCTGGTAATTGGCCCCCATCCGCCGCTGAATCTTTCTGTGGATACGGCTTCCTGCCTGCATGGCGTCCTTCTCCGCCCCGGATGTTCTCCGGTTATCGATATCTCCCGAACTGAGGACAAATTCCACCAGATTGCGGACCGATATTTTAATACATGTTTTTTCTCCCGCTCCCATGGCGTCCTCCTTACTGGTTTCTTTCCCATCCTATTATAAGTCATGAAACAAAAAAAGGGAACTGTAAGTATCCTTACAATTCCCCGTCCAGCTTTCTGTCTTACGCTGCTGTCATTTTACTAGCCGCTCTGGTGTCAAGATAAGCTTCGAAGTCCTCATTGCTTCCGTTATATTCCACGGTCAGCACACGAGTTAAATCCAAACTTAAAACTCCCAAAATGGACTTTGCGTCTATCACAACTCGATTATAATAAATGTCAATATCAAAATCGCACTTGGAAGCCTCTGCAACGAACTCTTTTGCATCCTCGAGAGTCGGCAGCATGATTCTTCTCTGTTTCATAACTATCACTCCTTTTATACAAAACAAACCTTTTATGAGGTGCTGATTAATTTATATCACGATTACAGCCAGAAGTCAAATTTTGTTTCATGGTACCGTTTCCAACAATTTGTTGTGCATTTTGAACGCAACATTACTAGACTTAGTGGTCATATTTGGTAGTTTTTATTGTCATCAGTTTATGATGGCGGAGATTTTTGCCTTCTAATTTATCGTTTCCTGCCACAGCAAAACTATAAAATCCATTAATTTTAGTGAAAAATATCATACTTTTACACTATGGATTAAAAAATATGTCGATTTCTCTGTCAGCACAAGGTCCATTGGCATGTCATGAGCCTGTGCAGGCAGACTGACGCTCATGCATTCTTCCCGGCAAAGAGCCAGTTTTATCCCTCTCACCCGCGGCAGATACCGGTCATAATAGCCGCCGCCATATCCTAACCGGATGCCGTCTGCCGTGAATGACAGGCCCGGAACAACCGCCAGCCCGATCTCCTCCGGCTCCATCAGAGGACATTCCCGCTTCGGCTCCAAAATCCCATGAAATCCCGGAACCAGGCAGTCTTTGCCGTCAATCTTCCGCACCTCCATCACTCCCGGCCCGGTACAAAGGGGAACCCCTACCCGCTTCCCGTCCGCCAGCCCGCGGGCTATGATCCCCGACGTGTCAATCTCCCTGCCGGTCCCTACGTAGCAGAATATCACCTGCGCCTTTTGCCACTCCTCCAGCCCAAACAGCCGCTTCGCAATCCTCTGGTCCGCTTCCCGGCAGTATTGATCCGACAGGGCGTTCATCCGTTTTTTCAGTTCCTGGCGGAGACGGCGTTTTTCTGATTTTTGATCGAAACCACCGTTGCCATCCCCCTGTCCACGTTCGTCCATGCTCCAATATATCTCCTTTTCCATATCAAAAAAGATCTCAAAACCTTTTTGATTTTGAGATCTTCTGTTTCCACTCAGGAAGCAGGGGAAGAGGGGCTCGAACCCCCATTTACGGTTTTGGAGACCGTTGCTCTACCATTGAACTATTCCCCTTTGATGCGTAACTTTCGCATGCCTGAGTATAATACCATATTAATAGGTCAGTGTCAATGATTTTGGATAAAATTTTTTCAAAAATTGACACAATTCGTTAATACTCTCCCTATAACAGGGCGATGGCCTCCCGGATGCTCTTCACTCCCACCAGGCGGATCTTGTCGGTTTTCTTCATTTTGTCCAGACTGATCTGAGGCAGGATGCAGGTGTCAAAGCCCAATTTTATGGCCTCGTACACCCGCTGGTCCGCCATGGATACGGCCCGGACTTCACCGGAGAGACCGACCTCGCCAAAGAGGATCGTCTTGGAGTCTACCGGCCGGTCCTTTAGGCTGGATACCAGGGCCATCACGATGGCTAAGTCCAGCGCCGGCTCGTTCATCTTCATGCCGCCGGCAATGTTGACGTAGGCGTCATACCGGGACATCTCCAAATGGCACCGTTTCTCCAGCACCGCCATCAAGAGATTTACACGGTTATAGTCGGTTCCGGCGGCCGTCCTTCTCGGCATACCGAAATTCGTCTGGGTCACCAGGGCCTGCACCTCCAAAAGGATGGGTCTGGTGCCCTCCAAGGAACAGGCCACCACGGCTCCGGAGGCGCCCTCCGGCCGGCCGCTCAACATATATTCCGACGGGTTGGCTACCTCCACAAGTCCGGCCTCCTGCATCTCAAACACGCCAATCTCATTGGTGGAACCAAACCGGTTCTTGACCCCTCTTAAAATCCGGTAGGAGGCATTTCTCTCCCCCTCAAAATAAAGGACGGTATCCACCATATGCTCCAGCACCCTGGGACCTGCCACCACGCCCTCTTTCGTCACATGCCCCACGATAAAGATGGCTATGCCCTGCCCCTTGGCAATCTGCATCAGCAGATTGGTGGACTCCCGCACCTGGCTCACGCTGCCGGGGGCCGAAGACACCTCATCCCGGAACATGGTCTGAATGGAGTCGATCACCACCACATCCGGCTTCTCCTCCCCAATTGTCTCCTGAATCACATCCAGATTCGTCTCACAGAGAAACAGCAGTTCCCCGGTGATCTCTCCGATTCGGTTTGCCCGCAGCTTGATCTGCTTTAAAGACTCCTCACCGGATATGTATAACACCTTCTGTCCCTGGCGCGCCAGATTGCGGCACACCTGTAACAACAGGGTAGACTTGCCGATACCCGGATCACCGCCCACCAGCATCAGGGAACCGGCCACAATTCCGCTTCCAAGTACCCGGTCAAGCTCCGGATAGCCGGTTTTAATCCGGTCCTGCTCCTCGATATTGATCTCCCCGATCCGGGATGGCTTCACCTTCACAAGCGGCTGCTTCCGCCCCGATACCGGTTCCTTTTTCCCCACCGGTTCCTCCACAAACGTGTTCCACTCCCGGCAGCCGGGACACTGCCCCATCCATTTACTGGACTCATAACCGCACTCCTTACAGAAAAATGCCGTCGCCTTCGCTTTTGCCATATCGTACCTCCAACCACTCTGTCTAAGCCGAAAAAAAGAGGCCGGCAGGATGCCAGCCCCTCTCTCTTCTTTATTCCATGTCACTCTCGTGTTCGATCTGCTGCACTTATGCTTCCCGTTTTACAATACGAACCTTAACCGGTACTCCCTCATTCAGCTCCACACTGGCGTTTAACTTCCCGCTCATGTTGGTCTTCATTCCGCCTACGGACACGTCGTCCACGCTGACCGCGTACTCCACGTCATCCTCCAGCTGTACCGTAATCTGGGCATCCTTATCGCTCTCCACCAGGAATTCCACGCCCCAGTCCGCCGCCACAAAGTTCTCCACAGCGGTTCCCGGAACGGACTCATAGACAAACATGCCGTTTCTCTCCAATTTAGTAATCTCATAAAAGGTTTTTACCTTGTATAAGTCTCCATTATGCTCAAAGTTCTCCAACTTGGATTTCTTATCCAGCTTGTAGTTACCAAAACTGATGCTTCCGTCTGACTCGGAACGGATTAATTCTTCAATTACCGGCATTTGTTTGCCCTCCTAGTATATTGTTATGACTTATCCTTTACAGGCTTATGCAAATCCCCTGATTCTGCATAAGTAAATTATACACGACTTTTACAAAAATGGCTAGAGTGTGTTTGAAAATTGCTTTCTGACAGCTGTGCGTCACACTTTGTGGGAGATTGGGTCCAAATGAACGCAGCGTAGTGGGCTACGTCAAGTGAATTTGGACCAAATATACCGCGAAGTGGGGCGTGCAGATGGCGGGAATGAATTTTTAAACACGCTCTAGGGCTTTTCAAACTTCTTCTTACTTCTTAAGCAATGGTTTCGCTTCAAAGTTCAGCCCCTCGTCCGCCTTCGTGATCTCCACCTCGTCGCCGTTGTGAATCTCCCCATCCAGGATCTTCTCCGCCAGTTTATCCTCCACCTGGCTCTGGATGGTGCGTCTGAGCGGTCTTGCGCCGTACTTCTCGTCATACCCCTTCTCGATGAGGAATTCCTTGCCCTCCTCCGTCACCTGGATGGCGATATCCATCTGCTGTTTCGTCCGTTTCCGAATCACCTCCAGCATGATGGAGACGATCTCCTTCATATTCTCCTTCGTCAGCGGATGGAACACGATGATCTCGTCAATCCGGTTCAAAAATTCCGGCTTGAACAGGCGTTTCACCTCTTCCATCACCCGCTCCTTCATAAAACGGTACCGCTCATTCTTGTCATCCACCGACGCAAATCCCAGCCGCTTCGGCGAGATAATATTCTCCGCCCCCGCGTTGGAGGTCATAATCAGGATCGTATTCTTAAAGTCGATCTTCCGCCCCTGGGCGTCGGTGATATGGCCGTCATCCAACACCTGTAACAGAATGTTAAAGACATCCGGATGCGCCTTCTCAATCTCGTCAAACAGAATCACCGAGTAGGGATTCCGGCGGACCTTCTCGCTCAGCTGGCCGCCCTCCTCATACCCCACGTATCCTGGCGGGGAACCGATCATCTTGGAGACACTGTGTTTCTCCATATACTCCGACATATCGACCCTGATCAGCGCATTCTCCGTTCCGAACATGGCCTCGGCCAGAGCTTTGCACAGCTCCGTCTTACCCACGCCGGTAGGGCCTAGGAACAGGAAGGAACCGATTGGACGCTTCGGGTCTTTTAGGCCCACACGGCCTCTCCGGATGGCTCTGGCGACAGCTGACACCGCCTCCTCCTGGCCGATAACCCGCTCATGGAGAATCCCCTCCAGCTTCTTCAGCCGGTCGGATTCCTCCTCCTCCAGCTTGCGTACCGGAATCTTGGTCCAGCCGGATACCACGTCAGCGATCTCATTCTCGCCCACCACCAGCTTCTTGGTGGTCTTTTCTTTCTGCCATTTATCCCGCAGCTTCTCAATCTTCTCCTGCTTCTTCGCCTGTTTCTTCTTAATATCCCCGGCTTTCTCGTAGGCCTCGGCCTTGATGGCCTCCTCCTTCAGCCTCTCCAGGTTCACAATATCCTGCTCTAAACTCTTTAACTCCTCCGGCTCCACAAAGCTGGTCAGACGCAGCTTGGAGGACGCCTCATCGATCAAATCGATGGCCTTGTCCGGCAGGAACCGGTCGTTGATATAGCGGGCAGACAGCTTCACCGCCGCCATCAGGGCATCATCGGTGATCTTCACCCGGTGATGCTCCTCATACCGGCCCCGCAGCCCCTTTAAGATGGCAAATGCCTCCTCCTCCGAGGGTTCCTCCACCGTCACCGGCTGGAACCGTCTCTCCAGCGCGGAATCTTTCTCAATATACTTCCGGTATTCCTCAATGGTAGTTGCGCCAATCAGCTGGATCTCTCCTCTGGCCAGGGACGGTTTCAGGATATTGGAGGCATCAATCGCCCCCTCTGCACCGCCCGCGCCGATGATAGTGTGGATCTCATCGATAAACAGCAGCACCTCGCCGTCCTCCATCACCTCGGCCAGCACCTTCTTGATCCGCTCCTCGAACTCTCCGCGGTATTTGGAACCGGCTACCATACCGGATAAATCCAGAGTCACCACCCGCTTATTCGCGATCGTCTCCGGCACATTGCCGTCCACAATCAGCTGGGCCAGCCCTTCCACCACCGCGGTCTTGCCAACTCCCGGCTCTCCGATCAGACACGGATTATTCTTGGTACGGCGGCTTAAAATCTGGATCAGGCGCGCAATCTCCTGCTCCCGCCCAATCACCGGGTCCAATTTCCCGTCTCTGGCCAGCTCCGTCAGATTCCGGCTGTAACTGTCCAGCGTCGGCGTATTGGCCTTACCCTTGTAGGTTCTCGCGTTGGCCAGTTCCTCCCGCATGGTAGGCGCATCCTCCCCCATGGCCGCCAGCAGGTCCACATAGAGCCGCTGGATACTGATCCCCATCGTATTGAGCAGACGGGAAGCCACACAGTCATTTTCCCGGATAATCGCGATCAGCAGATGCTCCGTGCCGATCAGCTGTGCCTTAAACCGCACCGCCTCCTTATAGCTGTTCTCCAGCACCCTTCTGGCGCTTGGAGTGTAGCTGCTGGGTTCCAGCACCCGCACCGACTGGTTCGGTGTGATCAGCTGGCTCACCAGTTCCATCACCTTCTCTTCTTTTACACCGCATTCCTCCAGGACTCTGGCGGCAACGCCTGTCCCTTCCTGGATCAGTCCCAAAAGCAGATGCTCCGTTCCCACATAGCTGTGGCCCAGGCCCTCCGCCACGTCCACCGCGAGGCTGATCGCCTCCTTGGCTTTCTCTGTAAATCGGTCTGTCATATTGTTCTCCTCCTCTAGTCCTAAGTCTCCGGCAGCTCTTTGCGAAGATATGCAGCCCTTGCCACATCTAACTCTTCTTTATCAAGAGGCCTGTCTGAACATTTCTGTAAATTGGCCGGCTGTATGCCCAGCAGCAGCCGGTATACCGGACACGGCTCCTTCAGCGTGATAATGCCGTCGGCTATCCCTGCCATCAGCTGTGATAAAAAGGTCTGGGCTTCCTTCATGCTCAGCCTTCTGGCATATTTTAACACACCGAAGGATTTATATACCTCATCCTCCCGCTCCAGCCTGTGGTTCTTAAGCGCCATCTGGCGAACCTGGTTCTCCTGGCCGCAAAGCTGTCCGGCCACTCTCGCCACCAGTTCGATCATCTCCTTCTCCGTCCGCCCCATAGTGGTCTGGTTGGCTACCTCATAGAGGGCTCCGTAGTTCTCTCGGCCTTCGCCGTACACCCCTTTCACCGACACGCCAAACCGGCTCATATCGGAAAGCAGGCTGCCAAACTTCTTGCCCATGGAAAGGGTCGGCAGGTGAATGATCACCGACGCTCTCAGTCCCGTCCCCACATTGGTGGGAAAGGATGTCAAATATCCGTATTTGTCATCAAAGGCATAGGGGAACCGGGCGTTGATATAGTCGTCGATCCGGTCCGCCTCCTGATAACATTCGTTCAAATGCAGGCCGGCCGCCATCACCTGGAGACGGATATGGTCCGTTCCGTTTAAAACCAGGCTCACATCCTCTTTCTCCGACAGCATCAGTCCCACCGGCGCTTTCTTCGCCATAATGGAAGAATTCAAAATCCTGCGTTCTTTCAACGCCCTTAAATCCAGCTCGGAGAGTTCGGACAGCCCGGCATACACATAATGTCTGCCGTCCAGCTCTCCCAAATCCTCAAGGCCCTTGTGAAGCCGCCCCACCACCTCACCGCTGGCCTCCTCATCAAGCCTGGAGGGAAATGCATACTCGCTCCAGTTTCGGACCAGACGAATGCGGCTGGATACAATATTCGGTTTTCCCGTCTCAATCTCCTCAAACCATCTAAGCATTGGTCCCATTCCCTTCTATTGACTGGCCGGCATTCTCCGCCGCCTCGGTCTCTAACCCTTTCTTTTGTTCCTGTATCTTGTCACGGCACTGGCCGGCATTCTTCGACTCGTTCTCCAGTGTTTTCTTCAATTCCCGGATCTTGTCTCGGCACTGGGCAGCGATTTCATACTCCTCCAGCCGGATGGCATCCCGAAGCTGAATCTCTAAGCTTCTCAATTCCTCCCCCGCCGTGCCGCGGCCGTTGGCGGCAGTCTCTTCCTTTAAGTCCTCCGGCACTCCGCTCTTTTGGTACACCGGCCGCTTGCCCTTGTGGCAGTCGCTGCCCTGAAGCTGCTTGATATTTTCATTGATCAGCACGTCAAACACTCCGTAGCAGTCCGCACAGCCAAAACAGCTGTCCTTCACAAACTCCTCATAGCTCAGGCCGCAGGTAGGGCAGACAATTCTCTGCCGCTTATCTTCCCGCTCCGCCGGAGCCTCCGCCCCCAATAAGCCGCTGAGCAGCTTGGCCAGCGGAAATTCCCCGTCAAAAATAGCGGAATAAGCCCCGAAATCCAGTTCCTTGGCACACTGTGCGCAGAAATGGTGCTCGGTCTTCACACCGTTTATGACTTCCGTATATTGAATATTCGCTTCCCGAATCTTACATCTCTCACATAGCATAAGCTTCCTCCATATCTGATCGCTTGTATCTAATGTTAAATTTTACTCTCCATGTCTCAAAAAAATGTCATAAAGTTCATCCACAATCTGATGCACGTCTTCCCTGCTGATATTCCTGCAGATCCCCGTTGCCAGCACCACGGCCAGATCCTGACGCATCTCCTCCATAGCCTGCAGCTTATCCGCATTCAGACAGATGACTGCCCCTTTCCTGCGGTCCAGCTTCACAAAGCCCTCCTGGCGCAGCACGGAATACGCCTTGTTCACCGTATGCATGTTAATGCCGATATTGTCTGCCAGCTGTCTGACGGAGGGCAGGGAATCCCCCTCCCGGATTCTCTCCGTGGCAATTCCCAGGATAATCTGGTTCCTGAGCTGGATATAAATGGCCTCATCACTGTTAAAATCAATCGTCAATACCATACCTTCACCATCTTTCGTTATACCTGTTATAGTGATTCTATAACAAGAATGGGATTCCGTCAAGATATTTATTTGCATCCGGCCCCGTTTCACACAGGAAAAGGCTGCCAAATCGCTTTGACAGCCCTGTCTTTTCCCTATGTTTGCTTAAATACCTGTCTTATGTTTCCAAAACGATCAGTCTAAATCCAGGAACTCAAATCCGTCATCGTCATCATCCACCTCATAGCCGAAGGTCGGTGGCTGTACCGGTGGTTTTGGCGCCGGCTGTGGCGCTGGTTTTGGCGCCGGCCTTGCTGCCGGTCTTTGCTGGAGAGATGTCTGTGGAATTGGCTGTCTCTGTACGGCAGCTACCGTTACGATTGGCTTCGGCACAAACGTGTTCTGGCGGGTGGAGGACGGCTGCGCCGGTTCCTCTTCCTGCATCATGGACTGAAGTTCTCTCAACTGTTCCTCCGTGACAGACGTCTGAGCCGCTCTCGTTCTCTGTTCCACCGGTTCTCTGGCTGCCTGAGCCCGGCCTGACGGTTCTCTGTCCATCTGAACTCTGCCTGCCGCTTCCCTGTCCATCTGAGCCCGGCCTGCCGTATCTCTGTCCATCTGAGCCCGGTCTAACGCCTCTCTGTCCGTCTGAGCCCGGCCTGCCGCCTCTCTGTCCATCTGAGCCCGGCCTGCCGCCTCTCTGTCCATCTGAGCCCGGCCTGCCGCCTCTCTGTCCATCTGAGCTCTGCCTGACGGTCTCTCAGTCCTGACATTCGCCCTCTGGCTCGGCAGGCCTTCGGAGGCCCGCCTTACCGGTTCTTTCCGGTCATTCAATTTCTCCTCGTAGTTGGTATACTCATCATCCCCATCCCGCTTTCTGGTGGAGAACAGTACAATCACAATAATCAGCAGGACTACCGCCACAACACCCAGGCCGACAATGATATACAGACGCAGCTGATAATCTTCCAGCAAGGAGTTGTGCTCTTCCGCCAGCTTCGCGAAGTCTTCCATCGAAACATTAGTCTCAATCGTCGGGTCATGGAAATATCTCTGCATGGTCTTCTCTGCCAGATCATAACGGTAGAAGTCCTTCTCCCCATTTTCGTTCATGCCGTAGAAGACACAGTATTTGTGTTCGGTATCCGTCGCCCAGATCCACCCCTGGACATCCTGCCCGTCAATCTTGATGGTGCATTCTGCAAATCCCTCCGGAATACTTACCCCTTCATCCAGCGGGATAATCGTCACCGTCTTGGCCGGTGTCTCCACCGCGATAGAGCCTGCCGGAGCTTCCCCGCCTGTCTGAGAACCGTCGCCTGCCCGGATAACCGTAATCACGTATTCCTTGATTGTCGTTCCATCTTCCGCCACAACCCGGCATACAACCCGGTTATCGCCCGGCTGCAGATCTTCATTGCCGGAAAGCACCACGGAAGCCTTCTCGTCTTTTGCGGGAGCATCCACCGTAATCTTTGTCACATCCTCGTCAACGTTTGCCGTGTAGACAAACACATCCGGAGAAAAATCCGGTGTCAGACTGCCCGGAGACACCTGTAACCCAGCCAGGGACGCCTCCGAAGAAGCGTTGGCCGGTGCCTGTGCCGTGATGGTGGAACTGCCCAGCTGGGTGATATTGACCACCTGATTGGAAGAATCATATACCTCCTGGGTATTGACGGTGACCTTGGAAGCCCCCGCCTGAATCGTCTTAAACTTTAACTTGGAAGAAAGTTCCTTGGCATCCGCCGTATCTCCCCCCACGGTAATGCGGATAGAACCAGCTCCGCCGCTGGCGCCGGTCCCGCTGACAAACTCCAGCTTGGAGGAATCATAAGAAAGCATCACCGTCGCGTTGCTTAACGCCCCGTCTCCAGTCATCGTCACTTTCATGTTGATCTCTACTTCACTGCCCACGGCAGCTGTCTTATCGGAAAATGCAATCCGCCCGTCGGCAGCATAGGAAGTCATGATCCCAGCCGGCAGGAAAATAGCCATCATAACGGCAAAGGCCGCACTTATCAAAAACTGTCTCATTCTATTCTTCATAATATCTCCTGTTATATCTATGTTTAACAAACCCGCCGTTATCCGGAAACCAATATCCGTCACATGATTCCCTGCATCACCAACATCCATGAAACCGCCGCCGGCCACCGGCCGGCAAAGCGGTCCCTTACGGAATAATCACAATATCACTGCCTCCGGGCCCATTGTTCGAATTCGAGGAGCCAGAGCCGGAACTGCCGCTCACTCCCGGACCGCCGCTGCCTCCCGATACCGGGCTGGAGCTGCTGCCGGAGTTTCCTCCAGGATTCGATCCGGAACTGCCGCCAGAACTTCCTCCCGGACTGCCGCCAGGACTTCCTCCCGGACTTCCACCGGGATTCGTGACTCCGGAATTAACGCTTCCGTCATTGGTAGGTCCATTCTGCTGCCGCACCACATGGATCACATAGTTTCTCACGGAACCATTCTGTGCGGTCACCGCGATGGTGATATCATTGCTGCCGCCCTGCAGGTTCACCGTACCCGCTCCGCTTATGGATGCCTTGGAATCAATGGCTGTCGCGTTGATGGTTACCTGGGAAACAGAGGTGTCCACAATCAGGTTGTAGGAAGCCGTATCCTTATTGAAGGTAGGTGTCAGCGCAAATCCATTGACGCCAAGTCCGGCCAGCTTGTTGTTGGGACTTCCGTCCTGAGTCGGTTTTGCACAGGCCGTCGCCGGCATATTGTTGTAAACCGGAATCCGAAACTCCAGCGCCGTATTTTTCAGTTCACTGCTGTAAGCCTTCGCGTAGATCGCGCCCTCGGAAGCCGCTCCCTGCACATTGGTCATGTACTGGTGCTTATAGAGATTGCTTCCCTGTACATTGAATTTCTTTAAGTAAAAGGTATTCTGCCCCGCTTTTACGTAGGTTTCGCCATAGATTTGCGCCCCGCCGAGAATCGATTTCTCCACGGAGTTCCACGGACGGCCATAAGTACCGGACTGGGAAGCATACCAAAGCCCTCTCTCTATGGCGCTCATGGAACCGGACTGATAGGCCTCCACGTTAAAGAAGTTGTAATAGCCTTCATACCCGGAATAGCTGCCGGAGATCAAACCACTGGTCCCCTTGCCCTGCTCCTGCAAGATCATGGCCGCCAGCACATAAGGATTGACACCCGACTGTGCGCCTGCGTTCATGATAATATCCACATAGGAGCTGCTGCCCGATAACGGCGCACTGCCCGAGCCGCCCGGAGCGGAGCCGCCGCCGGAGCCAACAGTACCCGGTCCGCCTGTCATCCCAGGCCCGATAGCCACCGTCAGACGGTTTCTGTCTTTCCTGCTGATGGAAGCGCCAGGCGCCTCCAGTTTGACCTCATTGTTATTGCCGGAGGTTCCTGGGCCGCCGCTGGAATTACCGGAACTGTTGTTTTTGTCATCCGAGCCGGAGGAAACTCCTCCCGGACCTGCACCGGATGATCCCGAACCGCCGGGGCTGGTACCTCCGGGGCTTGTGCCTCCCGGACTGGAACCTCCCGCCGGCGTTCCCCCGCCGGTTGCCGCACTCTCCATAAAGGTGCCCTTCACCATGGACTCCAGGCCGGCCGCCGTGTGGGCGGAACTGTCATAGCTCTGGAGCAGGAATTGGAACACATAAGTATCATCTAAGAAATTCCTCGGGTCCATATAATAGGCCACAATCTCTCTCGACGCAGCCACCCAGTTGCTGCCGTCGAATCCGGGCCACTTGCTGTTGTCCCAGTCATAAGCGCCGTCCGCTATGGATTTCCAGGAGGAAACACTTCCGGTGGCCACCAGGTTCCGGCCCACAATGCTCTCATTGTCAATCACGGTATTCCAGTCTAAGTTGGTGTGGTGAGCGGTAAATACCCAGTTGGGATACTGGGCGTGAAGCTGCCGCAGACCGTCCTTATAGCTGTCCGGGAATTTCTGGGCGGTTAAATATGCTTCAAAATCCGCGGAAGTCTGATAGGAAACCGGAAATTTTACGTAAGTGTTCAACACATAACCAGTGGTTTCCGCCCCATTGCTGCCGCTGAACCTGATTTCATACCACAGCGCACCGTTGGAGGCTTTCTTCTCTCCGACGACCGTAACTGCGGTCCCCTGACTTAACTTTGTGATTGCGGAATATGTAGTACCTGGACCGCTTCGCACATTCAGACTGGAAGCGTTGATGGTGGCCGAGCGCGCCGTGTAGGCGAAGCTCTCCATAGACGGCTTGACGTATAACAGACATGCATTTATAGCCAACAACATAGCCATACACATAGCCAGGCCATGCTTGTATCTCAATTTTCTCATGTGTCGTTCTCCCGTACACGTTACTTCGTTATTTTACAACTGTTCAAAACGGCTCATCTTCTTGCATAACCTGCGGTCATACAAGAAGCATCGGAGGTTCCTCCGATGTGAAGACAGATGCAAGGAACCGCTTACAAGCAAGCTTGACGCAATTCCTTCCCCCTGTCTTCCCGCCGTTTTGAACAGTTTTTACAAATTATGACATATTACCCATTATAAGGATAATTCAATCGTCCGTCAATAAAAAGCGAAAAACTTCAAATAATTGCCAGTTTTGTAAGATAATCTTAAAAATACCCTGTTACAAATTATACTACATTTTTCCACATCTTCCAACAGTTATTTACATAAAATACCTGCATAAAAAGGGCCATGGGAAATCCCATGGCCCTGTGTTACCATATTAGTACATGAATTCGATCTTATACCGGATAAGCCTTGCTTGCGGTATCCGCAGCAGCCGGATCAATCCCCGTCTGCTGTGCTTCTCTGTATTTGAAGAACTCTTCCGCTACCTTCGGGAACAGGGCGTAGGATAAAACATCCTCATCCTGCTGCTTCCACTGTGCACATTCTTTCTCGAACTGCGGCAGCTGCGGCGGAATCAAATCTGCCGGTCTGCAGGTGATCGGCGTCTCGTCGCCGATGATCTTTTTCTGAACCTCCGGGTTGAACGGTTTTACCGTCTGGCCGAACTCGCCAAGCATGATCTTCTTGGACTCCTTCGGAACCATCTTGTAACGCTCTCCGCTGATTACGTTCATAACAGCCTGCGTACCTACGATCTGGGAAGACGGAGTAACTAACGGCGGCTCGCCGAAGTCTTTACGCACTCTCGGGATCTCCTCCAGCACTTCTTTGTACTTATCCTCCTTGCCGGCTTCCTTTAACTGGCCGATCAGGTTGGATAACATACCGCCCGGAACCTGATACTGTAAGGTCTTGATATTAACGCCAAGCACCTTCGGATTCAGGCGGCCGCTCTTTAACACCTCTTCTCTCATCGGAGCAAAGTAGTCGGCGATCTCTGCCAGCAGGTTCTGGTCGAAACCGGTGTCATACGGAGTTCCCCGGAAGGTCTCCACCATAACCTCGGTAGCCGGCTGGCTGGTTCCCAGTGCAAATGGGGACATTGCGGTATCGATGATATCGCAGCCTGCCTCCACTGCTTTTAAGTAAGTCATGGAAGCCACACCGGATGTATAGTGGGTGTGTAAGTCAATCGGAAGCTTGGTGGATGCCTTCAGCGCGCCCACCAGTTCCTGTGCCTGATAAGGGGTCAGAAGACCGGCCATATCCTTGATACACAAGGAATCAGCGCCCATGTCCTCGATTCTCTTGGCAATGTCTTTCCAGTAATCCAAGGTATAGGCATCTCCCAGAGTATAACACAGAGCGACCTGCGCCTCTCCCTTTTCTTTATTACATGCTTTCACGGCTGTCTGTAAGTTGCGGATATCGTTCAAGCAGTCGAAAATACGAATCACGTCAATGCCGTTGGCGATTGACTTCTGTACGAAATACTCCACCACGTCATCTGCATAATGGTTGTAACCCAGAATGTTCTGTCCACGGAACAGCATCTGGAGTCTGGTATTCTTAAATCCGGCTTTTAATTTTCTCAGTCTCTCCCACGGATCTTCCTTTAAGAAACGCAGGGAAGCATCGAAGGTTGCGCCGCCCCAGCACTCTACCGCATGGTAGCCGACCTTGTCCATCTTGTCAACGATCGGCAGCATCTGCTCAGTCGTCATTCTGGTTGCGATTAAAGACTGGTGGGCGTCACGAAGGACGGTTTCCACGATTTTAACCGGCTTTTTCTCTATCACTGCCATTTTATTACCTCCTAGTTAATATTTAATCTTACTTCACACCGAAGATCGCCATAAAAGTACCTGCCGCCACTGCCGTACCGATTACACCTGCCACGTTTGGACCCATGGCGTGCATCAGAAGGAAGTTGGTCGGATCTGCCTCGGCTCCCACCTTCTGGGAGACACGGGCCGCCATCGGTACTGCGGATACACCGGCGGAACCGATCAGAGGATTCACCTTGCCGCCGGTCACCTTGCACATCAGCTTGCCGAACAGCACACCTGCCGACGTACCAACCGCGAATGCAATCAGACCCAGCAGAACGATCTTTAAGGTATCTGCGTTTAAGAATGCTTCCGCGCTGGTGGTTGCACCAACGGAAGTTCCCAGCAGAATTACCACGATGTACATCAGAGCGTTGGAAGCCGTCTCTGTCAACTGGTTTACCACGCCTGACTCTTTGAATAAGTTACCTAACATCAGCATACCAACCAGCGGAGCCACGGATGGCAGAATCATACATACCACGATGGTAACAATAATCGGGAATAAGATTCTCTCCAGCTTGGATACCGGACGGAGCTGCTCCATCTTGATCTTTCTCTCTTTTTCCGTGGTCAGCAGCTTCATAATCGGCGGCTGGATAATCGGAACCAGAGCCATATAAGAGTAAGCTGCCACCGCAATCGGTCCCATCAGACCGGACTGGCCTAATTTGCCTGCCAGGAAGATGGAGGTAGGGCCGTCAGCACCGCCGATGATGGAGATGGCTGCCGCCGCTTTCTCGTTGAAGCCCATAAATATAGCCATAAAATAAGCAGAATAAATACCGAACTGAGCCGCCGCGCCTAACAGGAAGCTCTTCGGGTTGGCAATCAACGGACCAAAATCCGTCATGGCGCCAACGCCCATGAATATCAGGGAAGGTAAAATACTCCACTCATCTAATAAGAAGAAGTAGTGAAGCAGACCGCCGATACCTGTCGATGACTCTTCAGGTGTCGCCATAATCTGTGGGTAAATATTTACCAGCAGCATACCGAACGCGATCGGAACCAGCAAAAGAGGCTCAAATCCCTTCTTGATAGCCAGGTAAAGGAATACACAGGCCACGCCGATCATCAGTAAGTTGCCACCGGTCAGATTGAAAAATGCTGTCTGCTGAAGAAGATTCCCCAATGTACTTGTAATATAATCCATGTCAATCCCTCCATTTGGACTTGCGTTTCTAACGCGTTATCCTAGTTTAATGTAACCAGTGTGGCACCAGCTTCTACGGAATCGCCAGTGGATACGTTCACACTTGCCACAGTTCCATCGGAAGGAGCTACGATTTCATTTTCCATCTTCATGGCTTCCAGAACTACGACTACATCGCCCTTCTTTACAGCCTGTCCGACAGCTGCCTTTACGCCCAGGATTTTGCCTGGCATGGGAGCCGGAATCACGACGGAGCCAGCAGCCCCGGCCGGAGCCGCTTTTGGAGCTGCCGCCGGCGCTGCCTTTGGTGCGGCCGGAGCTGCTGCTCTTGCCACCGGTGCGCCTGTGGAAACGCCTTCTTCTACGGTTACTTCGTAAACATTACCATTCACTGTAATAGTATAATTTTTCATGAAAATAATCCTCCTGATTTTGTTAAATGTAGCTCGTCAATTGATTACGCGCGTTTCCACTTGCCTGCCGATGCGCGCCGGATCGAGCGGACCACCAGTCCGTCTGCCGAAGTGTTCTCGCTTGCCGCGATGGCCGCTGTGATCACTGCCACCAGTTCCAAGTCATCCACCAGATTGTCATCTGTCCGGACTGCAGGTGCTGCCGCCGGACTCACTGCCGGTGCCGCCCCGCCACTCTTTTTGTTCTTCATCTTCTCTTCCCACTGGTTGATGTAGCGGAAGCAGCCAATCAAAAGGCTGATGAAGATCAAGACGATAAATACGGTGCCCATACCCATCAAGGTGTTCATGCCTGCCTTTGACAGCTTCTCACCTGTGGTGTATACCGGATTGAAAGACATGGACGTAATATTGACCATATCCTTGTCCAGGGTAATCTCAAATTCCACCTGGCGTTTGGCAAACTGGCTGTTTACGGTAATGCTGTAACCGTCGGCCGTCTCCTCCACCGTTCCGTCGCCTGTGGAGACAAAAGCGCCTAAGTCATCTGCCATGGTCTGGTAACTCTCAAGACCTGCTGCCAGTGCCTCAGCTCCGCCGGCACGGTTCTGCTCAATGACCATGCTCATCTGTGCCGCCGGGATGGATGCAATGTTCTCCAGAAGTCCTGCCGTCTGCTGTTCCAATGCGGAGGCCATAGACGGGTCCACGGAAGAGGACTTGCCATTTGCTGCCCCGCAGGCAGACAGGGAAAGGAGGCAGACTGCCATGCATATTCCCAATACCACTCGTTTTCTATTCTGTTTCATATACCTGTCACCTCGTTTTAGACCGTGCCGTGTTTTTTAGCTGGACGTTCCTCTCTCTTTGTGAATAACATTTCAAAGGCTGCAATGACACGTTTTCTGGTGTCGGCCGCCTGGATGATATCATCCACATAACCTCTCTTTGCAGCAGCAACCGCGCTGGACTGCAATGCCTGATACTCAGCTGCCTTCTCGGAAATCAGGGAAACGCTGTCAGCCGCACCGGCAATCTCCTCCGCGTACATAATCTTCGCCGCGGCGGTGGCGTCCATCATACCGATGGATGCGTTCGGCCATGCGTAAACGATGTCCGCGCCGATGGATTTGCTGCACATGGTTAAGTAAGCGGTTCCGTAAGCTTCGCCCACGATCACGGTTACCTTCGGCACGCTGGCGTCTGCAAATGCATAAGTCAGTCTGCCGGCTGATTTCGCCATATGCTTCTCGCTGCACATGCTGGATGCGTAGCCCTTTACATTGACCAGGGTCAGCAGCGGAATGTTGAACGCGTCACAGAAGTTCACAAAATCTGCCGCTTTCTTGCAGCCTCTGGATGTAAGCGCTGCCTCATACTCTGCTTTCTTCTCACCCTTCTCGTCATAGCTTGCGGTGCGGTTGGCCACACAGCCCACGGTTGTCCCGTTCAAACGGATGAAACCTGTCACCATGGCAGGTGCATAGGCCGCTCTCACTTCCATAAAGAAGCTATCATCGGAAATGGTGGATAAGGACAGTGCCGGATCTTCCACCAAACTGTCAAGACCTGCACAAACTCTGTTTAAATCATCGGCACACTCGTCATAGGACATGTCGTCCTCGTTGTTGGCCGGAAGGATGGACACCAAGGTTCTGATCTCAGAGAGAATCGTGGTCTCATCGCCCACAAAATCAGCCAGTCCCACTTCCTCGCTCTGGAAAGCCGCCGAGGAGGTATCACACTTGGATGTATAATTGCCGTCAATGGCGTTTGGAGAATTGACGAACAGTTTCGCGGACTTGCCTTCCATGAAGGTGAAGTCTGTGATCGCCGCGGAAACTGCCATACCGCCCCCACAGATGCCGAAAATAGCGGAGATCTGTGGAATCACACCGGATGCCATCGTCTGGCTTTTGTAAAGCTCCCCAAATCCGTGAAGAGCGTCGGTGGCTTCCTGAAGCCTTAAGCCTGCACAGTCAATAAGACCGATGACCGGCGCTCCCATCTTCATGGCGAGCTCATAAATATTGGAGATTTTCTTTGCGTGCATCTCGCCCATGGAACCGCCCATAACAGAAGCGTCCTGGCTGTACACATAAACAAGGCTGCCTTCGATCGTACCATATCCGGTTACGACGCCATCGGCAGGTGTTTCCTTGCCTGTCATGTTAAAATCGGTATTCCTGGCTGTCACATAGGCGCCGACTTCAACAAAACTGTTATCATCAAGTAAGGCGTTGATGCGGTTACTTGCTGATGTTTGTGCTGAATTACTCATTTTGCTATCCTCCATTTTTAAATATTTGACGTATGATTGTTATGTCTTTAACAAACTATCATACAGTAAATCCAAATTTCTGCCGATTATAATTGTATTACTAATTGGGCAATTTTTCAAGTTGTTTTTAGTGAAATAATGGAAAATCCCGTGTTTTTTTACAAGATAAGACACCCCCTGTTCAAAATCCCTGTTCTGCATGTAGAACATTGGGCTCGAAAAGAGGGGGTTTATAGAATGATTATGAAATTATGAGTCGATTCTAGCACCGGATCAAAAATTGATCCAGAATATGGCCGATACACCAGCTAAGCGTTACCTCCTCCACATTATCCTTGGCATAGACAGGGAACACCTTAACCGGTTCTTCCTCCAGATAATAGGTAATGCTGCCGATCACGGTTCCGGCCCTGACCGGGGCCTTCAGTTTTTTGGGGATGTCGGTGGACATCTGGACCTTCTCGCCCTCTCTCATCAGAAGCTTCAAGGTCTTCTCCTCGTCGGTCAAATTCATTGTGAGGCCGGTGTATGCGGTCTGGTCAAGACCGGTATCGGCGCCGATGCCATTTTCCACGGGAATGGGTTTTAAGTTCTGTTCCCGGTAAACTTCCCGGTATTGGTAATTCGTCAGGCCATAGTTGAAAAGCGCCCGGGTATCGGACCACTTCCATGTTTTATGGGGCGGCCAGCCGCAGCCAAGAAGGGCCACCACAAACTGGCGGCCGCCATCTTCCATAGCAGCAATATAGGAGTAACCGGCGCCTCCGGTAAACCCGGTTTTGCCGGAGAGCATGCCGTTCATCATGGAAAGAAAGGCGTTGTGGTTGGTGCAGTTGAAGCTGCGTTTTCCCTCCAGGTCCGTGAAATAGTAATTCTGGGTCTGGGTGATGGTCAGAAATTCTTCCCGCTTGGGGGACTCCCACACGCAGTAAGACATGATCCGGGCCAAATCTGCTGCCGTAGTGCTGTGAATCTGTTCCTTTCCCGACGCATCGGTCTCCATGGCATCCAGACCGTTTGGAGTGATGAAGAAGGTGTTCTCACAGCCAAGATCTCTGGCTTTCTGGTTCATCATCTTTGCAAATCCTTTTACGTCGCCGCCGATATGCTCCGCTATCATCACCGCCGTATCGTTGTGGGATTCCAGCATCAGGGAATAGAGAAGATCGTTTAAGTGGAACGTCTCATTCGTGGATGCCCCCAGGTGGACTTTAGGCTGGCCGGCGGCGTTGGAGGAGACCTTCACCACATCATCAGGAGTTCCATTTTCCAGGGCCAGGATGCAGGTCATGATCTTGGTGGTGCTGGCCATGGGCCGCTGCAAAAGTTCCTCTTTTCCATACAAAATACGCCCCGATGCGGCATCCATCAAAACTGCGGACTGGGCGTTAAGTTTTAAATCGCTCTTTTCCGGTTCCCCGTCTGTCTCCCCAAACGCGGGTGTGAGGCACAACTGCAGGGACAGGAGGATAGATAACAACGTGAGGAAAAATGATTTCAAAGGACTTCCCATCCTGGTTGGTTTATTATCTATCCTATTCTGCCGGCAGGTGTCTTATTCGTGCCAAACAAAAAACAGGGTCAGAAACACCCTGTTTTTTGCAGTTCTGTTATCTCCAGATTCCCCAAGAATCCACGTAAAAGCCGTCCGGAGTTCTGGTACTGGTATATAAGGCGCCGGATGCGTCGAAGCAATACCAGCTGCCGTTGATATACTGCCATCCGGTCATCATCGCTCCGCTGCCGTCCAGGAAATACCGGCGGCCGCCGATATCCTGCCACCCGGTCAGCATCACGCCGCTGTTGTTTAAATAATACCATCTGTTATTGATAAACTGCCATCCGGTCGCCATCGCTCCGCTCGGCATTAAATAATACCAGTTTCCATCCAGGTTCTGCCACCCGGTTACCATATATCCGCTCTTATTGAAGTAATACCAGGCTCCGTTGATCTCACGCCAGGTGGATGCCGGATAACCGCCGCCGCTGAACGCATACCACCAGCCCTTCGAATCCTGCTGCCAGCCGCCGCTGATAGGCGTACTCTGCGCCTGTCTGGCCGAGATGAAATTGTAATCCGACATCTCCGACCAGTCGCCGGCCTTGCCATTGTATCTGGCAATTCCTCTCACCTTAAAGCTGTACTCGCCTTCTCTTGTAAACATGCCGGAGAAATCGTAGCTGGCCCTGTCGCTCTTCACGGTTGTCTGAAGCTTGTCATCACGGTACAAGCGGATCTCATAGCTTTTAGCGCTCTCCATATCGTCCCAGACCGCGATATTGTCCTCCCAGTAATTGTTCTCCACCTGCTGTAACCTTCCTGTCAGCTGTGGAAATGTCACGGTCAGCTCCAACGTGGTGCCGCTGTCAAAGGTTTTGGCCCGTTTATATTTTGCATTCTGGCCTGAAATTGTAAAATAGCTTCTGCTTGTAGAACTGAAACGATAGCCGTTGGCCGCGTGGATGACCGCTACCACCTCCGGTGTGTCCCCCAGCTGCCAGTAATCGTCGATGTCGTTGTTATAATAGACATCACCTACACGGTACTTGTCGCTTTTGGACTTGGCGCTTACGTTGCCCGGACGTTCGCCCTGTTCGGGTTCGTTGTCCCACGAGAATTCAATCTCCACTTTTTCGATTTTTGTTTCTGCTGCATTGGCGCTGATACTCATCCCCATAGCCATACACAAAGTAAGCAGCAGTGCTACTGCTCTTTTTTTCATAATTTCGCCCCTTTCCGTCCCGGTTCCAGCTGCTGCCAGTATCACCGGCCATATATACAAATCACTTTTGGTATCTATTACCATTGTAATCCGCCTGATTACTATCTTCAATTGAATTCTTCTTAAGAGATATTACGATTTTTTTACAGATAATGCATTGAGTTTATAGAAATTACAGAAAGTTTGCTTTTATTGTATGAATATTAGATTTCTGGTAAAAAAGTTTCGTTTCAGCCTTTTAATCGAACATATATTCTGGTATACTAGTAGTCAGAAAGGCAGGTGTATTTCATGGAGCGGCAGCGGGTTATTTTTCATATCGATGTGAATTCGGCGTTTTTGAGCTGGGAGTCAGTGTACCGGCTGTCGAAGGACCCGGAGGCGCTGGATCTGCGGACGATTCCGGCTGTGGTAGGCGGCGACCGGGAATCGCGTCATGGAATCGTGCTGGCAAAATCCACCTCGGCGAAAGCCTATGGGATTACCACCGGGGAACCACTTGTACAGGCCCTTAAGAAATGTCCGGGGCTTACGGTGGTGCCGTCCCGGTTTGAGATTTATATTGAGAATTCCAGGAAGCTGGTTCAATTGTTGGAAGAATACACGCCGGATATTGAGAAGTTCAGTATTGACGAGGCATTTTTGGATATGACTGAGACCATTCATTTGTTTGGGGAACCGATGGACGTGGCGCGGCAGATTCGGGAGCGGGTGAAACGCGAATTGGGCTTCACCGTCAATGTGGGCGTGGCGCCCAACAAACTGCTGGCCAAGATGGCTTCGGATTTTAAGAAACCGGACCGGTGCCACAGTCTGTGGCTTTCAGAAGTGCCGGAAAAGATGTGGCCGATGCCTGTCCGTGAACTGTTCTTTGTGGGCGGCGCGGCGGAGAAGAAGATGATTTCCATGGGGATCAATACCATTGGGGATCTGGCGAAGAGTGACGTGCGGCTTTTGCGCGCCCATCTGGGGAATAAGTATGCGGAACTAATCCACAATTATGCCAACGGCATTGACGACGAGCCGGTGGCGGAACGGGAACCGGTCAACAAGGGATATGGCAACAGCACGACCCTGTCCCGGGACGTGTCGGACTACGAGACGGCCTGCCAGGTGGTGCTGTCACTGTGCGAGACCGTGGGAGCCAGGCTTCGAAGCGACCATGTGGTGTGCAACTGCATCTGTGTGGAGCTTCGGGACTGGCAGTTTCACAATCAGTCCCACCAGCTGACCCTGCACTCTCCCACCGACTCCACCTCGGTGATCTACCAGAACGCCTGCAGGCTGTTGAAGGAGTCCTGGGATTTTACGCCGCTGCGGCTCATCGGGGTTCGGGCCAGCCGGATTTCCAATGATGATTACTGCCAGATGAGCCTGTTTGATACCGGTAAAGACCAGCGGATGGAACAGTTTGAGAAGGCCGTTGACAGCATCCGGGACAAGTTCGGAATTGACAGCATCAAGCGGGCCAGTTTCCTTAAGACAGATTCCATTGTGGACCATGCGGCCAGCAAGAGCAAGCATTTGAAGGAATAACGGCCGGCAAATGCAGCCGCTCAGACAGACACCGGGCCGGCTGCCAAGGTTACAGCGTTACAGTAGATAGTCATTGATCTCAAATACTTCTCCGGCGATGTCCAGGGTCTTGATATAGACACTGGCTTCGTCGGGGTTCTCTTCGTCCGCCTCGCAGATGCCGGTGACTTCCAGCGTGGTACGGCCGATCTTTTCCTTACAGATGATTTCTTTTCCCAGGATGTTCTGTTCCGCCATCATTTCCGCAAGGTCGAGAAGAACGTCTTCTACCTCCTCCTCGATGTGATGTTTGGCAAATGCTGCTTCCAGCAGTTCGTATAATTCTTCATTCATGATGATCACTCCTTTTTGGGGAATATGGGTTTAGACCGCAACCGGTCTTTTTCGGCCTGAATATGTGCCGTCTGAATGGTTACTATTATACACATCTATCCGGGGTTGTCAATCGGCTGCTGGACGGAAAATGGGATCGGCTGCCGCTGGACGGAAAACACGAAGCGTGATAGAATGATGGGTATGAAAAAAATACTGACTTATAGAATCACAACAGAATATGACGGCTGGACCGTGGAGAAGTTTTTGAAAGCGGAAGGGTATTCCAGACATTTGCTGGTGCAGCTGCGAAAAACAGAGAATGGGATCACAGTAGATGGAACGCCCGTCTACACGACGCACCATCTGCAATCCGGAGAACAGTTGGATATCCGGCTGGTGGAATTGGAACCTTCAGAACAGATTGTGCCGGTTCCCATGGAACTTTCGATTGTCTATGAAGATGAGGATCTTCTGGTTCTCAACAAAGCCGCCAATGTACCGATTCACCCGTCCCAGGGAAATTATGACTGTACGCTGGCAAATGGGGTGGCCCATTATTTTGCTAAGAAGGGCGAACCGTTTGTGTACCGGGTGATCAACCGGCTGGACCGGGATACCACAGGGCTTTTGATTTTGGCAAAGCATGGATTGAGTGCGGCCATCTTGTCGCGAATGGTGGCGGACCGGGAGATTCACAGGACGTATCTGGCTGTTGTGAACGGGCGGATCGATGGGGCTGGAACGGTGACAGCGCCTATTGCAAGGGTCGATGGCTCTACGATTGAGCGGTGTGTAGATTTTGAGCGCGGGGAGTATGCCTGCACGCATTACCAGACACTCCACTATAACCCGGAAGTGGACTGTACACTGCTGGAGATTCAGCTGGAGACAGGGCGGACACACCAGATCCGGGTTCATATGAAGGAGATCGGACATCCGCTGCCAGGAGATTTTTTGTATTGTCCGGATTACCGGTATATCGGGCGGCAGGCGCTGCACTCCTTCCGGCTGGAATTCCAACATCCGCTCACCAAAAAGGAGCTTCGGTTTGAAGCCCCTCTTCCGGATGATATGAAGTTTGTTTTTTCCAATTAAACAAGGGGGCGGCGCAGACCTTTGGGATAGTGATTCTTTAAGGTCTGGCCGGCCAGCTTCGACCAGCCGATGGAATAGCCGTCCACCAGCATCAATACCCAGCCTTTGCCGGTTACGTGCCAGTCAGATGCGGCAGGTTTTCGGGCCTCGGTTTCCAGCTGAGTTTCCACCTGATTTACCATTTTGAGGGCCACTTGAGTTCCCACCTGGATTTCCGGCAGCGGCAGCGTTTCCCCATTTAAGTAGCGGGCTGTCTGGTCGGAATTCGAATCCAAATTGTACCATTGGGTGATCTGATCCCGCTTAAGATGCAGAGCCAGGGCATGGGATGGTTCAAACCGGTTCTTCTTCATGGTTCCTAAATGCAGGCCTGGTCTTACGATCTTTAACCCTCTATCATCAGGCATTGCTTCCGGCAGGGCATACAACTGGTCTCCAAACAAAATGAGATGGTCTTCCCAACCAAGTTTTGCCTGCTCTTCTGATGCCCACAGGGAATCCGCAAATTTCCGCCATTCTTTCAGCACCGCCTTGTCCTTCACGTAGGACGGCATTTTCCGTTTCTCCTCTGCTGCAATTCCTTCTTTTTTAAGGACCGCCAGATAATGGCCCTCCCCTTCCACCTTATGAGGCCAGATGCGGTATGTGTACGCCAGTTCCGGGCGGCCGCCATCTACCCAGTCCGGCCGGCCAGGGCTGAACTGACCACAGGCATGTACCTGCTCAATCCGAAATTCCGGGTGAGCCTGTAAAAACGCTTCGATACTGCCCTCATTTTCTTCCGGGGAAAAGGTGCAGGTGGAGTAGACGAGACGGCCGCCGGCTTTCAGCATCCCGGCCGCATTGTGCAGAATCTCCTGCTGGCGTCTGGCGCAAAGTCTCACATTGTCCGGGCTCCACTCTGCTCTGGCTCCCTCGTCCTTCCGAAACATCCCCTCGCCGGAACAGGGGGCGTCCACCACAATCTTGTCAAAGAAGGATGGGAAATAACCGGCCAGGCGGCCGCTGTCCTCATTGGCCACCACTGCGTTGGCAATCCCCAGCCGTTCGATATTCTGAGACAGGATTCTGGCTCTGGCCGGGTGAATCTCATTGCTTAGGAGAAATCCCCGGTTTTGAAGCCGCCCTGCGATCTGGGTGCTTTTGCCCCCCGGGGCGGCGCATAAATCAAGCACACAATCCCCCGGCTGCGGGTCCAGCAGCTCCACCACCGCCATGGCGCTTGGCTCCTGGATATAATAGAGTCCCGCCTCGTGGTAAGCATGCTTTCCCGGCCGGGTGCCGCCATCATAGTAATAGCCCTCTGCCGCCCAGGGAATTTTTTTCAGCCCAAACATGCCGGTCAGGCGATTGGCCGCTTCCTGCTGCTCTGCCTTCAAAAGATTGATGCGCAGTCCCTGCACCCGCTCCTTCTCATAACTCTCCTCAAACGCCGGGTACTCTTCCCCTAAAAGCGCTCTCATCTTTTCCTTAAATGCTTCCGGCAATCTTACACCTGTCTCCTCTGTCATCTCTCGTTCCAGCTCCATTTATCATTCAATTAGTTACTTGTTCCTATTCGGTCAACCCCTCCGCCCGGGCCAATGCCTCGTCAATGTTGGCGCAGAGATTCTCCGCTCCCACCTTTTCTAAGAAACCAGCCTTTTCCATCACGGCCATCGGGTGCTCCATCACATGGGACAGCACCAGGGTGATTCCTTTTTTCCGGCAGCGTTCCAGCAGTCCCTCCATACTCCGCAGCGCCGTGATATCCATAGAAGGCACGCTTCTCATCCGCAGGATCATCACCTTCGTTTCAGGCGCGGCGGTGATATTCATCAGTAAGTCTACCGTGGCAAAGAAGACCGGCCCCTCAATCTCATAGACCATGGTATTCTTTGGCACCACCCGCAGGCTCAGGCTTTCCGGGTCCCCGCCGGGACCTTCCTCCGATACATACTCCCAGCTTCGCACGCTGGTTACATCCGACATCCGTCTCATGAACAGCACGGCCGAAATGATGACTCCCACCTCCACTGCAAACAGCAGGTCCACAAACACACCGGCCAGAAAAGTACCCATCAGCACAATAAAATCCGATTTTGGCGCATGCTTTGCCATATACACAAATTCCTGCCAGCTGCTCATATTGTACGCCACCATGATCAAGATGGCGGCCAGTGTGGGAATGGGAATATAGCCGGCAAGGGGCATGAGTAACAGCAGAATCAGCAGTACCACCACGCTGTGGACCATTCCGGCCACCGGTGTTCTCCCGCCGCTTTTCACACTGTTGGATGCTCTGGCCACCGCCCCCGCCACGGGAACGGCTCCAAAAAATCCGCAGAACACATTGGCAACCCCCTCCGCGATCAATTCCTGGTTGGAGTTATGACGCTCTCCCGTCAGTCCATCCGTCACCACGCAGGCCAGCAGGGACACGATGGCGATTAACAGCGCCAAGGTGAAGGCGGCGGGAATTACATCTTCCACCATTTCCAGATTGATCTCTGGCACGGTAAATGCCGGGAAGTGGGACGGCAGATTTCCGTAAACGCTGTGAATCGTGTCCACCTTGACAGGGCTGAAGGTTACAATCGGCGTTGTCACCAGAATGGCCGCCAGGGAACCTGGAATTTTGGATGTAGCCTTGGGCAGCAGAATTAAGATCCCTATGGACAGCAGGCCAATCAGCAGCGTGCTTCCATCCACGGTACCGATCACTTTGGCATAGGCGACGAATTTGTCCAGCACTTTTACCGGGACCGCGCCCATATCCAATCCGAGAAATCCTTTCAATTGACCGGAGAAGATGCCCATGGCAATCCCCGCCGTAAAGCCCAGGGTGATGGTCTTCGGTATGTATTTCAGTAAGGCACCCACTTTTAAAAAGCCCATGGCAATCAGAATCAGGCCGGCCATGATGGTAGCCACGGCCAGACCGGATAAGCCGAATTCTTCCACTATGGTAAATACGGTCATCACCGTGGCCGCGGTGGCTCCTCCGATGTTGACCCGGCTGCCTCCGAGGGCCGACACCAGAAAACCGCCGATGATGGCGGTGTAGAGCCCCTTTTCCGGGCTCAGTCCCGAAGCGATGGCAAGAGCCACCGACAGCGGGAAGGCGATGACCGCCACCAGAATTCCGGCCGCCACATCTTTTCCAAACTGTTTTTTATTGTAACCTTTCATGCAGGTACATAGCTTTGGTTTCCACTCATTCATGTACTCATTTGTCTCCCCGGTAATCATATTTTACGGCAAACATATGATATCATGAATTTCGTCCATGATACGTTCCGCTTGGATGCACACGGTAAAAGCCATACGCCTGAGATCTCCCCAGGCATATGGCCTATATATATACCAGTACTTTTCTTTTTTTGTTGTCTGCCTTATGTAGGATAAATTGCTGCTTATAAATAAATCTTGTAGTCGTCGGAACCGATGCCGTTTACCACGTAGTAAGCAACGGACTCTTCCGGTTTTACATAGATATCGATGGACTTGATGGCTACGCCTTTATTAGCCTTTGCAAAGTCCTTCTTTACCTGTGCCAGAATGTCTTTTGCCACAACGGATTTGCCAGCGTACTCGATGGTTACGCTTGCCTTCGGCTCTGCCTTTTTAGCCGCCGGCTTCTTGGCTGCTGCGGTTTCTTTCTTTGCAGGAACTTCCTTCTTCACAGGCGCCTCTGCCTTAGCAGGTACTTCCTTCTTTGCCGCTTCTTTTTTCACTGGTTCTTTCTTTACGGTCTCTTTTTTAACCGGAGCTTTCTTTGCAGGTGCCTTCTTCGCGGCTTCCTCTTTCTGAACTTCCGGGGCTGCTGCCTTTGCTGGCTCTGCTGCTTTTGCCGGTTCTGCTTTCTTAGCGGAAGCTGCTGCCTTTGCCGGCGCTTTTTCTACTGGCGCTTCTGCTTTCTTTTCCACCTTTGCTGCGGTCTCGACTGCTTTCACGTCTGCCATAATTTTCATTCCTCCTCATTCAACTTGAATCATTTACAGTTACAATTTATGTATTAATATTCAAGTAAACCCGTTTTGCTAACTTTTACAATGAGAGAATTATAGAACGGTTTCCGTGATTTGTCAATAAATCTATGAAAATTCGTCCGGGGCGGTACGCCCGATGAAGCAGGAATCTGCATCGTCCGGCTTCCTGCCTGTCACGGTCTCACGATGGATGCGGCGGCTGTCATTTTCTCCGCAATCTCATACATATTGGTGACAGCGCCCACGGCCAGTTTCTCCGTCAAGCCATAGTGGTTAAGGCAGGTACCGCAGGTTAATATCTCCACCCCCTGGGCTTCCAGCAGCTTTAAGTCCTCCAGGGAATCGGAGCCCTCCACCGACAATCTGGCTCCGCCATTGTACAGTAAGATGGTCTCCGGCTGCCGGTCCAAATTGGTCAGTGCATAGACAAAGCCTTTCATCAAAGCTTTCCCTAAGGTCTCGTCCCCCTCGCCCATATGATCAGAGGAAAGGACTACCACCAGACCTTTCTTCCGGCTGTCAGGAGTACAGGAAACCACCTCGGAATCCACGTCTTTCCCGGCATGTTCTTTCGTGTCCGCCGCCACCAAAAACTCTACCTGCAGCGTGCCGTCCTCCTGTTTTTCGGAAGTCACCGGCAGCTTCATAAAGTTGGCCAGCTTTGTTAAATTCTGGACTGCCACCGCGTTGTCCACCAGCACCAAAAGCGTGCCCTCCTTCATGTCCTTAAGCGCCTTCTTGGCCTCGATCACCGGTCCCGGACACGGGATGTTTCTTGCATCTACGATTTTTTGCATGTCTCTTCTACCCTTCCCATTCTTTCTATTCTGACTAAGATCCAATAGACCTTCTGTCTGACCATTCACGTTCCATTTGTTACTACCACGGTTCCATTCTCCAGCAGAATCCCATCCCCCTGCCGCACGTTCCGCTCCCTAAACCGCCGCGCCATGGTGTTTAACAGCAGCCGTTTATTGCCGCTCCACTCCGGCGCCACAAGCAGGGACTTCGGCCCGTCCCCGCTGATCCGGTGGATGACTGTCTCCGGCGGAAGCAGCGCCACGCAGTCAATCACCGTATCCACGTATTCTTCCAGCGTAAACACGGGAAACGGCTGCTCCTCATACATCCTGGCAAGCGGAGTCCCCCGGAGCACATGGAGCAGCTGCAGCTTAACTCCGTCCACCTGAATCTCGCCGAGGGCCTTCACCGTCTCATACATCTCCTTCCGGCTCTCCCCCGGCAATCCGAGAATCACATGGACCACCACCGTCAGCCCCGCCTCCTTCAAACGCCGGTAAGCATCATAAAAACAGGCCGTCTCATATCCCCGTCCAATCCGCTCTGCCGTCTCGTCATGAATTGTCTGGAGCCCCAGCTCCACCCACACCGGTTTCTCCCTGTTTAAGGATGCCAGCGCCTCCACCACATCGTCCGGCAGACAGTCCGGCCTCGTTCCAACCGACAGTCCCACCACATCCGGGTGGCGGATCGCCTGTCCAAACAGCCGTCCTAAATAATCCGCCGACTGGTACGTGTTGGTATAGGACTGAAAATAGGCAATATATCCGCCTTTCTCCCCCGCCTTCGCCGAGACCTTCCGCTTTGCCTCCTCAATCTGCTCCCATACGCCGTCAAACCCGTGGAACGGTACGGCAAAATCCCCGGAACCGCCGTGGCTGCAGAAGATGCAGCCATCCGTTCCCAGGGTCCCGTCCCGGTTGGGGCAGGTCATCCCGCCATCCAGGGCCAGCTTATAGATTTTTCTGCCAAAGGTTTCTTTTAACTCATAATCCAGGGAATGATACGGTTTCCCCCAAGGTGTGTCTTCTCGTCTCATACCTTCATTATATCCGATTACGCGGAATTATTCCAGTTCCACTTTTCCAATCCGCACTCTCAATAACCCCAGGATCAGCAGCACCGGAAACGCGATGGCCGCGATCAGGCCGACGTTGATACTTCCGCCTGCCGTATCCGATACCAGCCCCACAAGCGTCGGACCGGTGGAACAGCCAAGGTCTCCGGCCAGAGCCAGCAGCGCAAACATGGCGGTTCCGCCTCTCGGGCAGGCAGCCGATGCCAGGGAAAATGCTCCCGGCCATAGAATCCCCACCGACAATCCACACAGCCCGCAGCCCGCCAGGGCTAAAAACGGATTTGGGGAAAATGCCGCCAGCAGGTAGCTGAACACGCACAGGATGCCGCTTCCCGTCATGAAGGTTACCAGATTCATCTTCTCACTGAATTTTGCATAAAAAATCCGGGAAACACCCATCAGGGCGGCAAACATGCAGGGACCTGCCAAATCTCCCACCGTCTTAGATACTAAAAGCCCGGACTCGGCAAAAGCGGAAGCCCACTGGCTCATGGCCTGCTCCGATGCTCCTGCGCAAACCATAATAAAAGCAAAGACCCAGAAACTGCTCTCCTTCAAAAGGCTCTTGATGGACATGCCCTGCCCTTCCTCCGTCAGTGTGTTGATGGGCACGCTGGTGAAGAAAATAGCATTGGCGGCCGGCACCAGCGACCACAGCATTGCCAGGGCCCGCCAGTTTTCAATGCCAAATACCATGAAAAACAGGGTGGACACGGCAATGACAAGCACACTGCCCCAGCAGTAAAAGGAATGTAACAGGCTCATGGCAGCCGCCTTTTTGTCCGTGGGACACGCCTCCACAATGGGGCTGATCAGCACCTCGATGAGACCGCCGCCAACGGCATACAGGCAGACACAAAACAGCAGTCCCGCATAGGAATTCGGAAACATATCCGGCAGCACACTAAGCCCCGCAAGCCCGGCCGCAGCAAAGATATGGGCCGCCACCACCGCCGTCCGGTATCCGATTTTGTCAATAAATTTGGCGGACAGCAGATCCACCAGCAGCTGGATTCCAAAGTTAATGGTTACCAGCAGGGTGATTTTTTCTAAGGATATCTCAAAGGTACTTTGAAATGTAAGGAATAACAGCGGAATAAAGTTATTCACAATCGCCTGGGTAATATACCCGACATAGCTGGCCTTTAACGTATGATTATAATTGTCTCTGATGCTCATAGTTCCAGTCTCCCTCTCTCTTATGAGATTGTCTGCGAATGATTGATTTTGCTTTGCATTCTCTATTTATTAAATGAACTTTATTAAGTATATTTCATAAGCATTGATTTGTCAATCAACATTCTGACCTCTCTCTATATTCTATTACAGAAAAGATGGTATTGACATCATAAATAAACAGGCCTATCCTATAAATTAGTAAATGGAACTCCAAGAACCAGCGATTCATTCATCAGACAGGAGGTAATATCTATGAACCCAATTATGGAAAATTTATTAACCAGAAGAAGCATCCGCGCCTTCACGCAGACTCCCATCCCCCGCGGAGACTTAGAGCAGATCGTAACAGCCGCTCTCTACGCTCCCAGTGCCAGAGGTCTCCAGACCTGGCAGTTTACAGTGTTGACGGACACCAAAAAGATTCAGAAACTGGCTAAAGCCATCGAAAAAGAACTGAACCGGGACGGCTACGATATGTACTGCCCCCAGGCCCTTATCATCCCCTCCAACGAGGCATCCAGCCCCTACGGCAAGGAGGACAATGCCTGCGCCCTGGAGAATATCTTCCTGGCGGCCCACTCCCTTGGCATCGGCTCCGTTTGGATCAACCAGCTCCAGGATATCTGCGGCCACCCGGCCATCCGTGAAGTTCTGGACGAACTGGAGATCCCGGCCGGCCACGTCGTTTACGGCATGGCCGCTCTCGGCTACCCGGCTCCGGCTCCTGAAAAAGAGACCGTCAAGACCGGTAAGGTACGTTTTATCGAATAAAACCAAAACTCCCCCTATATATTGTTACAAAGATACTCAGGGGTTTTCTATGTTAAAACATCTATCAACGCATGTTAACGCGAAGCTGGTGAAACAGATCGCGAAAACCATTCCCATCTTTGTCCTGTCCTTCGTTCTCGGGTCAGGACTTGCAAAAGCCGTGGATGTCGTCCGTCCAAAGGCTGTGACGGCATCGGCGGACGGCAACTGGGGCTTAAGCTTTCAGGAGGAAGGCAAGCCCCCCATTGCCAACGCCACATCTGATTATCTCAAGCAGTTCAACGCACATTACGCCGACCAGACCGATGAAAAAGTAATCTATTTAACCTTCGACGCCGGATTTGAAAACGGCAACACCCCCGCCATTTTAGACGCGCTGAAAAAACACAACGTCCCGGCTACCTTTTTCGTTGTGGGCAACTACATATCCACCAGCCCGGACCTGGTGAAACGGATGGTGGCCGAGGGACACACCGTGGGCAACCACACCTACCATCACCCGGATATGTCAAAAATCTCCACCCAGGAATCCTTCGCCAAGGAACTTCAGGATTTGGAGGCGCTCTACCAGGAAACCACCGGCCAGCCCATGACAAAATTCTACCGGCCGCCTCAGGGAAAATACAGCGAAAGCAATTTAAAAATGGCAAACGACCTGGGCTATCACACCTTCTTCTGGTCCTTGGCCTACGTGGACTGGTACGAGGATAAACAGCCGACCAAGGAGGAAGCCTTCAAAAAGCTTCTTGGCCGGATTCACCCCGGCGCCATTGTCCTTCTCCACAGCACCTCAAAAACCAACGGGGAAATTCTGGATGAACTGTTAACCAAATGGGAGGAGATGGGGTATCAGTTCAAATCGCTGAATGATCTCGTGGCAAAGCAGTCATAATGTGAGAATACAGCCATCCCTCATTTTCTAGCATATCCTTAACAATATTTTTTGAAAAATAATGGTATACTACTAACCACAGAAGTTTGAAAGGAGAAATTCTTACATGCAGGCCTGGATTATAGAAATGATGAATCAGTTTGGCTACCTGGGCGTCGCCGGACTCATCGCCCTGGAAAATATATTCCCGCCGATTCCCTCGGAGGTCATCCTGACATTCGGCGGATTTATGACCACTTATACGAACCTCGGTGTCTGGGGCGTCATTGCAGCCGCCACCGCCGGCTCGGTGGCGGGCGCCATCATCCTCTACGGCGTCGGCCGTTTTCTAAAACCGGAACGGCTGAAAAAGCTGCTGTCCGGCCCCCTTGGCAGGATTCTCCGTCTGGAGCCGGACGATATTGACGATGCCATCGCCTGGTTTAACCGCCGCGGCAATACGGCCGTCTTCTTCTGCCGGTTTATCCCGATTATCCGGAGTCTGATCTCCATCCCGGCAGGAACCGCCCGGATGAACATGCCGTCCTTCCTGGTGCTGACCACCATCGGAAGCGCCATCTGGAACACCGTTCTCGTATGGCTGGGCGCCATCGCCGGCGCCTCCTGGAGCAAAATTGTAGTCTACATGGACACCTACACCAGCATGGCCGTGATTGTGATTATCGCGGTGCTGCTGCTCTTCGCCGCCCGTTTTATCAAAAAACGGTTTCTGGCGGAATCTTGACCATCTAAAAAGGAGCCATGTTCCACCCCGGAACATGGCTCCTCATTATTATCTACTCCTAATGCTGTTTCTCATAGATAGTATAGGTATTCTTTTTTTCCTTCGAACGGTACAGCGCCTCATCCGCACAGCTGACCAGCGAATCAAAATCCACGCCATCCTCAGGAAACATGGCAACACCGATGCTCTTCGTCACCGGAAAGGTGCCGCTCATGCCGAGCAGTTCCTGCATCCTGGACTCCACACCGTCGATCTCGCAGATATCCTTCATCAGCACCAGAAACTCATCTCCTCCGTACCGCCCGATGATATCGCTTCTGCGGAAAATCTGTTTCAACTGCTGGCTCACATCCCGGATCACCTCATCCCCCACCCCATGTCCGCAGGTATCATTGATAGTTTTTAAATTGTCAATGTCAATCAGTACCATGGCATGGCATTGATCCTTCGAACCTGACAGAATGCTTCGGATCAAGAGCTCCGCGTGCTGCTTGTTGTACAGCCCCGTGAAAAGATCTCTGGCCGCCTTCCGCATATATTTGTCCGCACGGGCCTTGATCTGGTTGATGTTAGTGATAACCCCAATCATACGCACCGGAATTCCATCCTCCAATACCGGCGTCACATTGATCCGGCACCAGACAAACCGGCCGCCGGCCACCTTCATTCTGGCCTCGTAGGAAGCCGCCCGGCCATTTAACACCTGCTCATAAGCGTCCTCCACAATCCCCTGGTCATCCGGATGTGCAAAATATTCCGCCAATGAAGTCCGAAATTCCTCACTGTCCAATTTCGCAAATGCCCTCACATCTTCCAGAATCTTCTCATCGCTGACTCCAAACAGCCCGGCGCCGTTCTTAAAATAAGTGTGCAGCTGCAGTCGCAAATCCACCTCGAACACGCAGGAATTGGATGACCGAAGCCCCATCTCCAGCCGTTCCCGGCATTTGACAACCTCCTCGGTGCTGACCCGCATTCCCGTAATATCGGTTAAGATCATCAGGGCACAGGCTTGTCCTTTGTCGTTTTCAAAAAAATAGCCGTTGTCTATCACATAGACAGCGTCCCGCTCTCTCGTCCACAGCTGATAGCTGCATTGGTATCCCGTATGGTTCCGGTACTTTATCTTGTATGTATGTTTCAAATAATCCCGGTCGCTGCTCTTTACCAGAGCCCAAATACTTCCGCCAGCCTCCGTCTCTAAATCCTGTAAGCGGTATCCTGTCATGTTGCTAAACCCAATGTTGACATAGGTTAGCACAGGTTCCTCCGACAGGATGTCCACCAGAATGGCTGTTGCAAGATTCGGATTGTTGGCAAAGCAGACGGGATTAATCTCCTCGGGCGTCAAACAAAAGCTCTCTTTCACTTTTGATTCGCTCCTTCCATACTTTGTTACAATGAATCTATTCTAGCATAGAATAATAGAAAGGACAAGCGGCCTTTGACATGGTTCTTTCTGAACTTTGAGTATGTGTGGGGGGGAAGGGAGGAAAGATGCGGATGGTAAGGTGCATTCGTTCGTGAGGGGAATGGGGCTGGGGGAGACGGACGCTGGCTTCGGAGGGGGGAATCACTAAGGCCCCGTGAAACGGCTTTGGGCAAGATTCAGGAGACCAAACTCGCGCCAAGGTTTTATCAGGAATATTGGTACTGAGCTCAAACATGGTCACCTGAATCTTAAAGCCGTTTCCCGCGGCCTAAGTGATACCAACCCTCCTGCAGACGCGTCCGCCTCCCCCACCCCCATTCCCCTCACCCGCTACGTATAAGTGTCTCTATATCGCTTACGTCTTCCTTACCAAAACCCGATAAGAAAAACTAAAATTGCTTTGTTCTTTGTATTCTTCTTTCCGCCAATAAAGTTGCCGGGAAATCACGAGATTCCATACCTAGCGGGGAAGGCTCCCTGGGCGGGCTCTGGCTGGTCGATTTCTGGAG